>NZ_AUMT01000026.1 GCF_000430825.1 Chryseobacterium daeguense DSM 19388 | reverse complement strand
TTTGCCCCACTGAAAACGAGAAGTTAGTAAGTAGCGCAGAAGAGCCTTTGGGTAGGCATAAAGATTAGAAACACTTCAAAAAGAGATAATCAGGATAAAGCACTTTTTCATTTAGTTTTAAATAAAAAAAATAAATAAAAAAAGTTGTGGGATTAAAAAAGATTAGTATCTTTGCAGTCCGGTAAAACGGGAAGCGCAGGAGTATTTTGAGAGGGTGTTGGTGAAGGGTTTAAGGTTACTTAAAAAACTTTAAAATTCTTTTAAAAACATTTGGTCATAAAGAAAATAATTTTTACTTTTGCACACGCAAATACGGAGCTGAAACTGACAGAAAAACAGGCATCGTAAAAAAGCGGAAGAAATGAAGATCATTGAAAAATAGATATAACAACCAAGTAAGGAAAAACTAAAGCGTCAAAAACTTTGAGTGAGTCAAGAACAAACATACAATGGAGAGTTTGATCCTGGCTCAGGATGAACGCTAGCGGGAGGCCTAACACATGCAAGCCGAGCGGTATGATTCTTTCGGGAATCAGAGAGCGGCGTACGGGTGCGGAACACGTGTGCAACCTGCCTTTATCTGGGGGATAGCCTTTCGAAAGGAAGATTAATACCCCATAATATATTAAGTGGCATCACTTGATATTGAAAACTCCGGTGGATAGAGATGGGCACGCGCAAGATTAGATAGTTGGTGAGGTAACGGCTCACCAAGTCAGTGATCTTTAGGGGGCCTGAGAGGGTGATCCCCCACACTGGTACTGAGACACGGACCAGACTCCTACGGGAGGCAGCAGTGAGGAATATTGGACAATGGGTGAGAGCCTGATCCAGCCATCCCGCGTGAAGGACGACGGCCCTATGGGTTGTAAACTTCTTTTGTATAGGGATAAACCTTTCCACGTGTGGAAAGCTGAAGGTACTATACGAATAAGCACCGGCTAACTCCGTGCCAGCAGCCGCGGTAATACGGAGGGTGCAAGCGTTATCCGGATTTATTGGGTTTAAAGGGTCCGTAGGCGGATGT
This sequence comes from Chryseobacterium daeguense DSM 19388, assembly GCF_000430825.1. GTDB lineage: Bacteria > Bacteroidota > Bacteroidia > Flavobacteriales > Weeksellaceae > Chryseobacterium > Chryseobacterium daeguense. The sequence goes on along the minus strand of NZ_AUMT01000026.1, from coordinate 3,978 downwards.
GTAAGTCAGTGGTGAAATCTTTCGGCTTAACCGGAAAACTGCCATTGATACTGCATGTCTTGAGTAAGGTAGAAGTGGCTGGAATAAGTAGTGTAGCGGTGAAATGCATAGATATTACTTAGAACACCAATTGCGAAGGCAGGTCACTATGTCTTAACTGACGCTGATGGACGAAAGCGTGGGGAGCGAACAGGATTAGATACCCTGGTAGTCCACGCCGTAAACGATGCTAACTCGTTTTTGGGCTTTCGGGTTCAGAGACTAAGCGAAAGTGATAAGTTAGCCACCTGGGGAGTACGTTCGCAAGAATGAAACTCAAAGGAATTGACGGGGGCCCGCACAAGCGGTGGATTATGTGGTTTAATTCGATGATACGCGAGGAACCTTACCAAGGCTTAAATGGGAATTGATCGGTTTAGAAATAGACCTTCCTTCGGGCAATTTTCAAGGTGCTGCATGGTTGTCGTCAGCTCGTGCCGTGAGGTGTTAGGTTAAGTCCTGCAACGAGCGCAACCCCTGTTACTAGTTGCTACCATTAAGTTGAGGACTCTAGTAAGACTGCCTACGCAAGTAGAGAGGAAGGTGGGGATGACGTCAAATCATCACGGCCCTTACGCCTTGGGCCACACACGTAATACAATGGCCGGTACAGAGGGCAGCTACACAGCGATGTGATGCAAATCTCGAAAGCCGGTCTCAGTTCGGATTGGAGTCTGCAACTCGACTCTATGAAGCTGGAATCGCTAGTAATCGCGCATCAGCCATGGCGCGGTGAATACGTTCCCGGGCCTTGTACACACCGCCCGTCAAGCCATGGAAGTCTGGGGTACCTGAAGTCGGTGACCGTAACAGGAGCTGCCTAGGGTAAAACAGGTAACTAGGGCTAAGTCGTAACAAGGTAGCCGTACCGGAAGGTGCGGCTGGAACATCTCATTTTAGAGCGTCTTTAAGACGAAAAACAAAATTAGTATCGTAAGATACGAAGAACTTACTTAAAGAGAGGCTTTAGTTTTTATTTGGTTGATATATTAAAGAAATACAAAACCCACTAGAAATTAGTATCAGAGGGAGGGATTTAGAAAAAGAAGTTAGAAATTAGAAGTTAGAGATTAGTCTAACCTCTAGTGTCTAAAATCTAACATCTAAAACAAAGTCTCGTAGCTCAGCTGGTTAGAGCGCTACACTGATAATGTAGAGGTCGGCAGTTCGAGCCTGCCCGAGACTACTAATTGAAGGGATTAAGGTATTTAGGAATTGAGAGATTAAGAAATTAGCAGTTGCTAATCTTTAAATCTCCTAATCTCTGAATTTTTTAATCTTACTAGAGGGGAATTAGCTCAGCTGGCTAGAGCGCCTGCCTTGCACGCAGGAGGTCAAGGGTTCGACTCCCTTATTCTCCACCATCATAGATGGTTTAATATTAAAAAAGCAGATAGAGCCAAAAACAATATTTGCGGATTAGATCAGAAATAGCATTAAGATCATTGACATTAACGGTAAAGACATCACAAAGAGAAAACCGAGCACTTATAAGTGCTTGAGTAACCTAAAAATAGGAAAGAAATCGTTAAGGGCGTATGGCGGATGCCTAGGCTTTCAGAGGCGAAGAAGGACGTGGTAAGCTGCGAAAAGCTACGGGGATTGGCACACACGAATTGATCCGTAGATATCCGAATGGGGCAACCCAATACATTGAAGATGTATTACTCTAATTTATTAGAGAGCAAACCCGGAGAACTGAAACATCTAAGTACCCGGAGGAAAAGAAATCGAAGAGATTCCGTAAGTAGTGGCGAGCGAAAGCGGATTAGCCCAAAAGTCTTTATATATTTAGAAGAACGTACTGGAAAGTGCGGCCATAGACGGTGATAGCCCGGTATTCGAAAGGTATATATTGATGATAAATGAGTAGGGCGGGACACGTGAAATCCTGTCTGAATATGGGGGGACCATCCTCCAAGGCTAAATACTCCTGAAAGACCGATAGTGAACAAGTACTGTGAAGGAAAGGTGAAAAGCACTTCGAATAGAAGGGTGAAATAGAACCTGAAACCGTACGCCTACAAGCGGTCGGAGCAGATTAATTCTGTGACGGCGTGCCTTTTGCATAATGAGCCTACGAGTTAATTTTACTAGCGAGGTTAAGGACTTCAGGTCCGGAGCCGGAGCGAAAGCGAGTCTGAATAGGGCGCATAGTTAGTAGGATTAGACGCGAAACCTTGTGATCTACCCATGGGCAGGTTGAAGCTCTGGTAACACAGAGTGGAGGACCGAACCGGTTGACGTTGAAAAGTCTTCGGATGACCTGTGGGTAGGGGTGAAAGGCCAATCAAACTGGGAGATAGCTCGTACTCCCCGAAATGCATTTAGGTGCAGCGTCGCAACAAAGTTTATTAGAGGTAGAGCTACTGATTGGATGCGGGGGTTTCACCGCCTACCAATTCCTGACAAACTCCGAATGCTAATAAATGTTTTGCGGCAGTGAGGGCATGGGTGCTAAGGTCCATGTCCGAGAGGGAAAGAACCCAGACCAACAGCTAAGGTCCCCAAATATATGTTAAGTTGAAGCAACGCGGTTGGACTGCATTGACAGCTAGGATGTTGGCTTGGAAGCAGCCATTCATTTAAAGAGTGCGTAACAGCTCACTAGTCGAGCGGTCCGGCATGGATAATAATCGGGCATAAACATATTACCGAAGCTATGGATTTATAACATGAGTTATATCTGGTAGGGGAGCATTCTATTTGCGCCGAAGCAGTATCGCGAGGTATTGTGGAGCGGATAGAAAAGAAAATGTAGGCATAAGTAACGATAAAGGGGGCGAGAAACCCCCTCACCGAAAGACTAAGGTTTCCTCAGCCATGCTAATCAGCTGAGGGTTAGTCGGGACCTAACGCGAACCCGAAAGGGGTAGTGGATGGACAATGGGTTAATATTCCCATACTTGCTCACACTAAAAAGGGGACGGTTCGACGTAGCTATTGAAGACGGACGGAAGTGTCAAGGCCTAGCCTTCGGGCGAAGCTGTTATAGTGAAATCGGATCCAAGAAAAGCCGAAGTGAAGCAACCCGTACCAAAACCGACACAGGTGGTCGAGGAGAGAATCCTAAGGTGCTCGAGTGAGTCGTGGCTAAGGAACTAGGCAAAATAGTCTCGTAACTTCGGAAGAAGAGACGCCATCAGCAATGGTGGCCGCAGTGAAGAGGCCCAGGCGACTGTTTATCAAAAACACAGGACTCTGCTAAATCGAAAGATGCTGTATAGGGTCTGACACCTGCCCGGTGCTGGAAGGTTAAGGAAGGGCGTTAGGGTAACCGAAGCGTTTGACTGAAGCCCCAGTAAACGGCGGCCGTAACTATAACGGTCCTAAGGTAGCGAAATTCCTTGTCGGGTAAGTTCCGACCTGCACGAATGGTGTAACGATCTGGGCACTGTCTCAGCCACGAGCTCGGTGAAATTGTAGTATCGGTGAAGATGCCGATTACCCGCAATGGGACGAAAAGACCCTGTGAACCTTTACTATAACTTCGTATTGACTTTGAGTAAGTAATGTGTAGGATAGGTGGGAGACTTTGAAGCCGGCACGCTAGTGTTGGTGGAGTCGACGTTGAAATACCACCCTTTACTTACTTGGAGCCTAACTTCTTTTAGAAGGACATTGCGTGGTGGGTAGTTTGACTGGGGTGGTCGCCTCCAAAAGAGTAACGGAGGCTTTCAAAGGTACCCTCAGCACGCTTGGTAACCGTGCGTAGAGTGTAATGGCATAAGGGTGCTTGACTGTGAGACCTACAAGTCGATCAGGTGCGAAAGCAGGACATAGTGATCCGGTGGTTCCGTATGGAAGGGCCATCGCTCATAGGATAAAAGGTACTCCGGGGATAACAGGCTAGTCTCCCCCAAGAGCTCACATCGACGGGGAGGTTCGGCACCTCGATGTCGGCTCGTCACATCCTGGGGCTGGAGAAGGTCCCAAGGG
>NZ_AUMT01000025.1 GCF_000430825.1 Chryseobacterium daeguense DSM 19388 | reverse complement strand
CTCTCTTGGAGAAGATGCCTACCGCCTTTTTTAAGATATCACGTTCAAGCTTTGTTTCTTCCAGTTCTTTGCGAAGTCTCAATAACTCTTCCCTTATTGGATCAGAGGATATTTGTTTTTCCTTGCTAAGTTTACCTTCTTTGTGAAGTTTTCGCCAATTAACGAGACTTTCTTTACAGATCCCAAATTCTTCAGCTACCGAGGATACATTGCCTCGCTGCTCACTTAAAGATACTGCTTGGATCTTAAACTCTAGACTGTAATTTTTTCTGATCTTTTTCATACTCTTAAAGATAAAGAGTATAAGAATTGTGTCCTAACAAAGTTAGCAACTCCACCATCCCTTGTATCCAGAATGATTACATTTTCATTATTCGCCTTAGCTTCAAATTCCTCTGCCGAAAGGGGTGACATTCCGCGGCTAAAAACATTCTCAAAACTTTCATACCCCGCTCGATTCATAACCGCATTCATTTCAAAATAGCCTGGCGGAGGAGAAAGACCATCAAGTACTGCCGAAATAAATGATTCCTCGTTTAGCTGATTGAGGGCATAATTTACCTTTTTCTGGTTACCCAAAGTATCCGAAGTTTCTTTCATCATTTTTTTCCCACATAGCGAGCCCTCTCCATGACCGGGATAAACAATAATTTCATCTGCAAGTGGTAAAATTTTATGATATATACTTTTATAGAGAACTCCAGCCAATTCTTCCTTAGTCATATGGGCTGCTTTCTGAGCCAAATCGGGTCTTCCAACATCTCCCAGAAACAGGGTATCACCACTGAATAAAGCGGTTTCCTTACCTTCTTCATCAATGAGCAGAAAACATGAGCTTTCCATAGTATGTCCGGGCGTATGAATCACTTTTATGGTGACATCCCCTAATTTAAAAATCTCATTATCTTCTGCCACGTGGGCTGCAAAATCGGGTCTAGCAGTTGGCCCATACACGATAGATGCTGAAGTTTCATTAGCCAGATCCAGATGTCCGCTTACAAAATCAGCATGAAAATGCGTTTCAAAAATATATTTGAGCTTTACTCCGTCATTTTTCAATCTTTCCAGATAGGGAACTGTTTCACGCAACGGATCAATAATAGCAGCCTCTCCTTTCGAAGTGATATAATAGGCCCCATGAGCCAGACAACTTGTATAAATTTGTTCTACTTTCATTCTTTCAGATATTTAATGTTTCAAAAAAGCAATTTTTCATCTCGTCTAGTACACCTGCACCAGACAATACATAATATCAAAATAAAATCCTATTTATTTTAATTAAATAACTATATTTTTTTGTTTTTATAAAATTATCACTAATATTTTAATATTTTATTGAATTAATGATAAATATCATAATGACAATTATCACCAATAATCATGATTGATGATTTCTAAAACATTTGGAAATTTGAGTATCTCTAAATGTTTATATCATGAAAAAAATCGTATTGATGAGTGCACTTGCTATTGCAGGATTATTCAGTGCACAGGAAAAAAACCCAGGATTAAAAGGTACTTGGTTTGCAACTGCCCAGATGGGATATCAAAGTACAAAAGATGGGACTGAAAACGGAAAATCATCCAGTACAACAATTTTACCTGTCGTTGGATATTTCATCGCTCCATCCACAGCTCTTGGAGTCGCTGTAGGAAATATCGGAGTTAAATCAGAAAATCAGCTCGGATCTGATGTAACCCTGAAAACCAACCTGCTTGTTATAGAGCCACTAGCAAGGAAATACTGGAATATTCATGGAGGCTTATTCTTTTTTGGGCAGCTAGCAGTTCCCATGATTACTGGAAAGACAAAAGTTACCGCTAATGGAGAATCTGTAGCTGACAGTGATATCAAGATCAGCCAATTCGGGCTGGCTCTGTCCGGAGGTCTGGATTATGTAATGACAAAACACTTCACCGTAGAATTTTCCTACAACCTGGCAAATCTATCCTTCACCACAATTAAAAATTATCCCGGTACAACAAAGGATATTAAAACCACAGATTTTGCATTGGCGCATGTTGCTACAGTTACACCTCAATACAATGCCGCCATATTTGGTCCATCGGGGACTGCCATTGCTCCATTATCGTTTGGATTCAAATTTTTATTCTAGCTATAAAAAACTTACAAATATTTTCGATTATAATAAAATATGGCTTTTTCATAGAGCAGTTATTTGATGTAAGCTTAATCCCCAATTTATGAAGGATTACATATATTAAACACCAATTGGTAAAAAAACTTTGCAACTACAAGAAACTTAATGCTAGGTTTTGAATAGCCAGTTCTTATTTAATTTGGCTTAAACGAATTAAATTATCGATAAAAGTGTTTGTGTAGACGTGCGTAAACGTTACATGAGAGGATTATTAATTTCTAAAATTCTTTCCAAATCTTCCACCAAATGTTTTGATATTTCTTCGGTTATGGGTACAAAAAGCACTGTTAATCAATTGATTTTCAGTGCTTTTATTTTTATCACTCCCAACTTTCTTCCCGACTTCATTTTTTTAATCATTTTGAATCTATCTTAATCTAATGGAATCTAAGATTTAAAATAATGCCCGTTACTTTCAAAATAATCAAACATTATGCTGCTTGCGGTTGCTTCCCAATCGATCACAACCCAATTAGGAATATTAAACGCATCATCTTCATACAAGCATTGGACAAAATCTTCATCCGAATTAAATTCACCGTAATAAAAATTGTTTACATATTCATACAAGCTTTGAAAATCCATTTTTCCTAAACAATCTAAACATGCTTCGTAAACTTCTATATCATGTCCAGAATCATCTATCTGTTGTACTATTTCGTAAATCTCAGGCGATAGATGACACTCACTAATCAATCCGAGTTTTTCAAACAGTTCTTACCCCTCAAAATCTTGATACATGAACTCACAATCATGTTCATCTTATGTAGTTGTCGCATTGCTTCCAGTAGCTCGTCATAATCCGAATAATCTCCGAGATTAACCATTTGCCGTAAAGGCTTGAATTGTTGTACTTAGCGTACGTTGATACATAAATACTAGCAGTATCAAGACAATTTCGTAAATTTGTCATGTTGATAAGTTTTAAGCGTGATTTAAAATTTATTGATTTCGCCTAGCAGTACGCCAATACTTCTAGGCATTTTCAGGGCTATTGGGATCAGCAACTTTTTCTCTGACAGCGTTGTAGACTTTATTGCACATAATGAGGTTGTCCCGGCGCTGAACCTGATCGAGATCAATCCTTTCTATCAAAAGAGCTGCTGAGCATGAACTGTTAAAGAAAAATAATATCGCTACGCAATCCTGGGCATCTTTTGCTGAGGGAAAAAATGACATTTTCAGCAATGAGATATTGACCCATATTGGCCAGAAGTACGGTAAATCGGTCGCGCAGGTTACCCTGCGCTGGCTCATACAGCAAGGCATTGGTGTGATCCCGAAATCGGTGCGTGAGGAACGCCTGATCGAAAACTTCAATATCTGGGATTTCGAATTGCGCCAGGAAGATTTGGATGCGATCGCGACACTGGACACCGGAAAAAGCATTTTCTTTGACCATCGCGATCCGGAAACCGCAGAATGGCTGACTAAATTGACCTTTTAAGTATTTTGGTAGACGGATAAGCGATGATCCGTGCCACCTTATAATTATAGTATGTAGAAAAGTGATAGTCAATTTCAAAAACATAGCTACTGAGTCCTGAATTAAACTTAATCTTTCCCAGTTCAAAAAATTCATGGTCGAGGTCGGTGCGCAAAAGCCAAAAAGTAACACTAGTTACCCGGATGATCAATACCGTAAAGTTGATAGGCTTCATAAGCAACTTCTGCTCCCGTAAGGTCTCCGATATTTTCTCCGAGTGTCTGTTTTCCATTTATATGGATTCCATCTAAGGGTGAAAAAGAATCATACTGGTCTAGTTTCTATTTAAATTATAACTCTTTTTCTTAGATGCAAAAACTTCTGATATCAATACTATAAATTGTACTGAGACATAAAATTGACAAACAAAGCCATATATGGCGAAAAGCAACATAAAATTATGATTATACCGAACTATTGATAAATTACAATCATAAAAACTCTAAAATGCAGGGCGAAGACGATTTAAGAGGGTTAGCTAAAATAATGGCCTTTATGAGAGCTGTAAGCATTATCCTTGTGCTGATGCATCTGTATTGGTTTTGCTACGGATTTTTTGAACAGCGTTCCTGGACACTGGAACTTATTAACAACATACTGTTGAAGTTCAACAAAACTTCAGGTTTATTTATACATACAATAAATACTAAGCTGTTCATTGTGCTATTCTTAGGCCTGAGTTGCCTTGGAACCAGAGGAACAAAGAACGAAAAGATCATATGGCAGAGGATCAGTATTGCAGCCTCATTAGGCTTCATACTCTTTTTTTTTAATGAGCCGATCTTAGAGCTTTCTTTTGAAAACGCATATTTTCTTTATATTTTGTCAACAGGCCTGGGTTACCTGTTGTTACTATTGGCGGGTGTCTGGATAAGCCGTATACTCAAGAACAATCTGATGAATGATGTCTTTAACAGTGAAAACGAAAGCTTTCAGCAGGAAACAAAACTTCTTTATAATGAATATTCAGTCAATCTTCCTACGAAGTTTTATTATCGGGGCAAATGGAATGACGGCTGGATCAACGTTGTAAAGATTTGATTTCAAGGATCATTTCGGTATATCGGGTTCCGGGCATTTCGATATCTAAAATAACAATATCAAATTTGTAAGCCTCTAAGTAATTTTTACTTCGCTATAAGTTCCCGCCTGTTCAACAATACATTCATTACTATAATAATGATAGAATCAGGATTAATTAAAAGGAAAGAGCCCTGTACAATACAGAGCTCTTTCTTATCAAAAGATTATTCAATTTTGTCTAAACTTTTGGGTGCAGGCTAATTTAAGATTGGCCGTTTTCTAATGATTAATAACATACTTAATTCAAGATGGTTTGCTGTTATTTGATTATGAACTTTTCCTGATATTTATTTGTCTGGCTGATAAAAAATGCTGTATATACTCCCTTAGGAATATTTAATAGTATTTTTTCTTCAGAACTTAAATTTGATTTTTCCGCTACTATTTTTCCTGACATATCATATATAATGACATTCGAATGAATCCACTTTTGAGGTACCTTCATTGATAAAGGTGTTCCCTGTGGTACAGGGTTCGGAACAATTATACGGTGTTCATCTTTTATCTTATCATTATCAGCAACAGAAAGTGATGAGTTTTGGGACAATACAAACTGGCTGAAAGAATCAACATTTAGACCATTACTAAACATAACTTTTGTATTAAGGCCACTTCCTGAAACGTTATCAGCATTGTCAATACTGTTACCCCAAGTGTTTCCAAAGCCATTGCTTTCTCTTTTAAACAATTTATAAGTAGAGGCTGTTAAATAATTGCTAAAATCAGCATTTTTATAAAATGATAATGATGTAAGCGGTGTAAAGTTCTTATTAAGCCCATAATTATTAACAATTGTGTAAAATCCAAAATTAATATTGTTATCTGGCAGTGTATCCGGATTTATTGTTCCTCTTGAAACCCAGACGTCCCCATCCGGATATGTTCCGGGAGAAAACTCCATAGAAACCCCTGCAGTCGTAAAGTCTTTTAATCCGGGAGAGTTTACATTAATTTTTTCACTTACCCCTTCAAAAACAGGAGCATTGGATTCTTGTCTTGTCCAGTTAGGCCCCTCAATTGTAGCATAGGTATTTGAATTATTCTTGTTCGTTACAATACTGCCTCCTATTTCATTGAATTGCAGGTAATATACCAATCCATTTAAAATAGGATCCCCGGCAATACTTTTTGTAAGATGCCTCCATTTTCTCACCTCGTCAATTGATAATGGCCTATCCCACACTGCTACCTCATCTATTTCCGATATGAGATTTTTCGATACTAATAAAGAATTAAAAATTTCAGAGGAGGATGGGCTAAAAGTAGTTTCTTTACCATTCAAATACATTTTGACATTAGCATTACTACTTACTAAAGCAATATGTATCCATTCGCCACCAAAAACTGTCGATATTAAACCTCCTGTTGTAGGAAAAATAAAATAAGAATTCCCATTCTTTAACAAAGCTAATCTTAAATCTGTCCCTGGAATATCAAAAAGAGTCTTTATAGGATCATTACTATTAGTATTATTGCCAAGTTTAACCCAACAAGAGAAAGTAAATGAGTTTTTATGAATGTTAAGGTCCTTCATCTTAATGAAAGTATTCTCCCCTGTTATGCTTATACTTTTACCAGGCACTTTATCCGGCTGGCTAGATCCACATTGATTATTTACTTCTATAAAATTTGCCAGGGTCTGCGTGCTGGTACCATATTGATCGGTAACTGTTAATGTAACAGGATAGAATCCATTAGCGGCATTTTCGTATGATACCTCCGGGTTTTCCAAATTGGATGAAGATGGCGTTCCTCCGGGAAAGCTCCATTGCCATGTCGCACTTGCATTACGGACTACGGAATAATCTTTAAAGTGAAGCTTTTCGAAAGTGCACATGAACTTGTTTTTATCAACAGAAATCTGGGCATTAGGAGGGCTGATCTCGTACAATTCATGCTCAAACGCTCCTCTCGAAGTTCCTATTTTTAATTTATTTTCATTATAATTTATATGCATAAATCGGATATCACACATTGGCAGGCCATTGCCCAACATAACCCAATTATTCATACTGTTATTTCTATAAAATACTCCTGCTTTATTACCTACGTATACCCCACCATTTGAACCTCTTTGAAAAATAATTTTTGTAATAGGAGAAGAAGTTAACATATTAGACGTAATATTTGTCCAGGTAGCACCGCCATCATTCGACTTTAAAACCTTACACACAGATTGTACTCCGCTATACGTTACCCAAATTTCGTTAGGATTTTCATCTCCAATAGCTATATCAGAAATATTGGTTTGCCCAGAAGTTGCAACTGTACTGGGAGTAATATTCGCCCAGGAAACTCCGCCATCTGTTGTTTTCCAGAGCTTATTATCTGATAAGCCTTCTACCACACACATCACATCTGGATTTTTAACAGATATTTTCTCTCTAAAAACTTGATTTGCAAATGTTTTCACAATACTAATACTTGCACCATTATCTTCTGTTTTGATCAAAGAATTTTTCCAGGTACTCAAATTAGGATTACCATGTGGATATTGCCCTGCGTGATGAGTGATTAATGTATAATATTTATTAGGATGAAACTCCATTTGATTAAAATAACTATATATTCCACCATTATCTAAATAATTTTGCTCTTCAATAAGTGCCTGGGGACCCGTTCTAAAATATCTATAATTACTATAACCGTTACTATAAAGATATCTATCATCTAACGGATTTACATCAGTATTACCTTGGTCTGCTCCGGTACCATTGTACCAATCAAAACCATTATAGGTTTCTTTTATCATGACAGGCCCGTGATTATTTCCAGAAGCTACCAGGCCCGTTTTAAATGCACTTCCAAATCCCCATAGTTCATGATTACTAATACTGTTCGTCAAAGTTGTAAAAGTATCACCTAGATCGGTGGAAAATACAGCCTCTCCATCACTCCCTAATATTAGCTTATTATTTATCAGGTCAATCGTTCTAAGATCGGAATGACAATTTGCCGCAGCAAGAACAAAAGATGCGCCATTATCGGTAGAAAAATGTATTCTTTTATTTCCGTAGCTGCCATATATAATTACATTCTCATTTGTGCGATCCATTTGGATATCTCCATGGTGCAAAACAGGGTCATGAGAATAGGGATCTCCTATTCCGGAAACCATATTAATCCTTGAAAGCTCTAATGTTCCTGTCTGCTTATTAAATTTATACATCTGAACTGCTTTATGGGCGTAAGCGTCAGTGCCTGTACCTACAGCTACATAAAATGAGTTTGCATTATTAGTAGGAAGAAATACTTTTGTCCACCCAATGGTCTGACCGTTCGCAGAAGCATCTAAAGTCGTCGAGTTCAGTTGAGAAAAACTTGCTCCTTGATCTGTAGATTTAAAAACAGTAAAAACATTATCATTGGATGTACTTGCAAAGTAAACCGAACTACTATCATTGGGATCCCATTCCAGACATTCGCTATGTAACGACGAGTCCCATATTTGGTAACCAGGAAGACCGGTATATACTACATTCCAAGAGCTTCCTCCATCGGTGGTACGATACAATGAGTCTCCCCAACGAACGACTACAATATCTGCATTTACGGGCGAAACAGCTATGTCATAAGCTTTTCCGGGAAAATTATCTTTCGTCATCGTTGTTGACTGCCAATTTAATCCTCCATCAGTAGATTTCAGAAGCTGATAGTCACTTAATGCATAGACAACCTGCGGATTTGCAAGGCATATATCAATATCATTATATTTAGAATCAGCAAAACCGTTATCAACCAGGCTCCAGCTCGCTCCCCCATCTATAGTGCGCCATAATCCTCCGTTAATAAATGATACAAACATCCTTTGAGGATTGGTAGGATCAATCCTGTTAAGATATACATAGCCTCCATGATTACCTCCTCCGCTATAAGGTGTTTCTGCACTATTGACAGGCCCGATCATCGTCCAGCTTCCAACCTGTGTCTGGGTATTTAAACTTTGGATATTTTTGGTTTTTGACCGGTTTAAGAGTAAAGGCTCAGCAACAACTTTTCCATTTCTATCTAAGTAAAACAGTTTTTTCTTAAGCCAGTCTTCACCTAAGCTCCTTGTTTTGCTCTTTTCCCATGTATGGTTTCCAAAATATTGATCAAATTCCGATCTTATTTTAAAATAATCACCTCCATCTTTCATCTCTGAAAACCATGGCAAAGACTTGTGTGTCATTTCATACTCAAAATCTTCGTCTTCCTCTTGCTCTTTCACTTTAGAATGAAGGTTCTGAGTGTAGTAAAATACTGACATAAATATTGTCAGAAACAATAATTTCTTTTTCATTTGTTAAAATATAAATTAATTAAAATGATAACCTATGGATATCCCAGTAAAAAAATAAGCTTTGCTAGGTCCAGGATTGACATCTGTGGCAACACCAGGAGGATAATTAGAATTAGCATCACCATCATTTACATTATTCCCCAAAAACAAAAAGGTATAATTAATTTGATTGGTGAGATTATTTCCAGCAATGTATCCATCTACATCCCAATTTCCAAAATTGTGCTTATATCCCAATTTTGCATTATATTGATAATAGCCCCTCACTTTATTGGTATTTTCAAAGTCAGTATATACATCTCCAAGATAGTTAAGAGTGTTGATGAAGTAAACTCCAAGTTTCGTGTTAAAGTCTACCCCTACTGACGTCTTTATTTTTGGTACTCCCACCACTTGATTATTATTATAATTCTTCTCCAAATTATTTAGTTTAGTGGTAAAATCTCCATATTTAAAATCATAATAAGAGATATTGAAATAAGGTTCTATTTCATTAATGAAAAAATGATCTGCACTATATTTATAGCCTAAACTTGCCTCAAGTCCTTTGTTTTTTTGATTTCCTGTATTAGACCAGTATGTGTAAGATGTTCCTGTTATAGGATCTCTACCGGATAGTTGAGTCAGCTTATCCTTTATGCTTATCTCAAAAAGCGATACCTTGTAATCAAAATTTGTATTAAATAAAAGACCTTGTGAAGAAAAATCCCACATGCCAGCACTTTCAGGCTTTAATTCGTCATTGGTTTTATTAATAGCAGTAATGAAGGCCGTTGCTGCGGTAGGGGAATTATATCCCTCACTATAGCTTAGGGTAAATATTTGATTTTTATATATTTTTTGTAATGCAATATGGGGCTTATAAACTGTTGAAAAACTTTTATTAAATGATAAATCCTTGTTATATCCGGCTACTAGGCCTGGATAAGCTAGAAGGTCTTCTCTATTATACTCGGTTCTGTTCCCACTAAACCCTGCAAGAAGACTTATAGCAAAAGGTTTATAAGTCAGTCTATCAACCAAAAAGAATGAAAACTGGTTATTTTTATATCTAAAATACGATCCATTACCAATAGGCTGTGTTTCAAGGCCATTGCCTGTAAACCGATAATTGGAAATCAATGCCCGGGAAATTAAATATTCTGCTCCTGCTTCAATATTGTTACTAATCTTTTCGCTTAATTTATTAGTAATGTTGAAAGTGTTTCTAAAGCCATAATTCGGGCTTTGATTGTTTTCCGCTGCGCCCGCAGAAATTCTTTTAGAATCCACCTGTGAATAAAAAATGGAAGCAGAATTGCTTGCGTTTTGCGTAATATTCCATAAATGACTTACTGTGGCCCTGCTTACATCAAAATTATTCCGGGCATTCTTATTAGCATATGCCAAATTTCCGGGGTCGTAGCCCGCGTAATAATCCTCGTAAGAAATTTGCCCTGTAACCCCTTCCTTAGAATTAGTATGATTAGCATAGATCATAAGCTTCTGGTTGGGATTAATTTTAAAAGTTCCCAAAAATGAATAACTATTCTTTAAGCTGCTGCCTCTAGGCCTGTAGCCATCACTTTGGATATGTCCATAGTTAAACATGAGGGAAGAAGTATCTGTAACCGCATCTACTCTGGTTGCAGATTGCAAAAGGTTGAATGATCCTGCAATAAGTTTTTGTGAGAACTGCAATCCTTTTTTCTGGGGTGGCCTTATATAGAATCTTGCTACCCCACCTATTCCTCCACCATATAAAGTAGCGGCGGGACCTTTAATAACCTCAGCTTGGTTTATTAATGAAAAATCAATGTCTTCTAAAATTGTTACGCCATCTGCATTTGTTATGGGTGTAGAATTAAGATAACTTTTGATGCCCCAGTTATTGAATTTTTGGTCATTGCCATAACCTCTGATAACAATCCTTTGTCCTCCTAACTGAGTCCTTTTATCAACCTGAACCCCGGCTAAGGTTCCTAGGCTTTGTTCAATAAAATTTGAATTATTTCTATTCAATTCTTTTTCACCAAGCACCTCTACGCTTTGAGCATGTCTTATAGTCTCTGCTTTCTCATTTTCTGATTTCTTTCGTCCCGAAATTGTAATTGTGTCAAGTTTTATTATTTGTGATTGCAAAGTACAAGAAGCCAAAACTATTATAGGTAATAGCTTTTTTTTCATATTAAAGGTTTTATAAAAATATATGTCTTCATATTTATAAACATCAGATTTTTAAAGTTGTAATTGTTTTGAAATAAAATTTATATACATTCTTAATTGATTAGAATTTGATATTCTTTGTTAAATTTTCCTAAAAAACCGGATACCTTCATATTGAATATCATTCATTCCAAGTATTGAGAAAACATTTGGAAAAACTGCGTATCCTAAAGAAACTTTAGAAACAGAATTGTTTGATTTAAATAATGAACTGACTTGTTATTATTTAGTTTATTATTTGTCAGACTTTCTCTACCGCAATATGTTAATTATAATGTCACCCTTAATGATAAAAGAGGGACATGATAATAAATGTAATCTTAGTTCTTAACTATTTTTTTATTAACTTTTTGATGTTCTGTTTCTACAGATACTGTGTAAGTTCCTGTTGTAAGGGAAGAAATATTTACATCCTGTTCAGTCCCTTTTAATGATGATCCCATTATCTCTCTTCCTGATTGATCGTATATCTTGTATGATCTTAAATTTTCTTTAGTGGAAATAGTAAAATGATCCTTTGCGGGATTTGGATAAATGTTTACCAGATTATCTTTGGCTTTCACATTTACATCATCTGTTCCTAGAACAATGCTTGACTCACAAAAATATAAAAATGATCCTCCTCCGGCACCCAGACCTGTGACTGTTAATTGAGTATAGGGGCTTGCAGCATGTGCTGTAAAAAATCCAATACCTTTGCCAAAAGGAAAAATAGGCATATAAGAAATTGAATTAGAGGAGAACATTACTTCTGGGCAAAAAAAAGTTGGCAAAAGTGATATAGTTCCATTATTAGGCGTGAAAGAAATATTTTCATTTGGTGAAAGATAGGTATAGAATACAATGTCATTAACAGGTTGATCAAAGTTCACGGTTAAAGACCATGGTCCGTTTGCACCTATATGAATGACATCTAAAAGGTCAACACCAGTTCCAGTACAGTCATATATATTGACCGAACTTTCAAAAGTACACCCCGAAGAAGATGTCGTGACCTGTATCCCATTGACCGTTGTTATTCCATTAGCAGGTATATTTGCAAATGTGCATGTCTGCGCCTCAAAAAAAGTACTCAATGATAATACACAAACAACCGAAAAAATAAATTTTCTCATTTTTTAATGATTTAATATTGTTTAATCAAGACTTATCTTACATAGTGTCCCCCTTAATGATAAAGAGGGACATGATAATAAATGTAATCTTAGTTCTTTATTATTTTTTTATTAACTTTTTGATGTTCTGTTTCTACAGATACTGTGTAAGTTCCTGTTGTAAGGGAAGAAATATTTACTTCCTGTTCTGTCCCTTTTAATGATGATCCCATTATCTCTCTTCCTGATTGATCGTAGATCTTGTATGATCTTAAATTTTCTTTAGTAGAAATAGTAAAATGATCCTTTGCGGGATTTGGATAAATGCTTACCAGATTATCTTTGGCTTTCACATTTACATCATCTGTTCCTAAAACAATGCTTGATTCACAAAATTGTAATAATGATCCTCCTCCGGCACCCGGATCTGTAAATGTTAATTGAGTATAGGGGCTTGCAGCATGTGCTGTAAAACACCCATTCCCCGAGTAGCCAAAAGGTGATGGAGGCCCAAAAGAAATTGAATTAGATGATACTGTTAATTGGCAGGAAAAAAATGGCAAAAGTGATATAGCTCCACTATTAGAAGTTAAAGAAATGCTTTCATTTGGTGAAGCATAGATAAAAAATCCGATGTCATTAACAGGTTGATCAAAGTTCAGGGTAAAAGTCCCTTGTCCGTTTGCACCTACACGTATGACATCTAGAATATTAATATTACTTTGATTAATACAGTCATTAAAATTAACCACATTTTCAAAAGTACACCCTGAAGAAGATGTCGTTACCTGTATCCCATTGACCGTTGTTACACCATTAACAGGTATATTTGCCACTCCTGCGCATGTCTGCGCCTGAAAAAAAGTACTCAATGATAACGTACAAATAGCCGAAAAAATAAATTTTCTCATTTTTTTTAAGATTTTTAATATTGTTTTTTTTTGATTTTTTGTTTATAAAGGACAAAATATTACCCGGTTTATTATTAAAAATATTGCTGGGTTTACCAGCAATATTTACTTAATTATTTATGTTTGTAGAACCACTATTTCCCATTAAATGTTGTAGAAAGAGTGCAAGTTGCTCCTCCAATATTTAACTCCCAAGATGAATACAAATTGTTATTATGAGCAGGAATAGTTCCGCTTATAGATAAATCCAGGGTTCCATTTCCATTAGCAAAAATTCCTTGTTGTAAGATCAAACTAATACCGCCCAACTGTCCTGGAAGAGGAGAAGAAGAAACATATTGTGCGCTATATGGCTGTCCATTACCTCCACTATATGGTATCTTAATAGCGAAAGAATATGTTCCTCCATTATAAGTACCCATGAGGCCATTAGGAGGCGCTATTGGTGTTGGATATCCTCCTGGAACCGGGAGGTAATATGCTTCTCCACACTTTAATGTTGGTAGTAGCGGTTTTGGAGCATTTACTTGTATAGAAACAGTACATGACTGCCCGAAAATGTTTATCGTAAAATTAGCTGTACCCGATGATGATGGTGTTCCTGAAACTGTAAAAGTTAAATTACCTGATCCATTTGCCAAGCTTCCAGAACTTAATTTGGCTGTAAGACCCTGCACTCCATAAGAATAAAATTCTTGAGGATCATAACCTATGCCATTTCCCCCTTGATATGGTATGGTAAAACCACCACTACTAAATGTTCCAGAAGTGAAAGTACCAGAGGTAGCTACATTTCCGCAAAGAAACTGGGTAACCTTAGGTTGAGAAGAGGCTACATTTACACTAAATGTGCAGTTTTTTCCTGCAAAACTAACCGGAAAACTTGCAGTACCTGATTGTGAAGGGGTTCCCGTAATGGTAAAGAATAAATTTCCTGTTCCATTAAGTAACGTACCCGACTGAAGAGTTGCCGTTAAACCTTGAACTCCTTGTGACGATACAGGTGATTGAGAATTATAAAATACCCCATTACCACCTGTGTAAGGTAAAGCGTAGGTTAAATTAACCGGCTGCCCTTCTAAAATGTTCCCATTTAAATATCCACTACCACATAACAGAGAGGTAATAGATGGCCCAGAAGGTGTGTTTTTCGTCACATTTATATTATATGAACATGTTTTATCTCCAATATTAATATTAAAAGTAGCTGTTCCTGATGCTGAAGGTGTTCCCGTAATTGTATAATTTAAAGTTCCAGATCCGTTAGAAATTGTATTTCCAGGATTCAATTGTGCAATAAGACCTGAAGCGGAAGGTATAAATTGTGGAGCGGTAATATTTGTATTTCCTCCTGTATATGACAGCTGAAAACTACCTGGACCGGAAAATGAACTTACTCCATATGTAGTATTTGATCCTGCAATAATATTGCCACAATTTAACGTAAATTGCTGAGGAGTGGTGTCATCACAAGGAGTAATATCCTTCCATGAACTTTTTGCATATCCTTTAAAACAACGTTGATCATTCGCATAAACAATCATACCTTCAACAGGAGAAGTAATAACAGATGTATTTGCCACGCGATTGGTAAGTAAAGCCTTATCAGGAGCACTTAAATCCAGACTGGCCTGTACATTTGGTGTTGTAGTCCCAACTCCCACACTTCCTTTACTACTAAGAACCATACCTGGTGCTCCATCAGGTGCAGAAGAAGAATGGAACTGTAGTAAGCCCGGACTCACCCCTAAACCATAAAAGTCTATTCCTGCTGCATTATTGAACACAGCGAGTTTCTTGGCGTTAACATCTGTTGCTGAGCTTCCTGCAGTTGGTCCAAGGTCTAACCTGTTTTTTGGTGTTGATGTCCCAATTCCCACATTACCGTTGGCTAATACACTTACCTTTTGATCTTTTGCCTGGCTTATTGAAAAAATACTGTTGGTTCCCACAGGTTCATTGGACTGTACCTCTATCGCCCCTTTTTCCACATACAAACGCGGGTTGGTTGGAGTATTACCTCCATTAATATACAAGGTATTATTTCCTGTAGCACTCGTAATATTAACACCTCCTAAAACATCCAGCTTTGCAGCAGGTGAGGTTGTGCCTATACCTACATTACCGGAAGAAGTTACTCTTAGCCTTTCCTGGTTGTTTGTTTTAGCTATAAAGTCTATGGCATCGGTAGTTCCTATGAAATTCGTTCCCGGATTAGTTCCGCTGTTGCCTAGCAACTTCCAGGCATTATCAGACAAAGGCTTCCACACTCCTGTCGTGACACTTCCTCCAGCTCCATTCGGGTTATAGAAATAATAGAAACCTGGACTAACGTCAGTAGAAACCGAAGGAAGATTATTACCTCCTGTCTTGGTCTTTCCTGTACCGGTATTATAAACAACCATCCCATCAAAATATTTAGGGAAAGTAGTTGCATCTGAGGGAAGGATAAACTCGAATTTGGTTAGATCTGTATCCGAAAAAACAAGCCCCTTTCCTAAATTATTTGTTAAAGAAGGGTCTATAACTGATGCCGAACTAAAAGCTTTACTTACATCTAGGAAAGCATTGCTTCCATTGATAGTATTTCCAACATTTCCATTGGTTTGAATCTGTGCTGACAAACCACATGAGGTAAGAAATAATAAAGTTAAAATTGTATTTTTATTTTTTTTCATGTCTTTTTAAATGTTTCTAGATTAATATTAATATCCTACGATAATCCAACGGCTGCCATCACTCACTACCATTTTACCCTTTCCTATATTAATCTCCTGGGTTCCGATTATCGAGCTGGAAGAGGTTTCTATTTTTAATTGATTTCCCCCTCCAATCTCATTATTTGAGTTATATATAACATAGATTTTTCCTTTATTGAGAGCTGTAGCGGCTGGTAAAGTAATTTTCACATAGGGTAACGCTCTGGTTTCTATCAGGCAGTCATCATCTGAGGCAGTATAGTCTGTGGCTACTATTTTGGCGTTGCCTGTTAAAAAGGAGTTGGTCATACTTTTCCAGATATTGCCATCAAAATAATAGTATCCGGGCCTGGTAATATTGGTTGTTTTTGTACTCACATTGCTTACAGGTGCTTTAGCATACACTATAGTACCCGCCAAATTAGAATCATAGTCGTTATCATGAGTCTTGATATCATCTCCGTTTAAACGTGGGGGAAGTAAACCGGGTGTTTTGCTATCTGCCTTAGCAACAATATCTAAAGTCGCAAGAGGCGTGGTAGTATTTATTCCAACTTGGGAATAAACCAGAGAATTAATAGCCAGAAAGGCTATTACATAATAGTTTTTCATTTTAAAAGTGTTTAATTTTTAATTAATGTTTGAAAATTATCTTGATTGTAAATAATTTAATGTATACTGTTAATTGTTTATATCCATATCAGCTCAAGATTTATATAATAATAACTACAAATCATCGCCTTCAGCCTGTCTATAAAAATTGAGCCATCTCAAAAGATAAAATACTTCTCTGAGAATTTCCTAAATAACAGAAGTCAGAGAGGAATTCAAGAGAAAGGATACTTTTGAGATGGCTCAGTTACCTGATCATTTGTGCTTGTAGAATCATAAAATAATTTTACTTCATTCGCAGTATTTAAAATATTCTGCAGATAGCATACTGCTGATATCTCAAATAATGCGGGTACAAAATTAAAAACTACTACATTCATAAAATGTAAGACTTTTATTATAAAATTGCCTAACTTGTTAACGATCAAATAAAAAAAATACTACAAAACTGTGACAGTTTCATTAATTTTTTGTACTTCCATTTCTGTTCAAAGGAAAACCATATCATTTTTGTTATTATTAAATGTTTCAGCAAGAGAAAACAAAATAAAACCTCTAAAAACAAAACACTATAGAAGAAGTTTGAACTTGCAACTATTTTTGAGACAAAATTTATATACTCTTTATGCTACATTTTTAGATTGATTAGACATTAAATTTTGATACTCTCTTATGGTTAAATTTCCTAAAGCTGAATGCCTTCTCTGGGTGTTGTAAAATGTTTCTATATATTCAAACACAGAGTTTTTGGCGTGGTCTCTAGTTTCATATTTATTTTGATAGACAAGTTCGGTTTTCAGAGTTTTGAAAAAACTCTCCGCTACAGCATTATCATAGCAATTTCCCTTTCCACTCATACTTCGGGTAATATTTTTCCCGACTATTGACGTAAATTCTGTGCACGCATACTGTATCCCTCT
>NZ_AUMT01000024.1 GCF_000430825.1 Chryseobacterium daeguense DSM 19388 | reverse complement strand
TTTACGTCAATAGTCGGGAAAAATATTACCCGAAGTATGAGTGGAAAGGGAAATTGCTATGATAATGCTGTAGCGGAGAGTTTTTTCAAAACTCTGAAAACCGAACTTGTCTATCAAAATAAATATGAAACTAGAGACCACGCCAAAAACTCTGTGTTTGAATATATAGAAACATTTTACAACACCCAGAGAAGGCATTCAGCTTTAGGAAATTTAACCATAAGAGAGTATCAAAATTTAATGTCTAATCAATCTAAAAATGTAGCATAAAGAGTATATAAATTTTGTCTCAAAAATAGTTGCAAGTTCATTATATGCTTGTTAGAACTTTTGGGACATGTGCTTCAAATATAACAAGAAATACTTTTGCTGAAAATAGTTTTACACTTACATTATTGAAATAGAGGTAAAGCGGGTCGAGATGTAATAAAAGAATGGTGTAATTGAAGCAGTGATCACTATTTCTTTAAAAACTTTTTTGTATTATCGACAAATTAAATTGAGAATTTTAATGTAATTATAGATAAATCTTAAAAGAAAAGATAGAATTATAGATTATATCATTGAAAATATACTGTTTTATTTAGAATGGTTCTAATTTATACCTTTTTCTTATGGTGGGTGTTGTATTGTATTAATAATTTTACAGGAAATTTAATGAGGTGATTATTACTTAGTAATAATAAAATACAAAAAATCTAAATATGAACAATAAGTCATTACATAGCTTTCATATTCCTGTAATGGGACTTGCCTATACCATAGATAGCCCTATACGGGTGGCACAATACGGAATTTCTTCAGTGATTTCAATCATTGATGATGAAATTGTGGAAAAGATGAGGGAACTTTACAGTAAGAAATTTAATCTTACTTTTTGGGGCATTTCAACCAATGAAGAAGATTATAGAGCTCGGAGGATCAGCGCTTATTTGGACATGGTTGATACTATCGTCTGTGAAAAGTTTGAGTCATTTAAAAAGGAGATCAGTAAAAATAAAGAGGCTTTGAAGGGCTTTATTAATATGCTGCCCAATGCATCAACGATTAAAAATGTTCTTCTTAGGTTCGACAGACAAAAAGAGCATGACGCTTTAGCTATTAAGAATTTTGTAGATACTCATCTTATTCCCGGAAATATTGATGTTAATATTATGACAAAAGTAGATAAGGACAATTTTAAAAATAATAAACAGCTTCCTGCATATTACAATGATGCACACAGTTCTCTAAGAGGGTTTGCTCAAAGTAAGCTTAGTTCATCAGTAGTTCTTTCCGCTGGAATGAATCCGCGTCTTTACTCCTATTTAGAAGAATTTGATGATTTTTTTCCAGATTTAGACGGAGGTTTGAGAAAGAAAATTATTCTAAAGGTGAGTGATTTCCGTTCTGCAATGATCCAAGGAAATTTCTTAGCAAAAAAAGGGCTGTGGGTTTCGGAATACAGGGTGGAATCAGGATTAAATTGTGGAGGGCATGCCTTTGCAACGGAAGGTATGTTATTGGGACCAATTATGGAAGAGTTTAAGCAAAGAAAAGAAGAATTGATCCAATCCGCACATTCTTTAATGATCAAGGCCTTAGAGCATAAAGGTAAATATTTAGTTTCCAAGCCATTACAAATGAAAATTACTGTTCAGGGAGGAGTCGGAACATCAGACGAACATGAATTTTTACTCTCCCATTATGAAGCAGACAGCATAGGATGGGGCTCTCCCTTTCTTCTTGTTCCTGAGGCAACCACACTAGATTCCGAAACGAGACAACTGCTTATGAAAGCAAAAGCAGAAGATCTTTTCCTTAGCAACATCTCTCCGTTAGGAGTGCCTTTCAATGCAATAAAAGGAACATCCAACGAAACATTGAAAAAGCTGAAAATATCCAACAACAAATTTGGCAGTTCTTGTCCGAAAAAGCTTCTGGCATTGAGTAAGGAGTTCTCTCCGAAAGGAATCTGCACTGCATCAAAAAAATATCAGAAAATTAAACTAGAAGAACTTGAACAGCAAAAAAACGAATTATCCGAAGAAACATTTCAGAAAAACAAATTGAGCATTATAGATAAATCCTGCTTATGTGTCGGGCTGTCGAACTCAGCATATCTTGAGCATGATATGGAAATAAAAGGAGAAAAACAGGGAGTAGTTATTTGTCCTGGTCCTAATCTTGCTTTTTTTGACAAGGAAGTTTCCCTTTCCCAAATGGTTCGGCATATCTACGGAAATGTTAATATTCTTTCAGATGGCTATCGACCTCATATGTTTATCAGCGAGTTGAAAATGTATGTGGATTATTTTAAAAAAGAGATTGAAGCTTTTTCCGGAAAGATTACCAATTCCCAATCTAAAAAATGGACCGGCTTTAAAGAAAACCTTTTGGCCGGGATCGCTTATTACAATAATCTATTCCAAGATTCTGAAATGTTTAAAAAAGATCTTAAAATGATTAAGCATCAATTGCATAATTATAGATCAATAGTATCCAATATAAAAATCCCTACAGGTACCTAATTGAGAAATTGTGGTAAAGAACGGTAAGTAAATAAAAAATTATCGATGATATTACAAAACGCTTTGTGAATCACAGGAGAGGGGACATATTATAAATGCTGATGGAAACATTTTGTACAGTAATGATTTCTGTTAATGAATCTTTTACAAAAAAAATTAAATATTTAAAAATAGCAGATCAGAAGATATAAGTGATTGATGAATTTTTAATAATTAAAAATTGTATTATTTTATAATCGTTCTAAAAAGAAAAAAATCTAATTTTGTATTGTGAGAAGGCTTATTTCCATAGTATTACTTTCCTTCTATTTGGTTTCAACAACTGAACTTTATCAGTTGCTGAAAATTCCTGTTCTTATAGAGCATTTTCTACAACATAAGGGACAAAATAAAAATATCACCCTTATAGATTTTCTGAAAATGCATTATGATCATCCCGTAAAAGATGCAGATTATCAGACAGATCAAAAATTGCCATTTGTTTCACATGCAAATCTCCTTTCCGTTGTTTTCATAATTAATCCTTCTGTAGATTTTCATTTTACAGACAAAATATATAATGCTCCCGGAATAAAGAAAACTTTTTACAAAAGTATACTTTACAACAAAGAAATTTTAAATTCCATCTGGGAGCCCCCGAAATTTTATCAATCTTAATCCATTTTTCTCAATCATTCTTTGATTGGGAGGTATTCTGTATTTATCATAAAAGTATTTGCAAATAATGCAGATACCCTTCATCCGATGTTTCAGAATGCCCAAAATTTATCACAATAATTAAGATTAATCAATAATTATATGCTTACAAAAATCATTGAGTTTTCTGTAAAGAATAAGCTCATTATAGCATTATTGGTATTCGGATTGATAGGCGTTGGAGCTTATCAGGTGACGAAATTACCGATAGATGCAGTCCCTGATATTACCAATAATCAGGTTCAGGTGATAACCACAGCGCCGTCATTCGGGGCTACCGATATCGAACGATTAGTTACTTTTCCCATAGAACAGGCCAACAGTAATATTTCGGGCTTAAAAGAGATTAGGAGTTTTTCGCGGTTTGGGCTTTCGCTGGTTACCATCGTTTTTGATGATGATATAGATATTTACTGGGCGAGACAGCAGGTCGCAGAAAGACTGCAGCAGGTGCAGAATCAGATTCCTCCGGATATAGGAACCCCCACGCTGGGACCTATTTCAACAGGCTTGGGGGAAATTTATCAATATGTAGTCCGTCCTAAAAAAGGATATGAAAGTAAATATGATATTACAGAAC
Source organism: Chryseobacterium daeguense DSM 19388 (assembly GCF_000430825.1). Lineage (GTDB taxonomy): Bacteria > Bacteroidota > Bacteroidia > Flavobacteriales > Weeksellaceae > Chryseobacterium > Chryseobacterium daeguense. Next base: position 27,196 of record NZ_AUMT01000024.1, on the reverse strand, counting down.
TCAGAACGCTTCAGGATTGGATTGTCAGAAGACAATTGCTTGGGGTAAAAGGTGTTGCGGAAGTCAGCAGTTTTGGAGGAAAGCTAAAGCAATATGAAATTTCAGTAAATCCTGACAAACTGAATGCGTACGGAATTACCATTACGGATGTTTTCGATGCACTTAAAACCAACAATCAGAATACGGGGGGTTCTTATATTGAAAAAGGACCTACCGTTTTATACATACGAAGCGAAGGATTGGTCGGAAATCTGGATGATATTAAAAATATTTCAATCGTCACCAAAAACAATGATGTTCCTTTGTTTATAAGAGATATTGCAGATGTTCGCTATGGTTATGCGACAAGATTCGGTGCAATGACCTATAATGATAATGGCGAAGTTTCCGGTGCGGTTGTGATGATGCTCAAAGGCGAAAACAGCAGTGAGGTCATTAAAAATGTAAAAGCTAAGATTCTGCAAATCCAGAAAACCTTGCCGGAAGGTGTTGTAATTGAGCCATTCTTAGACAGAACCAAGATGGTAAACAACGCCATCGGAACTGTTGAGAAAAATCTGATGGAAAGTGCGTTGATTGTTGTCTTTGTGCTGGTTTTGTTTTTAGGAAATTTCCGTGCAGGGCTATTGGTAGCTTCAGTTATTCCTCTGGCGATGCTTTTTGCAATTTGTATGATGAATCTCTTCGGGGTAAGTGGGAATTTAATGAGTCTTGGCGCACTGGATTTCGGGCTGATTATAGACGGGGCTGTTATTATTGTAGAATCGGTCATGCATCAGTTTACCCATAATTCAAAATTCCGCAAAGCCCTTTCGGTTTCAAAACAGGAAATGGATACAATTGTCATAGATTCTGCAGGAAAAATGATGAACAGTGCAGTTTTCGGTCAGATTATTATCCTTATAGTCTATTTGCCTATTTTAACACTGCAGGGGATTGAAGGAAAGATGTTCAAACCGATGGCACAAACCGTTGCCTTTGCTTTACTGGGGGCATTTCTGCTTTCGCTTACCTATATTCCGATGATGAGTTCTATTATTTTAAACAAAAAAATAAGCCATAAAATGAATTTTTCAGACCGGTTAATGGCAAAAGCTGAAATGATTTATCGTAAGGCCTTGCTGAAAGTTTTAAGAATACCCAAAACCATTTTCAGTATCGTGATTGTTCTTTTTACTTTTTCTGTTGTGGTTTTAAGTAGAATGGGAGGTGAATTTATCCCGTCATTGGAAGAAGGAGATTTTGCTGTTGATACCAGAGTTCTCCCCGGAAGCAATCTCAAAACAACAACTGAAAGTACACAAAAAGCGGCACATATTCTGAAGACCCGTTTTCCGGAAGTTCAGAAAGTAGTTACCAAAATAGGAAGCGGAGAAGTTCCCACCGACCCGATGCCTATGGATGCTTCTGATATGATGGTAATTCTGAAAGATAAAAGCGAATGGACTTCCGCTAAAACCTTTCCGGAGCTTTCGGGGAAAATGGGCAAAGCCTTAGAAGATGTTCCGGGAGTTACATTTGGTTTTCAATATCCCGTTCAGATGCGTTTTAATGAATTGATGACAGGCGCAAGACAGGATGTTGTTTTGAAAATATTCGGAGAAAACCTGGAGACACTGGTGAAAAATGCCAATCAGCTTGGAAAAATAGTTAATACAGTAAAGGGAACTCAAAATCTGTATATCGAACCCATTTCAGGTCTTCCGCAGGTTATTATCCAGTACAACAGACCGGTTATAGCGCAGTATCATTTGTCTATCGGAGATATCAACAGGGTTATTAATACCGCTTTTGCAGGTCAAAGTACAGGCTTGGTTTTTGAGGGCGAGAAACGTTTTGATATGGTGGTAAGATTAAACAGTAATGACCGTAAAAACCTGGATGATGTCAGGAATTTACTGGTTCCTACGCCATCAGGTAATCAGATTCCGCTTTCGCAGCTTGCCAATGTTGAGATTAAAGATGGTCCGAACCAAATCCAACGGGAGAACGGACAACGAAGAATCGTGGTGGGATTTAATATCAAAAACCGTGATGTTCAGGGGATTGTAGAAGAACTTCAAGCTAAGGTAGACCGACAGCTCAAACTTCCTCCGGGATACTACATCACATACGGAGGTTCTTTTGAAAACCTTAAAAATGCAAAAAACAGGCTGATGATTGCGGTACCAATTGCTTTGGTTTTAATTTTTGTGCTGTTGTTTCTGGCTTTTAATTCGGTCAAGGAAAGCCTTTTGATTTATACTGCGATTCCACTTTCTATCATTGGAGGCGTATTCTTACTGGCAGCCAGGGGAATGCCATTCAGTATCAGTGCAGGTGTAGGATTTATCGCTCTTTTTGGAGTGGCTGTTCTCAACGGAATTGTCCTGATTTCAGAATTCAACAGATTGTATAAAGGTGGAATTAAAAATATTGTAAGAATTGTTGTAGACGGCGGAGAAGCAAGGTTAAGGCCTGTGTTGATGACTGCTTTTGTGGCTTCACTAGGCTTTATTCCGATGGCTCTAAGCAACGGGGCAGGAGCAGAAGTTCAAAGGCCATTGGCAACTGTAGTGATAGGTGGACTTTTGATTGCTACATTACTCACACTTTTTGTGCTTCCGCTGCTGTATGTAACTATTGAAAAAGGATTTAAAATGAAAAAAATACGAAAAAATACAGTGACACCCATTCTTATCATCTTTTTTGTATTGACAGGAAGTGTTATGAAATCTCAAACCAAGGTCACTTTAAATGAAGCTGTTGCTATAGCTTTGAAAAATAACAGAGGCCTGAAAAATGAAAAATTAAAATCAGAATATGCAAAAGCACTTATTAAAACTTCTTCAGACATTCCTCAGACAGGAATTTCTGCGGACTACGGACAAATCAATAGTGCTTACCGGGATATAAAATTCGGGGTTTCACAGAGCATTGCATTTCCCACCGTTTACAAAAGACAGAAAAATCTGTACACCGAAGAATGGAAAAAAAGTGAGCTTACTATTTCATTAAAAGAATATCAGCTGAAAAAAGGCGTGACGTTTACATTCTACAATATTCTATATTGGCAGGAAAAGGAAAAAATCCTGAATGAATCTTTAGACTTTTATTCTCAATTTCTGGAAAAGGCAACTTTAAGATTAAAAAGCGGTGAGAGTAATATTTTGGAAAAAACGACTGCTGCCAACCAAAAATCAGCTATCGAAATCCAGATTAAACAGGTGCGGCAGGAACTCAGAACTTTGCAGCTGCAATTGCAATGGCTTCTCAATTCAGAAACGGAATTCATTCCTGATGGAGAACGTATTTTCGCTCTTTCTAATCTACAAAATGATGTTTTCACAAATCCTTCATTGAAAATATTAGAACAGCAAAAAAATATTGCAGCACAACAAACGGCTTTGGAGAAATCCAAATTACTGCCGGGTTTACAGCTTGCCTACAATCTCAACAGCTTCCGTGGAATGGGGGCAGATGACAGGGTTTACAATGCTTCACCTCAGTTTCATTCTGTTCAGGTCGGCGTTTCGGTTCCTTTATTTTCGGGAAGCCATAAAGCAAGAATTGAAGCTTCAAAAATTGTAGAATCAGTGACCGAAAATGATTTTCAGAATGCCGAGTTTACCTTAAAAAAACAGTATAAAAAACTCTCAGAGATTCAGCAGAAAAACATGGAAATTGTTTCTCAGTACGAGAAATATGAACTGAAAAATGCCGATACCATTCTTGAAACTGCTCAAAAACAGTTTATCAACGGAGATATCAATTATCTGGAATTTGTAATGCTTGCCAATCAGGCAATCAGTATTAAAAATAATTATACAGATGCCGTTTGGAATCTTAATGAAAGTATCATTGAACTGGAATATATTACTTTAAATCAATAAATTATGTCAAGATTAATTCAAAATAAATATTTGATTTTATTAATGCTTGTCCTCTTTTTTTCGGTTCAATGCCATAAAAAAGAAGAAGCTGTTATAAAGCCAACAACTTCTAAAGATGAAAGTATCGTTATACTTACCGATGCCCAGCTTAAAAACACGCCTATAGAAACAATGTCACTTTCTGTGAAAAATATTTCTACGGTACTTAAAATCAATGGAAAAATAGATGTTCCGCCTCAGAATTTGGTTTCCGTAAGCGTTCCTCTGGGTGGTTATCTGAAAAATACCAATCTGCTTCCGGGAATGCGGGTGAATAAGGGACAGGTGATTGCTGTTATCGAAAATCCTCAATTTATACAGCTTCAGCAGGATTATCTGATGGCAAAATCAAAACTTCATTTTGCAGAACTGGATTATGGCAGACAGAAAAAGCTCAACCAGAGCCAGGCAAGCAGTGATAAAGTAATGCAGCAGGCTCAGTCTGAAATGAACAGCCAAAGGATCATGATGAATACTTTGGCAGAACAGCTTCAGCTTGTCAATATCAATCCGGGAAATTTAACCGCTGAGAATATTAGAAAAAGTGTTCCGGTCTACAGTACAATCAATGGTTTTGTGAGCAAAGTGAATGTGAATATAGGAAAGTTTGTAAATCCGTCTGATGTTTTATTTGAACTCATCAATCCTAATGACATTCATCTGAATCTTAAAGTATATGAAAAAGACCTTGAAATGCTGAAAATAGGACAAAGATTTACCGCCTATACCAATACGCAGCCGGAGAAAAAATATAATGGAGAAATTATTCTCATCAGCAAAGATATCAATGCAGACGGAACGGCAGATGTGCATTGCCATTTTGAGCAGTATGACCAGAACCTGATTCCCGGAATATATATGAACGCTGAGATTGATACTGAAACATCCTTTTCCAATGCACTTCCAGAGGAAAGTATTGTCAGTTTTGAAGGGAACAATTATGTTTTTGTTCAGCAAAAAAAACAAACCTATAAACTGGCTCCTGTAACGTTGGGAGAAGCTGAAAACGGTTTTGTTCAGATCAAAAATTTTGAAGATTTCAAGAATAAAAAAATCGTCACCAAAAATGCGTACACGCTTTTGATGAAGCTTAAAAATACGGCAAGTGAAGAGGAGTAATTCCGCAAAAAATATAAATATAAATTTAAAAACCTAAAATAATGAATAAGTCATTTTTCACCGTAAAAAATATTTTAACCATACTGTTGTTACTGTTTATTGGTATTCAGTTTATTAATGTTAAAGAAAATATCAGCCAAAGTCGCTCTGAGAATGCTATCGGAAATTATTATAAAATACCGGCAAAAGTTCAAGAAATTTTGAAAACAAGTTGCTATGACTGCCACTCCAATAATACCTCCTACCCGTGGTACAGTAAAGTACAGCCAGTGAAATGGTGGTTGGCTGATCACGTAAATTCTGGCAAAAGACATTTGAACTTTGATGAATTTAATACTTATAGCCGTGAAAAAAAGCTTGAGAAGCTTGAAGAGATCGTAGAAACCGTAAAAAAGGGTGAAATGCCGCTTACTTCTTATACGGTTGTTCATCGGAACGCAAAGCTTTCTGCTTCAGATCAATCTGAAATTGAACGATGGGCAAATGAGATAAAGAAAGAATTGAATAATTGATTTCCTTTAATTAATAGATTCTGTGAAAACTTTCACAAAAGATTTTCATCAAGAAAATGAGTATAACTAATTTTAAGGCAATGATATATTTTAGCCTACGAGAATATATGCTCAATATCAATCGAATTATATAGATTGGCAGAGCAAATCCTTTGGTTAACCGCCGTCGCTTTTTATAAAGCTAAGAAGTGTAGGCTTAATTATATCATAGCCTTTTTTTAATTAGTTACAATAGGAAATTCGCGGATTGGTGCTGTCTCCGCATTGAAACTGATATTTGCCTTGCAGATATTTCGGTGTGGGATTATCTGTGACTTCCAATGGAGCCATCGATTGTCCGTTGTAAGAAGGCATGGTAACTTGTGCAGTGGAACCATTACCTAAAGCTACATTTTTGGCATTGGCATTTCCATTGAAACTGTAATCCATCATGGCATCCAAAAGACGGTAGACTCCATAATAATCTAATGCATCAAAGGCTTTTCGGGAGCTAGGCATAGCATGATCCGTTACATAATTGTATCCGTTAACGGTGGATGGTTTAAAATAGATAAAATCTTTTTCAGCGTTGGTAATATTGATGTTTTTGAAGATATCAATTGCCATTCGGTGATCATTTATATCATCTTCGTCATAGACCTGTGTTATCATTTTGGTATTGGCCGGAAAACTCTGCAATTGCTGTTGGGTGGTTAATGGACTGTTCCAGTTAAAAGAATACCACGGTGCCATGGTGAAAAGAAAACGGCCATTCTGTCCCCATCCTTTTTCTGTAAATGCTTTGTAGGCGAGATCGATGCTTGCTCCACCACCAAAAGAATGTCCCATAAATCCTACTTTTTGAGTATCAATTATATTGGGATAATCTGCAGCAGCCTTTATGAATCCTTCCCATAGGGTTTGGTAGCGGTGATCAACACTGATGTCAATAGTACGGTAGGGTACAAATACCACTGCATAGCCTTTCTTTGCAATAAAGTTATACAGCTCTATATTGTAATCCTTCTCCTCGCCACCAAATGGGTGTGAGAAGAATATGGTAGGCCTGGGAGAAGTGATGCCTTTCGGATAGAAAATTGAAACCTGCGTTCCTGCATATTGAGGATTGTTAAAAGTAACTTCTTCTACCTCATAATTACCATCTGCACCATATCCTGACGCAGGTTTTTGTATAGGTCCCTGAAGACTGTTACCGGGTGTTGCCTGTAAAGCCATTTCATCATTATCGTTACTACTGCTCTGTGAGCAGGCTGAAGTGGTAATGAACATGATCATTACCCATGGATATACTAGTTTTTTCATTTTCTTTTCTCTTTAAAATTTTGAACCATCTGATCTTTAAGCTCCTGATATTTTTTATATTGTCCTGCATCCAGAATGTGGCTGAGTGCATCAGATTTTTCTTTCTGGAAGGCTTTCAGTTTTTTGAATTTAGCCCGTTTGCCTTCATTACTTTGAATAACAGGGTCATTCTTTTGAGCATATTGAAGGTTAAGAGCATAGACCTGCTGGACTTGCGTAGTATTTAAGGCTAACTTAGTTTTCATCCACTCGGTCTGCATCTTTGCACGCTGTTCCGGAGTGCTGTCCTTTAATTTTTTTGTTTGTGCCGATAAGCTTGTAAATGCCGTACATAGAAAAGCTGTTACAAGAAGAAGCAATTGTTTTTTTTGTTTTAAAAGCATCTTGGAAAAATTTAATTTTTAATGAAACAAATGTAGCAATACCTATGGTCTCCGTTAAGATAAAAAAGGGTGAACCTGCTAAATTCCGGGGTGAAGTTATTATTGATCCAGCCACTTTCTAAACTGCATTGCTTTTGCTTTACTGACAAGCACTTGTTCCTGAGGTAATGGATGTATTTTGACAAGCAGCCTTCCATTAAAAAAATATTCAACGGTATCTATAGCATTTTTGTTGATCATAAACTGGCGGTTAGCCCTGAAAAATAGGGCGGGGTTCAGCTCACGCTCCAGCTGTTCCAGTGTAAATTCCGTTACGTATTGCCTGCCATCTGCCGTATGTACATATACAATCTCGTTAGCAGTATAAAACCAATTGATTTTAGCTGCTTCTATCGGGATAAGCCTACCACAATAATGGATCAGGAATGATTTTTTATACTGTTTCGTTGCAGACTGGAGCTGTTGCAGCAGAGCTGCTGTTTTGGTCTGTTCCCTCTTAAAATCAGCAGCAATAAGGGTGTTGTATTTAAGCAGCGTCCGCTGTATTTCTTCCTTGTCAAAAGGTTTTAAAACATAATCAATGCCATTATTCCGAAAGGCCTCAATGGCATAATCATTATATGCTGTAACAAAAATGACAGGTTTTTTGATGTTTATTTGTCTGAATATTTCAAATGATAATCCATCCGAAAGCCGTATATCTGAAAATATCAGATCATAATCACTATTATTATTCGTCAGCCAGTGTACTGATTCTGTTATACTTTGTAATGTTATAATGATCTTAATATCCGGATTAATTTCTTGCAGGATATATTCCAGGTTTCTTGCTGTGGCCGCTTCGTCCTCAATGATTATAATATGTAAATTTTGTGTCATAGCAACGGAAGTTTTACCATAAAATATTCTTTGGTCTGATGTATTTCTATCTCATGATGAGTTTGTAATTTGTATCTTTCATTCAGGTTGGCGAGTCCAAGTCCGGTTCCTTCTGTTTCACTGATGGTAAGCTGAAGATTGTTTCGGATAATGAGCCATTCATTCTCTTCATAAATATCTACCATTAGCGGATATAAAATTGTAGCTCTATTATGTTTAACTGCATTTTCTACCAAAGGTTGCAGTGATAAATGAAGAATCTGTTTGCCTAAAATACTTGCGTTGATATTAATCTGAATCTGAAATGTATTTTCGAGCCGCATTTTCACCAACTGTATATAGGACTCCAGATGCTGAAGTTCTTTTTCCAGGGATACCATCTCGTTGCCTGAGTGCACCAATGTATATCTGAAAACTTTGGAAAGGTGCAAAATATACGTCTGCGCAAGACGTGGATCTTCCCTTACGATGGCAGAAAGGCTACTCAGCGTATTGAAAAGGAAATGTGGATTTAACTGTTCCTGAAGTAATTGCAGCTGGGCCTGAAGGTAGGAGGTATGCAGCTGTTCGTTGATCAGGTCTTTATTTCTGCTTTCACGCATCAGAAGAATAAGACGGATAACTACAGCAATCATTATGCTGCTGAGTAAAAAGCGTGCAAAATATCCTCTTATCCTGCCTCCTGGAAGTTGAACGACTCCAAATAATAAAGAATGAATAACGCTTCCCAGTATAATGGCTGCTACAACCAGCAAGGTGTTGAATGCGTATAGTTTAAACCACTGTCTGTTTTCTCTGAATACATTAAAAAGCTTACCTCGTGAGAGATTAACATGCAGGAGGACCAGACAGAAAATCATATTGTAAAGAAACTGAAAACCATATTCCCAGATATTGAACTGCCAGTAACGGGCAATGATTCCATCACCATTAAGGGCCATCAGTTTTGCTGAATTGACTACCAGAGTAATCAATAAGGCACTATAAAGATATATTTTTCTCTCATTCTTAATCATTGATACAAAGAAAGGAAAATATTAAATCCGATGATGTAATAAGGCGATGAAACTGGAAAACTAGAGGGTGAAATGACTATCTTTTTAATACAGAATGATAAAATGCATATAGTCAGTTTGTCTATTGATTGGCAATAATGCCTGTGGTTTGATCTAATTCTTTATGTCATTTAAAGTATGCCTTATTAAAAAAATATTTATTTAATCAAGATAACGTTTCTTAAACCAGGTATCGAGAATGTTCACACTAATATTCAGCATATGATAATTTTCTCTGATTGAAACATTTTTTTGGACTCCGTGAATCCCATATCCGTAGTTTACATTCAGCATCACTTTTTTTAGAGGGATACCCAGCCCAAAGGTGGCTTCTAATTTGTCAATTTTAGCTTTATTGATTTTATAATATCCGGTATCATAATTAATCCCGAAACGATAAATAAACGCTTCGGAAATTTTTTCGATCTGTTTTCTTCCAGGAAGAATTTCAACCCCCAAACCATAGGTATTCTGTCTGTAATACTGCTCTGAAGTTTCAGTATTTTTTACATCATCCCAATTACTCTGTGTAAAGTCAAAAGTCATACGGTATCTTTCATTTTTCAAAAGACCTATTCCCAGTCCGAGTTCTAAAGGAAGCGAAGAATCATTCGAAGAAAGTTTTGAGATAACACTGTTGGTATAATCTTTATTTTCGGTATATGAAACTTCCCTTTTTGAAACCAGTTTACTTCCGAAATTAACGACACCCCCCAAAGTCAGCTGAAAATTTTCTGTAAAATCTTTTTTAAACTGTGTTCCCAAGTTATAGCTAAAGCCTGTATATCTTATATTTCTGCTGATTTCAACCTCTGAAGTTGTTGTAATAGTTTCTTTACGGACAATGGTTCCGAAATTATTTTTTACTTTACCTCCGACACTCCAGTTATCATTAATTTTATATCCTAAACTTATTCCCCAGTTTGAGATGCCTCCACTTCCTTCGTAAGTAACGGGATATTCGCTGGCAGTTCCTTCAATTGGAATGGTAGATGAGATCTTATAGTCGGAAGAAGTTGCCGGCTGCATACTGATACCCACAAAAGCATTTTTTGAAATCCTTAAAGCAGCACTGAAATTGGTGAAATTGGAGCTCAATCTTCTGTCTGATCCTAAATTACTGGAAATTGTATTATATTTAAGCATCCCGCTCACATTTAAAATCACATTCCTTGTAGAAATGGCAGTCATGGCCGCAGGATTTTTAGAATTGATATAATCCGGTGCATCCAATGCAATACCGGTATTCCCTAAGGCTATATTTCTGGCATCATCTACATTATTAAACATTCCTATTCCAAAATATGAATACGGAGAGGAGTTCTGAGCCGAAGATTCTGATGCAAAAGCAGACAGGAAGAATAGGTTGATTAATATTTTATTTTTTTTATTCATAATTCTAAATTAATATCCTAAAATATATACCTTAAGTTTAGCAGGATTTGTTGTATTCTTCTGGTCTCCCAATACGGTTTTTCCTGAAAGTACGTCCATATATGAAGAAGGATAAATAAGTGTATTGTAATTGGAGTTTGCAGATTCTGACAATATGGATTTAACATACTCTGTCAAAGAAAAATTGTAAACATGCTCATTTTGAAACTCGCTGTCGGCCAATAAGCCGGATGTGATTTCAGTGCTTCCGTCAGAAGTGTATGCACTCACAATATGGTTTAGTTTATCTCCTACATAATAATAAAGCGGACTGGGATTATAAAATTGATGAGAATAATATCCGGCGACTGGACTTACCGAAAGATTAGCATCAATGATCTTGTAATTTTCATATAAATTTTTCAGTGATTTCAGATAAGGAAGCTCTACTTTAGTATAAACACCGATTCCCGCCATGAGATAAGTCTTGTTTCCTAAACTTGCTGATGGTATGGGGTTAGCCGGGGTAAGATTTGCCAGATCAGAGCCTGTAAAGTCGCTTTGAATTTTATTGTATTGATAACTTGTACTCGGATTCAGATCTAATGTGTATTTCACCGGCTCAGTTCCGTTTTGCGATATTGTATGATAATACATTCTCACAATATTTGAAACTTTTTCTTTAGTACTTTTACTGATTTGCACCTGATAAGAAGAATTTATTCCAAAACGCAACATCGCATTATTTTCGGAAGAAGGAACCAATGCTAAGCCTTTATAAAAATTCAGAAAATATTCCTGATTATTAACATCATTGTTTTTTAAGGTATTAAAAAGCGTTTGTCCATACGATTGATCCAGTTTAATTTTTACATAACTACTGTCTGTGTTTGGTCTGGGATAAAATTCTGCACTTCCGATAGAATTTGACGAGTAATTAAAATTACTTTTATTATATAGATATCCGTTATTAAGTTTTATCCTGTCTGATAAAGGATGTACATCAAGCTTATATGTTTTCAGGGTATCTCCGTAATAAAAATCTGTATTCGTAAGATACATGACCACGGAATCAAAAACAGCATTGGAGGGAGATGTTAATGTATAGCTTTCAGGAGTAAGTTCAAAAAGGGAAGAAGAAGTCACTTTACCGAAAGTCTGATCTTTTATATTACCTACCATCATTACGCTTCTTCCGGAAGTCACCACAGAGTCCACCATAATTGTCGACATCTTCATAGTAAGGGTATCGATCATCACGATTTTGGATTGGGCATCTATCCAGGAGCTTCCCACTTCATACGTATTGCTTTCATCTTCACAGGAAAATAAAAACAATAATGAAACACATAATAATAGGTATTTATACATCTTTTTTCCGCAAACATAGAGGAAACTGCTATTGAGGAAAAATTTATTCTCCCTTTGGCCGTTAGTTCTAGACAAAACTAATGTACCTTTAGATAAATGGCTATTTTGGAAATATTTTTAAACCATCGTAAAAACAATATAATCTGACTATAAAAAGCAGTGATCTGTCTAAAAAATTTTCGCAATACATCAGAATGAAATTGTTTTGCAAAAAAGAAATGAATAATGAACAATAAACTTTTAGTCTTAGCTCTTACTTTTGCAGGAACATTTTTGGTAGTAAGTTGTAGAAATGATGATGATGACGATGAACTGATAGGTAACTGGATAAGAGTTTCGGATTTGGATGGTAAACCCCGTTCCAATGCTTCAGCATTTGTTGTAAATGGGAAGGGATATATAACAGGAGGATATGACGGAGATGTCTATTATAATGATTTATGGAGCTATGACCCTAATCTTAATGCCTGGACTCAAAAAGCAGATTTTTTAGGGTCAAAAAGAAGTTCTGCTGTAGGTTTTGCCACTAATTTATATGGGTATGTAGGAACAGGATATGATGGATTGAATAAACTGAAAGATTTTTACAAATATGATCCTTCCTCTAATTCATGGAGCCAGATCGATGATTTTCCTGGAACAGGAAGATATGCAGCCTTAGCTTTCGGGATAGAAAATAAAGGTTATGTAGGAACAGGATATGACGGAAGCGAGCTAAAAGATTTTTATAAGTACAATGAGTCTGATGCGTCATGGAGCACGATAACAAGTTTAGGAGGCTCTAAGAGAAGAGATGGTGCCGTTTTTGTCATCGATAATATAGCATATGTTGGATTTGGAAGTAATAACAACAGCCTGGTTTCAGATTTTTGGGCCTTTGATGCATCTTCTGAAACATGGACAAGAAAAGTAGACACCAGTAATGACGACGACTCACAAAGCCGTATTTCAACTGCAGCCTTTGCAGCCGGAGGTTTAGGATATGTTTCAACAGGATCTACGGGTGGTGTAGGAAATACAACCTGGGAATACAACCCATCGACTAATGACTGGACGGAAAGAACAGCATTTGAAGGATCTGCCAGAGAAAGCGCATGTGCATTTTCATTAGGAAATTATGGCTATGTACTTACAGGAAACAGTGGTTCCTCGTATTTTGATGATATCTGGGTATTTCATCCAAACGAAAGTGAAAATGATGATGATTAAAAACTTTTTGAGACTATTCTTTTTGTTAGGAATATTTCTGACTAGCTGTGAAAAGAAAAATAACAGTCTTGAAATTAAAATAACAAAACAAAATTCAGGATACGGCTATCAAATCTTAAAAAAACAAAAGATAATAATTAACCAGCCTTTTGTCCCTGCCATACAGGGGAATAAAAGCTTTAAAACCAAAACAGATGCACGAAAGACGGCCGATCTTGTTGTGAGTAAAATAGATAAATATTCTTTACCAAAAATTTCTATACATGAACTGGATTCTATGAAGATAGAGTATTAGATGCTTTAATTACAATGAAAGTTCCTTCAATTACGTATTGAAGGAATTTGTGCACATAAATAAACAGATGGATTTTATGACTTCATTTTTTAAACAAATACAAACCCCTTACATTTATCACTGGATTATCTGGAGTATTCTTATTTTCTTCAAACTGATCATAGATTATTCTATTTTCGGGAATTTTCTTCTCCTCATGAACCTGAAAATATTCCTGGTTTCCATGGTATTGTTTTACATAAACTATTATATATTTCTCCCGTTTATTATCCGACAGACGCCTAAAAAAATTCTTGTCATTACAATTTCGTTTGCCGTGATATATATTGCTCTTATGATCGTTTTTATACCGCCATTGCCACAGCACCCTCCACTTCTTCCGAAAGATTTTCCGAAAGATGGAAAGATAGGCTCGTTTAATGATGATATCCATTTTTCCGACATTTTCTTCAAAATAGGAATTTTTTCTATTATTTTCAGTACCCTGCTTTTCTTTTTAGATAAATGGATGGAGAACAGAAAAAAAATCAGCGCTCTGGAATTTGAAAGGCAGTCCAGCGAATTAAAAATTCTGCGTGAGCAAATCAACCCCCATTTCTTTTTTAATGCGCTTAACAGTATTTATTCATTATCCATCACACAGTCTAAAGACACTCCCAGGGTCATTCTTATTTTATCTGATATTATGCGTTATGTGCTTAATAATAAAAACATGCAGAGAAATAATCTGAATGATGAAATTACCAACATTAAGAAATACATCGAGATACAGTCCATCCGTTTCAGTAAATTCAATAATATTAATTGTGAATTTTATGGTAATTTTGATCTTTATGAATTTGAACCGCTTCTACTTTTAACATTTGTGGAAAACGCATTTAAGTATGCTGATTTGAGGAAAGGACCTCTGGATATTAATGTCCATTTGCAAAATGGATTGCTGGATTTCAGCATCAGGAATTTTTATGAAAGAAAAAACCATGAAAAAACAAACGAGAACAAATTGGGAGTGGAAAATACCAAATTGAAGCTGAACCTCCTTTATCCGGGAAAATACCAGCTGGATATTAACGATAACGGATCAGAATATAAAATTAATTTAAAACTTCAATTGAATTAAATATGAACTGTATAATTGTTGATGATGAAGAATTGGCGCATCACGTTATTGAAGAATATATCTCAAGAATACCATTCCTGAATCTTGTAAAAAACTGTTATGATATCCAGGAAGCCATCCCTGTTTTGCAAGAGAAAAATATCGACCTTATTTTTCTTGATATCAACCTACCTAACATCTCAGGGATAGAGTTTTTGAAAAGCTTCAACAAACTTCCTGATGTAATAATTACTACAGCTTATGATGATTCTGCAGTACAGGGTTTCGAGATGGGAGTAGTTGATTTTCTGTTGAAACCATTCTCTTTTGAAAGATTTCTCAAAGCCGTTTACAAAAGCTATAAACATTACAGCAATTCGAAAATGCTGAAGGAGAAAAGTACTCAGAATTTTCTCAAAGATTCATTTATTTTTGTGCGCTTCAATAATGAAGATGTAAAATTGAATTTAAGTGAGATCAAACGTATCAGTGCTCTTAAAGACTACATTATCATTTATACGGAGGACAGAAAACTTATTGTGCATCAAACAATGAAGTCTATTATGGAAAAGATTGAGTCTGAGAACTTTATCAGAGTTCATAATTCACATATAATATCACTTCAACATTTACAAACTATCGGAAAAAATAGTCTTACAGTTGGAAATGAAAGAGTACCCATAAGTGAAAAATATAAAGCATTTCTCAATGAAGTAATTGGAAAATATAAATAAGAACTCTGTGGAGAATTTGCAGGACTTATTCTCCAATTTTCTATATTAAAAATACCGGTATTTCAGTGTTTTTTATTCGGACAAATGTAGGCTCGTCCGCTTCTTTAATAGCAGAATCTTTTACGACTTTAATAACATCTTCTCCTTGTAAATTGTTGATTTACATATAAACATTATGGGGCACCAAGATTTGCCTTTTCTAATTTTATTTGCTGACTGTATATGCTTTTTGCAGCAAAAAGAAAAAGACCAATAATTAATCTTAAATTTTTCATATTGTTAATTTATAGAGCGTTATGTTATTATTGATACACTATTTTGATTAGTATAGATAATGAATATGAGTGTTGCAACCTTGCTGAATAATTACACTTGCTCTGATCTTTTTCGATGATTAAAAGAGGGTAGAAGAAATTGAATATATTTTCAAAATTCATTTAAGATATAAGTATAAATAAGTTTAAAATTATTTTTTATTGGATTTGACACTACCAGAATAAATTTTGGAAAAAAATCTAATTTATTAGTGTTTAGGATGTATCTTTTGTGTTGGAAATATATGACTGATTCCAAAATTTTAAAAAAATAAATGTATACTATTGTCCCAAAACCCATTGGTTAAAATCAAGGTCTGCCGGTAAATCCAGTTTCTTTCGTAATCTATACTTTTTTGATTCGACAGTTCGGATCGACATATTCCCATACTGGGCAATCTCTTTGTTGGAAAAATTGAGCTTCACCATGGCAATAAACCGCAGGTCATTGAGCGTAAGTTCTGGATGTTTTGAAGTTAAAGTAGTGTAAAAATCAGAATAAAAATCTTTAAAAACGATGATAAAAGTGGGATCTCCACTTATGGCAAGCTGAACCACTTCATTCAGGCTGATATCCGGTTTTTTATTATCGTTGATAGGTAATGCTTCTTCACGGATTATTTTATTCTTAGATTTTTGCTTTTTACTGTAAATCGCGTAGGTGAGCAAAATACCCGTGAAACCCGCTAATAACAGGACGATGTAGTTAGGAGGAATTGTATTGTTCTTGATGCCTTTTTCCCCCGTTTGGTTAAGTAATATCTCTATCGGAATATCCAGTGCGCTTTTCTCATTCTCAATAAGGCTGTCATTAAGAGTAGAGTATTTCTGCAAATATTCGTTTTCTTTTTCAATATGATGAAGCCTGTTGTAAACTTGTGCAATGAGTTTGTATGTTTCTCTGTCACGACTCTTGAGCCCTGCTTTTTGAGAAATGCTTAAAGAACTGAATAAAGAGTTCAGTGCTTTGTCATAATCTTCTGTCTTCATATACAGTTCACCATAGCCTCGAAGCACGTTGGATTTACTTTCCGCAGAGGCGTCTTGGGCTAAAACGGCAGCTTTACCCAGATAAAATTCTGCTGAATCTATCTGGCCAGACATCATATGTCTTTGCGCTATTTCTATAAATAACATCGGAATGGGAGATTCCATACATTTGCGTTCCATTATTTTTGCTGAATCACTCATTCCCATCAGAGAGAAGCTCGATCTCTTCCATTCATAAATATAAAAAAGCTGTTTTTTTCTGTTCTTTGTATCCTCAATTTCCCAAGCATTTTTTACTCCTTCATTAAAGCTTTTTACCGCTTTTTTGTACATTCCTAAGCTATAATAATTCCTTCCGTATACAATATTTAGTTTAGTTTTTAGTTCAGCGTCATCAAAATTCCTTAGCTCTCTGCTAGAATATTCTAAGAGCTGAAAGCTTTCTTTATGCCTCGAAAGACCGCATAGTGTAGATGCGATGCCAATGCATGCTCTTAATTCTCCTTTTTTATACTTTAATTTTTTGGATTGTCTAAACAGTGATTTTTCAAGTAAAATCTTCCCTCTCAGGTTACCAATGTCCTGTAATCTCTTTGCTTCATTTTTTTGTAGACTGTCAATTTCTGGTATTGTATTCTGTGCGTGTACCTGAAAAAACACAAAAAGGAAATGTAATGTGCATAATGTTCTTATAAATTTTGTTTTTCCCATAAATTTTTAATCACTATTAGCATTCAATGTTGCTTTTTTACAAAAATATGCAAAAAAGCATTAAAAATATTGTGAGACAAATAACATTAATATCTGTCATAAAGTTGATAAAGCAGGATGGTGGTATTGCAACAGGTGAATTTCTTCAGGTCGAATTGAGGGTAAAGGATGCAGAAAAGTATAAAAAGATTAAAGAATGGGGATGGGGAAGATGGAAGGGAAATGATCTTCAGCCTTATGGAGAAACACATGACTTTGATAATGAATGTATTGAATGCCACAAGCCGATGGCGAATCGGGATTATGTTTTTACTTCACCTTTATACTTGATTTCTCAACTTACAAAAATTAAGAAACAATGAAAACACTTTTGAAATTGGTATTTATATCCGTCATAATAGTTTCTTGCGGTCAAAAAAAGACAGGAACACTAAACATTCCGGCATCTGTACAGCAAAATGATGAATTACATCATCAATCCAGCCAAAAGAAGGTACTATGTCAACTTCGTATGGAAATGAGATCGCTTTTAATTACGCTCAGAAAAACACAGGTGCAAATTACCCTTCCGGTACGGTTCTTTACGAAGTGACCTGGAAACAAAAACCTGATGAGGTCTGGTTGGGAGGAAACATTCCTAAAAGTATTTACTCTGTGGAAAGAATTGTTTTTAATGATTCCGGTGTGATTTATGTACGGAAAGCCCCGCAGTATGGCTGAGGATACGTTTCATTGTTACCTTTGATTTGTCAAATGGACTTTCTGGTAAGTGCCATCCTGATAGAGCATTGTCTACAGGGCTATCTAATGACAATTCTCCTTTTTCTATAAGCTGCATGAAACCCCATGCGGAAACAACCTTGGAAACAGAGCCTACGTTGAAAATGGTGTGTGGTGTCACTCGTTTCTTACTTGCTACATTAGCATATCCTATCGATTGTATCCATGAAATGTCACCATTTTTAATCAGAGCTACTGCTACACCGGGAACATTGTGAGCTGCAGTAAGTTCCTGAGCTATTTTGTTGACTTCAAGATATATAGGATCTACATTTTCATGTTTTATCATATCTTTTGTAGTGGAGCAGGAGAGAAGCAGCCCTGCCGATATTATTGGTAATACTGAAAACACATTAATTTTCATTGTAATTTATTAGGTGAGTGTGATACAAATAAACGGTAAAAATGTTTGAAATAGCTATCTTACAAGATAATAACTTTTAAAACGTCAATATATCGTAGAAAATTAATATATATTATATTTTAGTTACAATAAAATAATAGCTGAAATTTGCTCCTGCCGGAACATTAAAATAGCACTCATTGTTGGTAAATTGATTGGTCTCTCCACTTTCATATTGGAAAAATAAAGCTATCTTTTGATTCGGCTGGGTTGTAGGCAAAGCAACTGTAAGAGTTTGCGGATTGGCAATACTATACGTATTTACATGGGTGCTTCCGTTATCACTTCTCATGCCGCTCATGAGTCCGCGGAAAATAGTATTTGTGCTGTATGAGGTTCCTGAAGCCGTTGCAAATATTGTATTGACCTGCATTTGCCCCGTGAAGGTGTAATTTTGGGTATTGTTATACCTGTTGCATCTTGCTGTTCCATAAAACTCAAAAAGATAAACACCCGGTTCCGGAATAATAATATAGTTTACATTGCTTGCGGATTGCCCGTTTATCGTGGCTGACGCATCGGTTCCGAATGTAAAACCAATGGTGTTTCCTTTAAGACCGGCATCATTTTTAATGGATAGATTGGTATATTGGTTAGTTGTGTACAGTGAAAAACCTCCCGTATTCGTTGTTGCATTGTATGTAGGGGGATAAATATCTCCATTTTGATAGTACAAATATTTCACTGTGCCTCCCAAATTTACACCATTTCCATCCGAATTGACTCCAAAAGTGTTGAATGGCGGGGTAAAGCCTGTAGCATCGAGAACAGGAAGATTGTCATGTTTTACATTAGCAGTTCCTGATGAATTGACATGAAGTACTGCAGTCGGAGAATTTGTATTAATTCCTAAATGCCCCTGATCCGTCATTCTTAATAGCCGGGCTGCAGCTGAGTTATTAATGTTTAAAGCATTGGTGGCAGCCGTATTTCCTTTTGAGACAATATCAAGCATGGCAGATGGGTTTGCCGTATTAAGGCCGGTATTCTGCCCAAAAGCAACAGAAAAAACTGCTAAAAAGATGATTGTAAGTAATTTTTTCATGTCTTATAACTTTGAAATGATTAATGTAACTCTTTTATCAATTCCGCTCGGCGCCGAAAGACTGCAGACATTTGTATTGAATTGGTCGCCGGTTCCCCAGTTTACAAAAAAGGCAACCTTCTGATTGGCCGAGGTAGTTTGTATAACTGAAAAAATATTGTGGGCAAACGGGTAGTTATATGCTGCTGTCGTTATCAAAGCTCCGGTGTCCTGACGTAAGGGAAATGCATTGTACCTTATTGTCGTTAATTCCTGATAGTTTGTGTTTCCGGAAGACGCAAGATAGATTCCGGTGCCTATTCCTAAAAGATTAGCACCTCCGGAGCTTGAAGATCTCGTTCCCGTACAGCTTGTATAGTAGTTTAGATTTAATTTGTAGATACCGGGATTTGGAATGGTGATGTAAGCTACCTGGGCCGCCGAAGCTGTTGCCCCTGAAGTACGTGTCAAAGTAGCTGAAGCATCTTGTCCGGCAGTAACTGCCAGAGCATTATCTGTAATTCCGGTAGTGGTAAAAGGTATGCTGTAAAAAATACTATTGCTGTATAGAGAAAAATTGCTCAGCGTCTGTGCTGCATTTATTGTTATATATGAATAGGCTGCAGTAGGAATGTAGGTTCCCACATATCCATTTGCGTCTATTGCGAGTGGAGAGACACTCCCTGTAAATTGAGGAAGGTTCTCATAGCGTATTTGCCCATTGGTATGCAGCTTTGCTGCAGGAGCAGCTACATTTATTCCTACATTTCCGTTATCTAAGACGGTGAGCATTTCTGTGCCGGATGAATTATTGATTTCAAGGGCTTTTGTTGAGCCTGTATTTCCCTTGGATTTAATGTCAAGTGTTGCGGAGGGATTTATTTCATTGATGCCTATTTGGGCAAAAGAAAAGGATGATACTAAGAAACAAATGGTTTTTATAAATTGTTTTTTCATTGTAAGGTATTTACGTTGTTTTAGGTAAGAGTGTGTTTAAAAGACTTACGGTGTAGATAATTGTTGTAAAGAAAAATTTCTGTTTTCCTTTAAAGAGTTGGGTGCCAGAATAGATACATTGGTGGTCGGCTTATTATATGCTCCCCAGTTCATGGTCAGATACACCCTATCTCCTGCGTTAAGATGAACAATACAGCTGACATTGATCGGTGAGCTGCCCTGGGAAGCTGTCTGATTATCAAGATTTGCCCTGTTTCCGCCAATAATGTCACTTAATGCAGTTCCGTTTTTAGTAATATTGAGATTGATCCCGGAGAACGGATCTGTTCCTGAAACTGCTGTTCCGCTTCTGAAATAAGAATAACCTTCTATTTTATAAACTCCTGATTCAATAATCTGCCAATAGTCACTGCCATCATTCCACGTCGCAGAACCACCCTGGTTTACAATGACGTCACCCGATGAAAAAGGAATGATTTGAGGAATACTGTTATTAAAATCTGTAAGAGCCGTACCAGTGAACGTAACGGGATTAGTTGCTCCCAAAGCAGCAATAGTAGGCGTTGTTTTATTGAGTAATAGTGCTACTTCCCACGTTGTTCCTGTAAGAGTTCCTTTACTTATGAACATGGTATATCCTCCCGGTGTAAGGGTCACACTTGAGACACCTGCTCCAGATTGATTGTCGATGAGTTCAGATCCGCTTGCCGAGATGGTAAGCCGGGCTGTACCTACATTTTTTATATAATAAATTCTTCCGAGGATATTTCCTGAGGCGGGAGTTGCGGCAACAGCGGCTGGTAAGGTGAATATTCCGTCAGAAGATCCGCTGTATGCCATATAAAAATCATTTACTCCAAGTGCCATCGAAGTCTGTACATTCTTGTATTGTCCTGCAATGGAACCGTTAATCGTGAGAGAACTTCCCGGATTGATAGTATTGATACCCACATTTCCGGTCTGAGAATAAGAAACACTGAAAAAAAATGTTAAAACTAATAAAGATAAAGTTTTCATGTCAGTATATTTTATAGGGTTATTTTAGATTAAAAATTGGTATAATTCATAAGAGTATATGAATTATACCTTTGTTCATCAGCTGTGTAATAGAACCGTTCAAGACTATTGTCATCAATAAATTGAGGGACTAAATCAAGTGACTTTTAAAGTGTATTTATTTTTCTACTCTTTAAAAGCTTTTGATTTTTAATTTAATTCGATAATAAACAAATAGAATTCTTCGATTGTTTCAAAAATTCGGAAGGTAAAGTCAGAAATTTAAGAATATTTAGAAGTGAAGCCTTTATAGATACATCTTTAGTTGTTTCAATTACATCTAAAGCTGATCCGGGCTGAATTGTATCAATTCCTACTTTTACGTTTTGGGTATGAATAAGAGTAAAAGAAATACCCTCTGAAAGGACAGTCATTTTTTTTTTCATTATAAAATAATTTTTTTGTGTGTTTATGTTTTCTTTTCAGTTTCATGTAAAATATTAATGTAAAATTGATTTTTTATGAAACTGATTCACAAAAGTAATCATCGGGCAAAAAAAGCATGCACTGCATTTGCACTGCACATAATAGTGTGTTGATTTCCAATTGAATAAATTGCAATGAAGTGTGCTGCAGTGTAAGACAAATGGATATAAAAATTCAAGGTGATAATATACTTGAATGTACCAGATCATATTTTTATAAAAATGTCAATTCTGCCACTCTTATACAATTAAACTAGATATGTTATAAAAACAAATAAAATTCTATTTTTTTGGTTGGTACATTCAAATATATAGTTGCGTTTAATTATTCTAAAGATTATATAAAGCGAAGAATCGGTAATGTGCTGATTCTTTTTTATTTTAGCTAAATAATTATTTACTTAAATTGTAAATTATGTTCAATATAAAATGGAAGTTCAATTTTTCAAACCCCAAAACGAAATTCTGAAAAAATATATTGAAGGGTATTATTTTATATCAGAAAAAGACTCCCTTAAGTCAAATAAATACTGGACTTTCCCCAGCAATAACTCTGTTGTAACCGTCTGTCAAAATGCCACAGTCATCTCAGAGAACAACAAAATCTCTGTGCTTCCATCTGACAGCAAAAAGATTGATTCAAATTTTTACTACAATATTTCTTTTCCCGTTGAGATTTTTTATGAAAAACCAGTGAACGAGATCACTATGTATTTCAAGCCGTTGGGTATTTTACATTTTTCTGATGATATTTTGTTTGAAATCGGTAAAGACAATGTCTGGGATTTCCAGCCACATCCCGATTATTTGATTGAAATGGAAAGGATCCTGAGCATTGAAAATAAAGAAAACCAAAGTTCAGCATTGGAAAATTATTGGTTATCAAAATTCCGGAACAAAGATTTTGAAATTATAGAAGATGTTTTAAATGAAATTGAAAACGGCACTAAAATCAGTGAGATTGCAGATAAATTGCATATATCGCGGCAGTATTTTCATAAAATGTTTTATAAAAATATCGGAAAATCTCCTTCCGATTACAGGAAAATCCATCGTTTTAAAGGTATTATCGAAAAGTATAAGTCTAATGAAAAGTTTATTGAACTTTCAAATAACGGATCGTTTTTTGACCAGCCGCATTTTAATAAAGATTTTAAAGATTTAACGGGAATCAATCCCACTTTATTTTTTAAAAACGTCGATACAAAACTAAGTAATCTCTGGCTTTTTCAATAATGGTTTACATTTTTACAATGTTTGTGTATAAACAGAGACTAATTTTGTTTATCTGTTAAAAAAACGTTGAAATGGAACACTATAAAACTAAATTATCAACTCTTATTCTTCTATTTTGCCTGATACATATTCAATTTGTATGGGCACAAAAACCTGACATTAATAAAATTAACCAACAGTTAAAAATACTCGAAAAGGAGAATTATCTGAGCGGGGTTGTTCTTATTGCGAAAAACGGGCAGTCAATCTATAAAGAAGCTTTCGGTTTTGCCAATCTGGCGGACAGTATTCGTAATAAAACAGATACAAAATTCAACTTGGCTTCAATGAATAAAATGTTCACGGCTATGGTTATAATGCAGTTGGCTGAAGCTGGAAAAATTTCACTTCAGGATAAAGTAGGGAAATATCTCACCGATTATCCCAATAAATCGGTTGCTGATTCGGTAACGATACATCAGTTGTTAACCCACACTTCCGGAATGGGAAATTTCTGGGCGGAACACGACAAATTAGCGAAAGAAAAATTCAAGACTGTAGAAGATTATCTTCCGTTATTTGTAAATCAGAAACTCGCTTTTGCTCCCGGTTCGGATTTCCTGTACAGCAATTCCGGGTATATGGTTTTAGGGTTGATTATTGAAAAAATAACAGGTAAAAGCTACTTTGATTTTGTAAAAGAAAATATCTATAAACCTACCAAAATGATGGACACAGACGCTTACGAGCTGGATGAAGCAATCCCGAATTTGGCTACTGGATATACAATGTCACTGGAAAAACCGGGCCAATGGAAGAACAATATTTTCTCGAATGTGGTAAAAGGAACTCCTGCCGGTGGTGGCTACGCTACGGCTGATGATTTATTGAAATTCGCCAATGCTTTGCAGAATAATATTTTATTAAACAAAAAAAACACAGAACTTTATACTTCCGGCAAAGTGAGGTACAGAGAAGGAATGTATAGCTATGGAATTATAGAAAACAAAATAAACGGACATCATATCATTGGGCATACCGGCGGACATTTCGGGATTGCGAACGAATTGATGATTTTTCCGGATTTAGGGTATACTGTAGTAATTCTTACCAATGGAGAAGTTGAAAATTACTGGGAAATAAGTAACCTTGTCAAAAGAGAAATAGGAGGTTCCACACCAGCTATTGAAAGCTTTTTTTACACCAAAGATGTCATTAAAGAAGTCTGTAATAAAGGATATGAGGCTGCCATGATGAAAATTAAAAACAGCTCAAAAAAATACCCGCTTAAAGAAAATCTTATTGAGAGATATGGGTATAAATTATTATTTGAGAAAAAATATAATCAGGCGATAGATTTATTTAAGTTAAACATCAACAATTTTCCAGACTCTTCTTACGGCTATTACAATATGAGTGAGGCATACAGAATTTCAAACCAAAAAGAAAAAGCTATTGAGTTTTTAAAAATTTATATTGAAAAAGAACCTGATGACAAGGATGCTTTATCAAAATATGAAATGCTGAAAATTAAAACTAGTATTGACAAAATTAATTAATATTTTTAAGTCAAAGCATAAATAGAAAATGCCTGAATAAAATACGGGCATTCATTTAGAAATAAAAATAAGTAAAATTACTTCAGTGTAAACTTCACCTTCATCTTAATGGTGTCTTTAATATACATATAATGCGTATAAAAGAGATATTGATAAAAATATTAGATTAATGTATATTACGCTGTAAATTTATATTTGTGAGTAAAAAAATAGTTTCGTTAGATATTATTTTTTTCTCTAAATTAATAAGTGTAAATAATACAAGTAATAAAAAAATAATATGCTAAGAAAAACTTTATATAAAATTTTTCATTTATACTTTATATTCTGTTTGTGGCAAAACGAAAATGTCTTTGCCCAGCAAACATCTGGACTCACAGAGAATATTATTTCAAATGACAACGGTTTTCCGATTGTTTCATCTGATGGGAAAACAGCAAATTTATTTTATGATAAATCTGAAAATGTTGCGGTCATTCGTGCAGTGAAAGATTTGCAGTCGGACATTCAGAAAGTGACAGGAAAATTACCCAATCTTTCAACAACAGAAATTTCCGGCGAATTTGAAATCATCATCGGAACTTTTGGCACAAATAAATTGATTGATAAACTTATATCCTCAAAAAAAATCAATGCCAAAGATTTAAAAGGAAAATGGGAAAGTTTCGTGATAACAACGGTAGAAAATCCAAAATCTAAATCCAAAAAACAGCTTATCATTGCCGGAAGCGACAGAAGAGGAACGATTTACGGAATCTATGAATTATCAAGACAATTAGGGGTTTCTCCATGGTATTACTGGAATGATGTCCCTGTTCAGAAACGTTCTTCGGCGTATGTTGTTCCTGGGTATTATGCTTCAGGTGAGCCTAAAGTAAAGTATCGCGGTATTTTCATTAATGATGAAGAACCTGCTTTCGGAACCTGGGCAAGAACCAAATTCGGAGGCATCAACAGCAAAATGTATTCACACATGTTTGAGCTTCTCCTTCGTCTCAGAGCCAATTATTTGTGGCCTGCAATGTGGGGGAAAGCCTTTAACGAAGATGATCCGCTTAATCCGAAAGTTGCCGATGAATACGGAATCGTTATGGGGACTTCTCACCACGAGCCGATGATGCGGGCTCAGAAAGAATGGGGAAATCATAGAAAAGAATACGGAAACGGTGAATGGAATTACCACACCAATAAAGAAGGTCTCCTGAAATTTTGGGAAGATGGATTCAGCCGGAACAAAAATTATGATAATCTCGTGACAATGGGAATGCGTGGAAACGGCGACGAACCGATGAGCGACCTGGGAAGTGCGGAAGCCAATTTCAAATTATTGGAGCAAATTATGCTTGACCAGAGAAAAATTATTCAGAAAGTAACAAAAAAACAGGCTAAAGAAACACCTCAGCTTTGGGCTTTATACAGTGAAGTTTTAGATTACTACGATCAGGGAATGAAAGTTCCGGACGATATGACGATTCTACTTTGTGATGACAATTGGGGAAATGTCCGCCGATTGCCTTACCTCAATGGCAAAAAACATCCTGGAGGTTACGGAATGTACTACCACGTTGATTTACATGGCGCGCCAAGAGCCTACCAATGGCTGAATATGGCGCAGATTCCGCACATGTGGGAACAGCTGCAGCTGACTTACAGTTATGGAGTAGATAAAATCTGGATCTTGAATGTCGGAGATCTAAAACCAAATGAATATCCAATGGATTTCTTCCTGAATATGGCGTGGAATCCAACTTCTTTTACACAGGAAAATCTGGATTATTACTCGGTGAAATTTGCAGAAGATCAATTTGGAAAAAATAATGCCAAAGAAATTGCAGAAATCATCAACCTGTATTGTAAATATAATTCAAGAGTTTCCGCGGAAATGATGAATCACAAAACATATAATCTTCAAAGTGGGGAGTTTTTGCAAGTAAGAGATGCTTATCTGGCTTTGGAGACGAGGGCTTTGAGACAGTTTATGATTTTGGATAAGACCTACCAAGATACGTACAAACAGATTATTTTACATCCGGTTCGTGCAATGGCCAATCTCTACGACATGTATTACGCCGTTGCAATGGATCATAAATTGGCAGAAGAAAAAGATCAGAAAGCAAATTATTGGGCAGATTATGCCGATGAATGTTTCACCAGAGATGCCGAATACACCAAAGATTACAACCTGAATATCTCCGGAGGAAAATGGAATCATATGATGGATCAGACGCACATTGGCTACAAATCCTGGGACGAACCCAAAGAAGGAAACATTAAGCCAACCGTTTACAGAATCACTCCTGCAGAAGCAAAAACCGGAGGGTATATTTTTGAAGAGAAGAATGGCGTAGTGACTATGGAAGCTGAACATTTCTTGGATGTTAAAGCTCCTGCCAATACAAAATGGACGGTTATTCCGGATTTGGGAAGAACACTTTCCGGAATTTCCTTAATGCCTTACACCGAAAAAACAAACGGATCAGCTATTAGTTATCAGTTTAAATTAAAAAATAATCCTTCCA
>NZ_AUMT01000023.1 GCF_000430825.1 Chryseobacterium daeguense DSM 19388 | reverse complement strand
ATCTTACCCCTCTCTCTTGGAGAAGATGCCTACCGCCTTTTTTAAGATATCACGTTCAAGCTTTGTTTCTTCCAGTTCTTTGCGAAGTCTCAATAACTCTTCCCTTATTGGATCAGAGGATATTTGTTTTTCCTTGCTAAGTTTACCTTCTTTGTGAAGTTTTCGCCAATTAACGAGACTTTCTTTACAGATCCCAAATTCTTCAGCTACCGAGGATACATTGCCTCGCTGCTCACTTAAAGATACTGCTTGGATCTTAAACTATAGACTGTAATTTTTTCTGATCTTTTTCATACTCTTAAAGATAAAGAGTATAAGAATTGTGTCCTAACAAAGTTAGCAACTCCACTTTTAGCAATCATTAAGCTGAAAAATACCGCTTATGAAAAGTACAAACTCACAGCACCGAAAGCTAACTGATTTTCAATTATATGAACTACTGAAAAAAGGTGATCCAACGGCGTGGGTTCTTTTTTTATCAAAGACATTGTCAGAATAAGAAATAAATTACATAAACAATAAGAAAATTATTGGAAACTCTTGCAGAGGAACAAAAAATCCTTACTTTTGGAAGTAAGGACAATATTGGATAACTGACAATTATTTTTAACCCCTAACTGTCAGATAAAGTTGTGGCTTTTACAAATAAAATCTAGTTGAATGTTTAGCCTATATGATTTAGCTGAATTACTTTTATGCGAAAATTTGCTCTTTGTAATTCTTCAAATAAACATAAGCTTCTTCCACTAAAGTTTTTTTAAATAATTGACTTTTTCTAATATTCCATTTTTTGATTGACAACATTACCTCATCAAGTGAAGAATTAGGGTTTTGGAAAAGAATGTAATCAACAGTGGCTAAAACCTCTAATGAAAGTTCAGAACTAAAATTAGAAATAAACTTAATTAAACTTTTTAACCTCAATAATTCTTCAGTAGTCAAATTATTGTTCACATACTTTTTTACTTCATCCCATTTTTCGTAATTTAAGTAAAGCGGTTCAAAAGGTTTTACATTACCTTGTTCCATCCCTTTCAAATAAACTCCATTAAGACTGTATAAAACCTTTTCCACACCGATTGCATATGGTCCATAATGATAAGGTTTAAAGTCCAAATTTAATTTTTGTCCTTTTCTTTGTAGAAAATAAGCCAGCTTATTTGCAGCAAATAAACTACTATATTCTCCAATGCTTTCAAAAGCAAACAAAGAATATAATAGTGTTGCTCTTGCAGGAGTTAGTTTTGTTATTTTTCTTGTTTCCTGTTTTTGAAGAATTTCCTTAATACCTTCATTTGGTTCAAAAAGAATTATTTCTGTATTTAAATCTTCTAAAGATATAAATATCATTTTTTTTACTACATTCCAATCAAGCCCTCCATTTCCGCAACCAAGTGGAGGTATAGCAATACTGTCAATTTTTTCTTTGATAATTAACTCTCTTAAAGATATTAAGCCTTTTTCAATATATTCATATTTTGACGGATGACGCCAATGAACTTTTGTCGGAAAATTAATAATTAATTTTTTACCTAGTTGTAGGTTTGCATCCCAAACTGACAACAGTTTACCAGGCATCAATTCTTTATTTTTACATGCCTCAATATACTTTTTAGTATTATTCGGAAAAGCTTCTTTAAACTGCAAAGCTATTCCTTTACCCATAACTCCTACAGTGTTAACTGTATTCACTAAGGCAGTGACATTTGCAGTTAATAAATCTCCTTTCTCAATTTTAATCATGTTCAAAAGTAATAAATTTTATTAGTATTGACTTTAATTTCTAGCTTATTCTCTTTCAAAATTTTTTCAACATATTTTTTAGCTTCATCATCATAAACATTTATTGATTCAATAATATGAATTGGAACCTCATCCTTCACTAAAAGTTCTGCTTGATAACGCCTAGCGCGGTCAAAATCCTCAGATTTGGAAAAATTATTTTGATGAATACTTTGCCAATCAATTTTATCAATTTTAGAAAGAGAATTATAATGAGTTGTGGCAGCGTCATTAGCTTGTCCATCAGTAAAAAACCACTTCTTATCAAGTGAAATTAAATCCGATATTCTGAATCTCATTACTAAAATTTCAGAAGGTCCCCTTTTAGGAACAACAGGATGTCTATAACCCGTTTGAATATTAAAGAGCATAATTGATTTGGATGTAAAATAAAACGGTACGTAATCACCAATCATTCCATAATGTTCAATTCTCACCTTAGTTTCACTCCTTACATCAATTATTTCAGGATTTCCAATATTAATATAATTAGAATTAGCTTTAGAGTTTTTTTTGCATACAATTCCAGTTTCTAATATTATTGGCAGGTTTTCGATATGTATAATTCTATAGCAATATTCTTTATTTTTATTAATCATTTTTTTAACTACACTTTGTTTACAATTACAGCTATCTTCCAAATTTCCGCATTGCGTCAGTATGATTGGATATAATTTCTTACAGCTGTTTCAACAACTAATATAGAATTTATTTTTGATGATTTGACTGTTATGTACTTACAAATATTTTTTGTCCTAAATATTCTTGGATTGACAAATGTTTTTTTATCCAAACAAAATGCAGCTAAAATAAACTGCATTGCTCAAAGAGCTTGGATAGCCGCTGACAGTATTCTTCAATATTTGTTTTCATCAGAAATTCCTTTTGTCCACTTGTGTAAAATTTACAATCGTTTAAAATAAAAAAGATTTCCTGAACAAAAATAAGTCAAGATATTTTCTACGTTATTTACAAAAACAGCAGAAGGGTTTATGGTGGTACAAAATTAAATTTCTGTACGTATAAAAATATGTGTTGCTATTGGTATGCAAATATTTAAGTTGATCAATATAAAACTTATCTTGACTAAAATTCCGTATTTTATATGAAAAAAATTAAGAAAATCATTTTTTCACTGATCGATATCGTCGAAAATGCTCCTCGAACTAATTAGTTGTTTATTATCATCTCGTAAATCTAATTTTCTTTGTGGCTTTTCTCGTTTTTCATAATCAGTCTCCTCAGCCCAGTCCTTAGCTTTTTTTCTTTCTTTTTCTAAACTTTGACATATAGAATCTTCCTCTTCAAACTCCTCAATCAGAATATTTATCTTTTCATAGAATTCTTCCATATGCTCCTCTGGTGTGTAATCATCTTGATCATTAAAATCATTCTCATATTTTTGTCTGACGTCAGATATTTGAGGTAATAAGTCATTTCTAATCTTTTGTTTTAGCTCCTGTAATTCTTCTAAAGAAAAAACAGTTTGCATATCTTCATCCCTAAGTACATAGAGATCATCACCCGAGAGAGTATGATGAGAAATGTATTCTACAAACTCTTTCCTGTACTTTTCAGGTAGTAAACCAAACCTATTTAATTTAACAACTGTATCTATTTCCTTAGAATAATAAAAATACATTGTTGGCTTAACAATAATATCAAAAATTTCAGGTTTTTGATTCACAAATAATTTCAGGAATTCTTTAGATGATCTTCTTGAGAGAAAGGATAGCAACTTTTTTAAAGCGTCCCATTCAGATAAATATGATAGCTTGTATGATTTTGATTCTTTAAATGAAAGCATACGTTCAAGTACTATACTAAACATCTTCTTAGGAACGACAATCGTCTTTTCCAGACCAATATCTCCACAAGTGATTTGCTCTAATAATTTTTCAACATTTGTGCCTCTCAAATAGATTTCTAATAGCTCTGGGCTTTGGGTAATTATCCTCGCATAAGCGTCACCGATTGTAGGATGTTTATATCGCCACACCATATTGTCATCGATAAATGTGTGCTGTACTAAGCTTCCGTTCATAGAATCAAATGCTTGAACACAATTACCCAAATTACTACCCATCCTAGCAAGAAGGTTAATTTCATTTTCCTCTAACTCTAACGGACTAATTAGAAGACCATTACTCATATATACAAGCCCTAAGGCAGCCTTACAATCATTATCAAGACTCCTGATCACATCTTCTAAAAAGCTCTCCTGCTTCTCTACAAAATTTTGTAGAGAATATTCATTTATTGTAAGATTATTCGTGAAGACGGAATCACCTAATCTCCTTGCAATTTCAGGAATAAAGCGATTATTTTGACAAACACCAGTTAAATGGGGCTTGATTATTGTCCGAAATGATTTTGGTTGATTACCAAGTTTAATATGATTATAAAGTATTTTTTGTTTTTCATCAAGCGTTAGTTTCTGTAAATCAATAACAACTTGGCTTTCATTAAATAGCGGAAATGCACTTTCTTTTAAATCATTTCTTGCACGCTTGTAAATGTAATCACGGGAAGTCATCACGATTTTAACACCTTGCTTTAGCATTGCTTTTATTTCTATCAAAATATGATTCCATCTATTAACAAGACCAGACTCATACTGTGTTACACCAAATGCATCATCAATCCAAAAAAATTGATTAGGATCATTAGGATTCCAATGTTTAGTTACTAAATCGGGAGTATCTAGCTTGAATGTAGTTAGTTGCCATTGATCAACTGCTGCCATTGCTAGGAGAGAAGCAATCGTTGTTTTTCCTGCTGCCGGCTCTCCAATAATAAGAACAAATCCGTGTTCATTCATTGCTTCTGCAGCCTTATAATATGAGGATGTAATAACTATTTTTGAAAGATCTTCTCTCATTGACGAAATTAGTTCTTTAGCTTGTGAGTAAGCTCTTTCATCGAGAATCTGACTTAAATCTCCTAATCCATAAATTCTAGGCACTAATGCCCTTAGCCGATTACTTTCTGTTATTTGATTAGAAA
The DNA here is from genome assembly GCF_000430825.1 of Chryseobacterium daeguense DSM 19388. GTDB lineage: Bacteria > Bacteroidota > Bacteroidia > Flavobacteriales > Weeksellaceae > Chryseobacterium > Chryseobacterium daeguense. Next base: position 27,379 of record NZ_AUMT01000023.1, on the reverse strand, counting down.
TCCAATCGTTTCCAAAGATTCTCCATTTTTTCACACCTATTTTTTCTAACTTCTTTGCATAACCCAATTCAAATTGGCCAGAAACTCCAGCATTAGTCATCAGAATATAACAATTACACCGTCCTTCAGCAACGAGCCTTTCAATTTTTACAAACTCATCAGTGAGGTCACTTAATTTTAAATTACTTTGTACTTTATTAGTAAACTTACATTGAATGATAAAATGCCCGTTCAGATCTTCATCATTTTTTTGCTTCCAAGTTCCTGAAAAAGCACCATCGATACCAGCATCATTTGTATCTAAAAAGTTAGTTACAGTTTGTCCTAAGATTTCTCGTACAATTGTTAGACAGAGTTGTTGGAAGTCGTGCCATCCTAACCGATGTAATTCATATTTTATCATATAAATCTAATTATAACAGAGTAAGTTTATTACTTAACTTTACTATCTACTAATATAATAATATTTAAGCTTGCAAACTCATTGATCAGTCTTTCATTGAGGATAATTTTACTGGATTTGTGCTTGGTGTTTTATCTGCTCTTTTACAAAAGCTTCTCAATCTTTCTCATTTTTATTGAATAGTAAATCATCATAGGATAATCTGTAAATTATTCGAAAGAATCCAACGTCCATAAAGTTTTTTTGTGTACTCTAACTTAATGACTACTTAAAAACCTCATTCATATAATTGATCTTATCATCTTCGCTTGGTCTGTAATAAGCATTAAAGACCTCCAAACTAGTATGACCAGTGTAACTCATTATCACCTTATCAGGAACTCGTTTGTTCTTCATTATAGTGATGAAACTTCTCCTTGCAGTATGTGAGGAAATTCTTGTCCAAAACTCAGCTTTTTGGTCTACCAACTCATCACCATACTTCATAGTCTTCTTTATTTCATCAGTAAATTCTAGCTTTTTAAAAACCTCTTTAATATACTCATTCATCTTCTGATTTGTAATACTAGGCAGGTTATAATCATACTTTTCGAGTATTGATTTAGAAATACTGTTTAAAGGAATTGCTAAGTTTTTAGATTTACTTTTTAAATCGATAACTCGTATGAAATTACCATCAACATCACTTTTTGAAATCGTGCTGTAATTGCCAAACCTCATTCCTGTAGCGCATCCAAAAACAAAAAGGTCACGTACCCTTTCCAATCTTTTGTTATCACTGAAGTCATAATTGTATATGAGCTCAACTTGTTCATAATTTAATGCTATTTCATCAGTTGTGAATTTCGCAGGTTTTTTAAAAGTAATAAAATTGTTATTGTACGTATATTTTTTATTGAGAGCCCAAAGAAGGAAAGTTTTGAGCAAACCGACATTTCTATGTAATGTATTTGCAGAATGCTTTTTTTCTTCAATACAATACTTTAAAAACCTATTGTAAAGTTTATCATCAAATTTTCCCAGAGTAATCTTAACTTTACAATTGCTTTCAAAATCTTCGAGTAGATTCTTATTGCATTTGTAACGCTTCAAAGTAGAGTTTGAAATTGAATTCCCAGTATAGTCGTTTTCTTTCTCATCTAAAAACTCCTGATAAATTCTAAAAAAATCACTTTTAACAGTAATTTTTTTGAACTTTTCATCAAATCTTTGTTTAAGGATATCGACTGTAAGTTCTTCATTAATGTTTTTATATCGATTAACAATCTCGGTGAAGAAACTGCTGTAGCGATCTAACTGCATCTTTACGCCACGATGAATTTCTGCCTTTTTTGTCCTTCCGTTTAGGTCGTTTGGTTGCCTACCTTTAAAATCCCATTCGCTTGGTTTTATTTTCTCACCTGTAGAATAGATGAAATTCTTATTTTCATTGTTGAAAAAAGAACGGAAATAAATCAAAGATTCCTTTGTACCATTAGGTTGCTTAAGTTTGAAAGTATAGTTCATCAGGTGCCAGTTTAGGTGCTACTTCTTCTATATTTAGACATAAAAACTAAGTATAATAGTTTATACAAATATAGCTAAAATACTGATAAATAGATATATTACATATTTTGAGATATGTTAAAATATAATAGGTTCGAAAACCTCCAACTCCACCATTAACTAAAAGAGAATTTGCAACAATACAAATTCTCTTTTTATTTAATTATACTTTTCCTTCCCTGCACACAAACAAACTATCCTGACAAATTTATTATCAGAGAGAAAGGCAGACAACTTTCATATACAATTTCTTTATATAAAATTTAGTAAGTCAGCCTAAAATTTTCTATAAACTAAGTTTTCATTAAAAAATAGAAATTTTAAATCAATTCTCTATTGGGTAAGTTTTGCTTATTATTGTATATTTTCTGCCATTTGTACTTATTAAATATCAGCTATTTTTTTCTTTTTATTTTTTCTAAAGTCCCACGGAGCTATAGCATTTTTATCAGCCCACAAACCTGATTTCTTAGTTTTAGCCTGTTCCTGCAGATTTTGAAGTCCTGTATTTTTTGAAGCTTTATAATACCACCATCCAAAGCCTGCTTTTATAATTTCAGCGGAAAGATATTTATTATTTTCATAAAAAACTTTTGCGATAACTCTTCTGTACCTGTCTTTTCCTATCCTGTAAAAGGTCACCTTCTTTCCAAAAACCTGTGAACTCGTAAACCGTTTTGCATTTTTACCGAACGGCTGCCCGTTTTCAGGACAATCCACATCAGCCAGCCTGAGTGTTTCCTGAGTATTATCGGGTAAAAGAACTACTACTGTGTCTCCATCTTTAATGCCAACTACCTTTCCTTTTATCTGTGTAAAAAATAAGTTGGAAATAAGAAAGAGAATAAGGTAAAGAAGTTTTTTCATTAAAAATTTACATTGAAATTATTTTACTCGGAGCCAGGCCATACTGCTTTTTAAATGCAAATGAAAAGTGAGAAAGATCCTCAAAGCCGAGATCAAGGTAAATATCAGAAGCCATCCTTCCCTTCTCCAGCAGGTAATGCGCCTCCTGAAGCCTTTTCTGCAGCAGCCATTTTCCGGGCGTAATGCCAAATATTTTCTCAAAATCCCACTTGAAAGTCGCCAGGCTTCTTCCCGTTAAGTAAGCAAAACGATCCAGATTCACATTAAAATGAAAATTTTTATTCATAAATGCCTCGATATCCAGTTTTCCGGGCTCATTAAAATCAAACAAAACATCCTTCAGTTCAGGCGCTTCCTGTAACAAAAGAATCAAAACTTCTTTTATTTTTAGCTCTACCAGTCTTGGATCAGAAAGAATATCCGAAAACTGATACATCATCAGCGACTGCATAAAATTTTGCAATACCGGATTTTCCATTAGCAATAATAAAGGCTTATTAGCCTGTTTTTTCTCAGCAGTCATCCCGTATTCCAGGCTGAAATCCTTTAGAGCCTGCTGACCCAGGTGAATGGATAAAGATTTAAATTCTCCTTCTTTCGGGGGCTGCTTGGTGAATTTTAAAAGCTGGTTCCGCTTCAAAAAACGGATAGATTCATCCGAAGCAGAATAATCTTTGACCCCGTCATTAAGAACTAAATCTCCGGCAATCTGATAACTCAAAACATGATCTGAAACGAAATGTTCTCCCTGCCGGCTCACTTCAGCATAACAGGAATAAACAATATTTCCAAAATCTTCTTTTTTAGCTTTCATTACTACAAATATAAAAAATGAGACCGCACTTTTTACAGTCTCATTATTAAATTATTTTACGTTATTTCCTTTATTAGTTAAAAATTGTTTTCCATATTCTGTTTCAAAGATGCTTACAGCATCATCATGATCCGTGGAAACAGTTACATCCAGCCATTTTTCAAATTCTTCTTTTCTTTGAAGATCAGCATCTTTTAAAATGGCAGCAGCTTCACTTCCTAAAACCAGATGCAATGGAGGGTTTTCATTATTTGCAATCTCAATCATTACTTTTGCAGCCTTGGCGGGATCACCCATCGGGACAAATTTCCCTGAAAGTAAATGTTCTTTTACCCCGCCTACCGTTTTTTCATAACCTTCAACATCTTCTGCAAAGCTCATGGACGCTCCAGCCCAGTCGGTACGGAAACCGCCGGGTTCAATGCTTGTAACCTTTATTCCTAAGGGTGCGACTTCCTTACTTAAAGATTCAGAAAAACCTGCAAGCCCGAATTTTGCAGCCTGATAAATTGAAAGGCCGGCATTTCCTACCCTTCCGCCAATAGAGCTGATCTGGAGAATATGTCCCGAACGCTGCTTTCTCATGTAGGGTAAGACTGCTCTCGTTACTTCTATAGGTGCGTACAGATTCACTTCCAGCTGATTTCTCACCTGTTCATTAGTAAATGCTTCAGCCGCACCGGTAATTCCAAAACCAGCATTATTCACCAAAACATCTATTCTCCCAAAGTGATTAACAGCTTTCTCCACAGCTTCATAGATTTGCTCTTTGTTTTGAACATCAAGCTTAAGTGTTAATAGCTGCTCTGGATATTTTTTTAATAAATCGTTAAGCTGTTCAGGATTTCTTGCGGTAGCCACTACATAATCCCCTTTTAATAAAACTGCTTCTACAAGGCTTTTTCCTAAACCTTTTGAGCTTCCTGTGATAAACCAGATCTTTTTCATTTTATTGATTGATTTTTGTTTGATACAAATTTCCTTTAAAACTCAAAGCATCCGTTTTGTTAAAAAGCTCAATCTTACTTTGTTTAAAAAGTCATTTCCTTTCAGCTCAGTTTCTTATCCTATATATATGGTGGTAGCCACAAATTTTTATTTTAACGATAAAGAAATAACCTTCCTGAAGCCTAAAATATAAATACCTGAAAACGAAAACACTAAACCCGAAAACAACAAAATAAGTACCTGCACGCCACAAAAAAGACTAAAAAAATGTTTTATCGTAAAGAATTTTATATATTTGCACCATCTAACAATTAAAAAAATAATTTACTATGTCAGACATTGCATCAAGAGTAAAAGCTATCATCGCTGATAAGCTTGACGTTGAAGAAACAGAAGTAACTCCTGAAGCTAGCTTCACTAACGATTTAGGAGCTGATTCACTAGATACAGTTGAACTAATTATGGAATTTGAAAAAGAATTTAACATTCAAATCCCTGATGATCAAGCTGAAAAAATTACTACTGTAGGGCACGCTATCGCTTATATCGAGGAAGTAGTAAATAAATAATATTCTTCAACAAAAAAGAAATTAAACAAAGTTTATGGAATTAAAAAGAGTAGTTGTAACCGGTTTTGGCGCAATAACACCGATTGGAAATAATGCAAAAGAATACTGGGAAAATCTTGTAAAAGGTGAGAGCGGTGCTGCTCCAATTACTCTTTTTGATGCCACAAACTTTAAAACAAAATTCGCTTGCGAAGTGAAAAATTTCGATCCGCTGCAGCATTTCGATAAGAAAGAAGCAAAAAAAATGGATAGAAATACACAGCTTGGGCTTGTAGCTGCAAGAGAAGCGGTACAACACTCAAGGCTTATTGAAGATAATGTAGATAAAAACAGAGTCGGCGTAATCTGGGGATCAGGAATAGGAGGTTTAGAGACTTTCGAAACTGAAGTTTTAGGATGGGCAAATACAGACATTCCTAGATTCAACCCTTTCTTTATTCCGAAAATGATTGCGGACATCACTCCGGGACACATCTCAATCGAGTATGGTTTCCATGGTCCGAATTATACTACTGTTTCTGCATGTGCATCTTCAGCAAACGCTTTAATTGATTCCAAAATGCTGATTCAGCTGGGAAAAGCAGACGTGATTGTATGTGGAGGCTCTGAGGCAGCCGTTACAGCAAGTGGTGTCGGTGGATTCAATGCAATGATGGCACTTTCTACAAGAAATGACGATCCTACAACAGCTTCAAGGCCTTTTGACAAAGACAGAGATGGTTTTGTACTGGGTGAAGGAGCAGGATGTATCATTCTTGAGGAGTATGAGCACGCGGTAAAACGTGGTGCTACAATTTATGCGGAATTAAAAGGTGGAGGTCTCAGTGCTGATGCACACCATATGACAGCCCCGCATCCTGAAGGCTTAGGAGCTTATCTGGTAATGAAAAACTGTTTGGAAGACGCAGGATTAACTGCTGATGAAGTAGATCATATCAATATGCACGGTACATCTACTCCATTAGGAGATATTGCAGAATCCAACGCAATTTCGAAATTATTAGGAGAGCACGCCTACGACATTCAGATTAATTCTACAAAATCAATGACCGGCCACCTTTTGGGTGCAGCAGGGGTTATTGAAGCTATCGCTGCGTTAGGAACTATTATTCATGGTATTGTTCCTCCTACCATCAACCATTTTACTGATGATGAAAATATTGACAGCAGACTGAACTTTACGTACAACGAAGCTGCGAAGAAAGATGTAAAAGTAGCCATGAGTAATACTTTTGGGTTTGGTGGGCATAATGCCTGCGTTCTATTTACGAAAATCTAAATTCAATGAATGGAGTTACAGAAATACTTTTCTAAATTCCTTCTCAAAAACAGAAAAAGACAATTAACGGAGAGAGATTATTTTCTCAGTAACGAGCTCAGCAAAATATTAGGTACTGAGGTACAAAATGTTGCGCTCTACCGTGAAGCTTTTTCTTTGAAAAGCTCTTCTAAAAATCAAGACAGCAATTACGAAAGGCTTGAATTTTTAGGGGATTCTGTTTTGGGTACAATTATTTCTTGTCATCTGTTCCAGACTTATCCTCAGGCTAATGAAGGATACCTGACACAGATGAAATCTAAGATTGTTAATAGGAAGAATCTTAATAAATTAGGAGAAGATCTTAAACTTACAAACCTGCTTCAGAAGTCGGGTTCAGTAGCTTTAGGCGAAAATATTTCCGGAAATTTATTTGAAGCACTGGTAGGAGCCGTTTATCTGGATTTCCAGTATGATACTTGCAGAAAGATCATTTTGGAGAAACTTTTGACCCCTACTGAAATTAACAAGCTTGAAAATAAAATTGTAAGCTACAAAGGTCTTTTGCTCGAATGGAGCCAGAAGAAAAAATTAAATATAAAGTACGAAACCTGTGAGGAAATCCAGGTGAATAAATCAATTGTTTTCCGGTGCCATGTATGGCTTGGAGAAGAAAAAATTGCGAATGCCACAGAAACTTCCAAGAAAAAAGCAGAAGAAAAGGCAGCGCAGAGAGCATTTTATATTTTAAACAAAAAAGAAAACATACTTGGAAATTCAAAAACTTTATGATCTTGATGATATAGAATTTGAAGATATTACCATAGGCTTGGTAAGATTAGCAAAGAATATACCCGATCATGAGTTTTTCTATAAAATAAATCAGAATAACGACCTTACATTTTACAGAAAGAAAGACCTTATCTTTCATGGTGATTATTATGATTATTATTTTCCGAGATTTGAAGCTTATCACAAGTATACCAAAACCTGTTTTACCTTCATTTCAAACAAATCTTCAGAAAGTAAACAAAAAAAAATACAGACTGAGCTCTTTGCAGAAGAAGAAAACATTAAGTTTTTATTAAATAATCAGGTAGATGTGCAATATATTTTGCATAGTTCGGAACAGTTTCCTGATTTTTCCGTAATTTTGCTCCCTGAAAATCTTGTGTTTCCGATTCAAGATTACACACTAAGTTCTGATGAGGAACTTTATCAAATTATCCAGTATTATGAATAAGTATTTAAAGAAGACAAAAATTATCGCAACACTTGGACCGGCTTCATCGTCGAAGGAAGTAATGTTAGGATTAATGAGAGCAGGTGTTGATGTTTTTAGAATCAATTTCTCACATGCGGATTATGACTTAGTTCGAACAAATATAGAAATAATCAGAGAGCTGAATAAAGAATACGGCTTCTCAGTAGGGATTTTGGGAGATTTACAAGGTCCTAAACTGAGAGTTGGCGTTGTAAAAGAAGGCTCATATCTTAACCCTGGTGACATTCTTACCTTCACTAATGAAAAAATTGAAGGGGATTCTACCAAGGTATTCATGACCTACCAACAGTTTCCACAGGATGTAAAGGTGGGTGAAAGAATCCTTATTGACGACGGTAAGCTTGTTTTAGAAGTAACTGAAACCAACGAAAAAGATACGGTAAAAGCAAAAACGATTCAAGGGGGGCCATTAAGCTCTAAAAAAGGTGTAAACCTTCCTAATACCAATGTTTCTCTGCCTGCTTTAACGGAAAAAGACATTCAGGACGCCAATTTCATGCTTGATCAGGAGGTTGACTGGATTGCGCTTTCATTCGTTCGTCATGCTCAGGATATTATTGATCTGAAAGAATTAATTTCAAAGCACCCGAATGGTAAATTCAAAACTCCGATTATCGCGAAAATTGAGAAACCTGAAGGTGTAAAAAATATTGATGAAATCTTATTGGAATGCGATGGATTGATGGTTGCCCGTGGAGATTTAGGAGTTGAGGTTCCTATGGAAGAAGTTCCGGCGATTCAGAAAACATTGGTGGAGAAAGCAAGATTCTATTCAAAACCTGTAATCATTGCGACCCAGATGATGGAAACGATGATAAATAGCTTAACGCCAACAAGAGCGGAGGTAAATGACGTTGCCAACTCTGTACTGGACGGTGCAGATGCTGTGATGCTTTCCGGAGAAACCTCTGTAGGAAGATATCCGGTGCAGGTAGTTGAGAATATGGCTAAAATTGTTCAAAACATTGAAAAAACCCATTTCTATCAACACAAAAACGAACCGATAGAAAAAGATTTCAATTGTATTGATGAAAGATTCATTACGAACAGGGTTTGTCTTGCAGCAGTAAGAATCGCAAAAACTACAAATGTTTCTGCCATCGTTACTTTAACAAGCTCGGGTTATACAGCATTTCAGCTTGCAGCCCACAGACCGAATTCTCACATCATCGTATACAGCGGAAATAAGAGGGTTATTACCATGCTGAATCTTCTTTGGGGAGTTCATGCCTATTATTATGATATGAAGAAATCTACTGATGAAACGATCATCCAGGTAAACATGCTTACGCACAACTACGGATATATCGAGAGTGGAGATTTTGTAATCAATATCAATGCTACACCGTCTTACGAAGGTGGAAAAACAAATACATTGAGACTTACAACAGTTTAATTTAAAGCAAAAGGCAAAGAGCTAATAAGCAAAATGCTTTTCTTATAAAAAAAACAACTCACGAATAATTTCGTGAGTTTTGTTTTATAACTGTAAGCTGTGTAAAAATGAAGTGAGTTTAAAGATATTTTTGTAAACTTCCAGCTTCTCCCTTCCAGCTTCCTTCCTCTATTTTTAACTATTTCCTACAACGGTTTTTGCCGTTACAAATTCTTTTAAAGCCAATAAAGAAAGCTCCGTTCCGTAACCTGATGATTTGGTTCCTCCAAAAGGGAAACGCGGATCTGAGCTCGTCATTCTGTTGATGTTTACCGTTCCTGATTCCAGATTTTCAATAAAAAATAACTGACGGTCCTTGCTTCTCGTCCAGACAGAATTGGAAAGCCCAAAAGGAATATTATTGGCCATTTCTAAAGCTTCTTCATCATTTTTAGCCACCATCACCATCCCCAAAGGACCGAAAAGCTCTTCTTTTAAGATAGGGTTTCCTTCCTGTACTCTTATCAAACCGGGATTAAATTCATTATCTGAAATTCTTTCCAAAGGAATAATAATTTCTGCTCCGTTTTCCAGTGCTTTATTGAATTGTTTTTCTAAATCATCCGCCAGGTCCGGCCGTGCCATTCCTGCAATTTTTGTTTCCTTATCCATAGAATCCGCAGGAACAAACTTTTTATATTCTTCAATGAATTTCGGAAGAAAAACATCCTCTATTTTTTCATCAATAATAAATCTTTTTGCGGCCACACAAGTCTGCCCGCAATTTTGAAGTCTTGCCTGCGCACCTACTTTTGCCGCTTCATCAAGATCTGCATCATCCAATACTATAAACGCATCGCTTCCGCCTAATTCAAGTAAAGATTTTTTAATATTTTTTCCGGCAATGGAAGCTACTTCACCTCCGGCTCTCTCACTCCCGGTAAGGCTTACCCCTGCGACAGCCTTATGTTCAAGGACTTCTTTTACATCTCCATGCCCTATTTCAAGATTCTGGAAAACACCTTGTGGAAAGCCTGCTTCCAACAGAACCTCCTCTATCGCATTTCCGCTTCCAAAACATATTGAAGCATGTTTCAGAACCACCGTATTACCCGCCAAAATAGCTGGAACAGAGAATCTCAAAACCTGCCAGAAAGGAAAGTTCCACGGCATGACACCCAAAATTACTCCTTTCGGAACATAATGAATTTCAGAATAAGCATACTCAGAAGCTACCTTTTCGGGTTGTAAAATATTCTCTGCATCAGCATAATAATTCATCATTAGGGCACACTTTTCCACTTCTACAATAGACTGTGAGATCGGTTTATTCATTTCTTTTGTAATGATTGTCCCGAATTTTTCAGCGTTGCTTTTTAAAATTTCAGCAGCTTTTGCAATCAGCTTCTGCTTTTCTTCAAAAGGCACTTTTTTCCAAGCTGAAAATGCCTGATCTGCTGTATTTAATTTATTTTCAATTAATTGTTCCATATTCAGTATTAGTTAAATTCAAAAAAAATGAATTTATAAATGCTTCCATTAAAAGCACGATGAAAGCAACAAATTTTGTTCCTTATAATTAAATAAAATAGTGATTTTTTCTATCGAAAGGATGTTATTTAACTTAAACCATAAACCATTCATTAATAAGAGTAGCAGCCAGTCTTGCCGTTCTGTCCTGAATATCATAAGCCGGGTTTACTTCTGCCACATCAAGAGCAAGAAGCTTTTCACTCTTTAAAATATGACGGTACAGATGCATAAACGCCGAATCTGCAAAAATCCCATTATATGCAGAAGCAGATACTCCCGGTGCAATGGATGCATTGAAAACATCCATACAGATTGTTAAATAAAGATAGTCCACACTTTCCAGCAAATCATCAATTCTCTGGTAAATCGAAGGTAAATTCTCGAAAAATAATTCGTCTGCTAAGATATATTTCATTCCATACTGATGAGCTGTATCAAATAATTTTAACGTATTTGAATTCCTCTGAATTCCGATATGTAAAGAATTAATTTCTTCTTCCTGAGCTATTTGCCAAAACCCTGTTCCCGAGCTTGCTCCTACTCCATTTTCAGGCTGTCTGTTGTCAAAGTGGGCATCGATATTAATAATGCCAATTTTTTGTTCAGGAAAAGCTGTTTTCACACCCAGATAATGCGCATAGGTAACCTCATGCCCGCCTCCCAGAACAATTGATTTTCCGTCCTTCAAAAGAACTTTGGATACATTTTTGGCGAGATTATGCTGTGCTTTTTCCAGATCACCGTTTTCACAGGTAACATTTCCGAAATCAAGTAAAGAAAAATCAGGCATGATCACCGGAAAATTTGCCATATTTTTCCTGATAATATCCGGAGCATCTTTGGCGCCCTGCCTTCCCTTATTTCTTCGAACACCTTCATCAACTGCAAATCCGTGTAAAACGAAATCATTAGTTGAAATCGTATCATAATCACTTTCTTCCCTTACTCTTTGAAATATTCTGTGGTAAAGAAGTTCTTCACCATCCAGTCTTCCCTGCCAGATATTGTTCATTCTTTCAAATTATTTATAAAACAGTGTGGCTTCGAGAACCTCAGCCACCTAAATAGTAGTTTTAATTAATGCCTGGTAGCTGAGATTCTCGAGCCACCATTACTTGTTAAACTTTCAGTCCATCAATATAAACATTCTCCGCCCTCAGGCTCCCCTGATTATAAAGAATATTCTGAAAGTTATCCGTTTTAAAAGTTACGAAATCCGCCTTCATTCCTTCCATCAATGCCCCCCTGTCTTCTAAACCAAGCGCAAAAGCAGAACGGAAAGTTATTCCTGCCAGAACTTCCGCCGTTGTAAGCTTTTCAAATGTCGCGAGAATAGATGCCTGGGTAATCAGATTACCCATCGGTGCAGAACCAGGATTCCAATCGCTGGCGATCGCTAAAATAGCTCCTGCATCCAATAATTTTCTTGCCGGAGTAAATTTTTCACCAAGGCCTAAGCTTGCTCCCGGAAGAGCAGTTGCCACGGTATCAGATTTAGCTAAAAACTCAATATCTTCATCAACAGTTGCTTCCAGATGGTCTGCTGACTTCGCACCTGCCTCAACTGCAATTCTTGAACTTCCCGGAGTAAACTGATCCGCATGAACGGTTATTTCAAAACCTAAATCTTTAGTTTTAAGTAAAAAAACCTTACTTTCTTCCGGCTGAAAAGCAGATTTTTCGATGAAAATATCAACGCGTTTTGCCAGGTTTTCTTCTTTTACTTTAGGTAAAATTTCAGCTAAAATATATTGCAGATATTCTTCATTGCTTCCATCGAAATCTCTAGGTTTTAAATGAGCGGAAAGACAAGTCGGAATCAGTGTTGCTTTTGTTTTCTCCTGTGCTTTCTTGATGATTCGGAGCATTTTCAGCTCGTTTTCAAGGTCTAAGCCGTAACCGCTTTTTACTTCAATAGTTGTGATGCCGAGAGAAATCAGGAAATTGATTCTTTCCAGCAAAGTTTTTAATAATTCTTCTTCCGAAGCATTTCTAGTATGCTGAACAGAGCTCCAGATTCCACCGCCGCTTTCAGCGATTTCCAGATACGTTTTACCCGCATTTCTCATCGCAAAATCATTCGCACGGTTTCCACCAAAGCAAATATGGGTATGCGAATCTACGAAGGCAGGGAGAACGATTTGTTCGCCTTCAATGGTTTCTATTTCTACATTTTGATGTTCAGATTTTAAATCTTCAAAATTTCCGACTTTTTGAATTTTATTGTCTTTTATTAAAATTCCTCCGTCAACAATAATTTCAAGCTGCTCATCAGAAAGTTTTCCTCTTAAAGGAAGGTTGGCAAGGGTTACCACCTGCTTGAAAGGACCAATTAATTTCATTTATTTTAATATTAAGCTAAAACTCAGATAAAAATAATGGTTCAGAGACAGTCAAATTATTTTGCTTAGGTTCTTTCAGGAAACAAACTCTACATTCAATTGTCATTCCTCAGGAATCTCAAGCACCGTTATCAGCTGAACATTTTTATCTTTAAAATTTTCTCTCTCAAAAATACTTAAAATATCTGTTGTTCTCAAATCTTAATTTTCATTGGTATTCGCCCTATAAACCTTAGCCTAAATTTTCCTATCTTTGAAGTAAATGAAAATGAGTTAATGCCTGATTTTTTACATCCAGATAAAGACAATTTCTCCCGCGAAGAACTTTTGCAGGAAGAGCAGATCCGTCCCCAAAGCTTTAAAGATTTTGCGGGACAGAGGAAAACTTTGGAAAACCTTGAAGTTTTTGTGACTGCTGCCAAGAAACGCGGCGGTGCGCTGGACCATGTTTTATTACATGGGCCTCCCGGTTTGGGAAAGACGACGTTAGCTAATATTATTGCGAATGAATTAGGAGTAAACTGTAAAATTACTTCAGGACCTGTTTTGGATAAACCAGGCAGTTTAGCCGGTTTATTGACCAATCTTGAGGAAAATGATGTGCTTTTCATTGATGAGATACACCGTCTTTCTCCTGTTGTGGAAGAATATCTGTATTCTGCAATGGAGGATTATAAAATTGATATCATGCTGGAAACCGGCCCGAATGCAAGAAGTGTTCAGATCGGCTTAAATCCTTTTACACTGGTAGGAGCTACTACCCGAAGCGGAATGCTGACAAAACCGATGCTGGCAAGATTTGGGATTCAGAGCAGGCTGGAATATTATACAATAGAATTACTGTCGATGATCATCATCAGAAGCGCAAGAGTTTTGGGTGTGAAAATTTATGAAGACGCAGCGATTGAAATTGCGAGAAGAAGCCGCGGAACCCCAAGAATTGCGAATGCTCTTTTAAGAAGGGTTCGTGACTTTGCGGAGATTAAAGGAAATGGCGAAATTGAAATTAATATTACAAAATATGCTTTAAATTCTTTAAATGTTGATGAATTCGGTCTGGATGAAATGGACAACAAAATTATGCGTGTGATGATAGAAAATTTCAAAGGGAAACCTGTCGGGATTTCCGCGTTGGCAACATCTATTGCAGAAAATCCTGAAACATTGGAAGAGGTGTATGAACCATTCCTAATTCAGGAAGGATTTATCATCAGAACGCCCAGAGGCCGTGAAGTGACAGAAAAAGCGTACAAACATTTGAATATTGCAATTCCGAGAAATCCGGGAGAACTTTTTTAAGATTAAATTTATTGTTGATAAAAGATGTTCATCCTAAGTTATAAAGGCGAAGGCCACTTTTTCAACATTAAGAAATTAAGAGTAAGAAGTTTATTAAAACCTTCAAAATCAATTTTATTGATTGCTTAATTATAATTGTAGAAAGAATTCTTAACTACTTAATGTTTAATAAAGAATAAACAAAGTTTATTTAGTTTAAGAATTAAGAGTAAATTTTGCGGTAAACATTTAACATAAATAATACATTATAACAAACTTAATATTATATGAAATTATATCCAATACAATGTGGAAAATTTAAACTGGATGGCGGTGCCATGTTTGGGGTCGTCCCGAAGAGTCTGTGGGAAAAAACCAATCCTGCAGACGAAAAAAACCTAATCGAGCTGGGAACACGCTCCCTTCTTGTAGAAGACGGCAAAAAATTAATCTTGATTGATTGCGGTCTTGGAAACAAACAGGATGAAAAATTCTTTGGCCATTATTCTCTTTGGGGAGATGATAATTTAGACAAAAACTTAAAAAAATATGGGTTTGTAAAGGAAGATATTACTGATGTTTTTCTTACCCACCTTCATTTTGATCATTGTGGAGGCGCTATTGAGTGGAACGATGACAGAACGGGTTACAGACCGGCTTTCAAAAATGCACAGTTCTGGACTAATGAAAACCACTGGAAATGGGCTACAGAGCCAAATGCAAGAGAAAAAGCAAGTTTTTTAAAGGAAAATATTATTCCCATGCAGGAAAGTGGGCAGCTGAACTTTTTACCACTTCCTACAACGGGTAATTACGGTTTCGCCCCAGACCTGAAAATGGATGTTATTTTTGTAGACGGCCACACAGAAAAGCAAATGCTTCCCGTTATCCAATACCAGGATAAAACGATTGTATTTGCAGCCGATCTTATTCCTACGGCGGGACATATCAACCCCGTATATGTAATGGGGTATGATACAAGACCTCTTCTAACAATGGAAGAAAAAGGAAAATTCTTAAAGCAGTGTGTGGACAATGAATACTTGCTGTTCTTTGAACACGATGCCCACAATGAGCTGGCAAGCCTGAAAATGACCGAAAAAGGCGTAAGGCTGGATGAGACTTTTAGTTTTAATGATGTTTTTGGATATTAGATATGAGTGATACCAGCGATTTTGGGCATGATTCCGGAAGTGACGATTTAGGTCATAGCGGAAACCCCAATAACCATCATGATCATACTTATAAAGAACCGAATTTTGCAGTTCATTCTGAATATAATGCAGATATTCATCAGGGGAACATATTCAAATTTGAACAATTATTAAATACCGGTTCAGAAAATGTGCCGAAAATCATCGGGCTTACCGGCGGCATAGGATCCGGAAAGACTACGGTTGCCGGATTCATTGAAGAATTTGGATTTCCGGTTTATTATTCGGATGAAAGGGCTAAAGATATCGTGAATGACAACCCTGATTTAAAGCTAAAAATAAAAAATCTTTTAGGGGAAGATGCTTACGATGAAAATGGCCTTTATGACAGAAAATTCGTCGCTGAAAAGGTCTTTAATGATAAAGATCTGCTTCAAAAATTAAATGAAATCATTCATCCTGCAGTTCGCGTTGACTTTGAGGATTGGGTGAAAAAACAGACGAAATATTTAATATTTAAGGAAACAGCCTTATTATTTGAATTAAAGCTTAATCTGGAATGCTATAAATCTATTCTGGTTACTGCAGAAGATAACATCCGGATAAAAAGAGTGATGGACCGGGATGGAAAAACCTACCGCGAAGTACAATCCGTCATGGAAAAGCAGATGCCGGAAAAAGACAAAATAAAACTCGCAGACTGCATTATTTACAACAATACAAATCTGGAAGATCTAAAGGTACATACCGAAAAAGTGATCTTCGACATCGAATAAAATTAAAACTCGCTGGAAATAAATCCAGCGAGTTTTTTTATTGTCTTAGTAATGTTTATAAATGCTTCGAGAGCTTAGCATGACTCCGCGAATACCAACTGTTTGTTATGCTGAACGTGCCAGAAACCATTTTAATTACATAAAGCTAATCAAAAAAATAGGCTCCCATTGCTGAGAGCCTATTGAATTGGATTAATATTAAATGGTCATTTCTATTCTTTGATAAATTTCTTCTGAACAGATATTGCATCTCCATCCTGGATGTCTATTACATAAACTCCATTGATAAGTGCATGAACATCAATCTTGTTGTTTAAGATAATTCCGTTTGAAACTAATTGTCCTGCAGCGTTGTAGATCTTATAATTCGCTCTTTTGCTGATATTTTTCACATACAATACTGTGCTTACCGGGTTAGGATAAATTAAGATATCCGTTTGGTTCAGCGGGTTCGGTACAATAGTTTTAGAAATTCTTACGGTGTAATCTTCTACTTCACCATTCGGGAAGTTTGCACAGTTCACAGGGATAGCATCTTTTGCCATTGCCACTCTCATCACTACATATTTGTAGTCTGTAAGGCTGATGAATGCATCTGCCGGTACTGTGAATGTTCCGCTTACCGTCTGCTGATTATTAGGAGCTACAGCCATGATTCTTTCGTTTATATCGAAATATCCGTTTCTATTGAAGTCTATCCAGACAGCAACTCCGGCTTCAGCATTTCCTGATAATTTTTTCTCGATAGTAATCTGGTTGTTTGAAGAACCTTGTACCAGCTCGATAAATGTGGCAGGAATACCTGTATAATCTGTGTAGTTGGATGCAGCAGACGGGTTTTCCATCTTAGGCTTACCATTCGGAGTTACAGTAACTTTTGAAATATGTTCTGAATTCGAAACAGTAGAAGTCATCTGACAGTACACTACAGTAGGTGTAGTGAAGAAATATGGCAGTGTATATGTACCAGGAGTACCACTACATACGTTTGCTACCTGCATTTCATACTGAGTCAGCTCTGTTAAACCAGTCAATGTAACTGTATTTGTAGAAGAAGGAACATTCGTCCAGCTCGGAACACCTACCTTTCTATATCTAAGGATATAAGTAGCACCCGGGAACGGATCCCAAACCACTACTGCCGTATTAGGCGTAAGGTTAGTAATTGTAAGTCCCGGAGGCGGTAATTCACAAGTTCTTTCTGTAGTAAATACTTTAGGGTTAGACCAAGGGTTTACCGTAGTTTCACCGTTACACATATTTGCTATCTGTACCTCATACGTTGTATACGGGCTAAGACCTGTAATTGTATAAGAACCGAAAGGAGGAGTTGTAACGTTTACTGTAGTCCACGTTGTAGTTCCTACGATTCTGTATCTTATTACATACGTAGAGCTTGCTGCAATCGGTGCCCAGTTTACAACTGCCGAGTTTGTAGTTACAGTACCTATTGTAACATTCGGAGGTGTAGGATCACATCTCGTAGTGAATGTCTGAATATTTGTAAATGTACCCGGAGTAGTTCCACAGCTTGCAGCTACCTGAACCTCATACGTTGTAGCAGGCGTTAAACCTGTTAACGGTAAAGGAGGGTTCCCTGAAAGTGTAGAAGCAATAACTTCCGTCCATGGTGTAGTACCGGCTACTCTGTATCTTACAACAAATGTAAGCGTACCGGCTGGTACCGTCCAGTTTACGTTGGCAGAAACGTGAGTGATCGTATTGATCGCTACGTTTGTAGGCATGGTTGTGTTACAAGGTCTTAATTTTACCGTGTAATCTTCTACTTCACCATTTATGGCATTCTGGCACATTACCGGAGCACTTGAGCGTTTCAGAACAACTCTCATGGTAGTAGTAAGAGCTCCGCTATAAGCAGTTGAAGGTACACTGAACAGTGCTGTTACAGGAGTGGTAGTACTCGCTGCAGAATTCATAATCTGTTCTGTAGATTCAAATACGCCGTTTCTGTTAAAGTCGATCCATGCAGATACCGCATCACTTTGCGTTCCACTGGACCATCCTTTCGCTACGGAAAGCTTATTACCTGTAGATCCTATCTCAAGATTAATAAGTGTAGCAGGAGTATTGTATAAAATATAATTTGTCTGAACCGAAGTATTATTAACTACCGGAAGACCAGGGTTTACAGGAGTAACCGTAACATTAGAAATGAAATCCGTAGTTCCTGTACCCGTCATATTACAGTAAGTAATAGGTGTAGTGGTAAATGGTATTGATGCAGACCAAGGTCCCTGAGTACCACCACAAATAGTAGCCACCTGCACTTCATAAGCTGTCTGCTCAGTAAGGCCTGTTATATTGTAGCTGTTTCCTGTAATAGGAGCCGGAGATACGTTCCATGCACCTACCGGTGAAGTAGTTCTCCATCTTACCAGATAAGTAGCCCCTGTAGCAGAAATCCAAGACACAGTAGCTGTAGTAGCTGCAATATTTGTAACTACAATACCTTGCGGCGCTGCTGTAGTACAAGGCTGGATATCAATAAATTTAACCTGATAATCTTCAACTTCTCCGTTACTTGTAAGAGGCGAACAAGCATCTGTAGGTGTGTTGAAATATACAATCACACGCATTTTAACTTTATTCGTTCCAGAGTATGCTCCAGCAGGAACAGCGAAGTTAGCCGTAACAGGTGTTGTAGATGAGAATCCTAAGTTCATGATTCTTTCTCCACCCGGAACAGTACTTGGGTTATTATTAAATATTCCGTCCCCGTTGAAATCTATCCATGCATAAGTAGAATATGTACTGGACAGGATTGTTCTTCCTACAGAAAGGATATTATTTGTAGAGTTACGAGCTAAAGTAACAATCTTAGTAGCATCGTTAGAATAATCCGTATATGTAGTAGGTCCGGAGTTATTAGACATCATTGGAGTAGCAGTTCCCGTTACCGTTACATTATTAATGAAACCGTTGGTAACAGTTGCCGTACCGGAATTACAATAAGTACTTGCCGGAGTTGTGAAGTTTACAGAATTTGACCATGCACCGGTAGTACCGCCACAGATTGTAGCCACCTGCACTTCATACGTTGTAGAAGCATTCAGGTTTGTAATTGGGTAAGGGTTTGTAGCAGCAGCTATGGTAGTCCATGCACCTGTACCTGTTCTGTATCTTAATGTATAGGTAGCACCTGTAGTACTCACCCATGAAACAAGAGCTGTAGCAGCTGTTACGTTTGAAACAATAATTGGTGTAGGCGGAGCCGTTGTACACGGTGAAGCATCAATAATCTTCACAGCATAATCTTCTACCTCACCTTCATTAACGTTCGCACACGGATCACTGATCGTACTTGTAGAGAATATAATTCTCATTCTAAGCGTTAATGGTCCGGCGTAAGAAGTTGCAGGTACCGTGAATGTCGCACTGATAGGAGTAGTTGTACTTGTTGTAGTACTGATTACTCTTTCCGCTGTTTCGAAGATACCATTTCTGTTAAAGTCAATCCATGCACCAACTGCCAGGAAGGATTGGAAAGTTCCTGTCCAAGATTTAGATACAGAAATAGAGTTATTTGTAGAGGTACGTACTAATGTTACCAGTTTTGCAGGGTCTGCAGAATAGTTGGTATAAGTACTTGGCCCTGTATTACTACTCATTACATACGATCCTGTAGGAGTAATTGTTACATTAGAAATATAACCATTCGTATTATTTACAGGCGTATTGTTACAATACGTAACCTGAGGTGTCGTAAACTGATAAGGAGCAGTATAAGTACCCGTAGTTCCTGAACAAACATAAGCCACCTGAACTTCATACTGAGTCATCTCTGTTAAACCAGTAATAGTATAAGCCGGCGTTGTTAAAGGAACTGTAGTCCATGTAGTAGAACCTACCGGTCTCCATTGTAAAACATAAGTACCACCTGTGATTGGATCCCACATTACATAAGCAGAAGTTGCTGTAAGGTTGGTTACTGTAAGGTTTAAAGGAGCATTACTTGTACAAGGGATCGGCTGGATTAATTTTACAGCATAATCTTCAACTTCCCCGTCTCCAAAGCTCTGACACATTACCGGAGAAGTATTGTATCTCATGGCAACTCTCATTCTTGTTGTCGCAGGGCCGTTGTAAGCCGTTGCAGGAACATTGAATGTAGCCGAAACCGGAGTAGTTGTGCTTGAAGGTGAGTTCATCACCTGCTCAGTAGCTTCGAATACTCCGTTTCTGTTGAAGTCAATCCAAACTCCTACTGCTTCGCTCCAGATTGTACCCGGGAAGAATTTAGTAACAGAAACTGTATTACCAGTAGATCCTATAACCAAATTTACTAATGCACTCGGTGTAGCAGTATAATCGGTATAAGTAGAACCTGCAGAGTTGTTGCTCATAATGGCAGCTCCTACCGGAGTTACCGTAACATTCGAAATATATTCTGAACCAAAGTTACTGGACGTCATTGTACAGTAAGTAAGTCCCGGAGTTGTAAAGTTGGTAGATGCAGAGAATGCTCCCTGAACACCGGCACAAACCGTAGCCACCTGCACTTCATACTGAATGCCATCACTAAGACCTGTAAGGCCTATTGAGTTTCCTGTAGAGGTTACAGTAACCCATGTACCACTTCCTACCGGACGATACTGAATTACATAAGTTGCACCTGCAGCAGCAGTCCAGGAAACTGTAGCTGATGTCTGCGTAATTGCCGTAACGGTAATACCTGCAGGAGGAGCACCTGTACATGCAGCTAAGCTCGCAACCGTAGCACTTCCGATAGCATAGAATACGTTTCCGATAGCAGCTACTCTTATTTTCACAGTATTACCTACCGTAAGACCTGCAATATTAAAAGATTCGTTGCCATCATTAGCTGTTGAAGCAGACAGAACAGTCCATGTTACTCCGTTATCTGTAGTATAGTCAATTTTAACATTGGCCACATTATAAGGAGCAGCTGTAGTATTTACAACATCCCATGCAACAGTGGTAGGACCATTGTTGTAAGCCGTTGTAGTGGTTACCTTGAAAGGACCGTCATTTCCTACTGTGATTGTCTGTTCTGCAAACTGAGTTTGCTGCTGGTTGGCAGCAGGATTATTATCTCTTACTGTTACCGCAAACTTAGAGTTTCTTGCAATAGAGGAAACTGATTCCCATCCGTTGTTTGAATTATTTAAAACCCCTGCAAGAACCGAAGATAATTTAGGAAAATATCTTGTAGGGCTCGTAGTAGGGCTCAATGATCTGAAAGAAGCACCGGTAGCGGTATTTCCCAAGTTATTTTTATTAATTGTAACACTTGCATTATCTACCTCTTCCCAGCAATACGTCATTGGGTCATTTTCTGCATCTGTAGCAGAAGCCGTTAAAACGAAAGCTGTTCCTTTAGGAATGTTGTAAGTAGGTAAAGCAGCAATTACAGGAGGGTTGTTTGTAATTACAGTTTCTACATCACAGGTTTTACTGATTAAATTAGCCTGAACCTGCTTGATACTAGCGATATGAAAATAGGGATCAGAGTGAGGCTGAACATCTGTATTGGCTCCTGTGATTCCCGCATATCCCATAATGGTAGACCCTGAACCTGGCTCCTGATTTACACCAGCCCCTTCAAGACCGTGTGAAAATGTATGATTAGCTCCGAACTGGTGACCCATTTCGTGAGCTACATAGTCAATATCAAAATTATCTCCCTGCGGAATAGCATCTGCGGGAGAAGTAAATCCTGAACCCTTTTCTGTGTCAACAGCATTATTAACAGGGTTTACACATACACAGCCGATACATCCTGCATTACCACCACCTCCGGAAGCACCAAATAAGTGCCCGATATCATAGTTTGTATTTCCTACATTGGCTGTAAGTGTCTGCTGAAGCTCAAGGTTCCATGCACCGCCGGCTCCTGTAGCAGCAGGTGAATAAGGATCGGTAGCCGGATTGGTATAGATTACCCCCGGAAAGTTTTGTAAAATTAAATGCAAAGCAAAATCTTTTTCAAATACACCATTTACTCTTGTAAGAGTAGCATTGATAGCGGTAAGTGCCGCAGCAACTGTCCCTCCGAAATACTGGGTGTACTCTCCTGTCACAGACATTGCAAGTCTCATTGTTCTGTACTTTTTGTCAGAACTTTTAGAGAAATTCATTGTCTGGTTAGAAAATGCTTTTCCTGTCGTGTACAGATTTTCAATTTCCTGTTTTGATAATCTGTCTTCATTCATAGAACAAAGGAAGCCTTCATTGCTTTTGTCTGTTTTCGGGTGCACTCCGTAAACAGTTTTGCTCTTGTCGGCCGGTTCTATAAACTCGTATTTGCCGTTTTTGATGATCATTGATTGGAAATCATCAGGTGCTAAGCTGAATCTCAGGTATTTGCCGGGATCATCTATCCCAACTCCCACGTAAGAGCCCAGTTGATACTCATTTGCCAGTTCCTTCACTACCACAGGGAAGCTGTAAACGGCAAATTTTTCAATTCTTCCATCCAAAGTTGGCAATGATATGGTGACGGGTTTTGCATTTTTACCCGTTTCCTGCGCATTTGCCAATTGAGACTTTAGTAAAGAAATGTCTAGAGTGTAATACCCTTTAATATCGGTATTCGCTCTAATTTTTTCTCCCCTGAATGTCGTGGGATTCCATTGTGCACTGGTTATCGCAAACAAAAAGAGGAAAAAGAAAGAAGTAAATTTTCTCTTCATAACTTTCTCAATATTATATTAATTACACAAATCTAATCATTTTTTGTTATTAATTTACAAATACATCTATTTTTTTTATACAAATTTCACAACGTTTTAAAATATGTTTTCAATAATAAAAAATAACAGCCAAATTTTAAAATTTTCCGTATTTAAAGGCTTTTCCATAATTATTACTTGATTTTAAGATTATTTATTGAACTTTCAACAATAGTAGAATTTGCTTAAAATGGTAGAGTTATGTAATTATTTATGTCTCTATCCAAAATTTCGAACAAAAAAAAATCCCCAGGAAGACCTGAGGATTTCATTATTTAAATTAATTTAAATTATTTTTTGATAAACTTGGAAGTGAATGTATCTTTTCCTTTATCATCAATTGAAATTACATAAGCTCCTTTAATTAGTTCAGAAACATTAATCTGTCCGTTATTAATAGTTCCCTGTTTTACTAATTGTCCTGCAGCGCTGTAGATTTTGTAAGCTGCTTTATCAGAAACTTTAGTGATATTGATAACATCCACTACCGGATTAGGGTACATCTGTATATCATTCTTAGGCCCTGCCACGTCATTTGTTGCCAATACCGTAGGAGTTACCAACACATTATAATCTTCAACTTCTCCATAAGTGTAAGATGTACAAGGTGCCGCTACAGTATTGTAACGTAATGCTACTCTCATTTTAAGCATTTTGTTCTGAACGGCTGTTGCAGGAACTGTAAATGTACTGCTCACTGTAGGCACTGTGCTTGCAGCTGAGTTCATTACCATTTCATCAGTATCAAAAGTACCATTTCTATTGAAATCAATCCAAACTCTTACTCCTTCAGAATAAATATCAGCTGCCCAAGTTTTGGTTACAGAAACTGTATTGTTTGTAGATCCGCTTACTAAATGAACAATTTTAGTTGCATCCGTTCCGTAATCTGTGTATGTACTCGCTCCGGAAGTATTGTTTACGTTTGCCAATGTTACATTAGAAATATATTCTTCTGAAGGATCAGCAGAAGTAAGTGCGCAATAAGTAGTTACAGAAGCAGTTACAAATGGATTGTTTGCACTGTAAGCACTTGGAGTACCAGAGCAGATTGTCAATACCTGAAGATCATATTTAGTACCTTCTTCCAATCCTGTTAAAATTACAGAGTTGCTTGAAGAAGTTGTCTGCTGCCAGGCTGTTTCAGTAATTTTCTTGTATCTGATCTGATAAGTAGCACCCACTGTAGGATTCCAGCTTACCGTAGCACCAGTAGCAGTAATTCCGTTTACAGCAATATTAGTTGGTGCAGCAGAGCTACATGCAGGTGCGGCAGTTACCAATACCTGCTTGATTGTATAGAAGATATTTCCGATAGAAGAAATTCTTACTTTAATATTCTGTCCGTTCAGTGCTGCAGGGAAAGTAAAGTTTTCCGCACCGTCGTTTGGAGTGTTTGCAGAAAGAACCGTCCACGTAGCACCGTTATCTGTAGTATAATCTATTTTTACATTCGCAACATTATACGGGGCAGCATTAGTGGATGCAACATCCCATAATAAAGCAGCTGCTAAATTGTGATAAACCTGTGTAGAGTTTACTTTAAACGGACCGTTGTTTCCTACAGTTACCGTTACAATATCACTCTGTGTCTGCTGTGAAGTAGAAAGAGGATTATTATCTCTTACTGTTAAAACAAAGTTTGTAGGTCTTGCTACATTTGAAACAGTTTCCCAATCTGCAGGCACTGTAAGGTTCCCTGCTAATACTGAAGAGAATTTAGGGAAATATCTTGTATGACCTGTAGCTGAAGGAGCAATAGATCTGAATAACGCTCCGGTAGCATTGTTTCCAGTAACCGATGTTACCGAAGTAGCAGCAGTGTCAAACTGTTCCCAGGTATAAGTCATAGGATCATTTTCGGCATCTGTAGCTGTTCCCGTAAGAACAAATGCTGTTCCTTTAGGAATTGTGTAATCTGTAAGAGCACCGATTACCGGCGGATTATTTGTAACCGTTGTTTCTACATCACAAGATACAGTAGAAAGATTATCTTCTACCTGAATAATACTTGCAACATGGAAATAAGGATCAGAATGCATCTGCACATTCGCACCAGGAACTATCCCGGCATATCCCATAATTGTAGAACCTGAACCGGGCTCCATATTTACATTAGTTCCTTCAATACTGTGAGAGAAAGTGTGGTTTGCCCCCAACTGGTGACCCATTTCGTGAGCAACATAATCAATATCAAAATTATCACCCTGAGGAATACCGTCTGCAGGAGATGTAAACCCTGAGCCTTTTCCTTCCGGCTCAGCAGTGGTAGGATCTGTACAAACACAACCGATACATCCTGCGTTACCACCTCCTCCGGAAGCTCCAAATAAATGACCGATATCATAATTAGCATTTCCTACGTTTGCAGTTAACACCCCTTGCAATTCAAGATTCCATGCGCCACCAGCTCCCGTTGCTGCAGGAGAATAAGGATCTGTTGCCGCATTGGTATAGATTATACTCGGGAAATTCTGTACAAGAAGACGTAAAGCAAAATCTTTTTCGAAAACTCCGTTTACTCTGGTCATGGTAGCATTGATGGCTGTAAGTGCTCCTGTTACTGTTCCTCCAAAGTATTGCGTATATTCTCCGGTAACAGAAATTGCCAGCCTCATTGTTCTGAATTTCTGATCTGAAGATTTTGAAAAGTTCGTAGGATTTTTATCAAACGTTTTACCTTTTGCGTATAATGCATCCATCTGCTTTTTTGACAGGGCACTTTCATTCATGCTGCAAACGAATCCTCCCGGGGTTTTGTCTGTTTTGGCATGTACTCCATAAACTGTTTTGTCTGCATTCTGTGCATCGATAAACTGGTAAACCCCATCTTTAATTATCATTGACTGAAAATCATTCGGAGCTACAGAAAATCTTACATATTTAGAAGGATCATCTATCCCCACTCCCACATAAGATCCAAGCTGATATTGATCTGCCAGTTCCTTAACTACTACAGGAGAGCTATACACCGCAAACTTTTCAATTTTCCCATCCAGAGTCGGTAAAGAAATCTCAACAGGTCTTGCGTTTTTACCTGTTTCCTGAGCATCATTAAGCTGAGTTCTTATTTTATTAAGATCCAGCTTATAGTAACTTCTTACATTAGAAGATTTTTCTGATCTTCCTTCAAATGCAGCCGGAGTCCATTGTGCAAACATGGTCCCTCCTATTAAACCACAAAACAAAGTAGTAATGAGTTTTTTCATATAAGGATTATTTTGATTCAAAAATAACCATTGATTTCCGTATTTTCCAAAAAAAAATACTATAATTTAATATTTTAACTAATAAACGTTTAACCTATTATTCCTAAATATGTAAATCATTATTAGCTTAAAATAAAAAGTCTCCGGAAATTCCGGAGACTCTGATACTAAATTTTAATTGAAATTAATTTTTAATAAACTTGGAAGTAAAGTTATTCCCTTTATCTTCAATTGAAATTACATAACCTCCTTTAATTAATTCAGAAACATTGATCTGCTTGTTGCTGATATGTCCCTGTTTTACTAATTGACCGGCAGCATTATAAATCTTATAACCCGCTTTTTCAGAAACTTTAGTAATATTTAAAATATCTGATACCGGGTTTGGATATAATTGAATATCATTTTTAGAACCTGCGACTTCATGTGTTGCCAAAGGAGCGTTTACAAACACATTATAATCTTCAACCTCTCCATTCGGAAAAGACAGACATGCAAACGAATCCGGAATAGTACTGCCTATAGATCCTGAAGTCATTAAAACAGTCACTACTCTCATCCTTAACGGGGAGTTTGTTACCGCTGTGGACGGAACTGTAAATGTACCTGTTACAGGAGTAGTTCCTATTGGCAAAGCAGTTACAATCATATTCAAAACTCTTTCACTAGCTTCAAATATCCCATTTTTGTTGAAATCTATCCATGCCGCCATTCCATTATTTGAAGCACCCGGATGGTTGGTTGTAATAGAAACGCTTATTGTATTTGAACTATTAAGCGATAATGTAGGTTGTAGTGCTGTATTAGCAGTAAAGTTTGAATATGTGGTTCCTGGTGTGGTATTATTTACCGTTCCCAATGTAACATTGGAAATATAATTATATTGTCCGTCGGCACTAGTTGCATTACAATATGTAATTCCTAAAGTAGTAAAATTCGCAGAAGCAGAGTAAACTCCGGGAGTTCCTGAACTGGAGTTGCTAACTTTGTTAGGACACAATTCTTATACTCTTTATCTTTAAGAGTATGAAAAAGATCAGAAAAAATTACAGTCTAGAGTTTAAGATCCAAGCAGTATCTTTAAGTGAGCAGCGAGGCAATGTATCCTCGGTAGCTGAAGAATTTGGGATCTGTAAAGAAAGTCTCGTTAATTGGCGAAAACTTCACAAAGAAGGTAAACTTAGCAAGGAAAAACAAATATCCTCTGATCCAATAAGGGAAGAGTTATTGAGACTTCGCAAAGAACTGGAAGAAACAAAGCTTGAACGTGATATCTTAAAAAAGGCGGTAGGCATCTTCTCCAAGAGAGA
>NZ_AUMT01000022.1 GCF_000430825.1 Chryseobacterium daeguense DSM 19388 | reverse complement strand
TAGACTGTAATTTTTTCTGATCTTTTTCATACTCTTAAAGATAAAGAGTATAAGAATTGTGTCCTAACAAAGTTAGCAACTCCAAAATCCCCCTTACTTCGGAAAAAGAGGTCCGGCTTATGGTATTTTAATAGGTTTCTCAAGATGACAAAAACGAAAAATAATAGAATGTTACTGATTATACAGCCTGAGAATCTCCACCAATTCGGGTAAGGATCGCAGATAGTTTGGCACCATGATTATTGCTCTGGATTCAAATAATAACAACGATTTGGAAACAATTTACAACGGTTTGGAAACAGGTCTTTCAACAGAAGTTATGAACTTTACATAAGGATTAAATAAATAAAAATGCAGAAAACTATTTTCATTACCGGTGCTTCATCAGGCATTGGCAGAGCCACGGCAAAATTATTTCATTCCAAAGGATGGAACGTTATTGCAACCATGCGGACTCCTGAAAAGGAAACTGAGCTGTCTCAGTTGGAAAATGTAACCCTTTTACCATTGGATGTTACCAATCCGGAACAGATTAATGAAACAGTTGCTGAAGCATTATCTTTACATGATGTAGATGCTGTCTTCAATAATGCAGGCTATGGTTTATTAGGTTCATTGGAATCCTACACTGACGAGCAGATTGTGCAACAGGTAAATACTAATCTTTTGGGAGTAATAAGGGTTACCAAGGCCTTCATTCCCCATTTTAGGGAAAAGAAAAGCGGTCTGTTTATCAGTACAACGTCCATGGGAGGTTTTATGGGATTTCCGCTGCACTCTATCTATCACGCCTCCAAATTCGGAATAGAAGGCTGGTCTGAAAGTATGTCCTTTGAATTAGGAATACATCAGATCGGTATTAAAACGATTGCTCCCGGAGCCACTGCCACTAATTTTTTAGACAGGTCTCTTCAAAAAGGATTACACCCTGCTTATCAGGATTTAGAGGAAAAACTATTTGGCTCCACCGATGCCATGATGAACCAGGCCATACCGGCAGAGCAAGTTGCAGAAGCGGTTTACGAAGCAGCAACGGATGGAAAAGATCAGATCAGATATTTGGTGGGAGAGGATACCAAAGCAATGTATGCCAGACGTTTGGAAATAGGAGAGGAAGATTTTAGGAAAGAGCTTAAAAAACAGCTGTTGTAATCAAAAAATTAATTCCTAACTTTAAGTATTTGAATGCCTATGAAGCTTTTATTGAATTTCTCAGGAATAATATTACTTTTTGTCGGCTTCGCTTTAGTGTTGAAGCCTAATTTTTTCAGTACTTCCGCTGTTGCCGCTGACGGTTATAAAATGATAGAGAGAAGAGTGCTTTGGGGTTTTCTGCTAGGAATCGGTCTTTTTCTACTGTTTTTTAATGCCTGGTATTCGTGGAAAATGACGGTGTTGGGATTGCTGATTGCATTTACGGCTGGCATTATGATCGCGAGAGTAACAGGACTTGCGTTGGACGGATTTTTCAAAAAACAACTGTATTGGCTTTTGATCGAGCTGGCTGCTTTGATCATCTTTGTTTTTTTATATTTCTTAAGCCGGGAGGATCCGGTTTAATCTAAATAATCAACCTCTTTAGAGATACAAAATTACTTACAGATGCATAATATACAATCATTATCAGAGTTTCACCAGTTATTATCCATCGGGGCGCCATTGCATCCTTTGGTCAGTATCGTGAAAGTTTCAGAACTGCATGCTGTTCACTCGGAAGTGTGGAGTAAATTTACCACCACGTTTTACACAGTATCGCTAAAAAGTAATATTCAATCAAAAATAAAGTACGGCCAGAACTACTATGATTTTGACAGTGGTTCCATGATCTTTACCTCTCCCAAACAGGTTCAGTCTGTGGAGGCTGCAGCAAGCAATATTTTGAATAAAAAAGCCGGAATTGGCTATGTTCTGAGCTTTCATCCTGATTTTCTGGCGAATCATCCATTGGCGGCAAGCATCAGAAAATATAGTTTTTTTTCTTACGCAGTGAGTGAGGCTCTTCATATTTCTGAAAAAGAGAAAAAAATAGTTACCGCAATTTTTAAACAGATTGAGGAAGAGTATCAGCATATCGATCATCATACACAAAACGTGATTGTCTCTCAAATTGATCTTCTTCTTACTTATTGTCAGCGGTTTTATGAAAGACAGTTCATTACCCGGCGGGCGGTAAATAATGACTTACTTACCAAAACAGAACGGATCATTAATCATTATTATGACAATGAAAAAAGTCTTGAATCTGGTATTCTCACAGTGGAATATCTTGCAAGCCAACTTCACCTCACTTCCCATTACCTTAGCGATGCTTTGCGGTCAGTTACAGGAATGAGTGCGCAGCAGCATATTCATGAGAAGCTTATCGAAAAAGCGAAAGAATATTTAACCTCCACGAATCTAACGGTTTCAGAAATTGCCTACAATTTGGGATTTGAGCGTTCCCAATCATTCAATAAGCTTTTCAAAAAGAAGACCAATATGTCTCCACTGGAATTTAAGCAGTCTTTCAATTAAATGATCATCTTGATTTCCATCAGCAGATGAATGATATATTTGAACTATTTTTGGTTATTATCAAAAATTGGGTTTAGCTGTTTACAGTAAAACCCAATCTTATCTGCATTAATGAATATTTTATATTAATTCTTCAGCTTAATTTTTACTGATCTAATTTGATTATTACGATCTACATATTTCAGTATTACGCTGTTTTTTTGCTGAAGCTGATATATATATATCTACAAATCGCACTATTATTAGATTCCATCGGAGTTCATTGAGTGATTCACGTATTTTTTGTTTTGATTAATTCAACTATATCACCTGATGCTCAAGTACAGGTAACAATAATTGGAAAGAAAGTTTTGGATAATTTTTATTACTGATATGCATTTATGTAAATTTGATCTCTAAATTAAACTTAGCTAAGAATGGATATTGTAATTGCTATTACGCAGTTAGGCAGCAATGCTGTGAAATATCTGAAAATATAAGGTAAGGATAAAACAAATAAAAACTTGATTTTGGAATGAATCAAAAAATGATAAAAATAAAATGGCACACTCTTTTTTATTAGCAGGGCAATCCAATATGGCAGGACGGGGGTTTTTGAAAGATGTAGACATCATTTATGATGAACATATAAAAATGCTTCGGAACGGTAGATGGCAAACGATGGTAGAGCCTGTAAATTTTGACCGTCCCAATGCAGGAATTGGTCTTTCAGCATCCTTTGCCGCTGCTTGGCGTATGAAGAATGAATCGGAAGAAATTGGTTTAATACCCTGTGCAGATGGAGGAACAAGTTTGGATGATTGGGCAATTGATGGGGTTTTATTTCAACATGCTGTTGCACAGGCAAAATTAGCTCAAAAGACAAGTAAATTAGAAGCAATTCTATGGCATCAGGGCGAAAATGACGCCAATGAGAAAAATGCTCATCTCTATAGTGAGAAGTTTTCCCTGATTGTAAAAGCATTTCGTACTGAGCTCAATGATCAGAATTTACCTGTAATTATGGGTGGGCTTGGTGATTTTTTAAGCGAAGGATCTTATGCGGAACATTTCTCAGCCTATCCGGTTGTAAATGATGCTCTTTTAAATTTTGCGAGAACTACCCCGCATTGTTATTTTGTAACGGCTTCGGGCCTTACTTCAAATCCTGACCATATACATATTAACTCAGCTTCTCTAAGAAAATTTGGTGTCCGTTATTTTGAAGCTTTTGATAAGCGACAGCATATATTAAAACCTTTGGTCGAAGAAGATCAAATGATTGAAAAGATCTACCAAAGAGAACTGACCAACAGTGAGAAAATTGGACTGTTGAATATAAAGTTTTTCAGCGGAATATTATCGGAAAATGAGTATAAGGCAGAGTTATCCAAATTAATGTAAACTAATCAAAACCTAAAAGAAATTTAAATTGTGTCGATAATGGAAAATGAGTTTTCGATTCATATCATGTTTATGTGAAGACAATTCAATCTGCTGTTATATTATAGAAATTACTTAACGCTTGTTGCTGTTTTTTAAATTTTCATATTTTATTTTAGCTTCCATATCCTTTGGCTCTTTTGTTAAATAGATTTTCAAAGACTCCATGGTCTTTTTTTGACCATTTAGAAAACTCTCAACGATACCGTAAGCATACGAACCTTCTTTATATTTAGCTTTACCGGTAAAATATAGACTTGCAAATTCTTTTTTCAATAGTGTATTTTTTTGGAGAGCTGTAGAAAACCTCAGCAGGTCTGCTGCTGTGGAATAACCTCCGCCTGCCGGAGTGCCTTTGCTTACATTACTGTTTTAAATTTTTCTTTCGCTAGTTTGTCATGTTCGACCCAGAAATTTCCCATTCCGGAAGCATCTCGTCATTATATCAATTTGAAAATTCAAAGCTATCATTTTGATATGGTTTTTCTGTTGATATTAAAAACAATTTACTGTTAAATGGCTCAGGATTAAACATTTATCTAATTGGTTGTTTTTACGGAATATATTTTGGCATTGGTATGAAAACAAAATCAATGAATCATACAGACGCTATAGCAGAAATTATTGAAGTAATTCCTCAATGTCAGGAAGAATTTAAGGAAAAATACAGGACGAATAACTCATTTATGGACATCAGCACTTTTACAAAACAGATCAAAACCCTTGTACAAGAAAACAATCAAAAGCTTCTTAGAAATTCAATCGAAAAAATGAATCTGTTATATGAAAAAGGAGATACTGCATTAAAAAATGCCATAGAAAATATATTCGTTTTTTCATTGGACAGCCTTACGTTCAGCTGTGATTCGAATTGTAGAAAGCTCGTATTTGAAGGTATTTCTACAACATTAAGCAATAAATATCTAAGTCAGGTTTATAAATCCGGAATCTAAAATTAATTATATGAAAGTCAGAAAATACAGCAGTTGGAAAGATTGGCAAAAGACTAAAAGAAAGCAAGGCTATGAAATATTTGCCATTCATATTGCCGTTATCGTTGCTGTTTTTATTATCGCAATGATATTATAAAAGTGAAAATTTAATATTGAAAAAAATGAATAAGATTAATGAAGAAAAAGCAATTGAATATATAAAACAGTTTTTCCCAAAAATGGAAAGTGAGATTTCAAAACTTTCGGGAGAACACAATTTTGGGGGCGTCTTACAATTGATGGTAGACAGAATAAAATGTCTTTTGGATGAATCTAAATTGTTTGAAATAACTGAAGTGATCAAAAAAACAGAATGGATCTACAAAAACGGAAACGCTTATGTCAGGTATATGATCGAAAATATTTTTATTCTGTGTTTCAACAGTCTTAAAAAGAGAGCTCAGCCACAGCAATGGAAAATTATACACCAGGAAATAGGCAGCGATTTTTTATGCGTATATAAACAGCTGGCACAAAATAATAAAACGATAAATTCACTTTATCAATAAGAAAAAATTACAGTACCACCAATCACTTACTATCTATACAGCAGACCCAATTCGTCTGCTGGTTTTTTGTTTGATAAAATCATAAAAATCCGATAAAATGGAGTATATTGAAGAGATAATAGTAAATTTGCATATAAATTAAGAAAGTGGAAAAAATACTTATTATAGACGACGAAGAAAAGATAAGAACTTTACTTTCTAAAATTATCAGCCTTGAAGGTTTTGAAGTTTTTCAGGCTTCAGATCTTGCCAATGGCTTAAAAAGACTGGAATATACCGAAATAGACGTTTTGGTTTGCGATGTTAAGCTGCCCGACGGCAGCGGCGTAGAGTTCGTTAAGAAAATTAAAGAAAAATATCCTGCTTTGGAAATCATTCTTCTAACGGCATACGGAAATATTCCGGATGGTGTTCAGGCAATAAAGAACGGAGCTTTTGATTATATTACAAAAGGGGATGATAACAATAAAATTATTCCGCTGGTCTACAAAGCGATTGAAAAAGTACAACTGAATAAGCGTCTCAACCAACTTGAAAAACAGTTGGGAAACAAATATTCTTTTGAAACAATTATTGGCCATTCAAAAAAACTGGCTGAAGCTCTTCAGTCCGGTAAAAAAGTGTCGCAAACTGATGCAACTGTTTTATTGAGCGGGGAAACAGGGACGGGTAAAGAAGTATTTGCCAACGCCATTCACAATGCCAGTATAAGATCAAAACATCATTTTATTGCGGTCAACTGTTCAGCTTTTAGCAAGGAACTTTTGGAGAATGAACTGTTTGGCCACAAAGCAGGCGCATTTACAGGAGCGGTAAAAGACTCTAAAGGGATTTTCGAAGAAGCCAACCGTGGAACTGTTTTTCTTGATGAAATTGGTGAAATGCCCCTCGATTTGCAGGCGAAATTACTTCGTGTATTGGAATCAGGTGAGTTTTTGAAGGTGGGAGACAACAAACCGACGAAGGTGGATGTCCGTATTATCGCTGCCACCAACAGAGATTTGCTGAAAGAAATAGATAATGGCAATTTTAGGGAAGACCTTTATTACAGAATCAATATTTTTAATATTGCTTTACCTTCTCTCAGAGAAAGGGTACAGGATATTGAAGAACTTGCCCACTATTTCCTGAAAACTTTTTCGGTAAAAGCAGGAAAAAAGATAAAGGGTTTATCATCAGAATTTCTTGAAGCTCTTAAAAGACATTCCTGGAAAGGTAACATTCGTGAACTCCGAAATATTATAGAAAGAAGTACAATTCTTACAGACAGTGATATACTTGAGGTAGATTCCTTACCGGCAGAGTTTCATCATTTCGATAGCGAAGGTATTAAAAGAAAAACACTCTCAGCCTTTGAGTTGGCCAGTGCAGAAAAAGTTCATATTCAAAAAGTTTTGAATTATACCAACGGCAATAAAACAGAAACGGCAAAACTTCTCAATATTGCATTAACAACACTATACCGAAAATTAACAGAATACGGAATCGGATAGGAAATTAAGAAAAATTATAAAAATGGAACCAAACAACACAATAGAACAGAAAACTTTTCCGATAGATAAAATTACAAATCCGCTTCAGCGATTTATGAATCAGGAAAAAGCAGGAGGTATTGTACTGGCGATTTGTGTTGTCATTGCGATGTTCCTGGCAAATTCTGGTTGGTCTGAACAGTATTTTCATTTTTTTGAACATAAACTAGGTTTTATATTCGATTCTAAAACCTATTTGAATTTCAGCCTTCACCATTGGATTAATGATGGTCTTATGGCTGTTTTCTTTTTCGTGGTTGGTCTCGAATTAAAAAGGGAAATTATTGCCGGCGAGCTTTCAGATTTTAGAAAAGCACTTCTACCTATTGTTGCTGCACTGGGCGGAATGATAATGCCCGCATTGATTTATTTTTCGTTAAATCCTTCTGGGGAGCAACAAAGTGGTTGGGGAATTCCGATGGCTACAGATATTGCCTTTGCTTTGGGCGTCCTTTATTTTTTAGGAGACAGAATCCCTTTGTCTTTAAAGATTTTTTTAACTGCCCTTGCCATTGTAGATGATTTGGGAGCCGTTTTGGTCATCGTTTTTTTTTACACCTCAGAAATATCATTCTTTAATTTAGGTTTAGGTTGTGGATTTTTAGCGATTATGTATTTGGGGAACAGAATGGGAATCAGAAACGTATTTTTTTATGCAGTTCTTGGAATTGTCGGGGTTTGGATCACCTTTCTTCTATCAGGGATCCACGCTACCATTGCTGCTGTTCTGGCTGCATTCACCATTCCTACCGATGTGAAGGTTGATGAGAATACCTACATTCAGAAAATACAGAATTACATCAATAGATTTAGGTCTTTAGACCCCAACGGAAAAGAAGATGTTTTAACGAATGATCAGGTTCACGTTCTTGAAAAAATTAAAGTCGGAACCAATATGGCATTACCTCCTTTACAGAGGTTAGAGCATACGATGCACCCTTTCGTAACTTTTTTTGTAATTCCTGTTTTTGCATTGGCAAATGCCGGAGTGGCGCTTGATATGAATGTCGAAGAGTTGCTTAAAAGTTCTGTATTCTATGGTGTCGCCCTTGGTTTGATTGGTGGAAAAGTTTTGGGTGTGACCGGATTTACTTATCTGTTTGTAAAACTAAAAATCGCAAAATTTCCGGAAGGGATGAATCTTAAAAATCTCATCGGAATCGGATTTTTAGCATCAATAGGATTTACAATGTCTTTGTTTATTACCTCATTGGCATTCAAGCACGAAATGTTAAGTATAGAAGCTAAAATAGGAATCTTTGCGGCTTCTATTATAGGTGGTGTAATTGGCTATTTAATACTGAAAAGTAGCTCTTCTAAAACAGAAGAAAGTTAAAATTATAAACAAATTATTGATTAAGTCTCCAATGCAAATTGGGGACTTTTTTATTGATTATTATTCAGAAAAGAGACTTTCGTATAAAAAAGCCTTATGTAAAAACCTTCAATTCTTCACAAAAAAAATCTTACCAACCTTTCAAAACGAAAATAAAACCCTTTCAAAACGATAGGGTTTTGTTGATTATGAAATATTTAATAATGAAATATTGAATTGATAATCAGTTGTTTGAGAATTTATTTTATTTCTGGCTCTGGAATTGAAAAAACTATGGCATAACAGAAAATATTACAAAATGAAAAGCTGGAAATTAAAATTAGTCAAGAATTTCAAACCGTGGCATTTGCTTTTGACCTTGTACGGGATTATAATTTTTGTTGGACTTGCTATTAGAATCAGTAATTAAATATTTATAAAAATGACACTCATCCTAACACTTGCAGGAGTTGTACTCTACGCAGTATTTTTTTTAACCATTAAAACTTTTGAAGAGATATGACAGCATTATTCATCATAGCTATAGCCGTATTCGTTTACATATGCTATGTCCTCGTGAAACCTGAAAAATTTTAAAAAAAATGATAATGAGCCCCCAAACAAAAGAGAAATGCAAGGAATGGCTGACTTTGCTTTTTTGGACCTCTTTCGTAATAGCCTTTATCTATCTGATTATTATTGTTAAAGGAGCAGCTTTGGCAGCTCATTAAAACACCACCATCTCACAAACAGATAACGATACAATAAAAATTATTAATTAAAAATGAATACAGAAATTACAGGAATTGTTCTGATGTATGCCTTGGTCGTTTTGCTTGCAATTCCACTGGGAAGATACATCGGGAAAATCTTTACCAAAGAAAAAACCTGGCTGGATGGGATTTTTAACCCAATCGACAAACTTTTTTACAAAATTTCCGGCGTAGATCCGGATGCAGAAATGAACTGGAAACAGCATCTGTCCGCTTTGCTGACAATCAATGTGGTCTGGTTCCTTATATCAATGTTTGTGCTGACCAATATGGCGTGGCTGCCTCTCAATCCTGATAATAATCCGTCAATGAGCGGAGATTTGGCATTTAATACGGCGGTAAGCTTCGTAACCAATACCAATCTTCAACATTACTCAGGCGAATCAGGGCTTTCTTATATGGGGCAACTGACCTTGATGTTGTGGCAGTTTATCTCTGCAGGTTGTGGTATTGCCATCGCAGCGGTAGTTTTCCTTGCAATGAAAGAAAGAACAACGGATAAATTAGGGAATTTTTACTTCTTATTTATCAGAACCTGTACCAGAGTTCTTTTTCCGATTGCTGTTGTTGTAGCGTCTCTTTTGGCATTCAGTGGAACGCCGATGACCTTTGAAGGAAAAGACCCAATCACAACATTACAAGGGGATAAAGTTGAAGTAAGCCGCGGGCCGGTTGCAGGTTTTGTAGCAATTAAACAACTGGGAACCAACGGAGGAGGATTTTTCGGTCCCAACTCCGCACATCCTTTAGAAAACCCAAGTTATTTTACCAATATTGTTGAGACGGTTTCCATTATGCTGATTCCGATTGCAATGGTATTTGCGATGGGTTATGTTTTAAGAAGAAAAAAATTAGCATACACTATATTTGGCGTAATGACTGTTGGTTTCCTTCTATTGCTGACACCAACGGTTATCAATGAAATGGGCGGAAATCCTGCCATCGAAAAGATGGGAATTGCACAGAATCTGGGAAGTATGGAAGGGAAAGAAGTTCGCTTTGGACCTGCTGCCTCTGCCTATTGGGCAATTAATACAACAGTAACAAGTAACGGTTCTGTGAATGCAATGCACGATTCTCTCACACCGCTTTCCGGAATGAATACGATGCTCGGAATGATGGTGAATGCCTTCTACGGCGGAGTAGGTGTGGGTTTCTTAAATTTTTACATCTTCATTATCCTCGCCGTTTTTATCAGCGGACTGATGGTCGGAAGAACACCTGAATTTTTAGGCAAGAAAATCGAAGCGAGAGAAATGAAAATCGCAATGATTATTGCGCTTCTCCATCCTTTTTTAATCCTTGTCGGAACAGCAATGTCAAGTTATATGGTGGCGCACAATCCCGATGAGTACGGAAGCTGGCTGAATAATCCCGGATTCCACGGTTTCAGCGAAATGCTGTATGAGTTTACTTCATCAAGTGCCAACAACGGAAGTGGTTTTGAAGGTTTGGCTGATAACAATCCATTCTGGAATATCGCCTGCGGAATTGTGATGCTGATGGCGCGATATCTACCAATCATAGGCTCGGTTGCTATCGCAGGAAGCCTTGCTGCTAAAAAATATATTCCTGAAAGTGCAGGAACTTTAAAAACAGATACTGCAACATTCGGCTTAATGGTTTTCGCAGTGATTGCCATCGTAGCAGCGTTGTCGTTCTTCCCGGCTCTGGCTTTGGGACCTATCGCTGAATATTTTTCAATGTAATTAATTATTAAAACAATGAAAGGAAATAACAATTTGTTTCAGGCAGAATTAGTCAATGAGGCATTGAAACAATCATTTATAAAACTGCACCCTTCAAAAATGTTCCGCAACCCGGTAATGTTTATGGTGTACATCGGAACACTGGTAATGGCAGGAGTATGTATCTGGATTGCGATGGGTGAAAAAAGCCAGGGAAGCCTGGTGTACAATATCATCGTAACCCTTATTTTATTCATCACGCTACTTTTCGCCAATTTTGCAGAGGCTATCGCCGAAGCGAGAGGTAAAGCGCAGGCAGATTCTTTAAGAAAAACAAGAGAAGAAACTCCTGCTAAAATGCTGGCTTCAAATGGAGAAGTTAAAATAGTTCCATCCAATCAGCTTAGAAAAGGCGATGTATTTGTTTGTGAAGCCGGAGATATTATTCCGTCCGATGGCGAAATTATCGAAGGTTTGGCTACGATTGACGAAAGTGCTATTACGGGAGAATCTGCTCCGGTAATCCGTGAGTCGGGCGGAGATAAAAGCAGTGTTACAGGAGGTACAAAAGTACTTTCAGACAAAATAAAAGTAAAAGTAACGACCGAACCTGGAGAAAGCTTTCTTGATAAAATGATTGCTCTTGTAGAAGGTGCATCCAGACAAAAGACACCGAATGAAATAGCCTTAACGATTTTACTGGCAGGTTTTACACTGATTTTTATCATCGTAACGGTAACTCTAAAACCATTTGGTGATTATGCCAATACGCCGATTACCATTGCAGCGTTCATTTCATTATTTGTCTGTCTGATTCCGACAACGATTGGAGGATTGTTATCAGCCATCGGTATTGCAGGAATGGACAGAGCTTTAAGAGCCAACGTAATTACTAAAAGTGGTAAAGCTGTTGAAACTGCTGGAGATATTGATGTTTTGTTATTGGATAAAACAGGAACCATCACGATTGGAAACAGAAAGGCTACTCATTTTTATCCGGCGAACGGCATCGATGAAGCAGTTTTAGTTAAAGCAGCCGTACTCAGCTCAATGTCCGACGATACACCGGAAGGAAAATCGATTATTGAACTTGCAGGGGTAAATCCTTTGAGTTATGATGTAAAAGAACCGCAGTTCATCAGTTTTACGGCAGAAACAAGAAGTTCGGGAATTGATTATGAGAACACACGAATCAGAAAAGGTGCAACTGACGCAATTAAAAATATTGTTACAAATTCGGGCAATGTATTTCCGGCAGAAGTTGAGCAGAAGGTCAGAGAAATCTCTCAAAACGGAGGAACACCGCTCGTGGTTTCAGAGAATGAAAAAGCGCTTGGGGTTATAGAACTTCAGGATATCATCAAACCGGGAATCAAAGAGCGTTTTGACCGTTTGAGAAAAATGGGAATCAAGACCGTGATGGTTACAGGAGACAACCCTTTAACGGCAAAATTCATTGCTGAAAAAGCGGGAGTAGATGATTTTATCGCAGAGGCCAAGCCCGAAGATAAAATGAATTACATCAAAAAAGAACAGTCAGAAGGAAGATTGGTAGCGATGATGGGAGACGGAACCAATGACGCTCCGGCTCTTGCTCAGGCAGACGTAGGTGTTGCGATGAACAGCGGAACACAGGCTGCCAAAGAAGCCGGAAATATGGTGGATTTGGATAATGACCCGACAAAACTGATTGAAGTGGTAGAAATCGGAAAGCAGTTATTGATGACCCGTGGAACGCTCACAACATTCAGTATTGCGAATGACGTGGCAAAATATTTTGCAATCGTTCCGGCATTGTTTATTGCTTCGATTCCGGCATTGCAGGGACTTAATATTATGGGTCTTAATTCTCCTGAATCTGCAATTCTTTCCGCAGTAATTTTCAATGCGATTGTTATCCCGATGCTGATTCCACTGGCTTTGAAAGGTGTGGCTTACAAACCCATCGGAGCAAGTGCGCTGTTGAGAAGAAATCTTCTGATTTACGGTTTAGGAGGTGTTTTAATTCCATTTATCGGAATCAAATTAATCGATTTACTCGTATCCGTATTTATTTAAACTAAAAAATAATTAATGTTAGGACGCCGGTCAGGTGGATTTGTCTGAAATTTTAATAGTAAATTACTCTCCATCTGCCGGATTCTAACAATCAATTTTAATAATAAAAGAAATGAAACAAAATATATTACCAGCCATCAGATTAACACTTTTCTGTGCTGTATTTTTTTCAGGAATCTACACATTTCTTATCTACGGTATTGCTCAGGCTGCCCCGAATAACGGGAAAGGAGAAATCATTGAGTATAACGGAAAGAAATTTTACGCCAATGTAGGACAGAAATTTGATAAAGACGAATATTTCTGGTCTCGTCCGTCGGCTGTAGATTACAACGCTGCGGGAGCAGGTGGAAGCAATAAAGGACCTTCCAACCCTGACTATCTTAAAGATGTGAATGCAAGAATCGAAAACTTTATGAAGCACAATCCAACGGTTAAGAAATCTGAAATCCCCTCAGATATTGTAACGGCGAGTGGAGCAGGTTTGGACCCGAATATTTCGGTGCAGGCCGCTAAAGTTCAGGCTCAGAGAATTGCCGACGTTAGAAAAATTGACATCAGCAAGGTGAATTCACTCATCCAAAACAGTATCGAATCTCCTTTCCTTGGAATGTTCGGAACAGAAAAAATCAATGTTTTAAAACTCAATATCGCATTAGACGGATTAGAGTGAAAAGTTAAAAGTGAGAAGTTAAAAGTGAGAAGCTACTGAAAAATTTCTTACATCTTACATTTTACTTCTCATCAATTATAAAAAATTTAGAAATGAAAAGAAAACTATCTTTACTGGCATTTGCAATGCTTGGAGCATTTTCTACACTGCACGCTCAGGAAGAAACAGAAACTAAAAACCCATTAAAAATCAGTGGTTATGCAGAAGTGTATTACCAGTATGATTTCAATAATCCTGAAAACAATACAAGACCAGGCTTTGTGTACAGCCACAACAGGAATAATGAGGCTAACCTGAATTTAGGTTATGTTAAAGCCAATTACGAGACAGAAAGAATGAGAGCTAATGTAGCTTTGGGAGTAGGAACTTATATGAATGCCAATTATGCGGCAGAACCGGGTGTTCTTAAAAATATTTATGAGGCCAATGTTGGGGTAAAAATTTCCAAGAATAAAAATCTGTGGGTAGATGCCGGGATAATGCCTTCACACATCGGTTTTGAAAGTGCAGTAAGCAAAGACTGTTTCACTTTAACGAGAAGTATGCTGGCAGACAACTCGCCTTACTTCGAAAGCGGTGCCAAAATCTCCTACACCAGCGACAGCGGAAAATGGTTTGTAAGCGGTTTGGTGCTAAACGGATGGCAGAGAATCCAGCGTGTGGACGGAAATTCAACCGTTGCTTTCGGACATCAATTAACATACAAACCTAACGATAAAATTACCCTGAACAGCAGTTCTTTCATCGGAAACGATAAGCCGGACAGCATCAGACAGATGAGATACTTTCACAATCTATACGGAAGTTTCCAAATCAGTAAAAAGTTTGCTTTGATTACAGGCTTTGACATCGGCGCTGAGCAGAAAGCCAAAGGAAGCGAGCAATATAATGTTTGGTATTCTCCGGTTGTTATCGCTAAATTTTCCCCAACAGAAAAATTC
This sequence comes from Chryseobacterium daeguense DSM 19388, assembly GCF_000430825.1. Classification (GTDB taxonomy): domain Bacteria; phylum Bacteroidota; class Bacteroidia; order Flavobacteriales; family Weeksellaceae; genus Chryseobacterium; species Chryseobacterium daeguense. The sequence goes on along the minus strand of NZ_AUMT01000022.1, from coordinate 21,361 downwards.
AGCATTGCAGCAAGAGGAGAATATTACAGCGATGAAAAAGGCGTAATGATTGCCACAGGTACAGAAAACGGATTCAAAACTTTCGGGTATTCTCTGAATGCTGATTACTGGATACTTCCCAATCTGGTCTGGAGAACGGAAATCAAAAACCTTAGCAGTAAAGACGATATCTTCCTCAATAGGGACAATAATTTAAAATCAAACAGCGTTACGGCAGTGACATCACTGGCAGTAAGCTTTTAACAGACTCCATATTTACTAAAGAAATCCTGGCCGGGAAACCGGTTGGGATTTTTATGGCAATGGCTGAAGTTATCTCTAAATTAATTAACTTTCATTAAATTTTTATCAGTGAAACGATTTGATATTTTCAGGAGATATTTAGGTCAGCAAATCAATACAGCAAGAGAAGAAAATGAATGGGAAACATATGAAGAAATAAGGGAAGGCGTAATTTTTAAAGGTTTTAATCTCTGGATTTTGGGTTTTGCAATGGTGATTGCCTGTATCGGGCTCACCACCAATTCTGTAAGTGCAGTAATCGGTGCGATGTTGATTTCTCCGTTGATGGGCCCTGTGATAGGATTTGCATTCGGCTTAGCCATTAACGACAGAAACCTGAGAATAGAGGGCGTAAGAAACTGGGTGAAAATGACGGTCGTAAGTCTGGCTTCGGCAACTGTTTTTTTTCTCGTTAATCCCTTCGACCATACCACGCAGCTGTTGGAATCTTTTCAAAAAGCTTCTATTTTTGATATTTTTCTGGCTTTTTTTGGAGGTTTGGCAGGATTTATCGGAATTGTGAAAAGAGAAGGCGTAAAGATTATCGCCGGAGTTGCCATTGCAACCGCCTGTATGCCGCCGCTTTGTACCGCTGCGTACGGAATTGCGCATCTTGATTATGCTTATTTTATAGGAGGGATATATTTCTATTTCATCAACTGTTTATTTATTGGCTGGGCCACTTTTCTGCTGTCGAGGTATTTTAAATTTGAAACACTCAACAAAGAAAAACGCACACTCAAAAATGTGATTTTATGGGATGTTTTACTGGCTATAATGCTGGTTCCCGGAGTCTGGATTGGTTATCAGAAATGGAAGGTGGAAGAAGACAGTCCGGCTCAGATGACCGATTCAGAAAAAATAAAAGCACTGGAGAAACGTGTAGAAAGTCTGGAACGAAATGTCGGAAAAAATTAAATTAAAAAAAATAAAAAATCATACTATGTCGCAAGACGGAAATTCTGCAGAAGATTTTCTTAACCTGATTAAAAAATCGAGACGCGGAAAATTTAAAATCTATATCGGGATGAGCGCCGGTGTCGGCAAAACCTACAGAATGCTGCAGGAAGCGCACGCTCTTTTATCCAGCGGAATCGATGTAAAAATCGGATATATCGAAACTCATCACCGTAAAGAGACACACGCTTTGCTGGACGGACTTCCGATTATCCCGAGAAGAAAATTATTCTACAAAGGAAAAGAGTTTGAAGAACTGGATGTACAGGCGGTGATCAACCTTCGTCCCGAAGTTGTGATTGTCGATGAGTTGGCACATACCAATATCGAAGGCAGTAAAAACGAAAAACGCTGGCAGGATGTGATGGATATTCTGGATGCCGGAATCAATGTCATCAGTGCAGTCAACATTCAGCATATCGAAAGCCTCAATGATGATGTGAAACTAATTACCAATATAGAAGTTCAGGAGCGTATTCCAGACAATGTTTTGGTTCAGGCAGATGAGGTGGTGAATATCGACCTCACATCCGAAGAATTGATAGATCGTCTGAAGGCGGGAAAAATCTACGACCAGTCAAAAATCAATTCGGCACTCAATAATTTTTTTAAATCTGAAAATATTCTCCAGCTTCGGGAATTGGCTTTGAGAGAGGTTGCTTCACAAGTCACGAGAAAAGTGGAAACGGAAGTTACGATTCATAAACCCGTTAAAAAAGAAAAATTCTTAGCCTGTATCAGTTCCAATGAAAAGACCGCAAAGAATGTCATCCGGAAAACGGCAAGGCTGGCTAATTATTACAACAGCCAATGGTATCTTTTGTATGTGCAGATTCCCAGAGAAAGTTCCGATAAAATTCCTCTGGACAAACAGCGGCATCTGATTAATAATTTTAAACTGGCTACAGAATTAGGAGCTGAAATCATTAAGGTTGAAAGTATGAAAGTGGCTCAGGCGATTATGCAGCAGTGCGAGGAAAGAAAAATCACAACGGTCTGTATCGGTAAACCTCACCTCAATTTATGGAAGATTATCCTGGCAACCGATACTTTTAATACGTTGTTAAATAAACTTTCTCAGGAAAATATAGACTTAGTAATTCTTTCATAATGAAAATCAAAACAAAAATTACAATAGGAGTTGGATGCCTGTTTCTGATGATTGTTGTACTGTCCATTCTCAGCGGATGGTATATCAGCAAATTAAAGAAAGACACCAATAATATCTTGGTTGCCAACTATAAAACCTTGGAGTATTCCAGAAATATGTTATTAGCATTGGAAGAAGTCAATACTGACCCGTTGGCATTTGCAGTTTTTAAAAAACATTTGGATTATCAGAAGAAAAATGTGACCGAGATTGGAGAAAAGGAAGCTACCGACAAAGTCATCATTCACTTTGAAGCTTTAAAAAAAGAACCATTTAATAGGGAACTGCAATCGTCTATACGTAAAGATATTGCTGAACTGATGCAGCTGAATATGACGGCAATCAACAGTAAAAGCCGGGTTGCGGATGAAACTGCGAAAGAAGCTATTGCCGTCATCTCAATCTCAGGAACGATATGCTTTTTGCTAGCTTTTGTTTTACTGATTAACTTACCTTCGATAGCAGACCCTCTGAAAATTTTGACATCAAGTATCAAACAGATAGCCAATCAAAATTATAAAGAGCGGGTACATTTCGACAGTTCCAGTGAGTTTGGGGAACTGGCAAAATCCTTCAATACAATGGCTGAAAAAATACAGGAATATAGCGAAAGTAAACTTGAAAAGATTTTGAAAGGTAAAAAACGAATTGAAACCCTTATCGATAATATGCACGACCCAGTGATTGGTATTGATGAAAATAAAAAAGTTCTTTTCGTGAATGACGAAGCATTATTGATTACAGGATTGAAAAAAGAAAATTTTGTAGGCAAACTAATTCAGGATGTAGCTGTTAACAATGATTTGATAAGAGATATTATTAAAAATATTATGGATTCCAAAGGAAATTCCGAGACCAAATCAATGAAAATCTATGCAGACGGAAAGGAAAGTTATTTTGAAAAAGAAGTTATCGATATCAATATCGTTCCCACCGGCGAGCAAAAAAGCCAATTTATCGGGCAGGTTATTATGCTTCGTAATATTACGCCTTTTAAAGAATTGGATTTAGCAAAAACCAACTTCATCGGAACGGTTTCTCACGAATTTAAAACCCCTATTTCATCTATAAAAATGGGAATTCAGCTTTTGGAAAATGAAAAAATAGGAGCGCTTAATGAAGAACAGAAAAATCTGCTTATCGGGATAAAAGATGACACTAATCGATTATTAAATATAACCGGAGAACTGCTCAATATTGCCCAGTTGGAAAGTGGCTCGATTAAAATGAATATAGCACCTATTTTGATTGATGAAGTTGTTAATCAATCTCTTGAAGCTAACAAAGTTTCAGCGGAAAATAAACAGATTAATTTTAAATTTGAAAAACAGCCACAATTGGAATATGTTTTAGCTGACAGCGAAAAGGTGGTCTGGATTCTCAATAACCTTCTTTCCAACGCAATCACTTATTCTTATGAAAACTCTGAGATAATTATTGATGTATCCCAAATCGAAGACAAGGTGAAATTTTCTGTTACAGATACAGGCAAAGGGATTGAACCACAATATATTGCTAAAGTTTTTGACAGATATTTTAGAATTCCAGGTTCGAAAAAGCAGGGTACAGGTTTAGGCTTGAGTATCAGCAAAGAATTTGTAGAATCGCAAGGCGGAACTATAGAAGTCGAGAGTGATTTTGGTGCTGGGAGTACATTTAGTTTCACATTAAAAGCTTTTACAAATCATATTTAAATCTGGGTTTATTGGTATATTTCACAAAATATCCATTTCCAGATAAGTTGGTCAAAACAAAAAATAGCTATGTAAGACAATATATAATCAGCATTTCTATGGTGCTGATTGTTTCGTTATGCTGTTATACCATCAAAGAAAACATTAATTATTGGAGTTGCTACCTTTGTTAGGACACAATTCTTATACTCTTTAACTTTAAGAGTATGAAAAAAATCAGAAAAAATTACAGTTTAGAGTTTAAGATCCAAGCAGTTTCATTAAGTGAGCAAAGAGGTAATGTTTCTTCAGTAGCCGAGGAGCTTGGAATCTGTAAAGAAAGTTTGGTCACTTGGAGAAAACTTCACAGAAAAGGCAAACTTACTAAGAAAAGCAAATTTCCTCTGATCCGATAAGAGAAGAACTACTGAGACTTCGTAAAGAGTTAGAAGATACAAAACTTGAGCGTGACATCTTAAAAAAGGCGGTAGGCATCTTCTTGGGGAGAGACGAGACGGGTAAGATATAAATTTATCAAGGATCATGCTAGTGTGTTTCCTGTCGGGAAGATGTGTTAGGTATTAAAGGTGAGTAGAAGCAGCTTCTATCATTGGAAGAAAAAGAAACCTATTAAACGATCAGAAAGAAGAGCTGTGTTGTCTTCAGAGATCTTCAGTATTTATCATTGGAGCCGTGGCAAATATGGAAGTCCTCGCATCGCCAGGGAATTAGAAGCAAAGGGGATGAAAGCCTCACGTCCTTTCGTTGCCAGACTGATGAGAGAACGTGGATTGAGAAGTATAATAAAGAAAAAATTTAAGAAAACTACCAATTCTTCGCACCTATACCCTGTTGTAGAGAATTATTTGAATCAAAATTTTCAGACTAACAACAGCAAAGAAGTCTGGGTTTCTGATATTACTTATATCCGTACAGGTCAGGGCTGGCTATACCTCACGACGGTCATTGATTTGTTCGACAGAAAGGTTATAGGATGGTCGCTAAGTGAGACGATGAGGGCTCAGGACACCAGTATTGCTGCCTTGAAAATGGCACGGTTTCACCGTCCTTTACAAAATCATGATAGTTTAATTTTTCATTCGGACAGAGGGATACAGTATGCCTGCACAGAATTTACGTCAATAGTCGGAAAAAACATTACCCGAAGTATGAGTGGAAAAGGAATTGCTACGACAATGCTATAGCGGAGAGTTTTTTCAAAACCTTAGTATGATTTGCAATAATTTACATGTGATCCAGTACTTTTTGGAACAGAAATTATATAAGAGACCAAGGATTTAATCTTTGGTCTTTTATAATTCGGAATCCATAACTGAAGGAAATATCTTGTCAATAAGATATTAATAATCTTTCAATAAGGCTGTTTTGTGTAGGTTTCCCAGGCTGTATATAGTGGATTTCTACTTTATTTTCCTGAGCCCATAGCTGAAGATTTTTGGATATAAACTATGGACCATTGTCAACTCTTATGCGTTTAGGCTTACGTCCCTGTTGTTTTAAATGATCCAAAACTCTCGCTACTCTTGCAGAGCAGATGCTTGTATCAATTTCCATTGACAATAATTCCCGGTTATAATCATCAGCAATATTTAATATCCTGAACCTTCTCCCATCATATAAACTATCGCTCATAAAATCCATACTCCAACATTCATCAGGCTTCAGTGGAATACTGATATTTTCTTTGGCTCTGGTAGGAAGTCTTTTTCTTACCCTTCTGCGAATACTCATTTTTAAGGCTACATAAACCCTATAAACCCGTTTATGATTCCAAATATATCCAAACTCCTAAGTTTATGGTATAGCTTCCAAAAACCATAACCCGGATGCTCTTGCGAAAGTCTTGTTAAAGCCTCAATTAATTCCATCGTCATTTTTTCTGCTTTTATACCGATAGCTGCGCCTGCTGATGCCAATTGTTAAACAACTTTTCCTTTCACTTAAATTATATTTCTCACGAATAAAGTTGACAATTTCACGCTGTCCAGAAGGCTTTACCACTTTTTTGATAGAACATCTTTTAAAGCTTCAATCTCTAAACATCTTTCTGCATAAAGTTTTTTAAGTTTAGAATTTTCGGATTCCAGATCCCGCAGCTTTTGAATTATCCGAACTTTTCATCCCGGAATATTTACTCTTCCAACGATAAAAAGTACCTTGTGTAATGCCGTGATTACGGCATATTTCTATCACACTCTTTCCAATTTCTTGTTCTCTTAAAATTCCAAAAACCTGACTCTCTGAAAACTTACTCTTTTTCATATTTAAATTTAAAGTTTTTTAAATCAAAAACTCTATCTTTAAATGGATACATTTTCAGGGAAGTTTACAATTCAATAATATTGCCAGGGATACTTTTTCTAATCTTGGCATTTTAGCTTTCTTATCAACTTGAATGTACTTCTTGTAGTAATCTGTAGTAATCGTACTACTCGTAAGGCCAATTGGATATTTTATCTTAGCATAATAATACTTATATACACATTGGAATAATATAATTTAATATATAGAATCAGAGAAGAAACTGTAAGAATCTGAACAAGAAAATATTTGCGAAAAGCTTTATAGTTGATGACAATAACAAATATGAAATTTTATAAACGGACCATGCAAAAATTGAATGAAGTTTACAGAAAATTATAGACAAATACAAAAAAATTCTTAAGTGAAAATGAAAATATCAGTCATCATCCCTGTATACAATGCCGAAAAATATGTTGCCAACGCAGTAGAATCAGCCTTACAGTTTAAGGAAGTATCTGAAGTATTACTCATAGAAGACGGGTCACCCGATAATGCATTGCATGTTTGCCAGCAGCTTGCAAATCAATATGAAAGAGTAAAGCTATTTCAACATCCTGATAAAAAGAATCACGGTCCCGGGAAAAGCAGAAATATCGGAATAAAAGCTGCCACTGGAGATTTTATTGCTTTTTTAGATGCAGATGATTATTATCTACCCAATCGTTTTACAGCTGAAAAAGAATTATTTCGGTATCCAGAAATTGATGGTATTTATGGAGCTTTAGGAGTACATTATTATACCCAAAAAGCAAAAGAACAGTATTATAATATTTTTAAAAATCGTCTCACAACGGTATATAAAAAATATCATCCAAAGGACGTTTTGCCGGGACAGTTGAATATGCTCGGGAGTTTCGGACTTTTCACATTGGATGCATTAACAGTACGGAAAGAATCCCTGCTTTTAAAAATAGATGATCTGTTTAAACCCCATCTGAAATATCATGAGGATACCGAATTCTTGTTCCGACTGTCTTATTATCTTAATCTTTATCCCGGTATTTTAGATGAAGCTATTGCAATGAGAGGTGTACATGAAAATAACAGAATTACTAAAGTGGATACAAAAAAAATAAATCCTGCTTCTACAAGAGTTTTATTATGGAAAGAAATCCATGAGTGGGCAAAAAATGAAAAAGGAATCGACGAAACTATAAAAGTACATATCAAAAGAATGCACCGTAGTTTTGAAATCGCCAATTCTCCTGTGGCAAAAAAATGGAAAATGATTATCAAATATTTATTTATAGATTATTACAGCATTCGTTCAGGTCTTTACAATGTTAATTTCAGGAACGATTTATATTAACAAGGAATATTTTAGGCTTAAGATTAAAGTTCTCAACCTATATAAGATAATATAGTGCTGGCAAAACTATATTTAAATATTATTTATCCTTTTAAGTCTACTGTTATAAGAGAGGAAGTGAAAATCTTACAAATTGTAGTTTTTATATGACGACCACTATTAAATAATACTACAACGGGATGTTATTGATTTTTATATTTTTGCTCAATTAATACTTAATTAAATAAACACAACTAACAATTAAATTTTCATGGTAAAAAAAATTATTTCAGCTGGTATGATTGCTGTCATTACATTATTTGGTGCTACAATTGTAAGGGCACAAACAGCATCCTCCACTTCGGTTGCTAAAACTATGACTGACAATTTGAGGTATTTGCATCTTACAGAAACACAGGTTAATAAAGTATTGTATGTTAATAAAGTGGCATCAGAAGCGTTTGATGCACTTGATAACAAAATTATTGGTCATTCTGACACAATTGACAGTAAATCAATTGCTGATCAATTTGTGGGGATATTGGCTCAGCGAGATAAATCATTAAGCGCAATACTTACTTCAGAACAAATGAGTGTTTTAAAGCAAAATAGAGTAGAAGAGATGGCAAGTTTCAGAACATTTGTGATGATTCCAATGCTTGATCTTACAGAAAGGCAAACACAAAAGGTATATGATATAAACGTTAAAGGAGCTGAGGCTGTGAGCAAGGTTTTTGGAAAACATATTGGAAAAAAATATATAACACCGGAGACTGCTGATAGCAAAAAAGCCTCTGATATTATATCCGGTAATATGAATGCTCTAAATAAAGATTTCAAGAAAATATTGAGTCCAGAACAGTTCAAGACGTATAAAAATAATCAAAAGTTAATTAAAGAATTATTAAAAACAAGTTTAAGTATATAGCCTGCCAATTAGATTTAGCAGAAAATTCTTTAATATTAAAAAGTTGTATTATTAGATACCATTCGTTTTTAAAATAATTTAAAAAACATCCATCATTCTATAAATACTTAGTATTCATTTTTTATCCCATTCAAAAGATGGGATTCTTGATTTGTTTACATCCTATTTATTTGGTAATCATTTTCAATAATTAATTTGGGGTTAGTAATCATAATGTGAAAATTTTAGCAGTTGTTCTGAGGACAATCGGAATGATTAAAATCACTTTTACTAAAATATTAATTATCTATAGTAAATGTAATTTGTTGTAAATTTGATTAAAACTTTTAATATCATGATTACAAAACCTTTAAAAACACAATGTTATCGGTTGGTTTCCGAATTCCGGCAATTGATATACTTTTCAGTTAAATCTAAAAAATTACTTTTATTAATTAATTTATTAGGTAAAATAGTTTCACAAAAAGATGATAAAACAAGATGGACATTACTAAAAAAAAGATTCTAATAGTTGATGATCATTGTGTTGTAAGACAGGGAGTTGTCTTAATGATCAGGAAATACTTTGGAAATACTCAGATTCTCGAAGCTTCTTCTATCAATGAAGCAAAAAAAATAATTAAAAGCACCGACATTGATTATATCATACTGGATATTAATTTTCCTGATGGCAATAGTTTGAATTTTGTTGAAAACTTATCAATAAAGAACAATGATCTTAAGATACTGGTATTCTCAGCATTGGAGGAAAGTACGTATGCTTTTAAGTTTCTGAGTGCTGGTGCACATGGTTTTTTGAGTAAGTTATTAGAAGAAGAGACTTTTGTCATAGCACTGCAACGCTTTTTCGAATCGGGTAAATATCTTAGTGAGGATCTTAAAGACAGGCTTTTGGACAACATATCACGTAAAAAAGGAACCAACTCGCTTGAATCACTTTCTCCCAGAGAATTAGAAATTGCAAGACTGTTGTATTCCGGCCTATCCAATAATGATATTGCATACCGCCTCAATATTCACAAAGCTACAGTAAGCACTTATAAAAGAAGGATTTTCGAAAAGCTTGGAATATATAATATTCCTTCATTAGTTAAATTCTTTAACTTAAATTAAATATAATAAAAATTTTGGTACCCACATTTTTTGTACTGTCAATGGCAATTGTACAATCAATGAGGGGTATCAATTCTTTAATAAAACGATATCCTAAATGAGTGTCGTCAGAAGAAGATGGTTCATTTAGTTTTTTGATTTCTTCTGGAGACATTCCAATGCCCGTATCTTCGATTACTAATTTGTACTGATTATCTTTTTTCAGATCGTAAATCAATATAGAGCCATTTTGGTTAGTATATTTAATAGCATTATCCAAGATATTGTGAATAATGATACTAAGTACATCAGGATTAGTCTTTATAATCTTTCTTTTACCAATTTTGTTTAGTATATGAAGCGCTTTAAATTCGGCAGCATTTTTAAAAAGACTTATCCTTTGATCGATAAAACTGTAAAGCTTTACATTTTCTTTTGCTTTATAATTATCATAAACAAATATTTTATTATATTTAATGGTTGCATCTATAAAATCGATGATTCTGTCTGAAGATTCGTAGATGGAATTCAGTGCTTTTTTTTGCTCAGTATCGTCAGTGTTTTCCATTAAGTATCCAGCACTTAATTTGATAAATTTAATCGGGCTTTTAATATCATGACTTATCGAGGCAATAAATTTTTTTCTTCTGGAAAGCTGTGCATATAACTCTTCACGTGTAACAGATAACGAAGTTATGGTTTTCTTTAGTTCTGAAGTATGTTCTTCAATCTTTTGGTTCAAAATTCTTTTCTCTTTTTCAATCTTCCTTAATCTAAGTTTATAAAATATATATATAAGTACGAGAAAGATTGTACTTATAGATATTTTAAAAAACAAGGTCTCCCAAAAGGCTGGCTTTACATATAATGAAATGGCTTTATAAATATAATCTGATGAAAAGTTTTTCAGTTTTCTGAATCGTATTATATGTTTTCCCTTTGATAATGAATTTATATTCAGTGTTTTATTTTCGGTGAGTAATTCCCATTGGTTATCATCAATACGATATTCAAGATAATTATTGTTCAGATTCCCATAGTCAGCATAGTCTATAAAAATTTTCAAATAGCCAAACTTTCTGTTGAGATTTACTATCCCATTAATCGGAATTTCTCTCCCATTAACAGTAAATCTGTCAATATAATAATTTTCGCTGGAAAGAATAGGCTTTGAAGCCTTTGTATCTATATATATTAATCCGTTCATGGATGGAAAGATTATATAATCACCCTGTTTAATACCATTTGTATTTGCACCGCCATTAAATTCCGTGGTCGAGAGACCGTCATTTTTGTTATATTTATGAATATAAATTTTTTCTTTCCTGCGTAAAAAACAGTCTACAAGATCTTTCTTTTTCACTTGGAATAAACCATTGTTGGAAGAAATCCAATAGTATCCGTAATTATCTTCAATGACACAATGAGCAAATAAAAGTGTCTGGCTGAGGTATTTTGGAGGAAAATATACTTTTTTGTCCTTGTAAAGATATAACCCTTTACCATAAGTTTCAATCCAGATTAAATTATCTCCATTACTATTTATGCTCCTGAAGTTTATTTTAGGAATAAGAGTTTTTATGATTCTTTTTTTCTGATTGAAAAGAAAAAGACCTTTTTCTGTAGCAAGTAAAATTTCATCTTCATTAATCTGAAAAATATTTCTCGCAGAATACTTTATATCAAAAAATTCTTTTTGAATAATTTTTTGATTCTTAATGACAATGTATCCTGTTTCATGCTTTTCTTTTTGCCAAAAGGATATCCAGATTTTATCATCCTTTCCCTTGCTAATACTGTAGATACTTGAACCAGAAGTTCCAAAATCTAATAGTAAATTTATTTTATTGTTATTATATAAAAGTATTTTATTCTCTCTTTTAATCAGAAATTCCGAACGAGGCTGAAGAGTGATAATTCCATAAGAATCACTCTCTTCATCAAAAAATAGTTTTTTCTGATAACCATCTTTATTAAAGATTTCACCTTGTGCTGTGATTAATTGGTTTTTGTCATATTCTGCCAGAGCGTAGAAAATATTATTACCTGAGGAGGGGCTTTTGATTGTTGTTATGAAATTTTTTCTAAGCATCAATAATCCATTCGATTCTGTTCCCATTAAAAGCATATTATTTTTCCGATCATAATATAAACAAGAGATCATAATCTGGTTTAGCTTTTTGTCCTCGTACAGAACTGTTGAAACAATATTATTCTTTACATATTCAAGCAAGTATATTTTATTGTTATTTCTTATTAAGGTTTGTTGATTGGCATTATTTACAAAAGCGGCATAATCTAAGGCTTTCGTTATACCAGTTGAATGTTTTATTATTTGGCCCGTTCTGCAAATTTGCTCAATTGAAGAAGAATCTTTAAGGTAAAATAATTGGTTGCCAGATAAAAAGAAATTATAATAAATATAATCATTAAGCTTTCTAATATGCTTGGTTCTATTATTGTTATGATAATATAGATTATAATTATCCAATACATAATATTCGTTTTTGGAGATAAAGTAATAGAATCGTTTTCGCTTGATACTTTCCGAATTACTTTTTAAAATTTTATACAAATTTTCTGCGCCAAGTTTTTTTATTTTCGAGTTATTTACCGAATTTTTAAGCTCAATCGAACAGTTACGTTTGCTTATAATGGAAGGAATTTCACCTGATTGAAAAAAAGTAAAGAGCCAATCGTCCTTTGCTGCACCGTTTATAAGCATGGTTCTATTTTCAACGTTTGGAATATGACTATCATATGTTTTAAAATCTTTACCGTCAAATCTTACAATTCCGTTTTCTGTAGATAGCCATATAAAGTCATATTTGTCTTGTACGATTGATTTAATAGTGTTCTGAGGTAACATATTATCTTCAGTAGTATACCACTTTTCGTAGTAATTTCTTTGCTGTTGACCTTTGTATAGCAAGCACATCAATATTAATAATATGTTTAAGGATTTTTTCATTTTTTAGATTTGCAAAGGAAAAAAAACAGGGTAATAAATAATGTAATATTAGTTTTAATTATTGTACGTTAAGTATTACTTCAATTACATGATAGTTCTACAATTAATCATTTTTAGCTATTATAATTTTGTAATAGTTCTTAATGTAAACAATGTTTTAAAATTACTTAAAATATTAAAGATCTATGAATGTTTTTTTGTAACTGAAACCAGGTATTTTATCAACTAATAAAAAACTAGCGATGAAAACAATTCTTAAAAAACAAATGATCATTGGCACAATAACAATACCGTTAATAGTATTTGGCCAAATAGGGATAAATAATATAGATCCCCAAACAACTTTGGATATTACTGCTAAAAGTACAGATGGCAGCAGAGCGGAAGGATTGTTAGTGCCCAGGTTAACAGGAGACCAGATTAAATCAGCAGATAGCAAATATGGATCTTCACAGAAAGGAACAATTATTTTTGCCACCTCTGCGGTTACTATATCAAGCTCCAAAACAGCAAATATCGTGGCAGAAGGTTATTATTTTTTTGATGGTACTATGTGGCAAAAAATTACCGGAGTTGATATTACAAATGATTCCTGGGTTAATGATCCGTCTAACTCAGAAGTTAAACTAGATACTAAATCGGATGGTACCAGTAGAACCACTGTAAGTCTGATAGAAAAAGATGGCAACGTGCTATCGTAATAACAATTTAATTTATTATTTATGCTACAATTTTTGTATTTGATTGGTCAATCAAGCCCAATTAGACCGAAGAAGTAATTTAAAAGATTGCCCTGGCTTTTTCATCATCATCTAATATTTTTCGCTAGGGCATTCAGTTTTTGAGACCAAACTTTTAAAATGGATATATATCAGTCAATAACAATATAATTATAATAATTATAAATATGACCCACATAGTAAAAATGATAAAGCCTGTCCGCTAACCTCAAGAAAGAAGATAATTAATTTAAATATTCAAAAGTAAATATGAAATCGGTTAAAATAATTGTTATTGGAAGTCTTATTGAAGAAAGAGTAAATGAAATCGAAATGGGAATGGATCGTATTTGCAATTTTTTTAAATGCAGTATATCAGACATTGAGTCAGTCTATAAGTCAAAAAGCATTGATTGTGATATGCTTTTGAAATGGAGTAAACTACTGGAGTACGATTTTTTTAGGATTTACACTCAGCATTTGGTTTTGTATTCACCCATGGCAAATACCCAGTACAAGAAACATCCAGATAATGTTTCAAAACTTCCGAGATTTCGGAAAAATATTTATACAAAAGATCTAATCGCCTTCATCTTAAAAATGGAAAAAAGCGGCAAAATGACAAAAAAACAGATAATAGAGGAGTATCGGATACCAAAAACTACTCTATATAAATGGATAAGCAAATACGATCAAATAGTATGAGGTTAATATAACTAGCAAACATAGTATGAAAGATGAAATTAAACCTAATTATAGAAAAATATACTCTGATATAATCGAAATTAATTTCCATCATAAAAAGATGGACTTTAATCATTTATTAAAAGAAAATATGACAGTATTGGAAGTCATGGAGCTTGACAGGGTATTATTTGGTAAGAATGAAGATCAGGATACTGAAATGTTTAATCAGAGCCATAGATCTTATGACAAAAATACAATTTTGAAAATACTGAATTATCAGAAAGAATATAATCTAAATAATTCACAATTATCTAATCAGTTTAAAATTAGCAGAACTACTATAACTAAATGGAAGAGATTGATGAATTTTACTTAAATCGACATATCAATTAATTAACACTATAATAAAGATGAAAACAACAATCGTATTGGCCGTATTATTACCGGCTGTGTATTATTCTCAAGTTGGAGTAAATACATCTAATCCTCAAGCTGCATTTCACGTGGATGGAGGAAAAGATAATGCTGTATCAGGAGTACCTACCACACTGCAACAATCTAATGACCTGGCAGTATCAAATCTGGGCAGAGTAGGCATTGGAATCACTAATCCTGCTGCAAGGCTGCATTTATATAACCATGCTGCCGCATCGGATATTGACGATGATTATCTTTTTGATGATGAAAGCCCAATTGGTAATGGGCATGAATTGATTCTGCGTCGTTCCAATGTAGGGGCAAATTTATCAAATAACAATGTTATTGGCTCAGTATTGTTCAATGCTAAAATCAATAATAATTTTTCTTATTCTGGTGCAGGTATCATGGGGATCCATAGAGGAAACGGTACAGTTCAGAATAACGCGTTGGCTTTTCTTATTAATAGCAGTAGAGAAGCAGGGCGTTTTGATGAATTTGGAAACTTAGGAATTGATGTAACAGCACCTAAAAATTTACTTCATTTAGGAGGTGCAGTCGGAAGCAGCGTAACTGATGTTGCAGGGAAGAAATTAGCTGTATTCAATAATTCCACAGGGGATGATTTTTATGGCTTAGGATTAAGTTCGGGCTTTCTTCAGTTTCATGCCTCCTCTACCCCGGCAGAAGCGCCAGGAATGGTTCTAACCAGCGGAGGAAGAGTAGGAATAAATCTTGGAACTACGGCACCAGCAGCAAATCTGGATGTAGCCGGAAATATAAAAATAACAGACGGAACCCAGGGGGCAGGGAAAATATTAGTGAGTGATGCAAACGGCCTTGCAAGCTGGCAAAATGCCAGTACAGCTAGTACCAATATTTACAATGCTGATGGCTCATTAACAGGGAATAGGACAGTGACACAGGCAGGACATCCGATTACTTTTACCGGAGGTGATTTGAATGTTGTGCCGGCTTCATCAGGTTCAGGTTTAACAATTACCAGATCTTCAAATAATCCAATCACCAATTCGCCAAGAATTTTTAGCCCGACAGCTCTAGAATTGCAAAGTAATAATAATCAAGGGGTTATGGTGTTAAACGGAAATGATTCAGTGGCTAATACAGACCCAGTTTTTAGGGTTGCGTTTGGAAATCTTAATCATACCCCTGGTTATACAGAATATTTAAGAGTACAGGGAAATGGAAGTGTAGGTATTGGAAATACGACGCCAAATGCTCAAGCCAGTTTAGATTTGGGTGCGACCAATAAAGCGTTTATAACTAACCGTGTAACTGGTCCGTCAGCTATATCAAGCCCTTCCGATGGGATGATTATTTTTGATACTACGGGAAAATGCTTTAAAGGTTATGGCAATGGAGCTTGGCAAGATCTTTCAGTTTGTGTTAACGCTCCTTTGTTAATTGATGCAAATAAATTTCCTCTGGCGGTGATGGTCAATTCAAATAATTATGTTAGTGCAACTGGATTTATCAGAGTTACTGGAGGTACAGGAACTATATCTCCTGCTTTAACAACAGTATCTTCATCGGGGGTTATAGGATTAAACTTGGTTGCTATGAATAATAACTATGACCCTCGTAATGGCATGCTTTATTTCAATATATCAGGATACCCTTCTTCTCATAATGGAAGCAGTGCAATTTTTAATTTCTCAATTAACGGGGTACCTCACACGTGGGTAATATCAGTTTTCTGATAAATATCTAAGCAAGTTTACCTAAAGGCAGGTATGAAAATATTTAAAGATAGATTCTATCAACACTTTGATGACCAATAATTGCTAAAGTTTATTTATTCTTTAGCAATTATTTAACTTAAAAAAATTTAACTATGAAAAAAAAATTATTTTTTTTAATGAATACATTGTTTATTACTTCTGTATTTTATGCCCAAATTGGAGTCAATACGCCTGACCCGCATGCTTCATCTGTATTGGATCTAACGTCTAATAACAAAGGGCTCCTTATTCCCAGAATAGCATTAACAAGTCCCACAGATCAGATCACAATACCATCTCCGGCGAGTGGGCTTTTGGTCTATAATACGGGATTGGGAGGACTTACTTTTAAAGGTTTCGTTTTTTGGAATGGAACCGAGTGGAGGTCAATAAATAATAACTCTACTATTGCACCAGCTATTACAGGTCTCAATTGTATCGGAAGCTCTGTATTTCCTTTAAGTTTCACTTCTGGGATACCATATAGCGGAACAATTACAATCCCATATTCCGGAGGTAATGGAGGAACTTATTTTACGGGTTCATCATTCACCCAAAACGGACTTACTTTTACTCTGAATCCCGGAGTTTTGAACAATGGTAACGGTGTCATTACATATTCCGTCTCCGGAACACCAGATTTTACTTCTCCGACTTCGATCTCTGTGCCTTTATCGTTTCTTGGAAATACGTGTAATGTGATCATAGGACCGAATAATACTGTTTCAACGTTATCATATGTAAGAAATACTGTTCCAATTAATACGAATACGCCTACAACTTCTATTACTACAATTGGAAATATATCTGTGAGGTATAACGGGACAGGTTCGGTAGCAACACCACAGTTCAGAATTAATGGTTTTAGCGACAGAACTTCGGTGTGGATGCAGAAGGCTGGAACAGGTGACAATGATGCCCCTTCTTTTGCATTACGTGATTGTACAGCGGATACATGGAATAATTTTTCTGATAATTTTAATCCCGGTAACAGGGACTCTGCCACAACATTGATAAGTCTCTTTGGCAGTAACGAAATTTATAGAGTTTCCTTTGTTGGATATCCTGCATTTAGTGCTTCGGGGACTTTTCCGGCAGTAACGTCAAGTATAACAATTTTTATAGAAAAATTACAGTAACTCCAACCTTAATAGTTTTAAGACACAGCTTATTTACCTTTATATGTGTTTTATCCTAATTTCAGAATGTGTGTACCAGGCACGTTGAGTGCCTGGTTTTATCACCGACTTTTTATTATGAACAAAAATGATTTAAGAGATGTAATATTATCGTTAATTCTTATAGTTATAATAATTGCCTTTGCGGAGTAATTATTTTTCTGTAAGAAAATTTATCTACAAAATTCTGAAAACATATTTATAAAATATAATATTCTTGGATAATCTAAATTTTATAAACCAATTTAACATGTAAATATTTATACAATGAAAACAAAAGCAAATTTTCTGCTAATAGGGATAATGTATTTATCAATTTTATGTTCTTGTGAGGCAGATGCAGGTTCTTTTGAGCTTAATTCATATCCCAAAGATCTTATTAGTACGCCTATTTACATCAGTAATATACCTGCCTCCATTGCCGATTCACAGACACCAATTAATATTGAAACTGCGAAAGCTGTCGTTTTCCACAGTAATGATCCTATGATCCACTATGGTGCGATAACATTAAACTCTGTTATGAATAATGCTGGTGAAAATTTAAAAATAAATATAAATAATGCCGATTATTTTAATAATTATATTTCTGTGGGTGGTAAAAAATATAATTTAAGCAATTTTCATTTTCATTACCACAGTGAACATGCTATTGATGGGAACTATAGTACCATGGAGATTCATTTTGTGAACATCGCATCAGATAATTCTTATGCGGTTTTAGGGGTATTGGTTAATTTAGGCGATGCCAATTCTGGTTTAGAAGAGCTGATTGCCCAGTCACCCACTGTAAATAACGCGATTAATTCTCCTAATACTGTTTTTGATTTATCAAAATTATTACCTTCTACTTCGGGTTATTATACCTACAGTGGATCATTAACAACACCTAATTTTGGAGCTAATTCTTCTTTAGTAAATGGAGGGCCGGTTACATGGTTCGTATTTAAAGATGTTCAACATTTATCCTTAAATGAATTTGATTCATATAAATCCATTTACAGTGAGCCGAATTTCCGTTCATTACAACCCTTAAATAATAGAAAGGTGTATGTTAACCGTCCTGGATGATACCGGATACTGATGAGCAATACTCGTTTATTATATTTTAATACCGTAAAATAACCTTTATATTATATAGTCTTGCGATTAAGACTAATCTCTATTTTAATAGGTAATATCTCATTACACAGAATTTAAGAAAAAAGCAAAGAACCTAAAAATTACAAATAATAAATCATGCTGCTATTTACAGTTTGTAGTTTAAATACTATTGTTATTATATAAAAGTTTTACAAGTTTTAGATTTTGAAGATTTTAATTTTGTGTCGCAATAGTTTTAAATGCAGCAAGCGGGTAGAAAATATTTGAGAAAACATCAAAAAAATAAATAGCTTTATGATTCTGAATACACAAATGATCATTCATTATTGCTGAGTTCGCTCAGCAATATTTTTCAACGTGAAACTGCAAAATGACGATTTATGCAAATGCTTTCCTCAAAACATTTAAAATATTAATCGGGACAAAGATAAAATGGTACGTTGGCTAAATCTCAATCATTTCATATATAGGTTGAGAATTCTTTATTATTAAGCTTTCCTTAATTAATGCCTTTTTGTAAATAGAAATCTATCGATGAACAGATTTTCTGATAACCTTCAAAAATTAAGAATTAATCATTTGTGTTGGCAAGTTCAGCTTTGAATAACTTGCTAGAGAAATTATTGATTATTTCAAATCATCATTTATTATGAAACATCGTAACTCATCTTGTAGTACTAATCTCATGGCTTGTAGTTTTAATGAGATTCAGATTTAATGATAATCCTACGGGATTTCGCATTAAGGAAGGATAATTTTGCGCTCTATTATTGTGATTTTGAAGTTGTTTACAACTAGAAGCAAACATAGCAGAATAGTCTGAAAAATCATTAGAAATTACATTATCTGATTTAAATTATAAACATACATTATAAAGTAGTAAGGGATTTTATAATTAACATTAACACTATGTTATTTTATATTTATCATCTAAGCATAAAAAGAGTAGTGTTGAGATTGCCCCCCACCTTTTTTTTTCATCATTAGTGTTTTTAATGGGGGGCTTTTTCAAATATGTAAACTGCATCTACAATCAAACTTTCTAGTTTTAAAATAGTCTTTACCTATTAATTAAAGTTTAAGAATGGTTGATGTAGTTAATAATATCAATAATTTACAGTTTTTAAATGATTTTTATGATTCTACAAGTACAAATGATTAGAATATTGCAGAGTTTTTCCTTATCAATATTTTTATAGCAGGAATAAACATATTTTAATGTTATGTCATTTAAAGCTCTGATCTTTTTCCTTACTTCTTTTTATTTGGTTTTAAAAAGTCTGCGATAAAAGTAAATTAAAATTAATATCAGAACAAAACCAATGATTAGATTTGAATTTTTTTGGAAATTATAAGTAATTAATGAAAATTCATAATTTACATTAAAACCTTACTGCATTATATATAAACAATAAGCTTTTCAAGTTTTACAAATTATCAAAGAGCTATTGCTTAGAACGGAACTTTGTTGATTGCCTTGGTCTTTTTTTTCATCTTATTGTGTTTTTGGCCGAGGCTTTCAACTCCTGGTTTTAAAGTAGTCTTTTATTATACATGTTGATATAATTTAACTTATGGACTGCAGGTCATATTTAGGTAATTCTGTTTATTAACTATAGTCCTTTTGACGTATATTTATAATATATGTGTTTTCATATTCAATCAATACTAATGAATTAGCAAACAAGTACTACATTAAATGGCGCAAAGTGTCCATAACTTTGCCGGCGTTTAAAATAAAGAAAATGAAGAAAATAATTTTACAAAGTTTCGTAGCAATTTTTGTATTGCTGAATTCAAAATCTTTTGGGCAGATATATCAACTTGGGGGAAATCCTATAAATACTACGGGATGGGATATTGTACCTTCTGCAGTTCCCGTTAATGACTTTATTCAGCTAACTGCTGATCAGACTTTTCAGGTAGGTGGTATAAAGCTTAATGCTCCATTTGATTTAAATTCCTGTAAACATTGGAAAGTCGAATTTGATTTTAGAATTGATGGTAATGGAACATACGCCCATGGAGATGGGGTAGCGTTTTGGTATTTAGCTAATCCTCCTGCTGCTTATACATCGGGTTACGGTCTTGGAATTCCAGATAATGCTGAAGGGCTCATGGTAGCTTTTGATTGCTATAATAATACTAATGATACAGAAATGAGTATGCTGCATGTTCTGTATGGGAAAAATGTTGGTAATATAGAATTCAATAATACACCAGGAAGTACTTTTCATTCTGCCAACCTTCAATCTAGTCAGCCTTTTGTTGGAGCAAATTATAAGCACGTAGAAATTACGGGTAATGCTGATCCTTCGAACCCTAATTCTATACTTCTAAAAATTACAATGGATGGAAATGTAATTTGCAACCAGTCTTTTATTCCTTCAGGAGGGGTCGGATCAATGTCTCAAGGATACTTTGGTTTTTCTGCATCCACAGGAGGGGCTACAGCGAGGCATTCTATTAAGAACGTTAATGTTTTTATTTATAAAATTAATCTTTTGCAAGAACAATTGAATGTAAACGCAGCAGCAGGAACTACCAGTGTAAATCTTACCACTTACAACAATCAGTTTGTAAGCAATCCTTCAAGCTATACTTTTAATTATTATGATTATAATATTAGCACAAATACTTTAACAGCGATTGCAAATCCTACCAATTATGTACTCACACAGAATACTTCTGTTGTCTTAGTTGACGTGAAAGACCCTTTAGGAAATATGTGTAGTAGTATAGGGAAATTATTAATACAAAGGTCTTCACTGGGAACAAATGATTCTAATGTAATTCCAACAAACATATTTCCTAATCCTACAAAAGGAATCATTAATGTAAGCACAAC
>NZ_AUMT01000021.1 GCF_000430825.1 Chryseobacterium daeguense DSM 19388 | reverse complement strand
ATATCTTACCCCTCTCTCTTGGAGAAGATGCCTACCGCCTTTTTTAAGATATCACGTTCAAGCTTTGTTTCTTCCAGTTCTTTGCGAAGTCTCAATAACTCTTCCCTTATTGGATCAGAGGATATTTGTTTTTCCTTGCTAAGTTTACCTTCTTTGTGAAGTTTTCGCCAATTAACGAGACTTTCTTTACAGATCCCAAATTCTTCAGCTACCGAGGATACATTGCCTCGCTGCTCACTTAAAGATACTGCTTGGATCTTAAACTATAGACTGTAATTTTTTCTGATCTTTTTCATACTCTTAAAGATAAAGAGTATAAGAATTGTGTCCTAACAAAGTTAGCAACTCCACATGCTGGTTAGTACCTGCCGGAGCATCTATCAAACTGAATCTGTTAGAATTAGCCGTTGTTCCCACTACATGAAGTTTCACAGTTGGTGAAATGATTCCCACACCTAACTGCCCTGTAGGTGTTACTACTACATCGTTACTTTCCTGGGAAGCGTTAGGCTTTCCTGTTGCAGAATTATCGCTGGCGCCGTCTACGTGTAAAGTGGCCAAAGGATTTGATGTTTTTATCCCCACCTGGGCGGACAAAGATGCGGAACTGAGCATTACCAGAAGTAATACCAATAATCTTTTACTTTTTTCATAAATGTTGTTTTTTTTTATTTAAAGAATTAATTTTTCTCCATTACGTAAATGCAATTACATTTCAAAAAATATGTGCGAAGCTAGGAATTTTATATTATTTCGGAGAAAAACAGATATACCATCTATATACTACTTTCGCACAAGTGATTATTTATCAATTATATATATAGCAAAATCAATCACATTAACTCACTATCAATTGTAATAACAATTTATTTTATAAAAATAAATTCGTTCTGAATAATAAATAAATGCTACAATCTCAGAATAACTTCATCTCTATATTTTATAAAATTAAACAGAACAACGTGATGAGATAAAAAAAAAGGCCCATTATAGACCTTCAATGTTTTGATTTATTATGCTCAGTTATAATCTTGACTTCACACTTTATTTACTTGGTTCGATTATTCTAATAAAAAAAAGAGCACTTCTTAAAGTACTCTTTCTAAAGATCTTTTGTGTTAATAGAATTTGTAGCCTGTATTATAATGTGAATTTGTTCAAATTATTAAAAATAAGTATGTTTCTATCCCTAACTATCCCATTAATGAGAAAATAAAATGCAACTAATGACGTCTGATTAACATTTAATTTATTAATTAGCCAAAACTAAAACATTTCGTTTACATTATTTTTTAGCTCTATTGACTTTTAATATCGAAACAGCAATATTTTATATAAAATTAACTATTACAGTTCAAAACAAATATAGTCATTTTGTGTAAAATAAATAACTTTATTAACAATTATTTATTTTACAATCCTTTACAGTTAATAGAAATTTAAAGCTGATGATAAAGATAACGGTTGGGAAAGGTTAGCTTTTCACTTTTTCTTGTATTGCCATTAATTATATGGACAATATTCATCTGATCATCAAAAAGGTTGTAAAGAAAACTAACCGCCGCTTCTACTTTTTTTGGATTTTCAACAGGTTCAGATTCCAGGTAAACATTTACAGATTCATGGTCTTCTTCATATCCAATGAAGTTAACCTTCATGAACTTACCGTTACTTTTAAGCTTAAAGTATTCTGAACTGTAGTTTTTAAGCGCTTCGTTAAGCATTGGTTTGTATTTAGGATCATTAAAATGATATGACTGGTTATATTTTTTGCTTAATCCATTTTCCAGATCATCAAGAAAAAAACGCCCGGTTACTTCAAAAGTTTTTGATTTCGAATTATAATTAATCTCCACAGACCCCACATGATAAGGGTGCTTCACCTTTGTAAAAGACAAAAACAAGAAAACAGGAAGCAAAAAAAGACAAAAACTCTTCATAAATCAAGACCAATAAATTTGTTCCGAAATTAATCATTATTTTCGTAAGCTTTTATATTTTACTTTATGATGCAGGATTTTTTATTTTATCTAAACCTTGGCTGGGAACATATTATTTCGTTGGACGCGCTGGATCATCAGCTTTTTGTACTGGCATTAATCGCGGTGTATTCTTATAATGACTGGAAAAAAATTTTAATTCTGGTTACAGCTTTTACCATCGGACATTCAATAACTTTGGCGTTAAGCATTATGGATATTGTAAGAATCAATTCTGATTGGGTGGAATTTTTAATTCCTTTAACCATTGTTTTAACCTCCCTGGATAATATTCTGATGAACAACAAAAAACAGACGCTCATGAAAGCGAACTATTACCTGACATTGATTTTCGGGCTTATTCATGGAATGGGCTTTGCTAATACGGCAAGAGTCATGATTGCAAAAAGCCAAAGCATTGCAGTTCCGCTACTTGGCTTCAATATCGGATTAGAACTGGGGCAGATTGTGATTGTCTTTGGAATCTTGATTGTTCTTTTTATTTTGCTTAATCTGTTTAAGGTAAACAAGAAAGACTGGGTGCTCTTTGTTTCATCAGGAGTCTTTGCATTATCATTAAAAATGACTTTAGAAAGAATTCCTTTCTGAGGCTGAAACATTTTTATATTTTCAACTACTTATTATTATATTTGTTAATTCTTAAACAATTTCGGTTATGAAACTAAAAGTTGCCGCACTTTCAGTATTTGCTTATATTGGGTTAACCGCTCAAAATATTCAGAACAATCCTGGAAGCAACCATGGGAATAAATTCGAGCAATTAGGAACTATTCTTCCTACCCCAAATATCTACAGAACAGCTTCAGGAGCCCCGGGACACGGCTATTGGCAAAACAGGGCAGATTATGATATCAAAGCTTACCTGGATGAAGATAAAAGAAATCTGAAAGGTTCTGAAACGGTAACATATTACAATAATTCTCCCGATGAGCTGGATTATATCTGGCTCCAACTGGATGAAAATCAGCAGTCAAGCGTAAAAAAAGCAGATTTTCCATTTTCTTCTTCGCTTCCCAAGGCGTCCAACGACCAGCAGCTAAGAACAACGGATATACCCGTAAAAGATAATGGTTATGGTGTTAACCTGGAAAAGGTAACCGATGCATCAGGATCTCCGCTGCCTTATACGGTAAACAAAACCATGATGCGTATTGACCTGCCGAAGCCATTGAAAAAAGGTGAAAAACTTGTATTCAAAATAGACTGGAACTACAATATCCCAAACAGGATAAAAATGGGCGGCCGTGGCGGCTATGAAAACTTTGCTGAAGACGGAAACGATCTTTACACGATGGCACAATGGTACCCTAGAATGTGTGTATACAGCGATTTTCACGGGTGGCAGAATCATCAGTTTACCGGAAGAGGAGAATTCGCTCTTGTTTTCGGGGATTTTAAAGTTTCCATGAATGTACCTGCAGATCATGTTGTGGGCGGAACCGGAGAATGCAAAAACTATGATCAGGTTTTAACATCAGATCAGCTGGCAAGATATAATAAGTCTAAAACTTCTGCAGAACCGGTAGAAATTGTAACTCTGGATGAAGCAAAAAAAGCAGAAAAAAATCATTCAAAACAAAGAAAAACGTGGGTTTTTGAGGCAAATAATGTAAGAGATTTTGCATGGACATCTTCAAGAAAATTCATTTGGGACGGGATGGGCGTAACTATTCCTGAAAACAACAATAAAGTAATGGCTATGAGCTTTTATCCAAAAGAAGCTTACGGATTATACAGAAAATATTCTACGAAAGCTGTTGCACACACCATTAAAACCTATTCGGAATTCACCATTCCTTATCCATATCCGGTAGCTCAGTCAGTGGAGGCGTCTAATGGCATGGAATATCCTATGATTTGCTTTAACTACGGAAGAACCGAAAAAGACGGAACATATTCTGAAGGTATTAAAAACGGAATGCTGGGCGTAATTATCCACGAAGTGGGTCACAACTTCTTCCCGATGATCATTAATTCTGACGAAAGACAGTGGACATGGATGGATGAAGGCCTCAATACTTTTGTAGAATATCTTACAGAAGAAAAATGGGACAATAAATTTCCTTCAAAAAGAGGTCCGGCATGGACAATCGTAGATTACATGAAGCTTCCGAAAGATCAGCTGGAACCCATCATGACCAATTCTGAAAATATTGTTCAGTTTGGTCCGAATGCCTATGCAAAACCGGCCACCGGATTAAATATTCTTCGTGAAACCATTATGGGAAGAGAACTTTTCGACAAAGCTTTTAAAACATATTCTAAAAGATGGGCATTTAAACATCCTGAACCTGCGGATTTTTTCAGAACAATGGAAGATGCAAGCGGTGAAGACCTGGATTGGTTCTGGAGAGGCTGGTTCTACGGAACAGATCCGGTAGATATTGCCATCGATAAGGTAACTGTGGCTGCTGCTGACCTTGAAACTGCTCCAAAAGGAGGAAGCGAAATAAAATATAAAGTGGAAAAACCTTTATTGAATGATTTTGAAGATATTTCAAAAATCAGGAACAGAGAAGATAAGAATATTACTTTTTATGTAGACAAAGATAAAGATGCCCAAGATTTCTATTACAGGTATGACAGAGGCCAGGAAAAAGTAGATAACGACAAAGAATATTCATTCAAAATAGATGGAACGGATGCTTTGACTCAGAAGGATAAAGATAAATTTAAAAATATCACAGCTTACCAGATCGATTTCAGCAATAAAGGCGGATTGGTAATGCCAATTATCCTTGAATTCACTTTCGAAGACGGATCAAAAATGACAGACAAATCTTCAGCACAAATCTGGAGAATGAATGAGCAAAGAGTTTCCAAAACGTATTATTTTGATAAAAAATTAAAATCAATACAGCTGGACCCGATGAGAGAAACAGCAGACATTGATACTTCCAATAATTTCTGGAGTAATAATGGTGGAACATCAGAGATTTCAAAATTCCAGTTATTTAAGCAAAAAGAAAGTGGTAACACCAGAGGAGCTTCCAATGGAAGGGTAAATCCGATGCAGGCAGCCGGAAAGAAATAATAAAGAATATAAATAAGCCGTTAACAGAAACCGTTAACGGCTTTTTCATTGTATTTATTGAATTGAAAAAGTGGATACAATTGTACTCTTTTCGTCAAGAGCATTCGGATTGGTAATTGTGATCCCGTATTCACCGGCAGGTTTATCTTTCAGGGTAATCAAATAAGAGCTGTTACCATATTTTTTTGCTGTAAAATTAAGATATTGAAGCTTATTGGTTTTTACAGTTCCCCAATTGTTTTGTGAAGAAACTTCTGCTCTTCTGTATTTCTTACTCGAATCAAAACGGAAAATCTTTACAATCGCCATAGGATCTGTATTATTATCTACCGAACGAACGATAAACTGAAGATTATCCGAAGCTTTAAGCTTTGTATCTGAGCAGCAACCGTCGATCTGCAGCTTGGATTTTACACTTCCTATTCCCACAATGAATCCCTGCATTCATAGCAGAACGCATTTGTGTTGTGTGTTTCTGAAGTAACTGGGTTGTATTATCTGATTTTAAAACCATACATTCACCTACGAATTCCGGTTCCTGAATATTCTGTGCAAAAGAGCTTGCACACCAAAGTAGTGTTATTGCAGTAAATGCAACATTTAATAATTTTTTCATCAATTTATATTTCTATGTTTTTACGCTACAAATATATAAAAATTTTCAAAACCAAATAAAAAATATTTTTTATGTTAATTTAATTCATAAAAATTTTCAAAAAACTTTTATAAGTTCTCCCGAGTGGCAGCTTACCTCCTCCTTCCAGATATACGGAACTGGCGTCATAGGAATTGATATGGGATGAAAGCACAATATAAGATTTGTGAATTCTTATAAAGCCAAAATCCTGAAATTTTTCTTCAAAATTTGACATCCTGTCCAAAATCATATACTTTTTGAAAGCTGTTACCAGAATAATATATTCACCAAATCCTTCCACCCATAGAATATCTTTCAGAAATACTTTATTGATGACATAATTGGATTTAAACATAATAAAATCCTCCTGAGTTTTATTTTCCGTTGATTTTTTAAACCGGAGAAAATCTTTTGCTTTATTAATTGCTTTTTTAAATGTATCAAAATCCACCGGCTTTACAAGATAATGTACCACATCCAGCTCAAAGGCTTTTACCGCATGCTGTGTTTCCAGAGTCATAAATATGCACAATGGCTTATAAGGAAGGCTTTCCAGAAGCTCAATACCATTCATCAAAGGCATATTAATATCTAAAATTACAAGGTCCGGCCTGTTTTCCTTTAAATATTCCAAAGCCTCTACCGGATTTTGGAAAGAGTTCAAAATTTCAACCTCATCAATATTTCCGCAATACTGCTTTACCAGCTGTAATGCCGGATATTCATCATCAACGCTTACTATTTTCAAATCAGCCATTGTAATTAATTTTTAAAATAGTCTGGTAATTTTTATTGTCTAAAACTTCGGAAGAAAAGCTGTATTTTCCTGTATAATATTTTTCAAGGATGCCGGTAATTGCTTTATTTCCCAGTCCCTGATATCCAATATCTAAAGATAGATTTTTGTTTTCGGATATGGAATTTTCAATGGTAAGAATAATTTCCTGGTTCTCAATCGTAAATAAAACCCTTACAAAGGCAGAAGGTTCCATTCCGATGGCAGAATGCTTCAGCGAATTTTCAAACAAAGTAAGAAAAACCGAAGTCGGAATTTCTATCACCTCACACGCTTCCTCATTCTGAATAGTAAAAACAATATCAAGCTGGTTATTATATTTAAGCTGATACAGTTCTGTAAGAGACTTAAGGGAAGAAAACTCCTGCGCGACACTTATTTTTTCTTTGCCGCTGTCATAGATAATATACTGCAGCAGTTTGCTGAGCTGTAAAATAGAATTGGAGGTTTTTTCTGTGGGAACAAAGCTGTTTACATAAATATTATTCAGTGTGTTGAGCAGAAAATGAGGGCTTAATTTAGATTTAAGCAAATCAATATACAGCTGTTCCTTCTGCTCGCCAAGATCTGCCACATCCTGCTCTATAATAAATTTGTCTTTCGTAATTCCCAAAAACGAGGCTACAAGAATCACGATAGCCTGGGTGATATACACATTATATAAAAAAGTAGTGTAGCCCAATTCCTCAGAAAACTGCATGGTAAAGATGGCAGGCTCATACAAAATCCTGAAAAGGCTTGAAATCAAAAAGCAGATGAGCGCATATAAAATAAACTCCGGGTATTTATTCGATAAATAAAATTTAGGAACAAGAAACTGGTACACCCAATAATAAATTCCTAAGCTGTAAATAATATTAAAAATAATGCTCCAGATAAGATCCGGGGGATTCAGGAAGGTGTTTTCCGTAAAATAAATGATCAAAACAAACACTAAAAAGAAAAATACATGCTGAAATCCCAGCAGAAACTTCCATCTGTAAGACATGAGTTTACTCAAAATTTTAGAACTAAATAAAATCCTGAATATCAACAATATAACTACAATATTTACAAGTAAAAACATCCTTACAATGCTGGTTTCAAAGATTTCAAATATACCATCTTTTTAACGGGAAAATGCAGTTCACTGATAAAAAATGCCATTGATTGAAAATTTCGCAGGCCGATACGAGTATTGGATATATTTGAGAAATTACAATATTAATCAAATGTTACATGAGACGAATTATATCTACTCTATCACTTCTGCTCTTATTATTTCTTGCGCCTCTTTTTCAGGCTCAAAGCAGGGATAATTATAATATGTGGTTTCAGTATCTGATGTCTGCTAAGCTTACAGATAAAAATACACTCACGGCACTTGCGCAATACCGATCCTTTGATCTGGCCTATGACACAAGACTCTTCCTGGTAAATGCCTATGTAGATCATGAAGTGGCGAACGGAATAAAGCCGGCAGTCGGCGCAATGTTCCTTGTGCTGGAATCTTACAATTCTGATGATTCCAAGAAGATCCGCTATGAGAAAAGACCTTTCCAGCAGGTAACAATGGAAAACAATATCGGCAGAACCTCCATTTCCAACCGCCTGCGTGTAGAAGAACGGTTCATCAATAATCCTGATGAATTTGTAGTAAGGCTGCGATACCTTATTTCGGTGAAAATACCTTTTAACAAAAAAGGAGAAAAGGAAAAAATCTATGGAATCCTGAAAAATGAAATCAGGATGAATGTGGTAAAAGATGAACCATTTGATAGTAACCGCCTCACTGCAGGAATTGGTATCAAAACGGGTAAAAACTCTGCCCTTGAGCTTGCGTTCATCAACCAGCTGGAGACCGGAAAAACCAGCAATTACGCTTACATAGGCTTTAGAAACAGCTTCGACTGGAGAAAAAAAAATAAATAATCTTAAATCATAATACTATGCTTACAATTCTGGGATTTTCGATGATCGTCATTTTTATGGTTCTGATTATGTACAAAAAAATGACTCCGCTTACTGCACTGGTTTTAGTTCCGGTAATCATTGCTGTGGCAGCAGGTTACAGCTCTGAACTGGGAGAAATGACAAAAACAGGAATTAAAGAAATCGCCATGACCGGCGTGATGCTGATATTCGCGATCCTGTTTTTCAGCTTAATGATAGATACCTGGCTTTTTGAGCCTTTGGTCAATGTAATTCTGAAAGCTGTGGGTGATAATCCTGTTAAAACAACCGTCGGAACAGCCATTCTCACAACTTTGGTATCTCTTGACGGTGACGGCTCTTCCACTTATATTATTGTAGTAGCTGCCATGCTTCCTTTATATAAAAAACAAGGAATGAATCCCCTGATCCTTACCTGTATTGTGATGCTTGCAGGAGGAATTATGAATATTTTGCCTTGGGGCGGCCCTACAGCAAGGGTAATGAGCTCTCTTAAGCTGAGCCATACAGAAATATTTGTTCCTATGATTCCTATTATGTTCATCGGTATTTTATGGGTGATCCTGGTTGCTTATATTCTTGGGGTACAAGAAAAAAAGAAAATTGCCAGGTATGGAAAATATACACAGTACAGCAGCAATGATATTATTGGTGACAATAATCCTAAACTTTTAAGACCAAAACTTCTCTGGATAAACTTTGCCCTTACCGTAACCTTACTTGTGGTAATGATCCTGGACCTGATTCCTTTGGCGATTGCCTTTATGCTCGCCTTTTGTTTAGCCGCAGTGATCAATTATCCAAAGCTTAAAGACCAGCAGAAAATCGTGACAAAACATGCCGGGAATGCACTTTCTGTAGCAGGAATGATCTTCGCGGCGGGAATTTTCACCGGGATTCTTAACGGAACCGGAATCATGCAGGCCATGGGAAACAGCATTATAGGAATTGTTCCTGAAAGCTGGGGTGGATTTTTAAACATCATTACAGCCGTATTCAGTGTTCCTCTTACGTTTTTCCTTACCAACGATGCTTATTATTTCGGGATCCTGCCGATCATCACTTCTACCGGAGCTCAGTTGGGGATTCCCCCTGATGTACTGGGAAGAGCCAGCCTTGTAGGACAGGCATCTCATTTATTAAGCCCACTTGTACCATCTACCTATTTACTGGTTTCTCTGGCGGGTGTAGAATTTTCAGACCATCTGAAATACACCCTTAAATGGGCCATCGGATCATCAATTGTAATGCTGGTGAGTGCTTTGATTCTTGGAGTGATTTAATATCATTCCGGGAAGCTGCAGCCGGCTTATTATGCAGTAATTGTTAATATTATTTTATATCTCAATATAAATTTTATTTTTGTATCAATAGAAGCGCATATTGATGTCACCGTTCCAAACAGAAAAAACGTTTACCAGTAAATACTTAAGGAATCTTACCTTATATGTATTTATCGCCATAATGGGCGGGGTGATTTGCGGATATTACTTACCGGAATTCAGCAAAAAGCTTGAGCTCATCAATTATTATTTCTTCTCCGTTCTGGAAGCATTGATTCTTCCTGTGATATTTAT
The DNA here is from genome assembly GCF_000430825.1 of Chryseobacterium daeguense DSM 19388. Lineage (GTDB taxonomy): Bacteria > Bacteroidota > Bacteroidia > Flavobacteriales > Weeksellaceae > Chryseobacterium > Chryseobacterium daeguense. The sequence continues at coordinate 37,264 of NZ_AUMT01000021.1, read as the reverse complement.
TGCGATCATTTACGGGATTTTAAATTTGTTTGAAACAAAAAATTCCAGCAAAATTATTTTGCATACCGCCATTTATTTTCTGGCGATCACTTCATTAAGTATCCTTTTAGGGCTTTTTTTAGGTTTTTTGATAAAGCCGGGAGCGGATACAGGAATTGACCTTTCCAAAATCCATTCTGCCATTCCGAAACGTTTTGAATTTGCTTCAAAGCATTCTGATTTTTTTACGCTTTATAACAGCAGGTACACTATTTTTCTTTTGCTTTCAATCATCATCGGGATTATTGCCGGGAAAATGAAAAGCCCAAAGCTTACCAACATTTTAAACTCCGGGATGGGATTGTTTTATGTGGTTATAAAGTATCTGTATATCATTCTCCCTGTCATTATTTTCTGCAATATTGCTTACGGCATCTCTATTTATGGTATCAATACCCTTCTTCCGTTAAGTAAAATAGTTGCTACGGTCTATTTGGGAAGCCTTATTTTTATATTTGGAATTTTGGGTTCCATCTGCCATTTTTATCAGCTGAATTTCAGGGAATTTTTAATCAGTATAAAAGATGAAATCATCCTGGTAATGACCACCTCATCCTCCAAGACAGCATTTCCCATGATTTTTGAAAAGCTGGAAAGCCAGGGCTACGACAAAAAAGTAATCCGACTCCTCATTCCGCTGGGGTATAATTTCAATCTTGCCGGGGCGTGTATTTATATTTCGGCTTGCTGTATGTTTCTCGTACAGTTTTATAATATTCCTATGGATGTAAAAGATTATGCAATATTATTCCTAATCATTTCCATAACTTCAAAAACAGCTTCCGGGGTTCCGGGCTCAGGATTTTTAGCTTTAATTTTCACCCTTGATAAATTTGGTAAAATCCCATTAACGGATATCGCGCTTCTATACAGTGTAGACCGTTTTATGAATGAAGCAAGATCAGTAACCAACTTTATAGGAATTGCCGTTTCCGCTGCTATTATTTCAAAGCTTCATCCGGTTCAGGATGATTAAATTAAAACAATAATCTGCATTTTTCTGCCAAAATTTCCGCTCCGTAAAATAAAAAATCTGCCATTTCATCCACAGCCGGCAGATGGCATACATTTAGAGAATTACAACACAGAAATAATTAAAAAATTAAATATATTATGTCAGTAAACTTTAAACCATTAGCAGACAGAGTTTTGATCGAGCCGATCGCTGCAGAGACTAAGACAGCTTCAGGTATTATTATTCCGGACACCGCAAAAGAAAAACCACAGGAAGGTACCGTGGTGGCAGTAGGACCTGGTAAAAAAGATGAGCCAACAACTGTGAAAGTAGGTGACAAAGTTCTTTACGGGAAATATTCAGGTTCTGAATTGAAATTGGAAGGAAAGGATTATTTAATTGTAAAAGAGGGGGATTTACTTGGTGTAATTGGATAAGACTCCAGACTCAAGACATCAGATTTCAGACTATTCAAATTAAAAATCAAATTAAACATAAGTTAAATGTCTAACTTCTGACATCTAACATCTAATATCTAAATCAAAATGGCAAAAGAAATAAAATTCGATATTGAATCAAGAGACGCTTTAAAAAGAGGTGTTGATGCATTGGCTAATGCAGTAAAAGTAACTTTAGGTCCAAAAGGTAGAAACGTGGTAATTGAAAAATCTTTCGGTGCACCTCACGTTACAAAAGACGGGGTTTCTGTTGCTAAAGAAATCGAGCTTGAAGACAAGGTAGAAAATATGGGAGCTCAGATGGTAAAAGAAGTAGCTTCCAAAACCAATGATATCGCAGGAGACGGTACTACTACTGCTACTGTACTGGCTCAGGCTATTGTAAGAGAAGGTCTTAAAAACGTAGCTGCAGGAGCAAACCCAATGGATCTGAAAAGAGGAATCGACAAAGCGGTAACTGCTGTTGTAGAAAACCTTAAAGCTCAATCTCAGGAAGTGGGTGATTCTTCAGAAAAAATCAAGCAGGTAGCTTCTATTTCTGCAAATAATGATGATACTATCGGTTCTTTGATCGCTGAAGCGTTCGGGAAAGTAGGTAAAGAAGGGGTAATTACAGTAGAAGAAGCAAAAGGAACTGATACTACGGTAGACGTGGTAGAAGGTATGCAGTTCGACAGAGGGTACCAGTCGCCTTATTTCGTGACAAACCCTGAAAAAATGTTGGCTGAGCTTGAAAATCCATATATCCTTTTAGTAGAGAAAAAAATCTCTTCCATGAAAGAATTGCTTCCTGTTCTTGAACCAATTGCACAAGGAGGTAAGTCATTATTAATCATCTCTGAAGAAGTGGAAGGCGAAGCATTGGCTACTTTAGTGGTAAACAAATTAAGAGGTTCCCTTAAAATTGCTGCTGTAAAAGCTCCTGGATTCGGAGACAGAAGAAAAGCAATGTTGGAAGATATCGCAATCTTAACTGGTGGTCAGGTGATCTCTGAAGAGCAGGGCTTCACAATGGAGAATATCTCTATTGATATGTTGGGAACTGCTGAAAAAGTTCAGATCGACAAAGACAATACAACTATCGTAAACGGTGGTGGTGAAGAAAGTAAAATCAAAGGAAGAGTTTCCCAGATCAAAGCTCAGATGGAAACCTCTACTTCAGACTACGATAAAGAAAAACTTCAGGAAAGACTGGCTAAATTAGCCGGAGGTGTTGCCGTATTGTATGTAGGTGCCGCTTCTGAAGTGGAAATGAAGGAGAAAAAAGACAGAGTGGATGATGCACTTCACGCTACAAGAGCAGCTGTAGAAGAAGGTATCGTTGCAGGTGGTGGTGTTGCTTTAGTAAGAGCAATCAAAGCATTGGAGAACCTTACAGGTATCAATTCTGACGAAACTACAGGTATCAAAATCGTGAAAAGAGCAATCGAGGAGCCATTAAGACAAATCGTTGCCAATGCAGGCGGTGAAGGTTCCGTAATCGTTGCTAAAGTAGCGGAAGGAAGCGGAGACTTCGGATACAATGCAAAAACCGATGAGTATGTAAACATGCTTGAAGCAGGTATCATCGACCCTACAAAAGTAACAAGAGTTGCCCTTGAAAATGCAGCTTCTGTTTCCGGAATGTTGTTAACAACTGAATGTGTAATCACTGAAGTGAAAAGCGCAGAACCAGCTATGCCAATGGGTGGTGGAATGCCAGGAATGATGTAACGGTCAGCGACCGAGGCAAATATATAAACCGTTCTACTCTTGTGGGGCGGTTTTTTTGATATTAAACATTATGTATGTACAAATTCTGACTATATAAAAATATTGTTACATTTAAATAATGTTAAATCCAATTGAATTAATTTTATGATAAACACAATTACAAATTTATTAACTGATTTAAAAAGCAAGGGTATTGATTTAATTTCTCAAGCAGAATATATAAAACATCCCGGAATGATAGGTGATATGTATGAGGGACTTACTACTGAACTCTTAAATAAATCTATTTTTGAAGAATTAAATTTAAAAGTTGTTTCTGGTAAAATTATTAATAATAGTGGAGGAATAAGTTCTCAAATCGATTGCATGATCGTTACTGGCGAAGGAGAAAATGTTCCCTATACAAATAATTATGTTTATCATTATAGTCAAGTTATTGCAGTTATAGAGGTAAAAAAAAATTTAACAAAAAAGGAAATTCTTGGCTCATATAGTAATCTTAAAAGTGTAATGGAGGTAAGTCGATTTCCAGATAAGGATGGCGAATCTTTTATGATGGATTTACATAAAGCAGCTTGGGAGAGTTTAACTAATACTGAGTATCCACTACGCGAGGAGATTTCGAATTACTCTGAAGACTTACAATTAATATATCATACTCTATTCATGGGAGCATACTTTCCTTTAAGAATTGTTTTTGGCTATTTTGGATTTAAAAGCGAATATAGTTTAAGGGAAAGTTTCGTAAATATCTTAAATGAAAAAATGGAAAATAAAGAAAACAAAGGCTTTGGTGTTGGTAGTTTTCCAAATTTGATCATTTCTGAAAAATATTCATTAATAAAATCTAATGGTATGCCATATACTGTTCCTTTTCAAGATGAAGAAGAATTTTATTGGCCTTTTTACTTGTCATCTAATAAAAATCCTATTTTACATCTCCTAGAATTATTATGGACAAGATTATCATTTAAATTTAAAATAACTTCAGATATATTTGAAGACGATTTATATAAAAATTTTGATCATACTTTCCTTAGCTGTAAATTTGCTAAAGATGAATTTGACAACAAAGGGTGGGCATATTCTTATTCTAAGTTAACACAACAAGAATTAGAGTTGGATGAGCCAAAAGAGAAATGGGAACCAGTTGAAATTAATCAATTAGAATTTATAATTGTTAATTTACTTTGCTATATGGAAGAATTGAAATTTAACGATCCTGACCTAATCGAATGTTTAAGAAAACATGATGCATCACTAGAAGATTTATTAAGAAATTTATCTGCAAAGAGATTAATATTTTACAATGACAAATTGTTAAAATTATCCACTAAAAAATGTATGACAATTATAAAGGGAGATAAAATGTATGCAGGGGATGATATAAATGGAATGATGTCAAAATTTGCAATTGAGAATTTTTAGTTATATCCTTACATAAATGCAGGTGTATGTTTGCAACTATTAATTAAAGTATACTTATAATTTAAAACCAAATTATAAAATATTAATATCATGAACCTAAAAACCCTAATCACCCACACCGCCCAATACAACAACTGGGTAGTCAACAAGTACATCGACTGGCTTTCCACAAAGTCCGATGAACAGCTTAATCAGGAAGTTATTTCAAGCTTTCCGACAATTTTAAAAACCCTGCATCACATCTGGCAGACTCAGGAATACTGGTGGAGCTATATTGCAGAAAACAATGAGTTTAATTTTGAAGAAACCTCAGCGAAAACAACGAAAGAAGAAATTTTTGCCGGGATAAAAAACAATTCAGAAAAGCTTATGAGATATGTTGACTCTTTATCTGAAGAAGATCTTACAAAAAATGTAAAGATAGAATCCCAATGGTTTCAGTGTGATTTTTCCAAGTATGAATACATCCAGCATATCATCTTGCACGGAACCTATCACAGGGGACAGATCGTCACCATGGGACGAAATGTAGGCATCACAGATGCACCAATGACAGATTATAATTTCTGGAATATCTATAAGGATGTAGATATGATTGCTAACTAATCAGCCACAAGCAATATATCAACCGTTCTTTTCCAGAGCGGTTTTTTATTTTAACCAACTTCCCTCTCCCATCTTCCAGCTTCCTTACTACTTACTAAAACCTAAATGTCTTAACCGGAACTCAGGTTATTCCAAAACAAATTCTTAAGTTTACAGGTTCGGAAAAATCCAAATAAACACTTATTACAATGGAAAACAAAAAAGACGGGCATATTCTGGACAGCGGCCCATTCTACCACGGAACAAAAGCCGACCTCCAAATCGGGGATCTGCTGACGGCCGGATTAGAATCCAATTACTATCCCGGAATCATCATGAATCACATCTATTTTACAGCGCTGCAAAATGGTGCCGGATTGGCCGCTGCATTGGCAAAAGGTGACGGACAGGAACGTATTTATATAGTGGAACCCACAGGAAAATTTGAAAATGATCCTAATGTAACCGATAAAAAATTCCCTGGAAACCCCACCCGATCTTACCGCAGCACAGAACCTTTAAAAATTGTAGGTGAAGTAACAGACTGGATCCGGCTGACAGACGATGAACTGCAAAACTGGAAAGAAAGAATAGCAAAGCTGCGGGAAAATCAGGATGCTGAAATCATTAATTAGATCAAGAAAAAACTGGCAAATAAAAAACCGTTCTTCTTCAGAACGGTTTCTCATTATAAAATTTTGCATTAAAAAATACTGTTGATTCCCTCCTTCACTTTGCTTATTCCCTGATCAGCTTTTTTCTTTACTTCAGTACTTGTTTTTTTGATTTCAGTGGAAGTTGTTTTCACGGTAGATTTTACCCCAGATTCCGCCTTTCTTGCGGCGTCATCCAGGCCTGTCTTTTGTACCACTGTCTCTGCAGTATTTATGGCTCCGCCGGCTACTTTTTCTGTGGTTTGAACTGCTGTGTTTACTGTACCTTTTGCCAGTTTTTCTGTCGTGTTAATAGCTCCGTTTACCACTCTACCCGCTGTAGCACCTGTAACAGCAACTGCATTTTTAAGGGTTTGTGTAGAAGTATTCAGATAATTTTCGTATTCAGGCTTTATTGTTCCGCCTTTAGCAATGTAAACATTTTTAGATTCTACATATTTGTCCTGGGCAGATTTTAGTTCAAGCTTTGCCGCCTCTATTTTCTCAGGAACATTGGAGGCTACTGCTGCATCATAATTTTTCTGAGCCGTTGCCAGCGCCAGCGCAGCATCTTCATAAGATTGTGTAAAATCTATTTTGGCCTCTGCCATTGTTTCATTCTTCTTACAGCTCTGTAATGATAAAATACAAACTGCCATCGCAGCGATTACTATTCTCTTTTTCATTTGTGGTTTTTTTATTATTTCAATTGTTGTGTTAATTTTTTTATTTCTTCATCTTCCTTGGACTGTGAAAGATCACCTTTTAACTTATTTATTTCCAACAAATTAATTTGTTTTGCTAAATTAAGATAAGTTAAATATTCGTTCAGGATTTCGGTTTTCCTTTCCGCAGGGACGTTAGCTATATTAGCGTTCATCACGAATGTTTCCATATTGTCGCTGCACAAAATATAAGCCTGAAATCCATTGGAAGAAAAATATTCGGAAACCAATGAATTGCTTTCCAGTTCTCCGTATAATTTGGGCATTTCTACCGGTGCCTGTTGTATCAGAGCGTTTATATCTGCACCTTTTGACGCAGGATTAAGATACATCCCTTTCGTTCTCATCTCGCTGCTTTCTATTGATAAATTGGTTGCCGTAAGTAATTTCACAAGATTTTTTTTCTGATTGACATCTGATAAAATCGAGCTTAAACTCAATGCCACAAAGAAACCCGTAAAAGTAGAGATCAGAGATATAAAAAACTCAAAAGTCCTTTTATGCCTGTTCCTGAAGCTTCTCAGCTTAGGAGTATTGATCAGAAATAAGCTGAGTACTACTAATAGGCATACTATAATAATATACATAAATAAATTTTGTGCGAAATTATTCAATTTCCATGCCTTAAATTTAGAATTAATTCAATAAAAACTCTTTAATTGGAAATAATAAACAACAAAATAAATAATTATTTATAATTTTCATAAAAACATAAAAACTAGAGAAATAAATTAACAAATATTCTTGATTGCGAATTTCTAACCTTTCCGAGTTTTTTATTAATTTTAAATCTAAAGCATAAAAAAACCTATGAATACTGATTTAATTAAAAAATAATTATCTCAATCAAATACTTAACTAATATTTTAATGAAGAAAATAATTTTAGACCTTGCCACTACTTTAGACGGATTTATTGAAGGACCCAACGGTGAAATCGATTGGTGCATCATGGATGATGATATGGATTTTGACGGCTTTCTTGCAAGCATCGACACTATTTTCTACGGAAGGGTAAGCTACGATTCCTGGGGAAAATATCAGCCTGACCAAAATGCTGGTCCGGAAGAGCTCAAACTTTGGGAAGCTGTTCATTCAAAAAATAAATATGTTTTCTCCAGCCAGAATCATGAAGATGAAAATGCCACTTTTATCAGGGAAAATATTGAAGAAAAAGTAAGCGAAATCCGGCTGCAGGGCGGAAAAAATATCTGGCTTTATGGCGGAGCAGGACTCATCAAAACGTTTATCCGCCTCAATCTGATAGATGTGTACAGAATTTCCGTTCATCCCGTCGCCTTAGGAAAAGGAAAACCTTTATTTGAAGATATGAAGGACAGATTAAATTTAAAATTAATCAAAACAAATACTTTCAGATCCGGAGTAGTACAGCTTATTTATGAACCTGTAAAATAATCCTATGCAAAATAAAGAGAAAGTCTATAAAATGTCTTTTGCCGGAGTATATCCTCATTACATCAATAAGGCTGAAAGAAAAGGACGCACAAAGGAAGAAGTCCATGAAATCATCTTCTGGCTTACAGGATACGACGAAAAAAAGTTACAGGAAATCTTAGAAAACAAAACAGATTTTCAAACCTTTTTTGCGCAGGCCCGGATCCACCCCAATGCTTCATTAATAAAAGGAATGATCTGCGGTTACAGAGTGGAAGATATTGAAGATGAAACAATGAAAAACATCCGTTATCTGGATAAGCTGATCGATGAGCTGGCCAAAGGAAAAGCAATGGATAAAATTTTACGAAAGTAAAAAGTATAATATTTTTTAAATAATCTGTCCAATTAAAAAAAACCGATTGTCATTAAAGTATAACTCATAAAATTATACATAATGAAAATCACAGTAATTGGCGGTACAGGTCTTATCGGGAGCAAGCTTGTGAACAGCCTTAAAAGTCTCGGCCACGATGTTCTGGCCGCATCTCCGAATTCCGGCGTCAACACCCTTACAGGTGAAGGTCTGGATCAGGCATTGGAAAATGTAGATGTACTAGTGGATGTAGCAAATTCGCCTTCTTTTGCAGATGATGATGTGATGAATTTTTTCAAAACATCCGGAGAAAACCTAATGGCTGCAGAAAAAAAAGCCGGTATCAACCATCACATCGCCCTATCTGTTGTTGGAACAGAGCGTCTGCAGGAAAGTGGTTATTTCAGGGCAAAAAAGGTTCAGGAAGACATTATCAAAGCTTCAGGAATTCCTTATACAATTGTTCACTCTACCCAGTTTTTTGAATTTGTTGGCGGAATTGTAAAATCAAGCACAGTTGACAACAAAATTATGGTTTCGCCTGCCCTGATCCAGCCTATCGCATCAGATGATGTCGTAAAAGCAATGACAGCAGCCACCATCGGTGAACCTAAAAATACAACCGTAGAAATAGGAGGCCCGGAAAAAATTAAGCTTTCTGATCTTGTGAAAAAGTACACGGCCATCATGAAAAATACAGATGAAGTAGTTTCCGATCCTGAAGCAACCTATTTCGGAGCTCCTTTGAATGATTCTACTCTGATTCCGGGTGATGACGCAAAACTGGGAACGATCCGCTATGACGAGTGGATTTCAAACCCTGATAATCAAAGATAATTTTTAAAAACGTATAGAGATTCATACACGCAGTTTGTCATTCTTTAGGAATCTCAATCCTCTATGTTAAAAAAATTAATCAAGTTTATTAAATTTATACAATTCAAAATAATCATTAAAATTTTAAACCCAATATCATGAACGAATTTTTAATCGCAATACACAGAGATATTATCAATAAAGACGCATCGCCCTCACCGGAACAAATGCAGGCTGCCATTAAGCCTTTCCAGGACTGGCTTGGCGGAATTGCAGCCCAGAATAAGCTGGTCGCTCCTCCGAAAAGATGGGATCTTGGCGGAAGAGTGGTGAAAAATGACACCGTAACCAACGGTCCATATGCAGAAATAAAAGAATCCATCGGCGGAATGTTTATTATAAGAGCCAATGATTATGATGAAGCCGTTGAAATCGCAAAAGGATGTCCTATTCTTCAGTGGGGAGCAAGTGTAGAAGTAAGAATGGCCATTCCACCAATTACTGAATAATTTTCTATATTTAAATTAAATGCACGAAAAAGCATTAATACCAAATTTATTCAGAACAGAGTACAGGAAAATTGTTTCCGTGCTCTGTTCTACCTTTGGAATTAATCACATAGAAATCGCCGAAGACATCGTGAGCGACACATTTCTTACCGCAACAGAAACCTGGAGCATCAACGGAATTCCGGAAAACCCAACGGCCTGGCTTTATACCGTGGCAAAAAATAAGTCTAAAAATTATTTTAAGCGGGATTCTCTTTTCCAGCAAAAAATTTCAACAGAAATAAAATATTCATCCAGCGACAGGGAAGAATTTGAAATTGACCTTTCTCAGAAAAATATTACAGACAGCCAGCTGGCGATGATGTTCACTGTTTGTAATCCTTCTATTTCTAAAGAGTCTCAAATTTCCTTAGCTTTAAATTTACTCTGCGGATTCGGAACACAGGAAATTGCGGATGCTTTTTTAATCAATAAAGAAGTTGTTTACAAAAGATTGCAGCGCGCCAAAGAAAAATTAAAAACCGAAGGTATAAAAATAGAACAGCCTTCAGTTTCCCAGATCAACAGTAATTTAGAAACTGTTCTTACGACTTTATATTTATTATTTTCCGAAGGTTATTACTCTACATCACAAAATACCATTCTCCGAAAGGATTTTTGCTTTGAAGCCATCCGCCTCACTTCCATTCTTGTAGAAAATAAAATGACCAATACTCCGTCTGCAAATGCCTTGCTATCGCTAATGTATTTTCATTCTTCAAGGTTTAACGCCAGATTCAATGAAAAAGGAGAAAGCATTCTGTATGAAGAGCAGGACGATCAGCTTTGGGATTATGATTTAATTACAAAAGGAATTGAGTATTTAAATCAGAGCGCATCCGGAAATTTTTTAACCAAATTCCATCTGGAAGCAGCCATCGCGTTCTGGCATACTAAGAAACAGGATTCCGACGAAAAGTGGGAAAATATCCTGCAACTATACAACCAGCTTTTACAAATCGAATACTCTCCTATTGCCGCACTCAACCGTACTTTTGCCTTTTCAAAAGTTAGAGGAAATTCTGCTGCAATCATAGAAGCAGAAAAACTTCAGCTTACCGGCAATCCTTTCTACTTTTCCCTACTGGGGCATTTATATCGAGACATTGATGACCTGAAAGCCAAAGAAAATTTTGAAAAAGCACTGGACCTTTCGAATTCAAGCTCGGTTTCTGATACATTGAGGAGGTATATTGACGGGCTGGCAGAGAAGCTAGGTAAAATTAATAGAACTTAATTGAATATTTCCGGATTCTTATTCCAAAAAACCATTTATAAAATCACACAAAAAGGTAATTGATGTATCTGAAAAGATGAAATAATTTTGATCAAATTAAAACGGACAAAAACGTATTAATAAAAAATTATTAACCATTAATTCAGAAATCATGATACCATTAAACAAATTAATCGCTCTATTTTTTGTTATTGTTACACTAATTAGCTGCAAAACCGTAGAAATCAAGCCAGAACCAATCACCGGAAATTTACCTGAAAGACCCGAAAGATTAAATTCTGAAATCACAATTCCCTTTGAAATGGATATTCAGGCTATTAATGAATATATGAATCAAAAGCTGCCCAGCGGAATGATTGCCAATGGAAAAGGAGAATCTGGAAATACAACGAAATATTCATACGAAGTATACAGAAATAAACCCGTTGTTTTTAATGCAGTCGGGAATGAATTAATCTTCAAAGTTCCGATTGATATAAAAGCTAAAGGAAGCTACACTACCTGTATCGGCTTTTGGAGAAATGGAAGATGCTGCTCCACCCCTAATCCCTTTGGAAGCGGTTGTGCTACATCCGGAATCAGACAAACAGAAAATGGAAATGCCTCTCCTACTGTAGATGTTGAACTGAGAGTAAAACTTGCGATACAGGAAGATTATACCGTGAAAGCAGAAACATACCTTAAAGGGTACTTGAGCGGGGATCCACATTTGCACATCGATTTAATTGGAAACTTAATTAGAATAAATATCAACATCAAGGATAAGTTAGAAGGTCCATTACAAAAATTTGTAGCTGATTATCAAAAAGAAATTGACAAAAAAGTAGCAGATTTGGTTCAGCAGTATAATATTAAAAATGAGGTCAATAAATATTGGGTTTATGCCGGACAGCCTGTCCAGCTGGGAGATTTCTGGCTCAAGTCTGAACCTCAAAAAGTAATTTTTGAAAACCTCAATGCTCAAAACAACAAGCTTCGGGTAGGATTAGGCATTGCATCAATTCTTGAAATCACATCCTTGAAACCACAGGATTCCAGCACTCCTTTGCCTAATCTTTCATTACAGAACAATATGGAAGGATTATTTAATATTCATTTACCTGCAAATGCTACTTTCAGCTCGCTTGAGGGAATATTAAAAAAAGAAATAGTAGGAAAACAATATGATAAGGACGGAGTTAAAATCAAGCTAAACTCGATTAGTCTGCAAGGTGTAAAGCTATCTGAATCCAGCGTTTTACTGATCAAAGCTAATGTAAAAGGCAAAGCAAAATCCAAACGTTTCAAAGGGGATGTCTATTTCACCGCGCTGCCTGCTATTGATGACACCAATAAAGTGGTTTATATTGAAGATTTTAAGCTGGAGCCCAATACCAGCAGTTACCTCATCAACAAAGGACTTCCTTTTCTTATAGACAACTTTTATTATACTGATCTGAAGCAAAAACTAAGATATTCTTATCAAAAAGACTACTCTAAATATTATGATCTGATTAATGAGAAATTGAAGAATATTCAATTGAGCAACCTCATTATCAATGGCAATCTTGAGCAGATAAAAATTCCCGGATTTTATATTGATAAAGAAAGCTTAGACCTGTTATTGGTAGCCAATGGTAAGCTGAATACAACTGTGAAACTGGAACAATAATACTGATCTTAAAATTGCACCCACAAATACCTCATCCTAAAAAAACTTCCCGAAATTTGTAATCTTTACTTAAAAAATCTTTAGGCAAAAGCCGGAAGACGTGTTGGAAGTTACTTTTAGAAGTCTTTGTTTTATACTTTAAAAACATCCTTTATCGCTTCCAGATTTCCTATCAAAAAAAAATTTAACATACAGGCAACCGCTCAGTTTTGGGCGGTTTATTTATTGTTATAAATGTGGTATCAAATAAAATATTCAACTGATTATCATTCTTTTAATTATCTTTAGAGAAATTTTTTAACAATGAAACGAACTCTATTTTTTCTGCTGTCTGCTTATGGGCTATGCACAGCACAAACTACCATTACTAAAGCGTTTAATGATCCTTCTGCCGGCGAAACGGTAAGTAATTTAAGCGTAACGGGTACCGTAGATAATTCTGCAACCGGAGCCAATACAACATTTAATAATGCTTCTTTAACATTGGGAGCAGCAGCAACGACAACTTATGCTGCACCTGCAGCCGGCGAAATCACAACTTTCCCGGGATCTACCCTGAAAATGGCAGGAAGCGGAAACACCGTCTATTACAAACAATCTGCTTCAAAACTGGAAATCACAGGACTTGTAACTCCAGATGCTACATTAAATCTTTCTTCAAACAACGGAACATTCATCTCATATCCCGCAGCATTCGGATATACAGAGACAGATCAGGCGCAGGGAACATTTACTTCTTCTACGGCAAATGGATTGTGTAAAGGAACAATTAATATTTCAGCAGACGCTTCAGGAACTTTGATTCTGGGAGCCAACACCTATAACAATGTTTTGAGGATAAAATCAACTCAGAATTTCAGTCTTTACCTGCCTAATGATACCACTTTTATGTTCCCGATCGGAACCATTGTAAATACAGCATATTCTTATTACGACAGCACCCATAAATTCCCTTTATTAAGTACTACGCAGGTTGTGATCAATGTTCCTCTGGCAGGAATCAACAATCAGACAACCAACGAGGCCCAGGCTTTAAACCTTACCACTTTATCCACTGGAGATCTTACAGTAAAAAAAGACAGGTTTGCAATATATCCTAATCCGGCACAGGATTTTATAGAATTTAAAGGCGAAACCGAAAATTATTCAACAGCAAAAATCTACAGCCTGGACGGAAAATTAGTAAAAACCGCAGATATGAAATCCGGTAAAGTACAGGTTTCCGATTTACCTTCAGCAGCTTATTTCATTGAAGTTTCAGGAAAGAACAGCAAAGCTGAGGCTGCAAAATTTATCAAGAAATAAAATTTTATATTTAATAATTAATACATCATCCGTTCGGAACTCCGGACGGATTTTTTTATTTTCTAAAATTCATTGTTTTGCTTATAAAAATTAATTATTTTTTAAACTTTTATTATATCTTAAAATTAAATTCACTGATAATAGAATTTTTGCCCGTTTTTTGCTATCTCCATCACAACACCGAATCTTAAATATTATCATCATGAAAAAATATATCATTCTTCTTCCGTGTTTTATTTTTTCAGGAATACAGGCACAGGAGACAACAGAGGCTGTAGTACCAGACAAATTAAATATTGTAAAAACGAACGTCACAGCCTACGCTTTCAGAAATATCAATCTCTCTTACGAAAGAGCATTCACCCAGTGGTTTTCAGTAAATATGAGCTTTGGAGCTATGCCGGAAGGGAAAGTTCCGTTCATCAACTCATTTTTAAGTGATGCTGATGAAAAGAGATTTAAAAATCTTGAAGTAAAATCCTTTAACTTCACTATTGAACCTCGTTTTTATCTCGGAGCAGGCTATGGTAAAGGTTTTTATGTAGCACCTTACTATCGCTATTCGAAAATCACTTCCAATACTTTTGATTTTTATTACGATTATACTTTCAGCGGAACAACCTACCAGATTCCGCTAAAAGGTTTCGGAAATGCCAATGGAAACAGTGGCGGTGTAATGGTGGGCGTGCAGTTTTTCCTTACCAGCAGGCAGAATTTAGTTTTGGATTTATGGATTGCCGGCGCTCATTACGGTGCTGGAAAAGGTGATTTTACCATGACCAGCGATGTAGTTCTTACCCCTGACATGCAGGCCCAGCTGAAGCGGGAAATAGAAGATCTTGATGTTCCTTTCGTGAATTATACGGTAGAAACTAACTCCAACGGAGCCAGAATTATGATTGACGGGCCTTGGATCGGCTTCAGAAGCGGGCTGTCTTTGGGGTATAGGTTTTGAGTTGGAGTGATTGAGGATTGGAGAGTTTGATGGTGAAGCTTTAAATTTTATTTGATTCATAATGAAAAAAATAAATATCTTTCTCCCATGAATTCTTCTACACAAATCACCACTGCTCAAAGAATTAAAGCTATAGTTGGCGGATCTATCGGAAACCTGGTAGAATGGTACGACTGGTATGCTTATGCTGCTTTTGCCATCTATTTTTCGCATTCGTTTTTCCCGAATTCCAGTCCTACGGCTCAGCTTTTAAATACTACAGGCATTTTTGCTGTCGGATTTTTGATGAGACCCATCGGAGGCTGGGTTTTCGGAAGTATTGCTGATAAAATTGGAAGAAAAAGAGCGATGACCATCTCAGTTTTGCTGATGTCTTTCGGATCTTTATTAATTGCTTTAACGCCTACTTATGATACCATCGGTGTTTTAGCTCCCATTTTGTTATTAATTGCAAGATTATTACAAGGTTTAAGTGTAGGCGGAGAATATGGAGTTTCTGCAACCTACCTCAGCGAAATGGCTACCAGCAACAGAAGAGGATTTTATTCCAGCTTCCAGTACGTGACTCTGATTGGCGGGCAGTTGATTGCTTTGGGAATCCAGCTGATTTTACAGAGGGTGTTATTAACAGAAGCACAGCTTGAGGAATGGGGATGGAGAATTCCTTTTGTAATTGGGGCCATGCTTTCTGTGATTGCATTATATTTAAGAGCAAACCTCCATGAGACTGAAGCTTTTGAAAATAAAAAAGAAGTCACCGAAAAGAAAAAAGGAACCATTAAAGAACTTTTAAAGCATCCGAAGGCTTTACTCACTGTTGTAGGGCTCACTTTAGGCGGAACCCTGGCATTTTATACTTATACCACTTATATGCAGAAGTTCTTGGTAAACACCGTAGGACTTACAAAGCAGGAATCTACGTTGATCTCATTTGTTTCACTTTTTATTTTTGCGTGCCTGCAGCCTGTTTTCGGGGCTTTATCTGATAAAATCGGGAGGAGGCCTTTGCTTTTGAGCTTCGGGATCCTGGGTACGGCATTCACCTATCCCCTTCTAAATGCCTTGAGCACTACCCATTCTATGTGGGGAGCTTTCTTTCTGATCATGTCGGCATTAATTATTGTAAGCGGCTATACCTCAATCAACGCAGTTGTAAAAGCGGAACTTTTTCCGTCTGAAGTAAGAGCATTGGGCGTGGGATTGCCTTATGCATTAACGGTCGCTATTTTTGGAGGAACGGCAGAATATATTGCACTCTGGCTGAAGCAGGCTAATGTGGAGCATTATTTTTACTGGTATATTACGGCCTGTATCTTCTTTTCGTTTTTAGTATATGTGAGAATGAAAGACACCAGAAAAACTTCCACACTGGATCAGGATTAAGATATTTAAAGATTGATATAAATAAAACGCGGCTCAGAAAATCTGAGCCGCATTTTTATTTTAATGATAAGCCTGCTTGAATTTTTCAAGAATATTGTCCAGATTATGTCGCTGAACATATACACTCTTTACATCCTCGTACCGTGGAGATTTGTAAAAAACTTCGTGGAAATCCATACTTCCGTTTCCTACTTTTACCACTTTCTGTACATCGATGTTCAACTTTTTCAGTTCGTCTTTAAAAACCGTAAATTCATCTTGGATATTCTTCATCTATTTTGGATTTAATTTAAAAATTACTATTATTTATCAAACACCCTACCAAAATTATGAGGGTAGTGTTTAATTTTTCATTAAAGTTAATAAATTTATTACTAATAATATAACATTTTCTTAAGATTAAATTAATTTATTTGAGGATTAATAACTGAATTTTAAATATCACTACGCATTCCGCAGTTTAAGTATTTATAAAAATAAATTTAAAACCTCCATAACTACGATTATTAAAGCTTTTCCTGATACTTCCCCTATTGTGTTTAATAATTTTAAAATAAAAACAGGTTATTTCTTTTTCTCCAATAATTGTATTACTTAAACCTTGTATTTAAGCTTAAAATTTTAAATTAGCCCTTTTTAATCCAATAAAAAATGAGCAACAAACTTCATTGGGAAAAAGTATATGAAACAAAAAATCCGGATCAGGTAAGCTGGACACAGGAAAAGCCACAGGTTTCTCTGGATTTTATCCGGTCTTTCGGGCTGGGAAAAGAGGCAGCGGTTATAGATATTGGCGGCGGCGACAGTAATCTGGTAGATTTCCTTTTGGAAGAAGGCTATGAAAACATTACAGTTCTGGATATTTCTTCAAAATCATTGGAAAAAGCACAGGAAAGATTAGGCGAGAAAGCACGAAAAGTAAAATGGATTGTCACGGATATTACCACGTTCAAGCCTACAGAAACTTATCATATCTGGCATAACAGAGCAGCATTCCATTTCCTTACCACCCCTGAAGAAATTTCAAAATATGTGAAAATCGCAGAAAAAGCTGCCACAAAACACATGATTTTAGGAACTTTTTCAAAAGAAGGCCCGAAAAAATGCAGCGGCCTGGAGATCACCCAATATGATGAGGACTCATTAACAGCAGTTTTTGGAAAAAATTTCAGGAAAATAAATTGTTTTACAAAAGATCATACTACCCCTTTTGAAACGGTACAGAATTTTATTTTTTGTAGTTTTGAAAAAATTTAAACCATGAATCAAAACTCAAACTACAATTACAACAAAGAAAGGCATGGCTGCGTTACAGCCTGGCTTGTTCTTATCATCCTTGGAAATTCACTGACGGCGCTACTCTATTTTCTTGCTAATAACAGGATTTTGGAAAGTGCTCCCGGCGCATCACCTATGATGATTTATCTGCTCGGATTTGTTGCTTTAGCCAATGTGCTTTTTGCCGCAATGCTCCTGCAATGGAAAAAATTAGGCTTCTGGGGATTCACAGTAACCAGCATCATCGCTTTAATAATCAATATAAACATCAATCTTGGGATTGTACAGTCACTGATTGGCATTGTGGGTGTGGGCATTTTATTTGCCATACTGCAAATTACAAAAGACGGCAGGTCTGCATGGCAGAATTTAGAATAACAAAAAAGCAGTTTTTTACAAACTGCTTTTCTTTTAATATGGTTTAGATTATTTCTGCTTTTCTTCTTCAAGCTCTACTTCATGTCTCAGCTGAGCTTTGTATAATGTCGCATAATATCCATTTTTATCCAAAAGCTCAAGGTGCTTACCTTCTTCCACAATTTTCCCGTGCTCCATTACAATGATTTTATCAGCTTTTTCAATGGTGGAAAGTCTGTGCGCAATGATAATAGATGTTCTGTCTTTCGTTATTTTTTCAGTAGCTCTCTGGATCAGCTTTTCACTTTCATGGTCAATGGAAGATGTAGCTTCATCCAAAATTAAAATTTTCGGATCAGATAAATAAGCTCTCAGGAAAGACAGCAATTGCCTTTGTCCCAAAGAAATAGACGAACCCCGTTCACTTACCACATAATCATAACCTCCCGGAAGGCTCTCAATAAATTCATCCACTTCAATTTCTTTTGCTCCGGCTTTTATTTTTTCTAAAGTAATGCTTTCATCACCAAACGCAAGATTTTCGAAAATACTTCCGTGGAACAGGAAAACATCCTGCAGCACAACACCGATGTGACTTCTTAAATTATATAATTCATAATCTTTAAGATCAACATCATCAATTAATATATTTCCCGAATTAATATCATACAACCTTGTAATCAAGCTGATAATAGTAGATTTTCCGGCACCGGTAGCTCCTACTATCGCCACTGTTTCTCCCGGATTCACTTTAAAATCAATTCCTTTTAAAACTTCCTGCTTATCATCATACGCAAAACGTACATTTTGGAATTCAATCTTTCCGTCAAACTGGTCTTTCTGTACTTTTCCGTTATTAGGCATGGAATTGTCCTCATCCATAAGGCCTAAAACCCTTTCCGCACCTACAATACCTCTTTGGATATTATTAAATCGGTCTGCAATCTGCCTCAGCGGACGAATAAGCATCGAAATATACTGAATAAACGCAATCACCACTCCCGCGCTGATTGTAATATAACCTCCGTAAAAAAGAATAAACCCGATGAAAAGTGAAGAGATCAGCTCCACTACAGGAAAAAACAATGAGAATATGAAAACTGTTCTCAACAGCGCTCCTTTCAGAGTGATATTGATGTCATCAAATTTTTTGTACTCAGATTCCTGCCTGTTGAAGACTTGAATAATCGGCATTCCGGCAAGCCTTTCCTGTACAAATGAGTTTTGATTGGAAGTCCAGTTTCTTTCATCACCGAACGCTTTTTTCAGTCTTTTCTGGAAAAATCTTGTAATAATCACCATCAAAGGTAAAATTGCCAGTGTAATATAGCTCAGATGCACATTAGTACTGAACATCATTATTAGAACAAATAAAATCCTCAGCACATCTCCGAAAACCATCAAAAACCCATCTGTATAGACCGTTGCAATGGTTTCCACATCACCAACAGCTCTGGTTACCAGCTGCCCGATCGGTGTTTTGTCAAAAAATGATGTTTTAAAATAAATAAGCTTATCATAAAGCCTTTCCCTAATATCCCTGATTACATTTTGAGAAATATAATTGGAAAAATAAACCAGGAAAAAGTTTAAAACAGTCTCCGCAAACACCAGACCCACCAAAATATAGATATGCTTCATCATTAAAGCTTTATCCTGCAGCTTTGTGATGTCATTATCCACCACTTCCATGGTAAGATATGGCCTGTAAGTAGAAACCACAGCCAGTATAACGGAGATAATCAGAGTAAGGATAAACCAGGACCGGAATTTCATCCCGATAAAAAACAGCCTCTTGATAATTCCCCAGGTATCTTGTTTTTTCATTGTACGAATTGAAGAAAGAATTAAAATAAAAATTCTGTGCAAAAATACGATTTTCTAAGTTGACAAGCTTAGAACCTTATGAAATACCAATAGAATTTTTCTGATACCGTTATTTATGATATAGGTGATTTTTTATCAATGGTTTATTATTTGCTTACGTCTAAACCACCCCGTCGTAAATTTCTTTGAAATTTCAGCCACCCCTCCAGAGGAGGGGAATTCCGTGCTGTCATTTCGAAAGCAGAAATCATTAGAGCCTTGTCAAGGTTTAAAACCTTGACAAGGCTCATAAAATCAACACTTTTCAATTCACCTTTTTAAGCCATTCCAAAATATATCCGGCAACTTCCTCCCAATTTTTTTCACCCGCAATAAAGTGGCTTCTGCCCGGAAATTCTTTAAAATCTACAATACTATTTTTGTCGGTATACGCACTGGCGATTTTTCTTGAAAATGCAGCCGGGAAAATATTGTCTTTTTCACCCGCGATAAACAATAAGGGTGCATGAGGTTTCTTTAAGTCTAATTTTGCTGAAGATTTGAACAAAGGATCCTTAGCCAGCTTTCTGCTTTCAGGAGCCGCAACGGTTTCATATAGCTTATCACTTTCTTCTTTAGAATAATTATTGAAAAATGCTTTGTGATACCATTCTTTAGAACCCATAAATACGGTGTTTCCTTTGAAGAAATTCACAACCGGCCAAACAATTTTCACGGTAGAAAAAGGAGCCATTACATTTTTTGGCGGAGCGCCGTCGATACTTACCCCGGCAACAGCTTTACATCAATCAGTTTCTGAACCATCAGGCCCCCGAATGAATGCCCGACAATAATCGGTTTTTCCGGAAGTGTATCAATAAATCCTGATAAATGATTCACCACATCATCAAATCCCACATCTTTCAGATCTACCGGAATATTTTTCTTTAAATCTACAGGATTTCCGGCGTGCCCCGGATTTGCAGGTGTATGTACGGTATAGCCCTGACCTTCGAAATACGTTTTCCATTCTTTCCAGCTTGTATTGTTCACAAATAATCCATGAATTAATACGATAGTTTTTGTTTTCATAACTTTTATTTTTTATTGGTTTTAAATTATGAGACAAAGTTCCGCGAATAAAATGAGGATAATTTTAACCTTGGTTAAAATCGTATTACTTACCGGAAATTCTTTTTCTGATTCTGCTTAGAGACGGCCCCTGAATGCCTAAATAAGAGGAAATATGATATAACGGAACATTATTAAAAATATCAGGATGCTGTTTGATCAGGTCCAGATAGCGTTCTTCAGGGGATTTTAAAATAAACCCTTCAATCCTGGACATGGTAACATTAAATGCCTCCTGTGCCAGAAGCCTTCCAAATTTTTCCCAGCGGTGCGACTGATGATACAGCGCCAAAAGATCTGTGTAACGAATATAAATAATAAAAGCATCCGTAAGAGCCTGTGTATGATAATCACAGGGAATCTGGTTGATAAAACTTTTAAAAGAGACTACAAAACCGTTGGCAGAATACAGGAAAACATTTTTCTCTTCCCCTGTTTTTTCATCAATGGTGTAAGAACGGAAAACACCGTCCACAATAAAACCAAAATACGTGCAAACCGTACCGCGAAGATTATAGAAATCACCTTTTTTATAACTTTTGGGCAGCCAAAAATTTTCAGACATTTTAAAATCTTCTTCCGCAAGACCTGCGAAATGATTGAGCGCAAAAGCCAGTTTTTCTATTGGTTCCATGGTTTTAGTTTTAAGTTAAATCACAAATGCGGTGGCTGAGGCTCTCGAAGCCACCCACATTATTATAATTCTTTACTTCCTATTTTATCAATTTCCAAAGAAGGTTTTTTCGTCTGTTCTTTTGTAAATTTCTTTTCAAGATAGGTATGAAATGCGTACACCACAGCAATAGCAAACAGCCAGCTTATAAAATTAACAAATGTAAACCTTCCAAAGTCATTGTTATTCACAAACTCAGGATTTGCAAGCTTTTCATAAATTATATAACAAAAAAGGAATAAGAATTGAAATCCGAGATAAATTGCAATGGCTAAAAGCCCCAGTTGCCACTTCGTCTTTCCAAATCTCTCTGCTAATCCGGCATAATACCTGTATGCTCCGATCATAATAAAAATTGACATCATAATGTTTTGTGTTTTTAATAATTAAAGTTTAAACTTTTATTTAAAATCATACCCTACATCCACCAGATAAAGCCCATGCGCCGGTGCAGAAGTTCCTGCAGAATTACGATGCTTATCTTCAATTACTTTTCGTAAATCTTCAGGCTTTAATTTTCCGGAACCGATTTCTACCATTGTCCCAACAATCGCTCTTACCATATTTCTTAAAAAACGATTGGCTGAAACCGTAAATTTTAATTCGCTTCCGTTTTGCTCCCACTCTGCTTTGTAAATTGTACAAAGATTGGTCTTGTTATCGGTATGGAGTTTTGCAAAGCTCGTAAAATCTTCATATTCAAATAAAATTTTACAGGCTTTATTCATCTTATTAATATCTAAAGGTTTTCTCCAGTGCTGCCATGCAGATTCTTCCGTGAAGGGATTTTTTTCCAGGGAAATATAATATTCATACGTTCTGAAAGTGGCATCAAAACGGGCATGAAAATCATCTTTTACCCTAAAAATTCTTTTAATTGAAATATCGGGTGGTAAGAAACTGTTCAGCCTGCGCGGAAGGTCATCATCCAGCATTTTTTCCGTATCAAAATGGGCAAAAATTTTCTTTGCGTGAACACCGGTATCGGTTCTTCCCGCTCCTGTAGTTTTAATTTCTTCTCTTAAAATTGTGGAAAGCGCTTTTTCCAGTTCTTCCTGCACGGAAATGGCATTCGGCTGGATCTGATAGCCGAAATAATTTTTACCGTTGTAAGAAAATTCAATAAAATATCTCAATGTAATTAAAATAAATATCTGTTGTACATTTCGATACGATTAGTATCAGGTTGTATTTTTTCAATAAACGAAGTGGCTTTGTTAAACTTTAAAGATGTGTTTTAATAAAACTTTGTTTAACCTTGCGAGAAAACCTAAACGCAAAGACAGACAAAATTTAATTCATCTAAATATTTTAAAGATAAACAAAGGCGTTTCACCTATCACAGAAAGACAAGCTAAAATGCACACAGGATTATAACTCTACAAAAATAATCTAATTTAATGATAATCAATAATTGATTATTTAAAATAAATGTGGAAAAGTCGATACCATATTAAGTAAAATCCCTGTGAAATTTCCTATTTTTGCAAACGTATGAAAAGATGGTACCTTTATCCTTTTTCCCTCGGTTATCACATGGTAACGGGTATCCGAAACACAATGTATGATCTGGGAATTTTAAAATCGACAAAATTCAGGACTCCGATAATCTGTGTCGGAAACCTTTCCGTAGGCGGCAGCGGAAAATCGCCTATGGTAATGTATCTTGCTCAGTTTCTAGCCAAACATTACAGAACCGGCGTGCTTTCAAGAGGCTATGGCAGACTTACGAAAGGCTATGCTGTTACCAACTACGAAAGTAATTATAAAATGGTAGGCGATGAAGCCATGCAATTGTTTGAACGCTTCAAAAACCGTTTTGTGATTGCAGTTTCAGAAGAAAGAGTTCCCGGCGCAAAAAAAGTAATTGAGGACATGGATCTTGACGTTCTTGTACTGGATGATGCCATGCAGCACAGAGCTATTAAACCCGGATTCAATATTATGATGACGGATTTTAATGACCCTTATTTTAAAGACCATTTGCTTCCTGCGGGAGATTTGAGGGAATCCAGAGCAGGATCAAGAAGGGCCGATATTATCATGGTAAGCAAATGCCCGGACGAGCTTACAGAAGAAAAAAAGCAATACTACATTTCCAGAATACGGCCTTCCCACAGGCAAAAGGTATTCTTTTCTTCCATAGGATATGACGAAAATGTATATGGAAGAGAAAAAATGCTTCCCGACAACAACCTGAACTATTATGACATCCTGCTGATTACAGGAATTGCGAATCCAAAACCTTTATTGGAGCATCTGGCAAAATTCTCACAAAGAGTAACCCATTTGAAATTCAGGGACCATCACAATTTCACCGACGATGATATTAAAAAAATCATTGCAGAATACAAAAAGCTGGGTGAATATAAATTAATCTTAACCACAGAAAAAGACTATGTGCGTCTGAAAACTTTTGACTATCTTAGAGATATTGTTTACTACTGGCCTATCAATGTAATTATTGATAAGAAAGAAGAATTCAATCAAATCATCTTGGATTATGTTAAAAAGCATTAAGGAAACAGCAGATTTCATTAAAAATATCATTCGGGAAACTCCGGATTTTGCTATTGTTTTAGGTTCAGGATTAGGGAAGCTCCAGGATGAAGTGGAAGCCATTCATGTTCTGGAATACAAAGACATTCCCAATTTTCCACAGACAACGGTTGCAGGCCATACCGGAAAGCTGATCTACGGGTTACTGGAAGGCAAAAAAGTATTGATGATGAGCGGCCGCTTTCATTATTATGAAGGACATTCCATAGAAACCGTTACCTTCCCGATCAGGGTTTTTCATTTGCTTGGAATTAAAAATCTTATTCTTTCCAATGCTTCGGGCGGTGTAAATCCAAATTACAGCGTTGCAGACATTGCAATCGTAAAAGATCACATCAATATGATGCCGGAACATCCGCTCCGGGGAAGAAATATTGATGAATTGGGGCCGCGTTTTGTTGATATGAGCGAAGCTTACAGTAAAAAAATGATTGCCGCAGCGGAAAAAGCTGCCTCAGAAAATAATATTAAAATTCATCAGGGAATTTACGTTGCCTTACAAGGCCCCACTTTCGAAACACCTGCAGAATACGGAATGATCAAAGCCTTCGGCGGAGATATGGTTGGGATGAGTACCGTTCCGGAAGTTATCGTGGCAAAACACATGAATATGGATGTTTTCTGTATTTCCATTATTACAGATCTTGGCGGGCCGGATATTTCATTTTCCGTTTCCCATGAAGAAGTTTTGAATGCGGCTAATAAAGCCATGCCGAATGTAATAACCGTTGTAAAAGGATTGGTGAAAAATTATTTCTAAACTTTTAATTTTTACTTCTTTCATTAAACTATTTTCACAACGTTTATGATTTTAAATATCTTATTTACCGAATTTTGGGTTAATTGAAATTCTCAATCTCTTAAATTTCTCCTAAATCATAAGAAACCTGCCACAAATTATAATTCAATGTTTAGATTTGCATTAAATGAAATTGAAAAAATGAAAAAATTATTATTACTGCTTACATTGAGCATTTTCGGATTAGGCTGCTCACAACAAACTCCCAAAGTCCTTAAAACAGGTTTTTCCAAAGAAGCGCTCAATCAGAAGCTTGAAGATGAAGAGGGAAAAACCATTACCATACAGCAGATTCTCGATCAGCATAAAGGAAAAGTATTAGTAATAGATTTCTGGGCCGGATGGTGCAGAGATTGCCTGAAAGCCCTTCCAAAAGCCAAAGAATTAGAAGAAAACAACAAGAATGTAGATTTTGTATTCTTTTCACTGGAAAGATCAAAAGAAGGTTTTGATAAAAGTCTGGACAGGTTTGAAATGAAGGAAAAAGAGAATTACTGGTTTGCTTCCGGCTGGAAAAATGACTTTAACAATTACGTCGACCTCAACTGGATCCCAAGATATATGGTCATTGATCAAAAATCTGCCATTGCAAAATACTACGCTATTTCTCCTGAAGACCCTGAAATTCAATCTACGATAGATCAACTTTTAAAATAATGTCTATGATTTTAAGAGAAGCCACACCACAGGATTTGCCTGTTCTTTTAGAATTTGAGCAGGGAGTAATTGATTCGGAAAGACCTTTCGATAAAACCTTAGCGGATAGGCAAATTCACTATTATGACCTCAATTTTCTCATGACATCTGATGATGCCTGCCTAATCGTTGCAGAAGAAAATAATCAAGTTGTTGCATCCGGATATGCTCTCATAAAGCAGCCTGCAAAAAATATTTATGATTTTACACAGTATGCTTATCTGGGATTTATGTTTGTAAAGCCTGAGCACAGGGGAAAAGGCATCAATCAGAAAATTGTTGACAAGCTGATCAGCTGGGCAAAGACCAAAAACCTTTCAGAGATCAGGCTGGAAGTTTATGATCAAAACGAACCTGCCGTGAAGGCTTATGAAAAAGCTGGATTTGAACCTCTTATGCTTACGATGAGATTGAAAGTATAACATTTTCAACCATAAAAAATAAATGAATCCATATCTTTGTAATATGGATTTTTCTTTTCCCATCCGCAAAATTATTCATGTAGATATGGATGCATTTTATGCTTCCGTGGAGCAGCATGATAATCCTGCATTGAGAGGAAAAGCTATTGCCGTGGGAGGCGGACATCGCGGTGTAGTTTCGGCGGCAAGCTATGAAGCAAGAAAGTTCGGGGTTCGGTCAGCCATGCCCAGTAAAACAGCAAAAGAAAAATGCCCGCATCTTATTTTTGTTCCGCCGAGATTTCCGCGGTATAAAGAGATTTCGAGGAAAATCCGTGAAATTTTTCATGAATATACCGATCTTGTAGAGCCGCTTTCTTTAGATGAAGCCTATCTTGATGTTACTGAAAACAAAAAAGGAATAGAATCTGCGAATCAGATTGCAAAAGAAATCCGCCAGAAAATCTTTGAACAAACCGGCTTAACTGCTTCTGCCGGAATTTCGGTTAATAAATTTCTGGCTAAAGTAGCATCAGATATCAATAAGCCAAACGGCCAGAAAACCATTCATCCGGACAAGATCGAAAGTTTTCTGGAGGAATTGCCGGTTGAAAAATTTTACGGCGTAGGAAAAGTTACAGCGAACAAAATGTTTAGTTTAGGTATTTATAAAGGAAAAGATTTAAAAAAGAAAACCTACGAAGAACTGACCAGAATGTTCGGAAAATCCGGCGGATATTATTATAATGTTGTTCGCGGAATCCACAATTCTGAGGTAAAACCTCATCGCATCCAGAAAAGCGTTGCCGTGGAAAGAACATTTTTTGAAGACCTTTTTGATGAGCAGCAGATCAATGAGAAATTGCAGAGCTTAAGCGAAGAACTTCATCAGCGTTTACAGAAGAATAATATTATGGGGCGTACTTTAACTTTAAAAATCAAATATAAAGACTTCTCCCTTTTTACCCGAAGCATCACAAAAGAAGAATATTTTTCATCTCCCGAGCAATATTTTAGCACCGGAAAAAAACTCTGGGAGCTGCGCCCCTATGACAAAGCTGTACGATTGCTGGGGCTATCCCTTTCACAGCTTAATACGGAAGAAAAAAAACAGGTTTCCGTTCAACTAAAAATCCCGTTTAAAGAATTCGAAAGCGATTAACACATTCTTAAGTTCATCTTTTCTTAGTATACCTTATTATAATTCGAATATATTATGAAAAGAGCTTTTGCTGTATTGTTTAGTAAAAATTAAGTCTTTCACTTCTGGGAGATGAACGCTAAAATCTCCATTCTTACCACATTTATCAGTGTATGAGTGTTCTGGAAAATAATTCCAGGAAAAATGTTTAGCATCTATCATTTTGAGTTCTATTCCACCCCAGCCTACTCCACATAATACACCCTGGTAATAAAGGTTGAGTATTTTTCTAATTTTATTATATCTTTGAGACGTTATTCTATAAACACTTAAACTAGGAGAAAAATAATCCTCTATGATTTTCCTTCCATCATTTTCAAAAATAAAATGTTGTACAATAAGAACATCTTTATAATATTTTATTTCATTTTCTCTAAAACCGGTTTTCGAAAGCTTTTTGTCAACTTTAGTTATTTTAAGCAATATTGTTTTATTATCAAAAACAGCTTTCCAGGTTCCTATAAACGGTTTAAAATCATTATTTAGGTCTTTTAAATATACATTAGGTTTTATGTCATCTAAGGGTGTTGTATTTAATGGTAAAATTTTTTCTTGTGCGTTGCAAAAGATTACTAGAAAAATTACTAGAAATGTTATTAAATTTTTCATTACGGATTGTTAAATAAAATTATAGGATTGAACTTGCAACTATTGATTTCACTCCCTATTGGGGAGGAACGAACAGTGGACATAGCCTGCCCGTAGCATGGGACTCTGATTTACAAAAATTCACACCAATAAAAGGTGATATTTTTGAAAAAAAGAATCGTTTGGCAAAAGCTTTCAGAATAAGCTTTAAATTAAAAAATGAATGGTCCAAAAATATTGCCCCTCTTTTATCAAATAAACTTACATTTCCTATTGAGAGCATAAAAAATGATCATTGGGAAGATGTTACAGACCAACATTCTCCTACAAATGATATCATATTTGTTATACCTGAAAATAAAGAGAAAATTGCCTACATATGTGTTTATAGTTTTGGTTCTTGGAAGCCTATTTTTTACGGAAAAAAAATAAAGTCACAACAATACTTGTTCAAAAAAATGGCTAGAAATGTAATCTACAGATTTGCCTATATGAATGAAAATCAAAAAATATCTTTATCAAAAGATGTGATCTATTTAAATAAGACAGGAGAATTGGAAACCCTAAACGACACAAGCATTATAACTAATAATCATCTCATTAATAATTTGAAAATAAGTAAAATCAATGTGGGCAGTGAAGCATGGATAAAAAAAAATACATCATACACAATTAATTTCCTTGATAACAATGGAGAATGGAAACCTATAAAATCTTCATTTTCGGGAAAAGATTCTTTAATTGTATTTAAAAATATTCCGCTAAAAAAAGTTTATATACTTAAAAACAATTCTACTCACAAAAACCTGGAACGGCCATTCATGATAGAAAATTCAGATATTGTTTGGTTTTGATAAAAACAGGTTTCCGTTCAACTAAAAATCCCGTTTAAGGAATTCGAATAGTAATCTTTGAAAAATTTTCACTACATTGTAATAACCAAATTTTTACAATTTATGAATGAAACGATGATTCAGTTTTTCCACTGGTATTCAGAAGGAGACGGAAAATTATGGAAAGAGGCAGAAAAAAATGCAAAATACTTAGCAGACCTGGGAATTACATCCGTGTGGTTTCCTCCCGCCTATAAAGGTGCAAACGGCGGACACTCCATCGGGTATGATGCTTATGATCTTTTTGATCTCGGAGAATTCGACCAAAAAGGCACCATCCCCACAAAATACGGCACCAAAGAAGATTATATAAAAGCTATCAAAGCCTTAAAAGAACAGAATATACAGGTTATTGTGGATATTGTTCTAGGACATAAAGGAGGCGGTGATGAGCTTGAATCTTTTAAAGCCGTAAAAGTAGACGAAGAAAACAGAGAAAAAATAATTTCAGACGAAATTGAAATTCAATCTTATACAAAATTTACCTTTCCGGGCCGCGGAAAAAAATATTCTGACTTCGAATGGAACTTCACCTGCTTCAGCGGAGTAGATTATGCTGAAGGAATGGATTCTCATATTTTTAAAATCAAAAATGAATACGGAACCGATTGGGAAGAGATGATCGATGATGAAAAAGGAAACTACGACTACCTCATGTATAACGACGTGGAACATCGTAATCCTTTCGTAAGAGAAGAGCTTAACAACTGGGCAAAATGGTATTTTGATCAGACAGATTTTGATGGGGTGAGACTGGATGCCCTGAAACATATTTCTTTTGATTTTTACAAAGAATGGCTTACTTTATTGCGTTCCAATTCAGGGAAAAACATCTTCGCGGTCGGTGAATACTGGGCGCCCGGATATCTTAATCTGCTTCAAAAATATATAGAGGTTACGGAAGGCTGCATGAGCCTGTTTGACAGCTCATTACAAAATAATTTCCATAATGCATCCAATGAAGGCGGCAATTATGATCTCAGAAGAATTTTTGAAGGAAGCCTTACCCAGGCTGATCCCATGCATTCGGTGAGCCTGGTGGATAATCATGATACACAGCCTCTTCAAGACTTGGAAGCGCCTGTTGAAGGATGGTTCAAGCCACTGGCATACGCCCTTATATTGTTGAGAAAAGATGGCTATCCATGCGTTTTTTACCCGGATCTTTATGGTGCTCATTATGTTGATAAAGACCGTGAAGGTAATGATCAGGAAATATTTCTGGATAAAGTTGACGGTATTGAAGAGCTTCTGAAAGCAAGAAAAAATCATGCTTACGGTGAGCAGCGAGATTATTTTGAAGATGCCAATTGTCTCGGCTGGGTACGCGAAGGAGATGAGGAGCATTCCGGATGTGCTGTAGTTTTAAGCAACAAGGATGCCTATGAAAAACCTATGGAAATGGGCGAAAAATATATCGGGAAAACATTCTATGACCTGTTGGGAAGATTTGAGGATAAGGTAACGATAGACGAAAATGGCTGGGGAAGCTTTCCTGTCCCGGCAGGAAATGTGAGTGTTTGGGTTGCTGAATAATATTTAAACACAAATATCACTAATACTTCACAAATGACACTAGTTATTTTTAATGTTTGAATTTGTGGTATTTGTGTTTAATAATAAAACTAAACTTTTCGGAGTTCCAGGATTTCAGGCCTTTCTGAAGTGTCTGATATTTTTCCCGTTCTGGCAAACTCTGCCCAGAGTGAACGCAATTTTTTTCCGTTTTCCTCAATATATTCCCACGGAACATCTTTTAATAATGCCGAAGATTTCCATGCAGACTCGTTAGCAAAGATCAAAGGAAGATCGATACAGTGAGATGCACCGATATAATTATTTTTTAAGGTTGAATGAATTTTATACTGGTAAACATTTCCTCCCCCTTCTGCGTAATTTTTCGCAAAAATGCCGGCGGGTTTTTCATAAATAAATTGGGTGGTAGCCCGAACTATTTTATTCAGAATTCTTTCATTGAGGTAAGTATAAATCCCTGTTTCAGCTGTTTTTACGTAAAATGCTGTTTCATCTTGGTTTAAGCCTATCAAGACATCATACTTTTTTGCGTTTTTCTTCCATTGGCTCAGGGTTTCTTCCTCCCTGCACAAAGGCGCAAACCCGTACTGAGTGCAAAACGGCATTGAAGTTTTTAAACCATATTTTCTGAATAATGGCAAAAGTTTCGTATAACTTTCAGTCATTTTCAAGGGATCAGGTTCATTTTTTAAAAAGTCAGTTTTCCTTAAAAATTCAAGAGACATCCCGCTTCTTTTAATTCTGAAACCAAGCGGAGCACTTTGAATAATTACCCTTTGAAACAAATCTTCAACCCCTTCTGAAATCATCAGATGCGCAATGGCATCACCTCCGGAAGACTGTCCAAAAAGTGTAATATTTTCAGAATTTCCTCCAAAGCTGTAAATATTTTTTTTAATCCACCGTAAAGCTTCAATGATATCAAACAACCCAAGATTGGCCGGCCTCTCATCGCTTCCGCCCAAAAATCCGAAAAGTCCGAGCCGATAAGAAAGTGAAACAACAATGATATTCTGTTCCTTCACCCATACCGAAGGATCAGAAGTGGGAAGATCTCCACAGCCGATTTCGTATGAACCCCCATGAATCCAAACTACAACGGGAAGTTTTTCATCTTCAATATTTTTTTCCGGGCGTGTAATGGTAAGGAATTGCGGTGACTCGTCCGGCTGAAATTTTTCCACATCCGTTTTCTGAATCAATCTTTCCAGGAGCGGACTGATGTTTTGCGGGCAAACCGGGATTTTATCTGCAATTTCCTCAACAGCCGACTCTACACGAACGGGCATTTTAAATCTGTCGGAACGGGCATAGCGGATACTCCTGGCTTTGATAACACCATTTTCTTTTAGCGCTAAAATTTTTCCAAATGAGGTTTGAAAAGTATGGGTACTTTTATTTTGCTGTGTTGTCATCCTACTTGCTTTAAGCAATAAGCTAAAGGCTTTAAGCCTAGATTTTCAATTACAATTTACAAAATTTTACTTTTTTAAACACAAATAGCAGAAATTTCAGTAATCTTTTAGTGTTAAAGATTAATTTAAAGTTTTAAACTCGCTGGGAGAAACCCCAACTTTACTTTTAAAAAGCCTTGTGAAATGCTGAGGATATTTAAATCCTAAGTTGTAAGAAATTTCACTGATGGATTTTGATGGTACAAAAATCTGTTCTTTTGCCACCTCAATCAGCTTATTATGAATAAATTCCTGAGCAGAAATCCCCAATTCCTTTTTAATTAAATCCCCAAAATAATTCGCCGAAAGATTAAGTTGTTCCGCAAAATAATTGACCATGGGAAAACCTATATTTTTAGGTTTATCAGATTTAAGATAATCATTCAGTAAATTATCAAACTTTCCTATAACCCCCTGGTTGACATGATCTCTGGTAATGAACTGCCGATCGTAGAAACGCATGCAGTAATTCAGAAAAAGCTCAATATTATTTACAATTAAAGATTTGCTGTGCTTATCAATGGACTGTTCAAGCTCAAGCTTAATGTTTTTAAAGCATTCCAATATAATTTCCCTCTCCTTCTCTGAAAGATGCAGCGCTTCATGAACATCGTATGAAAAGAAGTTGTACTCTTTTATATTTTTACCAAGATTGGTTCCCTTCAACAAATCAGGATGAAAAATAAGGGCAAAACCTGCCGGCTGAATGAATCTGTCTTTATTGTAAATTCCATACGTCTGCCCGGGAGCGATGAAAACCAAAGTCCCTTCCTGATAATCATAGCTGTGCTTTCCATACAGCATATCTCCACACATCACATCTTTCAGGAAAACGGTATAGAAACCAAACGTTCTCTGATGCTGGCAGATAGGATCGGATTTAGAAAAATCTATCACGCTTACCAAAGGATGCAAGGTTTCATGATTTGCCATTTTATTATATTCCGAGACACTATTGTAGATTTCAACGACCTGATTTTCCATGAAGTACATTTTTATTTCTATTCAAAATTACCACTTTCCGGCGGACATTTCCTGATGCCTGTAAAATTGGTAAATCTTTCTGTAATTTGTATAAGTATTGTTACATTTAATCT
Source organism: Chryseobacterium daeguense DSM 19388 (assembly GCF_000430825.1). Lineage (GTDB taxonomy): Bacteria > Bacteroidota > Bacteroidia > Flavobacteriales > Weeksellaceae > Chryseobacterium > Chryseobacterium daeguense. Next base: position 4,574 of record NZ_AUMT01000021.1, on the reverse strand, counting down.
GTCGATTTTTGTATCAGGAAAAATTAAATCGTATTAAAATTAAACTAAACCTTAAAGATACATATGAAGACATTCACAGTAAAAGCTTACGGAGCAGAGTCTAAGACTGCTGATCTAAAAGAATTGCAGATTACCAGAAGAGAAGTAACCGCAACAGATGTAGAAATTGAAATTCTCTATTGCGGAGTTTGCCACTCAGATCTTCACACCGCCCGAAATGACTGGGGCGGAACCATGTATCCGGCAGTTCCGGGACACGAAATCGTGGGCAGAATCACTAAAACAGGAAGTGATGTAACCAAATTTAAAGTTGGCGATCTTGCTGCTGTAGGATGTCTTGTAGACTCATGCGGACATTGTGAAAGCTGCAAGCAGGATCTTGAACAATATTGCCTGAATGGCTTCACGGGAACTTACAACGGAAAAGATCAGCATTTAGGAGGCCATACATTTGGCGGTTATTCTCAAAAAGTTGTTGTCACTGAAAATTTTGTTTTGAAAGTACCGGAAAAACTGGATTTAGCAGCTGTTGCACCACTTCTTTGTGCCGGAATTACTACATGGTCACCACTAAAGCACTGGAATGTGGGACCAAATTCTAAAGTTGCCGTAGTAGGACTTGGAGGATTAGGCCACATGGCGATAAAGCTGGCTAAAGGCTTGGGCGCGGAAGTGACCTTATTTTCAAGAACTCCCGGGAAAACTGAAGATGCGAAGCAATTGGGAGCAGATCATGTTGTAATTTCCACCGATGATACCCAAATGGATTCCGTAAAAGGAAAATTTGATGTTATCATTGATACTATTCCTTATGTACATGATGTTAATCCTTATATTTCAACATTGAATATCAACGGTACATTGGTTATTGTAGGTTATTTGGGAGGTCTGGAACCAATGCTTAATACAGTTCCTATGATTATGGGAAGAAAATCCGTTGCAGGTTCTTTAATCGGAGGAATTGCGGAAACACAGGAAATGCTTGATTTCTGCGGTGAGCACAATATTGTTTCAGAAATTGAACTAATCAAAATGCAGGATATCAACGAAGCATACGGGAGAATGCTGAAAAGCGATGTAAAGTATCGTTTTGTAATTGATATGCAGTCTTTATAATTCTTCGTATATTTTTAACTAAGCTCTCACATACCTTTGTGGGAGCTTTTTTTATAACAAATTTTTAAAGCTTAACTGTCAGTTATTGTATTTTAAGCTTTACATTTCTCATATTTGCCAGCCATATCTTCAAAAGCCCATTCCGCCATTGAATGAATAACCGGAATTAATCCTTTTCCTGCCTGGCTAAGCTCATAAGTTACGTGAGGAGGAATAACCTGTTTTGCCGTTCTTATCACAAGCCCGTCACTTTCCAGCTGCTTCAGGTGCTGGATCAGCATCTTTTCTGTCACCGCAGGAATCGCGCGTTTCAATTCGCTATATCTTTTATCACCACTTGAAAGATGGTATAAAATTATAGGTTTCCAAAACCCGCCAATTCTCTCCATGACATAGGTTACCGGACAAAGATCCAACGCATATTTTTTATTCTGCTGGATAGTAGAGCTTTCTTTAATTGCTGTCATAATACATACTTTAGGGTAAGTACTTGTATAAAAGTAAGTACAAATATAACTTTGTTGCAGGAAATAAAAAAATATTTTATTATGAAAATTATAATCACAGGCTCATTAGGGAATGTAGCAAAACCACTTACCCAACAGTTAATTGCCGAAGGTCACGATATCACCGTAGTAAGCAGCAACGAATCTAAAAAAAGTGAAATTGAAAATTTAGGCGCAAAAGCTGCAATAGGTTCTATTACAGATTTAAATTTTTTAATCAGAACATTTGAAGGTACAGATGCTGCATTTTTGATGACACCTCCCAATATGGGTGGATCAGACATCGTTGAAAACACTGCTAATGCCGGTAAAAACTATGCTGAAGCCATCAGAAAAACAGGAATAAAGAAAATTGTCATGCTAAGCAGTATCGGTGCAGAATCACCGGTTGAAAACGGCCCTATCAAAGGCATCCATCACATTGAAAAATATTATAACGAACTGGAAAATACCTCAGTGACATTCCTAAGAGCAGGATATTTTTATATTAATTTTTTCAATGATATTCCAATGATTAAAAATGCAGGAATTATAGGTGCAAATTATTCTGAACAAACTCAAATTCCGCTCACACATCCCAAAGACATCGCCAAAGCTGCAGCAAAAGAGTTGACAAAAAATTCTACAGGAAAAACTATAAGCTATATTGTAAGCGATGTTCGTCCTGCGTCTGATCTTGCTAAAGCTTTCGGTAATGCCATTGGAAATCCAAATCTGCCGTGGGTGGAGTTCAAAGATGAAGATTCTCTGAATGCGATGCTGCAGGCCGGGATTCCACAGGAAATGGCAGGGCTGTACGCCGAAATGGGCAGAGGAATCCGAACCGGAGTGGTACAAAAAGATTTTATTAATCACGGTTCTCCTGTTGATGGGAAGATTAAACTGGAAGAGTTTGCAGAAGAATTTGCAGGAAAATTTAATGCATGAATTTAGCCGCTTCTATGTTTTTATCATTTAATTTTCGGCGAGCCTTTGGCTCGCCGAAAATTTTAAATTAAATTATTTGCTTTTTTTCAGCACTTTTTTCAGCACTTTCAGCTTTCCGTCAATAGGCTGAGGTATTTTTAATCCTAAAATTTCGGCAACTAAAGGATACACATTGATATTTTCAAATTCATCAATTACAAGGTTGTTCTTGAATTCCGGTCCCCACGCAAGAAATGAAGCTTTCATTTCCGGAACAATTTTCGGGTTATAACCATGCTTTCCAACCGCAGTTTTCTTTCCTTTTTCCAGAAATATTTTGGGAGCATTTGGAATTAATAAAATTTGCCCGATCCTGTTATATCGATCATCTTTTGTTCCGAAATGAAGATATTTCGGTAATTTTTTATCTAAATACACCTCATAATCATCGGTTTTATTGGCTTTTAATTTCTTGTAAACAGTTTTTACCTCATTTGGATTTTTAACGTAAATCCTTAACAATGTCTGAGAGTTATAAAAATCAAACCTGTTTTTATCAAAAAGAAGAGCAGGAATTTCCAATGGATTTCCGCCATCAACCTTAATCATTCCGTGGTCTGAGACAAAGATGAAATTGACATTTTTCAGCCCCAGACCATTTACTTTTTGAACCAACTCCCCTATTGCGTTGTCAACCAGGCGAACTGCCTCTTCCGTTTCTTTGGTATCCGGCCCGAAATGGTGCCCGCTTCCATCCACTTCCGGAAAGTATAATGAAATGAAATGCGGCCTTTTCTCCATTGGTAATTTTAACCAATTAATAACTTTATCAACCTTTTCCGAAGGCGAAAATTTTTCATGATAAGGATAATAATAGGTGGGTCTTGTTCCTCCTGCGTTACTTGCAGAACCCACCCACATCATAGAGGCAGAAACTATTCCCTGCTTTTCTGCAAGACTCCAAAGCGGAGTTCCGCCGTACCAGCTTCCGTCTTCCGCATTTTTTTTGTTGCTCATGGCATAAGCTTCGTCTCTTTTGTAATCATAAAAATAATTATCTATCAGACCATGGTGTGAAGGATATAATCCGGTAACCAACGTCCAATGATTCGGAAAAGTAATGCTTGGATAGCCCGGAATCATCGCCTGCGACTGAACTCCCTGACTGGAAAGCTTCAAAAGATTTTCAGCATTGTATTTTTTAGCATAATCATAACGGAATCCGTCTGCAGAAATCATAATCACATAAGGTTTTGTCTGTGCTTCCGAACTATTATACCGATTGGGAATAATAACCTGGGCAGTATCAACCTCAGCTTTCTGAGCAAAAACAGTTAATGAAAAAATTAAAACTAAAAATTGTAAACCTCGCTTCATTATAAAAATTTTCAACAAAGTTACTCCCTGTACTTTTGAAACAAAAGTTTCGCAGGTAAAAAAAATATTAAATGCTTTTTTTAGAATTGTTCAAAACACAGGTATTAATAAATCTATTGTTCTTTTCAAATAATTTAATATAACACGACAAGTTCTGTCGTATAGTATAATTAACTTTGCCTAAAGTTTATAAGTCAACACCTTATGAAAAAAATCATAATAAATCTCTTGGGAGAGAAGATAAAAAAAAAGTATTTTTGTGGTATCATTTAAACACAAATTCATGATGAATAAAAATTACTCTTTACTCGATATATGCATTTCCTATGCATGTCAAAATCAGCCATAAATAATTTTAACACAATATAAACAAAGGATGAAAAAACTTTACGGGTGTGCATTATCCTTATGCACTTTTTTGTGGAGTTGCTAACTTTGTTAGGACACAATTCTTATACTCTTTATCTTTAAGAGTATGAAAAAGATCAGAAAAAATTACAGTCTAGAGTTTAAGATCCAAGCAGTATCTTTAAGTGAGCAGCGAGGCAATGTATCCTCGGTAGCTGAAGAATTTGGGATCTGTAAAGAAAGTCTCGTTAATTGGCGAAAACTTCACAAAGAAGGTAAACTTAGCAAGGAAAAACAAATATCCTCTGATCCAATAAGGGA
>NZ_AUMT01000020.1 GCF_000430825.1 Chryseobacterium daeguense DSM 19388 | reverse complement strand
GAGGGATACAGTATGCGTGCACAGAATTTACGTCAATAGTCGGGAAAAATATTACCCGAAGTATGAGTGGAAAGGGAAATTGCTATGATAATGCTGTAGCGGAGAGTTTTTTCAAAACTCTGAAAACCGAACTTGTCTATCAAAATAAATATGAAACTAGAGACCACGCCAAAAACTCTGTGTTTGAATATATAGAAACATTTTACAACACCCAGAGAAGGCATTCAGCTTTAGGAAATTTAACCATAAGAGAGTATCAAAATTTAATGTCTAATCAATCTAAAAATGTAGCATAAAGAGTATATAAATTTTGTCTCAAAAATAGTTGCAAGTTCAGCTCAATAAATTCGTATTGTCCATCCTTGATAATCATTGACTGAAAATCGTTAGGAGCTACAGAGAATCTTAGAAATTTTGACGGATCATCAATCCCTACTCCTACATAAGAACCCAGCTGATATCTATCTGCAAGGCTCTTTACAACAACAGGAAAGCTGTAAACTGAAAATTTTTCGATTTTGCCATCAATAGTTGGCAAAGAAATTTCTACCGGTCTAGCATTTGGCCCGGTTTCTTGTGCATTTTTAAGCTGAGACTTTATTTTTTCAAGATCAAGCTTATAGTAATTTCTTACGTTCGGTTTTCTTAATCCTGAGTCGGGAATTGTGGGGGTCCACTGCGCAGAGGCAAGGCCGCCAATTATTCCAAAAAATAAAGAGAAAATAATTTTCCGCATGTTTTTTTTGTTTTTAATTTGATAAAAATAACAATATTAAAAACACAAAACAATAATAATACGTCTAATTTATTAATAAATATTAAATACAATACCAGATTAAATACAAACTAAATAATTCAGTTTTTTATATTTTTCACTTAATTGAGACAAATATTTAATAATATTTCTACATGTAAATCTAAATTAGAAAATATTTAATATTAAATTAAATTTGTGCAAATTTTATTTAAAACTTATATGCGATATTCCATGCAAAACCAAGATTGAATTTAGAAGAGCTTTTTCCAAAGCCCGGAACAATCATCGGCTGGATATCATCCTGCTTTGTAGTGAAAATCATGTATCGTGGCTGAAGATTGACATCAATATAAAAATTGGATTCAAATAGCTGCACTCTCCCACCCAGCGTACCTTCCAGCCAATAAGATGATTGGGTGGAGGACGGAAAAGTCAAAGAAGAGCTGCTTCCTCCATAACCACGAACAGGAACTGCCATATATTCCTGAGTGTAAAATGATCCTGCGGCCTTACCTCCGGCATAAAAGCCATTGAATTCATTTTCAGGGTCTTTTGCAAGCATATAAAATGCACCCAGTTTCAGGAAGGGGCCGTTTGCTTTTGCATCATAGCTGTTTTTATTGTAAATATTAGATTCAAAACCGGCTTCTACAACAGCGTGAATATTATCCTTGATTTTAGATGAAATAAACCCCTGATACAGCTGCCTGTCCGAAAAAAATGAAACTCCAGTATTGAGAACATCAAAACCAACCATAAAGTTCGGTTCATATTTCCATTTTTCTTTTTTTGCTTCCTTTTCTTCCTGAGCAAAGCTCAAAAGGCTGATTAAACTAAAAAAGAAGGTAAAGATTAGTCTTGTCTTCATTCTCTATAAAGTTTTGCCCGGCTTCTATCTGCTTCACCGGATTAGTTGCTGACGGTTCTAACACCGAGTTTAAATTTTCATATGTTTTCTTCACCCCACATCCCGGCGAAACATAAGTAGCTGTAGTGGTATAGTTGATTCTAACCTTTGATTCCGGTCCTTTATCTGATAATCTGAAGTATACGTCCGTATAAGGAGAATCATCAACCCTCAAAGGAATTACCCTGGATTTTATTGCTGTCTGTTTCCCAAGCTCCACTTTTCCGGAGCCATAGTCCACCGCTACATAAAGTGAATCTACTGTCTTTTCTTTTCCTGTTTCAAAATTTTTAAAAGACACCTTCATTCTTGGGGTACCTTCGCCACTTTCACAGATGTCATCGTCTCCACCGCATGAAAACAGCAGTCCCAGAAAACATATGGTTATGATAAATTTAAAATATTTCATCTGTATATTTTAGATTTGATGGTCAAATTTAAATAATTTATTTTTTAATCAGCAATGCTATATTTTCCACATGATGAGTTTGCGGGAACATATCTACCGGTAAAATTTTCACTACATCATAATGCTCTTTCATTAAAGCAAGATCTCTCGCCTGTGTCGCAGAATTACAGCTTACATACACCACTTTTTCAGGTGAAAGCTTTAAAATCTGCTCCACCACTTTCTGGTGCATTCCGTCTCTTGGCGGATCGGTGATTAATACATCTGCTTTCGGATGATTTGCAAGAAATTCATCATTAAAAATATCCTTCATATCTCCGCAGTAGAATGTAGTATTCGTTAAGCCATTTAGTTCCGCATGTTCGATTGCTGCATCAATAGCTTCCTGAACAGATTCTATACCGATCACCTGCTTTGCATTTCGCGCTACATACTGGGCAATAGTTCCTGTTCCGGTGTACAGATCATACACCACTTCGTCACCTTTTAAATCGGCAAATTCAAGGGTTTTCCTGTACAATTCCAAAGCCTGCTTATAATTCGTCTGGAAGAAAGATTTAGGGCCTATTTTAAATTTCAAACCGTCCATTTCCTCCATTAAATATCCCTCTCCGAAATATACATTAATATTCAGATCATAAATAGAATCATTCTGCTTAGGATTAATGGCATAAACCAGCGTTTTAATCTGAGGGAAAGTTGCCAGCAGGAAATCAAAAAGCTTTTTTCTGTTTTCCTCTTCTTCCCTGTACAGCTGGAAAAGGACCATCCATTCGCCTTTTGAGTTTTGTCTCATCATTAAAGTTCTCAAGAAGCCTTCCTGATTTTTTACATCAAAAAATTCCAGGCCGTTTTCTACTGCATATTGCTTTACGGCCAGCCTGATTGCATTAGAAGGATCTTCCTGAAGGAAACATTCTTTAAGGTCTAGAATTTTGCTCCACATTCCCGGAATATGGAAACCTAAAGCGTCTCTATTCCCAAAGTTTTCTTCTGAGCTGATCTCATACTGAGTAAGCCAGCGTGCATTGGAAAAAGAAAATTCCATTTTATTTCTATAAAAATAATGTTCCTCGGAACCCAAAATAGGAACGGTTTCAAAGTTTTCGATACCACCGATTCTTTTAATATTATTATAAACTTCTTCCTGCTTGAAGGCCAATTGCTTTTCATAGCTCATATTCTGCCATTTGCAGCCTCCGCAAACACCGAAGTGAATACATTTCGGCTCTACTCTGTACGGTGATCTTTCGATAACTTCTATCGCTTCACCTTCATAGTACTTTGATTTTGCCTTTTTTACTCTTACGTTTACAACATCTCCCGGAATGGCACCCGAAACCATTACCGTCTTACCTTCTTCGGTTCTCCCTATTGCAACACCTTTAGCCCCTGCATTTAAGAGTTTTATATTTTCAAGAATTATATTTTTCTTATTTCTTTTCATTAAAAGATTTCTATTATTAATTTTAAAACTTGTCAAAGATTTTAAACTTTAACAAACTGCTGCATATTCAGTCTGCAAAAATACAATAAAAAAAACCTTATCCGAAGACAAGGTTTCTATCTAGAGTCAATTTAAATTATTTTGTCTGAGCCGGCTGAGGATTTGCGGGTTGTGGCGCTTGCTGAGCCGCTGCTGCAGGATCCATACCCATACCAGGCTGTAATTGAACATTCGGGTTTACTTTTGGAGCAGAAAGACCTGTCTGCTTATCCAAAACAGTAACCAATTCAGGGTCTCCAAGATTAAAGAACGGTTTACTTGCAATCTTACCATCTTTATCTATTACAATAAAGCAAGGCAATTTGAATCCATAAACTCCATATTTTTTAGCAATATCGGAATTTAATCCTCCGTCTCCGTAAACATTTACTCCTGTAATTCCTTTTAATAATGAATTGCTTGTTTTTACAAACTGATCTTTTGTGTCGTCTACATTTACATAAACGAAGTTCATTTTAGACTTGTAAAAATTCACAACCTCTTTTAGTACAGGAACTGTAGCCTCCCCGATGTACGGGTTCCAAGAAGCGTAGAAAGTTAACAAATAAGGCTTTCCTTTGTTTTCAGAAAGATTGTAAGATTTCCCATCCTGCTTCACCAATGATGCTCCAGGAGCAGGCTCACCCACTTTGAAACCGTTGATAGCGAACTGGATTTTCTTTAAATCTTCTTTAATGGTAGCATCTTTAATGTCTTCATCAATGATTTTCTTGATTTTCTCAACCGTTTTCTGAGGTGATCCCGGATGAATGTCAGACTGAGCCATTACAAAAGCCAATAGATAATCTTTAGCCGTCTGTGAAAGGTCTTTCTGGTTCTTTTTAAGATATTCCGTAAATAATTCTGAGGTAGTGATATCCGTTTTTCCTTTACTGTTTGCTTCCGCATATTTCTGGAAATCCGGGCTCATTTTACCCAAAAGATATTGTCTGTAGAATGGGTTTTCCTTCACCATCACATCTTTGTTTTCCTGAAGTTTGTTTTCAAAATCAGTGAAAGCCTTTGTTACTTTGAAAGATGGGTTCCCCATTTGCTTATGCGTGATGTCATACTGGTTCATGATGGTAAGCAAAGTGCTCGCCAGGTCATTTTTCTTCCAAGTGATGATTTCATTATCAGGATTGAATTTTTTTACATTTTCTTCAATATTTTTATTGATATCTGCCTGTACTTTTTCAATTCCTTTTAAGAATGTTTTCTCGTCTTTCATGATCAGCTCATTCATGTTAACCGTCTGAGCGTATGTTGAAAGATATTTTTGAGTTGCTGTGAAGAAATCGTTATTCTTTTTAGCATCACCCGTGATTACGTATTCTGAAGGGAAAGTCATTCCGTTTCCTGAAATCTCAAGTTTCTGACCTCCTTTTAAATAAATTAAATTTTGTTTTCCACCATAGGAAATCACATACATTCCGCTTTTAGGAGCTTCAAAACTTCCCGCGAAAGTTCCGTCTTTATTTACTCCGACATTAATTAATGGTAAAGTGGCCACACCTGAAGCCTCAATGAATTCGATTCTCTCTAATGGAGATCCACCTGTGATTTTTCCTTTTACTTCTACTTTTTTAGAGCAAGACATCGCAAAAACCGCGATGATAAACAATAAAAGATATTTTTTCATTTTGAATTTTATAATTACGCAAAAATAAGTTTTTAGATATACTAATTGCAATTAAATACTAGTTTTATGAAAGATTTAACTAAAAAAAATCGTCATCCATTCAGGAGACGATTTTTTGTGGTATATTAAATCAATTCTATCCTTTGTCAACGAAAGCTGCCATGTATTCTCTGTTCATTCTGGCGATGTTTTCAAGGGAAATTCCTTTAGGACATTCCACCTCGCAAGCACCTGTATTTGAACAGTTTCCGAATCCTTCCTCGTCCATAGCTTTCACCATGTTCAGAACTCTTCTTTTCGCTTCTACTCTACCCTGAGGAAGTAATGCGAACTGAGAAACTTTAGCACCTACGAACAGCATCGCAGATCCGTTTTTACATGAAGCCACACAAGCCCCACAAGCGATACAAGCAGCGGCATCCATTGCCTTGTCTGCATCATCTTTAGGAACCGGAATTGCATTGGCATCCAAAGTATTCCCTGAAGTGTTCACTGAAATGAAACCACCTGCAGCCATTACCCTGTCGAATGCGCTCCTGTCTACAATTAAATCTTTAATTACCGGGAAAGCAGCACTTCTCCAAGGTTCAATAACGATAGTTTCACCGTCTTTGAACATTCTCATGTGAAGCTGGCAGGTAGTGATCCCTGTATCCGGGCCGTGCGCTCTACCGTTGATGTAAAGAGAACACATCCCGCAGATCCCCTCACGACAGTCGTGATCGAAAGCTACCGGCTCTTTTCCTTCGTTAATAAGATTTTCGTTCAGGATGTCCAGCATCTCCAGAAATGAAGAATCTGTAGAAACATCCGATATTTTATAAGTCTCAAACTGACCTTTAGATTTATTATTTTTTTGTCTCCAAATTTTCAGCGTAAGATGTAAGCCTTTTTTTGCACTCATAATGTTATATTTATAGATTGGAGATTATTTGTAACTTCTTGTTTTTACTTCGATGTTATCGTAGATCAGCTCTTCTTTATGCAATACTTCCGCATTGATGTCGCTTCCCTGATATTCCCAAGCTCCGACGTATTTGTAATTAACATCATCTCTTTCCGCCTCTCCGTCCGGAGTAGAATGGTCTTCACGGAAATGTCCTCCACAAGATTCGTTTCTGTGTAATGCATCGATCGCCATCAGCTGCCCCAGCTCAAGGAAGTCTGCCACTCTGAATGCTTTTTCAAGCTCAGTATTCATCCCGTCATTATCTCCGGGAACTTTTACGTTTTTCCAGAAATCATTTCTTACTTCTTCGATTTCCTCAATTGCTTCTCTTAAGCCTTCAGGTGTTCTTCCCATACCTACTTTATTCCACATAATGTGTCCTAACTGCTTGTGGAAATGGTCTACTGAATGCGTTCCGTTATTATTTAAGAAGAAATCAATCTTTTCTTTAATTCCTTTCTCAGCCTCATCAAATGCACCTGTGTTGGTAGGAATTGCTCCCGTTCTGATATCTGCAGAAAGGTAATCAGCAATTGTATAAGGAAGCACGAAATATCCGTCTGCAAGACCCTGCATTAACGCAGAAGCACCCAGTCTGTTTGCTCCGTGGTCTGAGAAATTAGCCTCACCAATTACGAAACATCCAGGAATTGTAGACTGAAGATTATAATCTACCCAAACACCACCCATGGTGTAGTGAACTGCAGGATAAATCTTCATTGGAGTTTTGTAAGGATCATCAGCTGTAATTTTTTCATACATCTGGAAAAGGTTTCCATACTTTTCTTCCACCCATTTTTTTCCTAAATCATAGATCTGCTGATCTGTAGGGTTGTGAATATGCTTTTCAATAGCGGCTTCTTTACCTTTTTTCATGATTTCTGTAGAGAAATCCAGGTAAACACCTTCTTTTGTATCATTATTTTCGATTCCGAAACCGGCGTCACATCTTTCCTTAGCTGCTCTTGAAGCAACGTCTCTAGGTACAAGGTTACCGAACGCAGGATATCTTCTTTCAAGATAATAGTCCCTGTCTTCTTCTTTAATATTTTCAGGTCTTAATTTACCTTCTCTGATTGCGACTGAATCTTCAATTTTCTTAGGAACCCAGATTCTTCCTGAGTTTCTTAATGATTCAGACATCAGAGTAAGCTTAGACTGCTGAGTTCCGTGAACAGGAATACAAGTAGGGTGAATCTGTACGTAGCAAGGATTTGCGAAATACGCTCCTTTTTTGTGAATCTTCCAAGCCGCAGAAACGTTTGAACCCATTGCGTTGGTAGAAAGGAAATATACGTTTCCGTAACCTCCCGAAGCAATTACCACAGCGTGAGCAGAATGTCTTTCAACCTCGCCTGTTACAAGATTTCTTGCAATAATACCTCTTGCTTTTCCGTCTACAATGACAAGATCCATCATTTCATGACGGTTATACATTTTTATCCTGCCCTTACCGATCTGACGGCTCATTGCAGAATATGCACCTAATAATAACTGCTGACCTGTCTGTCCTTTAGCATAGAAAGTTCTTTTTACCTGAACCCCGCCAAATGAACGGTTATCCAGCTGACCTCCGTACTCACGTCCGAAAGGAACACCCTGAGCCACACACTGGTCAATAATATTTGCAGAAACTTCCGCTAATCTGTAAACGTTTGCCTCTCTTGCCCTATAATCACCACCTTTGATGGTATCATAGAATAATCTGTACGTAGAGTCACCGTCTCCCTGATAATTTTTAGCTGCGTTGATACCTCCCTGAGCCGCAATAGAGTGTGCTCTTCTTGGAGAATCCTGATAGCAGAATGCCTTTACATTATATCCCTGCTCTGCTAAAGTAGCCGCGGCAGAACCACCTGCCAAACCCGTACCAACAACAATAATATCAATTTTATCTCTGTTGTTTGGTGCAACAAGGTTCATATGGTCTTTATGATTTTTCCATTTATCCTTTAAAGGACCTGCTGGAATTTTTGAATCTAATTTACTCATAAGTATATTGATATTATGATTGAGTTACGAAGTGAAAAATTGCGATAAAAATAAACCCTGCAGGAATAAGGATAGAATACCATTTCCCGAAAGCCATAATTACCGGAGTATATTTTGGATGCCTGGCACCAATTGACTGAAAAGACGACTGGAAGCCGTGTCCTAAGTGAAGTCCTAACAAAATAAATGAAATAACATAAAGAACCACTCTCCAGATATCTGCAAATTTTGCATGAAGATCTCCCCAGAAACGTGTTTCTTCAATAGGCAGACCGTCTACATATTTGTAATTCATCTCATGAAGCCAGAAATCATACAAGTGCAGGAAGATAAAAGCAAGAATCACCGCCCCGGAAATAATCATATTTCTGGACATCCATGTAGAATTGTTCGAAGGATTGTTTGATTCGTATTTTATCGGACGTGCCTTTTGGTTTTTAATTTCCAGAACAAAGCCCATTACAAAGTGAAAAATAACAGCAAACATCAGAATCGGCTGCATTACAAATTGAATAAGAGGGTTGTACCCCATAAACTGCGAAGCATTGTTGTAAGCATCTTCACCGAAAACCGACAAAAGGTTTACAGAAAGGTGCATCACCAGAAATATCAGCAAAAAAATAGCCGACAATGCCATAGCATATTTTCTACCTATCGTAGAACTCGTTAAACCTGCCATATAAGTTTAAATTTGATTTTCCACAAAATTAAGAAATGTTAACAACATCAAAAAGTGAGAAATCTCACAATTAGCTAGTTTGTAATATTTCTAAATAAGAGTCTTAAACATTTTAAATAAAGGAAAAACGCAAAAATTTAACAATTAATTTATCGTATAAATTCTCCCGTTACAAATAACCTTGTGTGCAGAGACAGGTAAAACCCTGATTTCAATGTGGGAAATTCTCCTGGAAGAAGAATAAGGATTGATAATAAACCGTGTAATTTTATCTTTATCTGAATTTTCTTTAATCCAAAAACAAGCTTTATTACCTTTTTTCAATGATAATACTTTATCTTTATTAAAATCATGAACTAAAATTTCAGTTTTTTGCTCTTCAAATAAATCAAATCCTGTTCTTAAAATTAAAAAGCATAAAACAGCCATTACAGACCTTGCTATATTTCTAAAGCTTAATTTTAAAATGGTAAATCTTAACGTGTAAACAATCACAAAAACAGAAAAAACCTCAACCAGATTCATCGGAATCTTTTCAAAATATAATACTTCAACTTCAGCGAAATAATGAATAATTTTAAGTAATATCTTAATGACAACATCGTAGACAGAATTAGTCAGATCAATGTTAATATTAAATGCCAGCAAGCCTGTCATAACAAAAGAAAAAATGATAATAGCCTCTGATAGGGGAACAATAAAGAAATTAGCAAGAATTGAAATAAAAGAAAACTGATGAAAATAGTAGAATACCAGCGGCAGTGTAGCCAATTGTGCGGCAACAGAAATTGAGATGGTATTGAATATAATTTTTTTAAACCAATTATCCTGTTTTGGAAAATATTTTAAAATAGGATCATTGAGCCAGAAAATTCCTAAGACCGCGAGAAAACTCAGCTGAAAACCCACATCAAAAATCTGTTGTGTATCCCAAATCAAAATAATAAAAGCCGATAAAGCCAAAGAATGCAGCAGATCAGGTTTTCTTTGAAGAAGCCTGTACACATGAAAAACACTGAGCATAAGACACGACCGCACCACCGAATTCCCCAGCCCTATAAATACCGCAAAAAGCCAGATGAGGAGCAGACTCACAACAATAGCATATTTCCTGAATCGCAGTGGAGAAATTCTTATAAATAAAAGATAAAACAGTTCAAAAATAATCACAATATGCGTTCCCGAAATAGCCAGAAAATGGATCAGCCCGGAACGGCTGAAATCCTTAACTGTTTCAGCATCCATCTCAGTACGGTCGGCCAGTATGATACCTTTTAAAAATTCTTTCGACCTAGAAGACATTTTTGTGCTGTCAATATTTTGAAGCACTTCAAGTCTTTTTTGTGAAAATTTTTCACTAATACTTTCATCTTTTCTTGCTGCAGAAGAAACTTTATCATTGATATAGCACATGTATTCAATTTTCTTTCTATTTAAATATTTGGAATAATCAAACTGGAAATCATATTGTGGAGATTTTGGTTTCGCAATAAAAGCTTCTGCTTTATAATAATGCTTAAAATCCAGATCTTTTGAATCTTTGGGAACATAGACCACGGTATTGAAATTTTCTTTATCAACCTGTGCGACAGCTTCGTATTTTTTATTCTTTTCGGTGGAGTTTAACTTTTTAGAAATTTTAAAAAGAATGGTTTCATTTTTAGAAACAGAAATATTTTGGGAAGAAAAAGCATTCAAGAAATGCAGCGTAATTCCGATTCCGAAAAACATCCCACCTATTAAAAAAGATCTAACCCGGTGTAAATAATAAGACTTTAAAAATATTGAAATACAGATGATTAAACAGAATACAACCAGCAGATAAATATAACTTTTATCCAAACAAAAGTAATCTTGGAAAAATATGCCCATGATAAAACACAGGGCCAGAATGAGAATAGGCTGCTTATTCAATCGGAAAAATTTGTGTTGCTCAAAAATATTTATTCAAATAAAAATTTGCACAACAAAATTCCAGATTTTTAAATTCTGCCTTAAAATCATTATTTCAAAGCAAAATGCTAGAAAAAAATTCTAAAAAAATTTACGAAACTTCAATATTTTAAACTTTCAAAATCACATCAGCCGCATGATCACTTGCTCCTTTTCCGCCAAGTTTTTCCCGCAACAGTTCGTAATCATTCAGAAGCTGCGTTCTTTTTTGGCCTTCAAGAATCATTTTTAATTCTTCGACTAAATTTTTCGTGTTCAGATCATTCTGAATTAATTCCTTTACCACTTCCCGATCCATAATCAGATTCACCAAAGAAATGTAATTAATATTTTTCACCAGTCTTTTTGCAATGGCGTAAGAAATTTTACTGCCTCTGTAACAAACCACCTCAGGAACATTCAGTAAGGCCGTTTCCAAGGTTGCCGTTCCTGATGTCACCAAAGCCGCCTTTGAACACCTCAGAAGATCATACGTTTTATTTGAGACAAAATACACATTATCATCCACATACGACTCATAAAAATCTTTTGGAAGGCTTGGTGCACCGGCAATTACGAATTGGTATTCTTTAAAATAAGGCCTTACGGAAAGCATGATTTCAAGCATCTTTTCCACTTCCTGTTTTCTGGAGCCCGGCAGCAATGCAATAATTTCTTTTCCGTTTAAACCATTTTCCGTTTTAAAATTTTCAACAGTAATATCCTGAAGCGTAGAAATAGCATCCAGTAAAGGATGACCCACAAAATGGGAATGAACGCCATGTTTTCTGTAAAAATCTTCCTCAAAAGGAAGAATTACCATCATTTCGTCTACATATTTTTTAATAATCTCAACTCTTCCCTCTTTCCAGGCCCATAGCTGCGGTGAAATATAATAAATGACCTTTATTCCAAGTTCTTTCGCAAATTTTGCGATCCTTAAATTAAATCCCGGATAATCAACAAGAATCAAAACATCCGGTTTATTTTTTTTTATATCTTCTTTGCAAAACTTAATATTATTCAGAATAGTCCTGAGATTTTTTGCGACTTCCAAAAAGCCCATAAAAGCAAGATCTTTATAATGCTTTACTAAAGTTCCACCTTGTGAAGCCATTAAGTCTCCGCCCCAGAATCTGAATTCTGCGCCGGGATCTTTTTGCTTTAAAGCTTTCATTAAATTACTCCCGTGCAAATCTCCGGAAGCTTCTCCTGCAATAATGTAATACTTCATTTCTGCTGAAATCATTTATTTTTTTAAGTTACCTCTCAAATCTTCCATCATTGAGAAGATGAGTTATGGGAGGTTTCTATCATAGGAATAGAGAACAAATAAGATGTAGTACCATCTAAATTTGTAAATTTGTTCAAAGATAATGATAAAAATGTCAGAAGAATTTGAAATCCGGAATAAAGTTGCAGAAAGCGGCCTCATCAATTTTGATCTTACCGATCTACTTCCGAAAGGCAGGAGGATAGGTATTGACCTGAAAGATTTTCTATTCATGGAAATGATTTTAAAGGAAAAGGATTTCCGCGAAAAGGTAGCTGCAATTGACGTTGAAGAATACAGAGACG
This sequence comes from Chryseobacterium daeguense DSM 19388, assembly GCF_000430825.1. Taxonomy (GTDB): domain Bacteria; phylum Bacteroidota; class Bacteroidia; order Flavobacteriales; family Weeksellaceae; genus Chryseobacterium; species Chryseobacterium daeguense. The sequence continues at coordinate 38,233 of NZ_AUMT01000020.1, read as the reverse complement.
CTTATGTTTACATCTATAATTCAGCGGACGCTATTGTTCCGCTCTGGTCTTATTTTCTGTTGACCGCCAGACTTACGGATGTTACTAAAAAAATCGTTTTTGGAAGCCGTGAAGATCTTGAGGCTATCATCATGCATGATGCAGTGAAAAATTATGATTTTGAAGAAATGAGAGGAAAAAGAGTCTTAGTAAAAGGCTGCTCAGATAAGGAAATTCCTGAAAATGCATACATTGAGCTGGTGGAAGAATTAAGGCCTATCGTAAAGTCTTTAATGTTTGGTGAGGCTTGTTCAATGGTTTCTATTTTGAAAAATTAAGAATTAAAAATCAGCTACTTACAGCAAATCCTCAACTTTACTTTCAATTTTTGATTAAAAAAAATTTTAGGGGAATATTTTTTTGTAACTTTGGTTAATTAACAACTTAAACAAACACAAACTATGAGTTTAATCGACCTACTTACAGGAAATACCAGCAATCAGGTTGCTGACCAGGCAGAAAGCAAATTCGGGATAAGCAGAAATCAGGTTATTGCTTTATTGGCCGTAGCTGCGCCACTGATCATCTCTTATCTTAGAAATAAATCTCAGGATTCCAAAGAGGCTGAATCTTTAAACAACGCCTTGGACAAAGATCATGACGGAAGCATACTGGATGATACATCACAGCTGGATGCAAGACAGGCTGAAGGAGGCTCAATTCTAAATCATATTTTTGGTGGTGATAAGCAAAATGTAGAAAACCAGCTTTCTCAGAACACAGGAATTTCCATAGACAAGATCGGCCCAATTTTATCAATGCTTGCTCCGGTAATTATGGGATATATTGGTAAAGAAAAACAGCAGAATAATGTAGGAGCAGGAGGTCTGGGAGATCTTTTGGGAGGAATTCTCGGAAATGCATCCAACCAGGCTCAAAACCAGCAGTCCAACCCATTAAATGATATCTTAGGAAGCGTTCTTGGCGGAGGCGGACAGTCTCAATCTTCAGGAAATCCTTTGAGTGATATTCTGGGCAGCGTTCTCGGCGGTGGAAACAATCAGCAGAAACAGCAAGGCGGTGGCGGACTTGGAGATATTTTAGGAAGCTTTTTAGGCGGAAAATAATTTAATTTTGTAATAAAAAAAGACCGGAGAAAAATATTCTCCGGTCTTTTTATTTTTTGTTACTTTTTAGATTTGTCTTCGGATGTTACCAGAGATTTAGATGATTTTCTGGGTCTCCTTTTTCCGTAACTTCCATTGTTAATCTTACCTCTTTTAGATTTTTTGTCTCCTTTTCCCATAGTATAAAAATTTTGTTGATGTACCACGAATTTAAAAAAATCTGGCTTTAAAGACAAATATCCGGGTTGTTAAAATTTTATAATCTTTTTATTTTGGATGGAAGTTGGAGGTTGGGAGCTCGAAGTTTTAAACCTAAAAATTTACGTGCAATACTACTTACAGCCTCACGCTCCCATCTTCCACATTTTCTACACTTTGACCGTCTTCCATTTTCCTCTTTTAAACAAAATAAAAGCAACGATGGTAATTAAGGTTTCTGCCGCAGGAATAGATATGAAGACTCCTTTAGGCCCCATTCCGAAATGTTTGGAAAGAAAATAAGCTAAAGGAATCTGAAACAGCCAGAACCCGAAAACATTTACCCAGGTTGGTGTCCAGGTGTCTCCCGCCCCGTTGAAAGCATTGATCATTACCATCCCGATGCCATAGAAAATAAATCCTACGGCCATGATGTGCAGTGCATTGATTGCAATATTTTTAATCCCCTCTTCATTCGTGAAAAATCCCACTAAAAAATCACCCATAAAAAAGAAAATCACACTTACGGTTACCATAAAAATCACATTATATTTTACGGTTTTCATCACAGACTGCTCGGCTCTCAGCATTTCGTTGGCGCCCATATTTTGTCCCACGAGAGTAGATGCCGCATTACTCAATCCCCATGCGGGAAGCATGAAGAACATCATCAGCCGTAAAGCTGTCTGATAACCCGCTGATGCATTTTCACCACCGGTTGTAGCCACCAGCTGAGCAAGGAAGATCCAGCTGCAGGAAGCCACTACAAACTGAAAAATTCCGGGAGTTGCTATTTTAATGACTGATTTTATTAAATCAAATTTTGGCTTAAAATAATGCAGTTGGATTCTGATTTGTGTATCTGCAATCAGAAGATGGTACAATTGATACATCACCCCGATGCTCCTTCCGATCGTTGTTGCCAGGGCAGCTCCGGTCAAGCCCATCGCCGGAACAGGGCCTAAACCTTTGATTAAAACAGGACATAAAATAATATTGGCAATATTCGCAATCCAGAGAGATTTCATGGCAATTGCTGCGTTTCCGGCCCCTCTAAAGATTCCATTAATTAAAAACAAAAGCATAATGATCACGCTGCTTCCCATCATGATTCTTGTAAAATCTTTTCCATAAGCTGCTGCTTCAGGTTTTGACCCCATCAGAATCAAGATTTCTTCAGCATATATCACTCCGAATAAGCTTAAAATAAAAGTCACTAAAAATGAGACAAGCAGCACCTGCGCAGCACTTCTGGAAGCCTGCTCAGGATTTTTTTCACCAATTCTTCTTGCCACCATCGCTGTTGCCGCCATACTCATGCCGATCGCTATAGAATACATTACGGAAAGCACTGATTCAGTAAGGCCAACCGTCTGAATGGCATAGCCGCTCTCTTTTAAATGTCCTACAAAATACAGGTCTACCAATGCAAATACAGACTCCATCGCCATTTCCAGCATCATGGGAATGGCGAGAAGAAGCACGGCACTTCTTATGCTTGCTGTAGTATAATCTACCTCTTCACCACTTAAAGCTTTTTTGATAAAGGCAAAATACTTCGTCATAATCCTGTCATTTTAGTTTCCACAAAAATATAGATTCAAAAATGATTACCACTTGGCATATGGAAAGTTTTATAAAAATAAAATAGAATAAATTTTTATCATTATACGATAAAAGATGTGGTTTTGTATTAAATAGAAAAAGGATTATATTCTTTAAAAATACTCCAGCATTCATTAATATCAGTAAACTGATGTCCCTTTTCCTTATTAACCTGAGCTATCTGATACATGAAGTCCCAATGCTTCATAATTTGCTTTACTGCGGAAAAATAGCTTGTTTTAGGATCATAGATAAAAGTAGGTTCGGAAGCTGCACCGTTCAGTTCAATGATTTTAAAATTCTTCCCATTCTCCAAATCTTCCCATGAATTGAATTTTACATCAAATCTTCCGTAATAAAACCCATTAATTTGCGAACAAATTTCGTTGAATACATCATCCAGCTTAAACGAAATCTTAGATGAACTATCGTAAAAGGTGGATCCTCTTGCATGATTTCCAATACTGCTGAGAATCACTTTTTCATTTTTTGCAGGAACAAAATCTTTATGGAAAATATTATTTTGGAAAACCTCAGGATAAAATTTATGATATCTGAAATTATATTTCACCAGCTCAGCTAAAGATTGCCGGCCGTCACCAATAACTTCAATACCTTTCTTTTCTACAATTCCGCTGATAAAACCTTTTTCCTGATTAGGAATTCTGATATAAAAAACACCAATTTCATTAGGAAAATCGATATACTCTTCCAACAAGATATCTTCATTTCCATATTTTCTAAAATAATTTTCCACCTGATCTGCATCAGAAATAAGCTCTACGTTTCTTCCTCTGCAACCATTATTAGGTTTTAAAATAACAGGATATTCTAAATTATTAACATTTATACTATGTAAAGCTTCTTCAGCATCCTCCTTTTCATTAATAATAAAAGATTTTGCCCTATATTTTTGGGGGATAAGCTTGTTTACAAAATTCTTATCCTCAAGGGTCATTCCTCCATGAGGAATTGCCGGATTTACAGCCTTAAAAAAACCAAAAGACTGGGTTTTTATGCTGATCCAGACGTAATAAAAGATACATGGTAAATAAATTGCCCACATAGGCCAGAATTCCCAGTGGGAAAATCTGTACCACCTGTATCTAAGGCTAAACAAAAGCTTTGTTTCCAATTTTAATATTTTGTATTTTCTTTTGAACTAAATCATTGTAAGTGAAATCAATTTCATTCTCTCGAAGAACAAGTTGCGTGATGCTTACTGTAACAAAGGTTTCCTTTATAGATTCTTCTACATTCAATTCCTCTTCAATAAGGTGTTGTTTATGAAAAGCTAGAATTTCTTTCTGAGTAATTTGTTTTTCCTGAAATTCTTTAAATCTTTTTTCTCGTTCAGCAATAATTCCACCATTGTAAAGTGTTGCTGATGACAATAAATGATTTTTATTTTTTTTCAACAAAATCTGATGCTTTTTTTCTCCATCCCAAAGCAGTCTGAATAAGGTATTTTGAGAGTAAGTCAATAATTGAAACGGCTCTATCCCGAAAAGATCATAACTTTGAAAAGCGTGTAAAACATTTTCAATTTTCATCAGTTCCAAAAGAATAATTCCCCTGCTTTTCTTATAGGGCGGCTGACTTTTATGTTTTTGAAAAGCTCCATTTAAAAGTATTATTGCATTTCCATGATTATCTGCTACAAACCAAGTTCCCGAAGCTTTTGCATCTTTTGGAAAATATAAAGTTCTGTCTTCCAACCCTATCTCATTGGGAAAAACAGCTTTCTCCCGATCTCTTTTTTCATCTCTGTTTGAGGTAAAAAAAAGGGCGTTTTCTGTATAAAAAAAACTTACTGTGCACATTTAATGCGAAATTTTATGGTAGATGGCGCCACCCCGAAATTGTGAGGTATATTTTCATGCTCAAATTCTTTCAGAGCTACTTTTATTAAAGCCTGATGATGAATTCCATGCTCTAAACAGTACAAAAGCTCCCTGAAATATGTAGTGATGAGCTGCTCTTCATTGCCATTATTATCAGCTATAAGGCAAATGAGCGGTTTATCTTCTTTAGAAATTTCCAAAAGAATTTTATCAATTGTAATAAACATATTTTCTATGTTTTCTTCCAGAGCTTTATTTCTTTCTCTTTTGTCAAAAGAAAATCTGCCTTCGGAATAACCATTTAAGACAACATCATAAATTTCCAGAATATGACGGATATGCTGCCCGATTGTACTTCCAAATAAATACTTACTTTTTCTGGTATATAGCTTATTAGTAATCCCGCCTAAAGTACCCTTCAGATCTTCGAGATTCTGTTTTATATTTTCTATCATTTTCCGGAAGCAATAGATTTATTTTTTTGGAATAAAGACCCGATCTGTTTTCTGTTAATAACAAGAATCAACGCACAAAAAACAGCTGTAATTACCGCAAGATAAAACAATTTTCCTCCATCGTTCTGCACATCTATGCCGAGTTCTGTTACATGAAATTGAATAGCTCCCATCATTAACCCTAATCCTAAAACAGCTCCGTACCACGTGGTTTTTGGTATTAAAATTAAAATAGATGCAATAAGTTCTAAAACACCAATTCCTATTCTTCCATAGGGTTCCATACCGATTTTTGAAAAGATATAAACAGATTCTGGTGCGGCAGTAAATTTAAAGTAAAGAGTTTGCAGCATAATGACTACGGGAACAAGCTTTATAGCCCAATAAGTTAGTTTCATAAGTGTTTATTTTTGTATTATTTTTTTCCAATTTTTGTCTGCCTTTATTTTTAGATTTTTTTCATCTTTATTCCAGCTGGTCAATGTATTATTCAGGAAACTGTTATAAAACAAGTATAATTTTCCATTAATAATTTTGTATGTTTTAGGGTTTACAGAAACCTTCTCCCCGGAATCTCCCATTGCATAGGCGCAGTAACCGCCATATTGAGGCAAATATTTATCGGGATCCTGTTGAAATTTAGCCTTATTTTCTGCATTCTGAAAATAATAGCTCACTCCCTGATGCTTCATCGCAAATTTAGCAGAACCCTGTAAGGCTTTTCCTGAAAAATATCCCACTACATCGTATCCTGAATTGGCAATACCATTTTCCTGATTTACGTTACTGCTTTGAGCAAAAACCAAGCTTCCTAAAAATAAAAGAATAGGAAATAAAAATTTTGTTATCATACTTTTTTAGAGCTTAGTCGTAACCAATTTTTATTCCTTACAATTATTTTCTTATTTTTTTAAATTTAATTTGATTTTATCTTTAAGATCTTGCGGAGCTTTCTGAGAAACATCCACATTGTTAAAATGATTATATAAAACCTTATCTACAATTTTCGTCTGTTTTTTAAAATTCCTACAGCATTTGCAGAATGCGATATGAAACTGCATTTTCAGCCATGCAGAAGGAGAAAGAGAAGTTTCTTCTGACTTAACGATATTAAGAGAAGTTTCTTCACAATTATGCAAAAGTTCATTAAAAAATTTCATATCAAAGGCTTATTTCATTTTTTTCAAGACAGCTTCTTAACAATGTTTTTGAACGAAAGAGAAGTACCCAGTAGTTAGACGAGGTAATATTGAAATCCTTACAAATTTTTTGAGGATCTTCATCAAGCATATATTTAGCAATGAAAACAGGTTTTAATTTTGGAGGCAGTTTTTGAAGGCATAATTCTAAAATTCTATTAAATTCTTTACTCAAAATGTAATTATCCGTACTTTCTGAAATATAGTTTTTGTTGATATCCTGTTTCCACCTTCCATACTTATCCTGATTAAAAAATGATTCTTCAAAAGAAGCATCTGTATCCGAAAGGTACTCTTCATATCCCTGCGAGTTGCTTTTTTTCCGGTAATAATCTACAATTTTATTTTTCAGAATACTTGCAAGCCAAGTCTTCGGAGAAGCTTTTCCCTGAAACCGATCCATACCTTTATACGCAGCCAAAAAAGTTTCCTGTACCAGATCTTCCGCATCTTCTTTCGAGCTCACTCTAGTCACAGCGAAAGCATATAGAAAATCTGCAAACTCATCAACCCATTGCTCGGGATTGAGATGATTTTTTTCATTCATAAGTATTTATTTCACTGATATAAAAATACTAAAATTGTTAACAACGTCCTTCATAATCAAAATACCTCTATTATTCTCATAAAATTCTGAGCAGTCTGTTTCAAAAATATACAATTTCCTATCTTAATTTTTATATTAAAACCTTCAAAAACCTTATCTTTGCACACGGAAAATTCAATGTTCGGGAAACATTGTTTTAGGTTTGATACTCAAATCTTTAAACCCTAAACACAAAACCCTGAACTCTAAACTTTGAACTTTAAACAAATAATTATGTTTCGATCGCACACAAACGGAGAATTATCTCTTAAAAATCTTAATGAAGAAGTTACACTTTCAGGATGGGTACAAACCATTCGTGATAAAGGATTTATGATTTGGATAGATCTTCGAGATCGTTACGGAATTACCCAGCTTGTTTTTGACCAGGAGCGTTCTACAGGAGAACTGATGGAAAATGCAAAAAAACTGGGACGTGAGTTTGTAATTCAGGTTACCGGAAAAGTAATCGAAAGGGTAAGCAAAAACCCAAATATTCCTACGGGAGAAATTGAAATTTTAGTTGAAAAGCTAACAGTTCTTAATGAATCCCAGCTTCCGCCTTTCACCATTGAAGATGAAACAGACGGCGGTGAAGAGTTAAGAATGAAATACCGCTACCTTGATATCAGAAGAAATCCTGTTAAAGATAAGTTAGTTTTCCGTCACAAAATGGCACAAAAAGTAAGAAATTATCTTTCAGACAATGGATTTATTGAGGTTGAAACCCCGGTTTTAATTAAATCTACACCGGAAGGAGCAAGAGACTTTGTTGTACCGAGCAGAATGAACCCGGGACAATTTTATGCATTGCCACAATCTCCGCAGACCTTTAAACAATTGTTGATGGTGGGCGGAATGGATAAATATTTCCAGATTGTAAAATGCTTCCGTGATGAAGATTTGAGAGCCGACAGACAGCCGGAATTTACACAAATCGACTGTGAAATGGCTTTTGTAGAACAGGAAGATGTAATGAATGTTTTCGAAGGCATGACAAAAACTTTGTTAAAAGATATTACTGGTCAGGAATTCGGTGCTTTCCCTAGAATGACATTTGCTGATGCGATGCAAAAATATGGAAACGACAAACCGGATATCCGTTTCGGAATGGAATTCGTAGAACTAAACGATTTAGTAAAAGGAAAAGATTTCAAAATATTTGATGAAGCAGAATTGGTTGTTGGAATTAATGTAGAAGGATGTGCAGATTACACAAGAAAACAGATCGACGAGCTTGTTGACTGGGTAAAAAGACCACAAATCGGAGCTTCAGGAATGGTTTGGGTTAAATTCCAGAATGACGGCGTAAAAACTTCATCTGTGAATAAATTTTACAGTGAGGAAGATTTAACGAAAATTATTGAAAAATTCGGTGCAAAAGAAGGAGACTTAATGTTAATCCTTTCAGGAAATGAACATAAAGTAAGAACTCAGCTTTCAGCCTTGAGAATGGAGCTTGGAAACCGATTAGGATTAAGAAAAGGGGATGTTTTTGCACCACTTTGGGTGGTTGATTTCCCGTTATTGGAGTTTGATGAAGAAAGCGGACGTTACCATGCGATGCACCACCCTTTTACCTCTCCGAAGCCGGAAGATATTCATTTGCTGGAAACGGATCCCGGAAAAGCAAGAGCCAACGCTTACGATATGGTATTAAACGGAAACGAAATCGGTGGAGGTTCTATCAGAATTTTTGATAAGGATCTTCAATCTAAAATGTTTGATTTATTAGGATTCTCAAAAGAAGAAGCAGAAGCCCAATTCGGATTCTTAATGAACGCCTTCAAATACGGGGCTCCGCCTCATGGTGGTTTAGCTTTCGGGTTTGACCGTTTGGTAGCTATTCTTGACGGAAATGAAGTGATTCGAGATTATATTGCTTTCCCTAAAAATAATTCAGGGCGTGATGTGATGATTGATGCGCCGGCTGCCATTGCTGGTGAGCAGCTTGATGAACTGGAATTGAAATTAAATTTAAAAGCATAAAAATTTAAAGCGGAGATTTTTCTCCGCTTTTATTTTATAATGACAAGAATTTATTTTATTCAGTATTCATAAGGACTTTACAACAACAAGTAAAAATGGTTTTCCGTATGGAAAACCATTTTTGAAATATTACCAATTACTGAATTTCAATCTTTCGGGGAGCCTGCTTTTTAGCATTTTCCGTTTTAGGAATCGTCAGCCTCAAAACACCGTTTTCATATTTAGCTTCTATCCTTTCTTCATCCACAACATCCTTTGGAAGCTGAAAACTTCGTTGGAAAGACTGATAGCTGAATTCCCGACGTGTGTAGTTTTCATTTTCTTCTTCCATCTGACTTTTCTTTGAAGAAGAGATGGTAAGCAGGTTTCCTTCTAAGGTAATTTTGAAGTCTTGCTTTTCCATACCAGGCGCTGCTACTTCTACTTCAAAATTTTCCGCATTTTCCTTAATATTCACAGAAGGAATAGTGGTAAGTGTGGAAGAAAAATTATTATTGCCCCAATTTAAAAGTTCGCGGTTAAAAAAATCGTCGAACAACATACGTGGATTTGCAGGCAGCAAACTGCCATTCTTTCTTTTTACGATTGACATAATACGAATTTTTTAAAGTTAAACAATAAATTAATGAACACGCCTGAAAAACCACAAACAATATACCAATCCTAGAAATGGAAAAATTGTCATTATCGATGTGAAAAAATGACACATCCAACTCATTTTTAGCTTCTTAAAAATAATTATCTATGCCAACCAGGCCGTGATTCTTTATTACTTACAATAAATAATAAATGGTTAATCACTTATTCTTTATTTTTCCCTTACATCAAACATATTATTAATCTAAACTAAAAATACCATATTTAACAAATATTTTTCACGCGGCACAATCATTGTAGTTTCTTACAAAATGTAAGACAATGAAAGCAATTTGGAACGGTGCCATTGGCTTTGGATTAGTCAATATTCCTGTAAAAATTTATTCGGCGGTAGAAACCAGCAAGCTGGATCTGGATATGCTGGACAAATCAGATTTTTCGAATATCAAATTCAAAAGAGTAAACGAAAGTACGGGCAAGGAAGTAAAGTGGGAAAATATTGTGAAGGGTTATCTTATGGAAGACCGCTACATCATTCTCGAAGATGAAGATTACGAAGCCGCGAGCCCTGAAAAATCAAAAATACTTTCCATTGATCAGTTTGTAAAAGAAATTGAAGTAGATTCTGTTTATTTCGAAAATCCTTACTATCTGGAACCTCAGAAAAATGGGGAAAATGCCTACAGGCTCTTATTAAAAGCCCTATCCGAAACTGAGATGGTAGGTGTAGGAACTTTCGTTCTTCGTGAAAGCGAGGCAATTGGCATGATCCGGCCGTACAATGATGAGGTTTTGGTTCTCAACAGATTACGTTTTGCACAGGAAATCAGGGATTATAAAGATTTAAAAATCCCGGCAAAAAAAGCCCCGAAACCCGCCGAACTGAAAATGGCGGTCAGTCTTATAGAACAACTTTCGCAGGAGTTTGATCCATTCATGTATAAGGACACTTATTCTGAATCTTTAATGAAAATAATTAAGCAAAAAGCGAAAGGTAAGAATGTAAAAGCCAAGAAAGCAGAACCTGCAAAAGAAGGTAAAGTTATAGACCTGATGGCTCAGTTAAAAGCCAGCTTACAAAGTCCAAAATCTAAAAATGCATCGTAATGGCTCTCAAAGATTATAACGAAAAAAGAAAATTCGATGAAACCAGCGAACCGAAAGGAAAAACAAAAAAAAGCAAAGACAAACTGATTTTTGTAATTCAAAGGCATGCTGCATCACGGCTTCATTATGATTTCAGGCTTGAAATGGAAGGCGTTCTGAAGAGCTGGGCTGTTCCGAAAGGCCCTTCATTAGACCCAAAAGACAAACGTCTCGCCATGATGGTAGAAGATCACCCTTACGATTATAAAGATTTCGAAGGAAATATTCCCGAGGGAAATTACGGAGCCGGCCAGGTGGAAATCTGGGATAGCGGAACTTATGAGCCTTTGGATAATAATTCCAAGCTTTCTGACGAAAAAGAGCTCTTGAAAGAACTTCATGCCGGTTCTTTAAAATTTATTCTTCACGGGAAAAAGCTTAAGGGAGAATTTGCTTTAGTAAAAATGAAAAACACAGAAGACAACTCATGGCTTTTAATAAAACATAAAGATGAATTTGCAGAAAGTGGTTATGATGCAGAGGAAAACACTTCACCTAAATCATTAGTTACAAAATTTCTGGAGGAAAAAAAAAGCCTAAAAAGCGCCAAAAAGAAGCCATAACTTCAGAAACCAAACCCAGGTTTCAACGTTTTAATTCGTTGGTTGACGAAAAAAAATTAACAGATTTTATCCGGCCGATGCTTGCAAAATCTTATGCAAATGCATTTGATGATGAAGGCTGGATTTTTGAAATAAAATGGGACGGTTACCGTGCTATTGCTGATCTCAGTAAGGATGAGCCGCTCTTCTACTCCCGAAACGGCATCTCTTTTTTATCAAAATTCGATAAAGTGTCCCGGGATTTTGAAAATCAAAAACATAAAATGATTCTCGACGGCGAAATTGTAGCCTATGACGAAAACGGAAGACCGAGTTTCCAGCTGCTTCAGCAAATTGGAGATAATCCAAATTTAGCCCTTGTTTATCAGGTTTTTGATTTACTTTGGCTCAACGGTCATTCTACGGAAGAGCTCCCTTTAACACAGAGAAAAGAACTGTTGAAAGATGCATTGGTGGAAACTGATGTCATTAAATACTGCGATCATATTTCGGAAAAAGGCATTGATTTTTTTGAACAAATGAAAAAAATGAAGCTGGAAGGTATGATTGCAAAAAAAGCCGACAGCGAGTATGTGGAAAACCACAGAACAACTGACTGGCTTAAAATAAAATTCACAAATACCGAAGAAGTTATTATCTGCGGTTTTACTGAGCCTCGAGGTTCGAGGAAAGGTTTCGGCGCACTGATCCTGGGGAAATATATTGACGGAAAACTGATTTACTCCGGCCATACAGGAACAGGATTCAATCAGGAATCATTGAGTATAATGCATGAACGGCTTAAAAAGTTAGTGATTAAAAATTCACCGTTTGAAACCAAGCCCAAAACAAATATGCCTGTAACCTGGGTAAAACCAGAATTAGTATGTGAAATTAAGTTCTCCGAAATTACAAAAGACGGAATTTTCCGACATCCGGTTTTTGTGGCCGTCCGGGAAGATAAAAATCCAGAAGAAATAGGAGAATCAGCCAGTGAAACAAACTCATCCAACGCAAAATCTAAAAAAATGAAATCTAAAACTCCCGCAAAAAAAACAAAAGTTTCAGAAAAAGATAAAGAGGTTACCTTAAACAGGCATACGTTGAAGCTTACGAATCAGGACAAGATTTATTTCCCTAAAGACGGCATTACAAAGGGTGATGTGATAGAATATTATCAGTCTGTTGCTGACTATATTCTGCCTCATCTGAAGAACCGGCCCCTTTCTTTAAACCGTTTTCCAAACGGGATTGAAGAGCAGAGCTTTTATCAGAAAGATGCCAGTGACAACATTCCTGAATGGGTAAAAACGACTCCGGTTTATTCGGAATCCAACGATAAGTATATTGATTATATTTACTGTAACGATAAGGCAACGCTGGCTTATTTGAATAATTTAGGCTGTATAGATTTAAACCCGTGGAATTCCTCTCTCCCCGATCTTGAACATCCGGATTTTCTGGTCTTAGATCTTGACCCGTCCAAGAAAAACACTTTTGATCATGTTATAGAAACCGCTTTACAGGTGAATGAAGTATTGGAATCAATTAAAATTAAAGGCTACTGCAAAACTTCCGGAAGCACAGGAATTCATGTCTATATCCCGATGGGTGGAAAGTATGATTTTGATCAGGTGAAAGATTTTGCCCATATTCTAATGAAGCAGGTTCATGAAAAACTGCCTGAAATTACTACCCTTGAAAGAAGCTTACAGAAAAGAGACGACAAGAAAATCTATCTGGATTACCTTCAAAACAGAACCGGACAGACATTGGCAAGTGCATACAGCTTAAGGCCAAAAGAAGGAGCATCCGTTTCCATGCCGTTAGAATGGAATGAGGTAAAAACAGGAATGAAACCTACGGATTTTACAATTCATAATGCTTTGGAAAGAATTAAAGAAAAAGGCGATTTGTTTAAGCCGGTTTTGGGGAAAGGAATTGATATGATGAAGGCGTTGGAATTGTTGCAGAATTTTGAGTAACTTAGATTAATATTAAGGTAATTTCGCCACCAAACTTTCCGGCAATATTTTTAAAATCAAATAAATCATTTTCCATTTAAAATTCGGGACAATGGTAAAGGAATTTCCGGCGTTGACGATAAATTTTGCTACATATTCCGGTTCCATAATTAAAGACTCGTTTAGCCGTAAACCTTCATTTATTTTTGTCCGGATATAACCAATAACCAAGGCATTTACTTTAACGTTTTTTGAAGTTAATTCCTGTCTCAAACCCGCCAAATAGGTGGTAAAAGCAGCTTTTGTACTTCCATAAACAAAGTTACTTTTCCTTCCTCTCACTCCGGAAAGTGAAGACAATCCGATGATTCTTTCCAGGTTTTTGTTGCTTTTATCGGTTGCGATAATATTCAGTATGGAAACAGCTCCCATATAATTTACTAACATCATTTGCTGAGCACCTTTGAAATCGTTCAATGCACTTTCATTGTCCACTAAAAAGCCGGCTGCGTAAACAACAATATGGGGTTTAACAGGTAGTTCATCATAAAATTTTTGATGCGAATCAAAGTCGACAGAATCAAAACTTAGCACCGTCACTTTTGAATCAAGATTATTTTCCTGTACAAATTCTTCCAAGGATTTTGTATTTCTGGAAGCCGCTGTTACAGACAATCCTTTTTCAGTGTATTGTTTAATACATTGCTTGGCTACATCAGAATTTGCGCCTAAAATGAGAACGGTTTTGCTTGTGTTTTGATTCATGAAGCAAAGATATTTCTTTTGGATTTTAAACACTAATTTCACTAATGTTTTTGCATTAATCAACATGAAAAAAGGCTTCGACTTCGTTCAGCCCGACAATGCTAATACTATCTCTAATTGGTTTTTCACTGTCAGGCTGAGCGAAGTCGAAGCCCCTATTTTTATACTGTAGAATGCTAAAATTGAGTTGTTTACATTATAAAAAGTTTCGGCGGGGTGAGCTTTGCTCACCCCGCCGAAACGAAATATTTTAAAACTGGAAAAAATTATTTCTTCTCAGTTTCGATTTCTTTTTTCTCAGCTGTTTTTTCAGCAGCTTTTGCTTTATCTCCAAAACGCGCTTCTGTAAACTCTCTCGAAACAGCCGCTTTTTCGAATTTCAGCTTTCCAGACAATGTTTCAATTATAAAACCATCATCCTGAATCTGGGCAATTCTTCCATGAAGACCGGAAGTAAGGACCACTCTGGTTCCCACCTTCAAAGTTTCCTGGAAGTTTTTCTCCTGCTTCTGCTTTCTCATTTGTGGTCTTATCATCAGGAAATAAAAACCTACAAACATTACTCCCATCATGATCAGCATCATAGAAGAGTTTCCTCCCTGTGCAGGTGCTTGTAAAAAAATTGATAATTGATTCATTATATTATGGTTGAATATTCGCTGTAAATGTTAATTTAATAGGAGATTTTTCTACATTAGCATACACATCTGCAAATTTCTGAACGTTTCCGTCAAAGTTTGTAGAATCGAAATGTAATGTAATTTTTCCTTTTTTACCAGGAAGGATCGGTTCTTTTGTAAAATCAGGAGCCGTACATCCGCAACCTGGCTTTACTTCAGAAATCACCAATGGGTTATTTCCTGTATTTGTTACTTCATAAACGTGTTCTACTTTATCTCCTTTTTTGATTTTTCCGAAATCGAAATTGCTTTCAGAAAGTGCAACTGATGTTAGAGGCTGGTTAGAAGCCGGAGCTGCCGGAGTTTGTACTGAAGCCGGAGCTGCTGCAGAATCACCGGGCATTGCTGTAGTTGCAGCCGCTGTAGAATCTGTAGCTGCAGTTTCAGTACCTGTTACTTGTTTATTTTCTTTTTTACAAGAAACCACACCAAAGCCTATTATAGACAAAGCGATAATTGATAACGTCTTTTTCATGTTTATATTCTATTTAGATCTTTACAATATTTATCCAAAATCCCATTAATGAAGATATTTGATCTATCTGTTGCAAATACTTTTGCGATCTCAATATATTCATTGATAATAACTCTTGAAGGTGTAAAAGGAAAATTATCCAGTTCCGTAATTGCAGTTGTTAAAATTACTTTATCCATTAGAGAAACTCTTTCCAGATCCCAGTTTTCCAGTCTTTCTTCCAGTTTCTTTTCGTTATTTTCCCAGCTGTCTAAGGTATTTCTCAACAGTTTCATGGCGAAAGTTTTATCCTCATCATCTTTAATCATTTTAATTAAAGTTCGGCTTTCTTCATCCTCTTTCAGGAAACCAATTGTTTTCTGAACCATTGAATTGGCAATATGAATATCGTCATACCAGGAAAGTTCTTTATCTCCAAGATAATCATGGAAATCATCATTTTCAGCGATATAACGTAAAAATAATTTCCCGATGAATTTCTGGTCGTTTTCAAAAGAATATCCTTCTTCCTTCATGAAATCCTGATAACGCTTTCCTGCAGTGATTCTCTGGAAAGTTTTCACCAAAAGATCATCATGCATATCCCATTTCAACTCCTTATGCTGACCTGTGAAAAATAATCTCTCAGGATTTTCTTCCAGCTTAATTAAAACTTGATTATTGATGAATTTTTGGTTAGGATTAATATTAGCATCGGTTTTAATATACTTATTCTTCCCGATCTCAATCTGATTTTCTGCCAATTCCTTCAGAGCCACCAAAAAGTTAAGCTGATAAATATAGAGATGATAGATTTTCTCTATACCGGCAAACATATTTTTCTCTAATACATCAAACTTTACAGGATTCTGATAATAAGAATATACAGTCTGTACTACTTTTTCACGGATTTGTCGTCTTCCTAACATTCAAAGAGCTTTTTTATGCCTGCAAAGATACAAAAATTAAAATTGATGAAATTCGTAATATGATGACATTTTCGTAAATTTGTAAAACTTTATGAAAGCGCTAAAAACCTTAAATCCCTATTTTTGGAAACACAAAATATTATTGTTTTGGGGACTACTCTTTATCATTGCCAGTAATTTTTTTAATATATATAAAGTCCAGTTTGTAGGAAAATCTGTGGATGAGCTTACAAAGAATGGAAATTTGGGCTTTAACCGTCAGGTTTTAATCTATGTTGCCATCATTGTCGGCTGTTCACTCCTTACAGGATTCTTCACTTTTATGATGCGCCAGACCATTATTGTAGCTTCAAGAAGGATAGAATACGAGCTTAAGAACAAGATCTACAGACATTATCAGGATTTATCTTTAACGGATTACAAGCAGACCACCATCGGAGACCTGATGAACAGGCTAAGTGAAGATGTTGTAGCAGTAAGAATGTATCTGGGGCCAGGAGTAATGTACGTGGTAAATCTTATTGTCCTTGTTATTATCACAGCCATTTATATGGTGAAAACGGACGCTTCCATGACATTGTGGACGTTGCTTCCACTCCCTGTTTTATCTTATGCAATTTATAAGGTAAGTTCGATTATCAATAAAAAATCGAAGATCATGCAAAAAAGCCAATCCGGAATTTCCACTTTTGTTCAGGACAGCTTTTCGGGAATACGGGTGGTAAAATTTTTCGAGAGAGAGAATTATATCAAAAAAAATTACGGGGTTAAGGTAACCGATTATCAGGATAAAGCCTTAGACCTTGCTAAAACAGAAGCGTATTTTTTTACCATTATATTATTTGTAATCGGATTATTAAATGTTGCTATCATCTGGATCGGCGGTCAAAAATATATTGCCGGAGAATTAAGCATTGGTAAAATTGCAGATTTCTTTATGTATATCAATACTTTGATTTTCCCTTTTTCAATGGTAGGCTGGGTAACTTCTGTTAATCAGAGAGCCGAGGCTTCAATGCAGAGGATTAATGAATTCATGGATAAGAAATCTGAGATCGTTAATAAAAATTTTGAAAATTATCCTATTAAAGGAGATATTGAGTTCAGGAACGTTTCTTATGTCTATCCGAATACAGGAATCAAAGCTTTAGATAATTTAAGTTTCAAAATAAAAGCCGGAGAATCATTAGCCATTATGGGAAAAACCGGAAGTGGGAAATCTACCATTGCTTTACTGCTGTGTCGCCTGATTGATCCTACGGAAGGTGAAATCCTTATCGACGGGAAAAATCTTAAAGAGCATAATCTTGAAAATTACAGAAATTTCATAGGATATATTCCACAGGAAAGTTATTTGTTTTCTGATTCCATTGAAAATAATATTGGCTTTGCGATTGATAAACCTACTCATGAAAAAGTAGTAGAATATGCAAAAATAGCCGATGTAGACAAAAATATTGTTGAGTTCAAAGACCAGTATAAAACAATGGTTGGTGAACGCGGTGTAATGCTTTCCGGGGGACAAAAACAAAGGATATGCATCGCCAGAGCATTGATTAAAGACCCGAATATCATTATTTTTGACGATTCCCTATCTGCTCTCGACACAGAAACCGAACAGAATATCCTGGAAAATATTGATCGTAAAATTCATAACGCTACCTCCATAATAATCACACACAGAGAGTCTAGCGCCCAAAAAGCAGATAAAATTCTCAACCTCACAGAAATTACCAATTCCGTAACCGCTTAGCCGTTTCGTTCGCAATTGTTAAATAAATCATAAAAAAAATTTTGTGATTAAAAGAAAACTTTTATATTTGTTCTTAACAAGATTAAAAAATATCTAACAATGAGTGAATACAAGGAACGCCATGAAAATGAAATTTTCACGAAGGTGTTAAAAGCAGGGAGAAGAACTTATTTCTTTGATGTGCGCGAGACGAAAGCAGGAGATTATTATCTTACGATTACCGAAAGCAAAAAGAATTTCGGAGAGAATGGAGAAGCTACATTCGAGAAGCACAAAATCTATCTTTATAAAGAAGATTTTAAAAGTTTTCAGGAGATGTTTAATGAGTCCACAGATTTCATCATTAGCGAAAAGGGTGAGGATGTAATATCAGAAAAACATGACAAAGATTTCAAGAGCAGATCATACACGATAGATTCTGACGACGAAGTCTAAAAGAAAATAACTAAAAACACAAGCATCTGAAAAAGGGTGCTTTTTTTATGTCCGAACCCGGGCAATTCTCAATTTTCAAAATTAAATTTCACTCAATTTATTCATTTAAAGCTACTCACCTCAAGCATAAAATACTTTAAAATAAAAAAGTACACTTTCTGAAAAGTGTACTTTTATTGGGTGAATGATGGGTCTCGAACCCACGACCTTCGGAACCACAATCCGACGCTCTAACCAACTGAGCTACAATCACCGTTTTGTGAGTGCAAATATAGAAAAGATTTTTTAATTACCAAACAATTCCGTCAAAATTTTTCAAAGCAATTAGCTTCTCAGACGTAAATCCCTCAGCATAAGTCACTCCCGATAATCTCCCCAAATCTTGGGCACGGTAGGTAAGACTTTCATAAAAGTCTTTGGATGTAATCGGCGTTTCCGGTTCCTTGGAAGTCGGGTCATAAAACTGGGTTTTAAACGCCATACATGCTGCAATTTTTTTATCCAGATGCTCAGAAATATCAATAACGAATTCCGGCTCTATATTTTTCCATTGAATATAATGGAAAATATGCTTTGGTCTCCACACTTCCTGGTTCTCCCCATCCAAAACAGTTTCAATTTTTCTCAGTCCGGCCAAAAAGCACGCATCTGACACTAATTTCGCTCCTTTTGCATGATCAGGATGTCTGTCATCAATTGCATTGCCCAATACGATTTCCGGGCGGTATTTGCGAACCATTTTTACAATCCTCATCTGATATTCTTCAGAATTTTCCAAAAAACCGTCTTTCATCCCCAGATTTTCCCTTGCAGCAACCCCCAGAATCTTTGCAGAATCTGCAGCTTCCACTTTTCTGGTTTCATCAGTTCCTCTCGTACCGAGCTCTCCTTTTGTAAGGTCTACAATAACACATGTTTTACCTTCTGAAATCATTTTGGCTATCGTTCCGCCACATCCAAGTTCCACATCATCAGGATGTGCACCAAAAGCAAGTATATCTGTTTTCATATTTTCAAAGATAAGATTTAAAATAAAAACTTCCCAAACATTACGAATGGGAAGCTTTATATCTATAATTTAAATTATAAATTATTTATTGATCTCTGCATTTAATTTCACAGCATCCTGATAAGTAGGATCCAATTGTACAGATTTAGCAACATAATCTTTAGCTTTAGCCACATCACTGTCTTTAGACAGATAAGCCACTGCAAAGTAAGCGTATGCTAAAGTCTGTTTGTTTGCGTCAACTTCTGCAGGTTTTACTGTAGAAATATATTTTTCGTAAGCAATTTTTGCAGCGTCATTGTTACCGCTTTGCTGGTAAGAATATCCTAAGCTGTAGTAAGCCGGAGCCCAATCAGGAAGAAGAGTACTCATTTTCTCCCATGTGGCAATAGCACCATCCCAGTTTTTAGCTTCCTGATAAGCTGTTGCCAACTTAAATAAGGAATCTGTATCCTGAGCATTGGCCGCAACTTTTTGCTTTAATCCTTCAATAACAGGGTTGATAGGTCCTGCATCCGCATTAGCCTGAGAAGCACCTCCTCCTGCAATTTTAGCTAACTCCATATCCCACTTCATGGTCTCGTCTTTAGCCGCTTTTGCAATAGCAATTTTTTGCTGAGCTTCAGTTGTTAAAGCTGTTTTCTTAGCTGCATCCGTTTCTGTTTTAGCTAAACCAGCTGCGATTAAACCTTGTAATCCCTGGTCAGCAGGCTGTACTCTTGTTTTTTCCGCCTGAGAAACGAAGTTATCCATGTTTTGTTTTGCTTCAGCATATTTACCGTCTGCATACAACTGATAAGCTCTTAATTTAAACTTGATAGGATCATTAATTTTATCAAAAATCTTATCTAAAACCTGCTTAGAGTTTGTATAATCTTCATTGGTAAAATAAAGCTTAGCAATTTCTAACTGCGTATATGGGTCTTCATCAGCATATTTTGTATAGTTGATAAGGTCTTGAGTTGCCTTAGCATTTTGCTGATATCTGATATCATAAGCTGCCATTACCTTATACGCCGGAGCATAAGAAGGATCTGTAGCAATTGCTTTTTCTATATTGGTTTTAGCCTGCTGCCACTGCTGAGCTGCCATCCATAAAGACCCGATTCTTGTATAAACCGATGCTTTATTTTTTGCAAGAGGTAAAGCTTTTTCATAAGCAGTCATTGCATCACCAGGCATTCTTTTAAGTCTGTAAGCATCCCCTAAAGTATAGTAATAATGTGCAGGAACACCTTTTCTTTCGGCTCTTTCGATCGCTTTATTCAAAAACTGAATTGCCAGATCCGGAGAGTTATTTTTCTCAAATAATGTTAAAGCTTCAGCAGCTCTGAACAGAACTTCAGCATCTTTCTCTTTAGAATCCGTTACAGCTTTCTGAATTTCTGCAACAGCACTTTTATCACCTTTTCCAAGCTTTACCGCTGCCAGACCGATTTTATTTAAATAACTTTTGCTGTCTGCAGCAAGCCCTTTATTAAAATTTTCTGTAGCTGCTGCATAATCCGGCTCTACCTGCTTCAAAAATGTATTTCCTAAGTAGAAATAATTTTCAGCAGTAGGCTCTTTTGCAACCATGTTCGTAAAATTAGTTTTTGCTTGAGCAAATTTATCACTGTCAATACTGTTGATACCATCCTGTACTGTTTGCGCAAAGGCAAAATTGGTAAAAAATACCACTGCTGCTCCAAAAGCAATCTTCTTTACATTCATATTCATTATATCTTTCATTTTATAATTTCTAAACTGAGTTATTTTATACACAATTTTCAGACCAAAATAGTGTATTTAATTTGGTTAAAATGTTAATTTAATATTTTTTAACGCATTTGTACTTCTCTTTTATATAGATTATATTGTTGGAGTCCTTCCTTCTGAACGATCATCTGCCCCAGCTGGGTGCTTGAAAACCTGATAAAACCGTTTGCAATATTGAAATTTCCTTCATTGGTAAGGAAGTAAAGCACCCTTGTGAAAGGATATTTCATTTTACGCAGGTTTTCAAAATCAGGATTATAGGTAATTCCTTTATTTTCAACCGGTAAGATCTTTACCATGCCTCTTAGCTGCTCAGCTTCTTTATCATAAGGCCGGCTGAAAGTATTAAGACCCACCACTCCAATTTTATTGGGATACTTATTTAGTTCTTCGATAATATTCTTATTTCCTGAAATCACCGAAAATTTTAAATCTTTGGGCTGT
Organism: Chryseobacterium daeguense DSM 19388; assembly: GCF_000430825.1. Taxonomy (GTDB): domain Bacteria; phylum Bacteroidota; class Bacteroidia; order Flavobacteriales; family Weeksellaceae; genus Chryseobacterium; species Chryseobacterium daeguense. Next base: position 16,775 of record NZ_AUMT01000020.1, on the reverse strand, counting down.
TTTTTGAGTTTTTGGGCTACAAAATTCAGGTTGCTTGAATTGGTTCCGTCAAAAATAAATTCTTTGTTTTCAGACTGCATCCCACGTGAAATTTCTTCCATTGAAATTGATTCTTTCGGAGAATCTTTTGGAACAACGAAAACTACAGCATCTGCAGCAAACCTTGCCGGTAAAAACTTCAGATCTACCTGCTCTTCATAAGTTTTGATCTCCTCAGGCGACAAATCTCTGGACATTACAACGATTCTGGCTTTATCATGTAATAAATCCAGAAAGCCCAAATCTTCTTTTTTTGTAACTACTTTGATTTTTGTTTCCGGATAGTTGATCATATATCCATCCGCAAGAGCTTCCGTAACACTTTTAAATGACTCATCCGTAAGAATCGTCATTTCACCTTTATGGTAAGAAGGTGATTTATCTTCTTTTTTGCAGCTTACTGCTATAATACTAAGAAAAAATAGTACTATAATTTTAACACTATTTTTCATTGTTTGAATCTTTAATTCTTGTAATTGCTCTGTAAATCCGGAAAATACCATACAGAATAAGAAGCGAGCCCATTGCGTAGGCAACACCAGGCTCCAGAATCGTGAAAAAGAATTTGTAAAAAATTACCACAATTCCTAAAACGATATAAAACAATCCCGTGATAAGGGATAACCAATTGAACATCATATAACAAAAATACCAAAAAAAATAAAAAGAGAAGCATAAGCTTCTCTTTTTTAATTATTATTTAAAGATAAAATATTATCCTTCAAAGTTCATCTTAACCGGGAAACGGAAACGAGAACGAACCGGCTGGCCGTTAACTTTACCTGGAATCCACTTGGTTTTGATACTTTTTACAGTTCTTTCAGCTTCTCTGTTGAAATCTGAGTTTGAACCGTTAGCCTTAACCTGGCTTAATGATCCGTCTCTTTCAACAACGAAAGTAATCTCAGTACTTAAAGTACCTTCACCTTCTACTGAAGAGTTATCAAAGTTATCCATGAACTTGGATCTAAATCCATTGATACCTCCTGAACTAAAGTCAGCAGCCTGGTCTACAGATTCATAAACGTCATTCGTTACCTGAGGCTTCACTTCAACAGTTGAAGCTTTAGTACCAGTAGACGGTGGTGGCGGTGGCGGAGTATAAGCCGGAGCTTTTACACCTTCCTGAGCTACTAAACCTGTAGTAGTTTCTAATTGCTTAGAAATTGGCGGCGGTGGAGTTTCAATTTTTGGAGCTTTTACAGGCTCCGGAACCACGTTCTGAATAATTTCAATTTTCTCTTCCTCTTTTGGAGGTGGAGGTGGTGGAGGTGGTTCTTCTTCTTTTGGCTGCTCAATAATTTTATCCTCCTGAAGAATCTCTACTAAATCTGCCTTCACTTCTTGTTTTGGCGGTTCAGTAAGTCTCTTAATAGTAAGATATATAAATGGAGACAAAGCCGCAACCAGGAATAATGCCGTTCCTACGAGGAAAGATCTTGTCAGAAGTCTTGGATACTGATGTCTTAAATCGTATGCACCATATTCCTTGTTTCTATTTTCAAATACAATCTCGTCTAAGGTAAGACTTGGATCGTATGAATTTTCATTTGCCATAGATGTACAATTTTATGGTTTAAATTACTTTGTAGCCGGCGCTGCAGGAGCTGCTCCCGAGTTACCAACTTTTCTGTCATAAATAGCTTTTTCCCAAGGCTTAAGATCAGTAACACCGTACTGCTCACTCTTTGTAATTGCCATTTCGTCAAGAATATCAACAAAGTTTTTATATACAGCATCGTCAGTCGGTTTGATAATTACAGTGAATTTTGTTTTATCTGCCGCATTTGCCTTTGCCTGCTGGATGATCTTTCTGATTCCTTCTCTATCGAAAGTGGTTTCATTAAGATTCTGATCTGTTAGCGAGGTATTATCCTGCTGATGCCAGAAAATCTTATTGTCTTTTCCTAATAATAGAGATATAGAGTTCGAAAGTTTAATTTCTGTTGGAGGTGGTTTTTTTGTTTTATCTTTCGGTTTAGCCGGAAGACCCAAATCCATTACATTCGGTTTAGAGAATGTGGTTGTGAACATAAAGAAGGTAATCAATAGAAAACCCAAGTCCACCATCGGAGTCATATCGACTCTGGTACTCTGTTTCTTGGAACGTACCTTGCCGCCTTTGGCGCCTTTTTCCTGTACTTGTACTTCTGCCATTTCTAAATGATATTATTCATTAGGTTTACCTTCTTGTGATGTAATCAACCAAAATTTAAGAAAATCGATATCTCTTAAACCCTCAAATAGGCTTTTAACTTTAGGGTATTCTGTAGTAACGTCACCTTTAATGGCTAGTTTGTACTCAGGGTTCACTTTTAAACTCTGCTCTACCCAGTCAACTAATTGCTTATTTGTACTGTCCATAGGAATCCCTTTAGGACTCTTAAAATTCTTCTGCTCATCTTCTGGCAAATCCAGGAAGCTTTTCAGCTGGTTCATAGGAACCCCAATTGCTTGTACTTTTTGGAATGCAGCTTTCTCATTATTGTCAAAAGTAACACCGTACTTCTGTCCCATATTGTCTAAAAGCTGTAGTCTTTCAGATGCATTTTCTACCGGCTGGAAATAGAATTTTCCGTCCGGAGTAGCGTTGATAGTCATCAAACTTGCATCAGGAAGTAACTTCTCTGATATTGAAGATGGCGGTTTGATCTGCTCCACATCAGGTTTTTTAAACTGAGTGGTCAAGATAAAGAACGTAAGTAGTAGGAACGCAACGTCACACATTGCCGTCATATCCGTAATAACTCCGTGTCTTTTTGGTTTGACTCTCGCCATTATTATTAATGATTTTTAATTAAACTTCTTTTTACTTATGCAAATTCCTTGCTAGAATTCTTAGTTGAATTCAGCGAAAGATTGTTGGATACTCATTGCGATCTCGTCGATCTTATAAGTTAATCCGTCAATTTTAGAAGTAAAGAAGTTATAAAGGATGATAGCGATAGCTGAAGTACCAATACCTAATGCCGTGTTGATCAAGGCTTCAGAGATACCAGTAGAAAGTGCAGCTGCATCCGGAGTACCACCTCCTGAACCTAATGCGAAGAATGCCTTGATCATCCCGATTACCGTACCTAAAAGTGCTACTAACGTTGCAACAGTACCTAAAGTAGAAAGGATCATCATGTTTTTCTCAAGCATTGGCATTTCAAGAGTAGTAGCCTCTTCAATCGCTTTGTTAAGCGCTACCATTTTTTGCTCTTTGTTAAGAGTCGTATCGTGAGATAAAGCTTTGTAAGTCGTAAGACCTTCTTTCACTACATTTCCTACAGAACCTTGCTGTCTGTCGCACTCTTCTAAAGCTTCATCAATTTTGTTTTGGTTTAGCAAACTTCTTACCTGTACAACGAAGTTGTCTAAGTTTCCTTTTCCAGCAGCTTTGCTAAGAACGAAATATCTTTCGAAAGAGAAAACGATTACCGTAATCATGAAAGTAATCAAGATAGGTACGATTACCCCTCCTTTGTAGATAATTCCCAAAAATGACTCTGGGTGAATGTCCTTTCCTTCAACACTTGAAAAGGCTACAGATCCGCTTCCCAGTTTCTCTGCATCTTTGAAGTTTCCTGGATTACCAAGAACGAATAAATAAATACCAACTCCTATTAAGAATAGAATAGGAATAATTAAAGCTGGGTTTAAACCTCCCGCCTTTCTAGCAACTACTTGCTCATCATTTTTTGAAACATTCATTTCCATATTTAACTAAATTATATTGTTTTAAAAATTTTCGAAAGTGTAAATTAAAGGCAAAATTAATTAAAATGCAATAGTCTTAAATAAACATTTCAGTTTTTTTCGACAATGAAATTTTAATACGATTTCGATATTATAATTATCTTCTCATTTTTTGGCAATATTTCCCAATTTTAACAATTACGTTAAAAATTTAAAAAATATAAGCCTTCATTTTTTTTAATTTGCCAATGTTAATTTTTTTTAAATTACTATATTCACAATTCTGTGATGGACTACAATTATTTTTTTCGGTGTTTTACCCTCCAAAATTTGCTGTAATTTTTCATCCTCAAGCACCAAATCTTCTACTTCTTTCGCAGAAAGCTGCGCCGAAAGTGAAATTTTAAACTTCATTTTCCCGTTTACACTTACCGGATACTGAATTTCATCTTCCACCAGATATTCCTCGTTCAATACAGGGAATTTCTCAAATTCGATGGATTCATTATGACCTAATAAGCTCCAAAGCTCTTCACAGATGTGAGGTGCATACGGAGAGATGATAACGGCTAAAGGTTCTAAAATATTGCGTTTATTGCATTTTATTTTTTGTAATTCATTTACAGCAATCATAAATGATGATACAGACGTATTAAACGAGAAGTTTTCTATGTCATAAACAACCTTCTTTATTAATGTATGCAACACTTTGTATTCCGCTTTTGTAGGCTCCTCATCTGAAACTTCAAATTGATCTCCGTTAAAATACAGATTCCAGAATTTTTTCATGAAACCGTAAACTCCGCTCAGACCTTGAGTGTTCCAGGGTTTGGATTGTTCCAATGGTCCTAAGAACATTTCATACAATCTTAAACCGTCCGCGCCGTACTCTTCGCAGATATCATCCGGATTTACTACATTATATTTTGATTTGGACATTTTTTCTACTTCACGCTCTGTGATGTATTTCCCGTCTTCCAAAATAAATTCCGCATCGGAATAATCCGGTCTCCATGCTTTGAAAGCTTCAGTATCTAATTCATCTGATGTTCCTTTTAATAAGGATACATCAACGTGGATTTGCTGGGTTTTATAATCTTTTGCTAAATTTTTAGATACATATTGATCAGTTCCATCAATTCTATACACAAAAGCACTCATCCCCAAAATCATCCCCTGATTAATTAGTTTCTGGAAAGGCTCATTCTGATTAATATATCCCCTATCCTTTAAAAACATATTCCAGAAACGAGAATATAATAAGTGACCGGTTGCGTGCTCACTTCCCCCAATATACAAATCAACCTGTCCCCAATAATCTGCTAATTCTTTTTTAACAAAAACCTCATCATCATTCGGGTCCATATATCTCAGGAAGTACCATGAACTTCCGGCCCAGCCCGGCATTGTAGATAATTCTAACGGGAAAACAGTTTTTTCATCAATTAAATTGGTGTCTACAACTTTTTGATTGGCTTCATCCCAGGCAAAAGTTTTTGCATTTCCCAATGGCGGATCTCCATCTTCAGTCGGTAAATATTTTTCAACTTCAGGAAGCTCCAAAGGCAACGCAGAAGCTGGCAATGTGTAAGGCATTCCATCCTTATAATATATAGGAACCGGTTCTCCCCAATAACGCTGTCTGGAGAAAATGGCATCACGCTGTCTGTAATTGGTAGTTCCGTGGCCAATTCCTTTTTTTTCAATCGCTGCAATGATCGCTGCTTTTGCATCATTATAATGTAAACCGTTTAAGAAATCAGAATTCACACAAACCGAATCTTTAGAATCAAAAGAAGCTTCCTGAACATCTTCGTCCGTTTCTACGACTTTTTTAATTTCTAAATTAAATTTCTTTGCAAACCTGTGATCACGTTCATCATGAGCAGGAACTGCCATTACGGCACCCGTTCCGTAGCCCATCAATACATAATCTGAAATATAGATTGGCATTCTTTCATTACTGAAAGGGTTGGTTGCATAACTTCCTGTGAAAGCACCTGAAACGTTTTTCACGTCTGCCATACGGTCTCTTTCTGTTTTTTTGGAAGTTTCTTCAATATAATGATCTACCTCAGCTTTTTGTTCTGCAGTCGTAATGGTTTCCACCAAAGGATTTTCCGGAGCTAATACCATAAAAGTTGCTCCAAAGATGGTATCAGGTCTTGTAGTAAACACCTCTACGATTTCGTTTGGATGCCCTTCAATTTCAAAGTTCACCTGCGCTCCCTGAGATTTTCCGATCCAGTATTCCTGGGAATCTTTCAGAGGCTGTGGCCAGTCTAATGTTTTTAAACCTTGCAATAATCTTTCCGAATACGCAGAAATCCTCATGCTCCATTGCATCATTTTCTTTTGGAAAACAGGAAAGCCTCCTCTTTCGGATTTTCCGTCTTTCACCTCATCGTTCGCTAAAACAGTTCCCAATGCAGGACACCAGTTTACAGTCGTTTCCGCTCTGTAGGCCAAACGATAATTTAAAAGGATATCTTCTTTATCCATTTCAGAAGCATTATTCCATTCTTCTGCGGTGAAGATCAATTCATCATTTTGGTTGGCATTTAATCCTTCTGTACCTTTTTCCTCAAAATGTCTGATCAGCGTTTTAATAGATTCTGCCTTATCAGTAGCTTTATTGTACCAGGAATGGAATAATTCAATGAAAATCCATTGTGTCCATTTATAATAAGAAGGGTCGGAAGTTCTTACTTCCCTGCTCCAGTCGAATGAAAAGCCTATTTTTCTTAACTGCTCTTCATATCTTGTAATGTTTTGCTCAGTAGTAATCGCAGGGTGCTGCCCTGTCTGGATAGCGTACTGCTCAGCAGGAAGTCCGAAGCTGTCATAACCAACCGGGTGGAGAACATTGAAACCCTGATGTCTTTTATATCTCGCATAAATATCTGATGCAATATATCCCAGTGGATGGCCCACGTGAAGGCCCGCTCCTGATGGGTACGGAAACATATCGAGAACATAAAATTTGGGTTTGTCTGTGTTATCGGAAGTCTTGTAAGTTTGATTTTCTTCCCAGTATTTCTGCCACTTTTTTTCTATCTGCTGATGATCGTAAAACACTTTATTATTGATATTAGATGTTAGATAATAGATATTAGAATTATGAGTTCCAAATCTAGTTTTCACAAAAATAATGAATTTAAAAGAAATGGAATTTAATTTTGAATTAAATAATACACCAAAAAAAATCCCATCCGAAGATGAGATCTTTATATTTTGAAAAAATTCTGATTATTATTGAGGAATTCTTTTCATTGTATAAGTTACAGAAGTATATTCTGTAGGATCTGAAGTATCTTCGATGGTAAGGTTCAGGGTTGTTTCATTGAGGGTCGTTACCTTTCCTTTGTCCGGCTCTACGATTCCCTGGTATTTGATCTGAATTGCCTTACTGTCTTTATCATAAGTATAGGTAAAGTTTCTGTCAAAAGTAACATCGCACTGTCCCGGAGTTGTAGGGCTGTCGCCTTTTTCCATTCTTTTCCCGTTAGATGAAGTAAAAACCCATCTGCCTTCCTTCTCACAATCTGTATAGGTAATCTCGTCTGAAATAGGTGTTTCCCCCACAGCCACAAGCGTATGAACTTCTTTTATAGGCTGCCAGGTCCCTACAAGCGGGTATTCCATAGGATTATTGTCATTATCATCACTACATCCAGTAGCTACAAATAATGATAAACCTGCAAATAGTAATGCTAATTTCTTCATGTATCAAAATTTAAAGCGCTAAAATTATAATTTTTTTGATATAATTAATAATTTTTTGTGAAAAATTATTGAAAACTTATCTTTTCTCAAAATTATACGTGCCATTTTATTCAATATTACCTGTATTTAACAAATATTGATTTTAAATTAAGCCATCTATTCTTTGAAAAAAACTATTTTTGCACAAAACAATGCAAATGCAGATGCAAAACATTACGAAAAATAATTTTGATTTCTTACGTGTTCTCCTCGCTTTTATCGTTTTCGTCGGACATTTGGGAACCTTAAGTGCTTCCAAAGAACTTAAATTCCTTGAGAACAGCCCCATAGAAATTGCCGTTTTCGGTTTTTTTATCGTGAGTGGATTCCTTATTGCAAGAAGCTATGAGAGATCTTCCAGCCTTAAAAGCTATTTGAAAAAGAGAATCAAAAGAATTGTTCCCGCCTATCTGCTTGTTGTTTTTTTGTGTGCTATCCTGCTGAGCCTCGTGAGCACACTTTCTTTTTCGGAATATTTCGGAAATCCGCAGGTTTATAAATATCTTTTCTGGAATTCTTTGTTTCTGAATTTTAAAGCACCCTGGCTTCCGGGGGTTTTCGGCAATCAGGCCGTGAATGGAGCTCTATGGACCCTTAAAGTAGAAATGTGCTATTATTTTGCGGTTCCGCTGATGTTTTTACTGTTCGGGAAAAATAATAAATACAGAACGATAAGCCTTGTCATTTTATATTTCCTGTCTCTTATTTATCTTAATTATTTTGAAGGTTTAAATAAAATGTCCCTGGCCAAACAACTTCCCGGCGTACTGTGTTATTTCATTGCAGGGATGCTGATTTACTTTAATTTTGACAAGTTTATTCAGTATAAACATAAGCTTTTCATTGTTGCTATTGCTACCGTGTGGATTGATCTGATTTTTGACATCAAACTATTTTCCCCGATGATGATTGGTATTATTGTACTTTATATCGCTTATTCCTTCAAGTTTTTAAATAATTTTGGGAAGTATGGAGATTTCACTTACGGAATTTACATTTTCCATTTTCCTATTATCCGGACTTTTACGACTTTAGGCCTTTTCGAAGATTATAATCCTTTTGTAATGGCCGTTGTCTGTATGCTTCTGGTAATTGCTGTGGGAGTAAGCTCATGGCATTTTTATGAGAAAAGATTTTTGTAATTTTAATGAATATTTAAAACGCGAATGAAAGACCTCGTTTCCATCATCACACCATCCTACAATTCTGCAGAATTTATTGAGGAAACTATACAGTCTGTACTTCATCAGACATACGAAAACTGGGAATGGCTGATTTCTGATGATCAGTCCAAAGACAATACTGTAGAAATCATTAAAAAATACAATGATCCGAGAATAAAACTGCAGGTTCTGGAACAAAACGGAGGCGCAGGAAATGCCCGCAACAAAAGCCTGGAAAGAGCCCAGGGAAGGTACATCGCTTTTTTGGACTCTGATGATTACTGGTATCCGGAATATCTTGAAACAATGACGGATTACATGCAGGAAAACAATGCAGAGCTGGTATACTGCAACTATTCCAGATGTGATGAGCATACCATGGAACCTGTTTTGAAGGATTTTGAGGCAGATAAAATCGTTACATTTTCCAATTTGCTTAAAACCTGCAGACTGGCTCCGGTATCAACGATTTATGATACAAAAAGAGTCGGAAAATTTTTCTTTCCTGTAAAAAGCAAGCGCGAAGACCATGTAATGTGGCTCAATTTGTTGAAAGAAATACCAAAAGGATATCCCGTAAAAAAGACCCTTGCAAAGTACAGAATGCGCGAAAACAGTGTTTCCCGGAAGAAGAAAAACATCATCAAAGATCAATACCTGGTTTATAAAGATTTCATGGGGTTTTCAACGGTGAAGTCATTGTACTATACCGCAAACTGGGCATTGAACGGGTTTTTAAAATATTCTAAAATTTTTAATTAATGGAATATTCAAAAGAATTCAAAGCTGCATTGAGCGCATTCTCCAGCATAGAAAAAGACCGCCTTATTTTCAGGCTGTTAAAAAAAGATAAGCTTTTATCCAAAAAATTGTATTTCGAGCTCATAGATCCGGAAACTACTGACAATAAGAGGGATGCAATGGAAGAGATTGTTCAGGAAAAAGTTTTACTGGCTTCAAAATACATCAGCAACCAGAAATATTTTTTGGGAATTATCAGAAAGATCAGCGCGGAAATTACCGAGCATGTAAAAATTACTACAGACAAGTATGGTGAGGTTTCGCTTAATTTACTATTGATCAATAAGATACTGGAATACAACAGAGACCTTAGCAGACAAAGGTTCGACAATGTGTATAAGCTCTATATTTATATTATTAACAAAACCGTTAAAGCACTAAGCCTAATCAAAAAGCTGGACGCAGATTACTGGATAGAATTTGATGAGCAGTTAGAAAGCCTGGAAGAAAAAATTCATCAAAACAATTATTTATCCAAGCTTTTTATCAATAACGGGATAGATTTTAATTGGTTAACAAGCGATAAAATTCCTGAAAACTTTGATTTGATTATTAAAGAAATAAAAAGCCAGGGGTTTTTAAGATAAAATTTTCTTCATGATCAATTCTGTGGAATTCGGTTTTTCCTGAACAAACTTTTCGGCATTTTCAGACATCATTTGAAGCGCATCTTCATTATTGATCAGAAAAAGTACAAAATCAGCAGCCAAACCGGCATTTTCAAAAGATTTTCCTCCATCCGCAGCTATCAGTCCGTCTGCCTCAGGATTTTTTCTGTAATGATTTCCAAAAACCACCGGAACCCCGAACGTTGCAGCTTCCAGAATATTGTGCAGTCCCGAATCATGGAAACCTCCACCCACAACAGCTATATCTGCATAAGAATATAATTTTGAAAGCAAACCGATGCTGTCAATGATCAAAACATTGGATTTGAATTTTTCAACCGAATTGTCAATTTCACTGTATAAAATTGAATCAGGGAAAATATTTTTAAGATGAGAAACTCTTTTCAGGTCATGAGGTGCGATGATAAGCTTGGCATAAGGACTTCCCTGCAAAACTTCTTCCGCGATTTTTTCCTCAGCCTGCCAGGAGCTACCAAACACAACCGCCTTATCACCGGCTATAAAATCTTTAATAAAATCTACGTGATTATCGCGATTTTTCAACTGCTTTACCCTGTCGAATCTTGTATCTCCCGTCACAGAAGATTTTGTAAGGCCTACACTTTTAGCCAATGCAAATGAAAAATCTGTCTGATGAAAAAACCAGTCGACATTTCTTTGCAGCTGGTTGACGAACCATTTTCCGTAAGATGTAAAAAATGATTGTCTTTCATAAAACAAAGCAGAAATGACATACGTTTTTGCTCCCTGATTTTTTAATTCCTGTAAAAGGTTATACCAGTAATCATACTTCACCGTAAAATATAGTTCAACTGAAAACTGTGAGATAAATTCCTTTACAAAAGCTTTTTTATCGAAGGGCAAATAACAGATCACATCTGCAATATGTTTCTTTTTAACAACGTTCTCATAACCCGATGGTGAAAAGAACGTCACCAGGATTTTGTGTGTAGGGAAATGTTTTTTCAACTGCTCTAAAACCGGCAGTCCCTGTTCATATTCTCCCAGGCTTGCAGCGTGCATCCAAATGACTTTATCAGATTTTTTAAAAGCAGATTGCACTTTCTGCAGCGATTCTCTTCTTCCTACAATGCCTTTTTTAGTTTTATCATTAAACAACGAAAAAACTTTCATCCCAAAGATGAGTAAGCTGATAAATATGTTGTAAAAAAAAGACATTTTAATCAATTTTTATTTGAATGCTCCTACAAAAATAAAGACTACAATCAAACTGCCAATCAGTCCAAAAATAACACTCGAAAGAGGTACTCTTGGCTTAGCAGTTTCGTCAACGGAATATCTGAACATATAATCCTGACTATTTAGAAAAACCAGAGAAACCAGTGTAAAAAGCCATCTCATGAAAATTTCCATGATTAAAAACTGCGCGTCCTGATTGTTCTCTGTGATTTCTACAGGGTAATTGGCTATTTCCGGCATTCTTACTATAAAAGCAAAAGCTACATAAAAAACAGTAAGCAAAGCAGGAGTCAAAAAAGAATATTTTTTAGTCCCGAAATTATCCGGTTTCCCATCAAAATCAAAATGAATGGGAATAGTCTGTGGTAAACTTTTATAATGCTTTACCGTAAACCACCACGAAAAAACAAGCAATCCAAAATTAACAACATCAAAAACGGTGAGGAAAATATTTTGCATTTCAGATTGGTTTTAATGGTTATAGAATGTTTTTAATAACTCTTAATTTATGAGTATGCTTATTCATTTCTTTGTTAAAAATCCCTGTAGAATCCAGGGTATCAATTCTTACTTTTCCTGAAGCATGAATAATTTTCTGATTATCCAGCATAATTCCCACATGAATAATTTTCCCTTCTGCATTTTCAAAAAATGCAAGGTCTCCGGGCTGGCTTTCTTCAACAAAAGTAAGTGACTCTCCCACTTCTACCTGTTGGGAAGCATCTCTGGGCAGCTTTATGTTATGAATTTTATAAACCAGCTGTGTAAAACCGGAACAATCCACCGCAAAAAAGCTTTTCCCTCCCCATAAATAAGGAACATTCAAAAATTCTCTGGCTGTAAGGGCAATACTTTCCCGCACATCATGACTTCTTCTGGATGCCACTACAGGAAATTCCACTTCAGAACCCATAGAAAGTAACGTTTTTCCGTCATTCATTAAAACAGAAGAAAAATCTTCCGTTACCACCGTAACTTTTCGTTTTGCCAGTTCCTCGTCTGTTACAGTTTTCAGCTGTTTTGTATCCATCCAACCTTCATAGCCATCATAATGCATTTTTATTTTGGTCCAGTTTTTATTAACCTCCAAAATATCTGCACTTTCGCCGAACAATATTTCTGTAACAATTTCTGCCTTATCAGAACCTTCCGCACGAACGGGCGCCACTGTAACAATACAAATTCCTTTATCCATCTTATTAATTTAGAGATTAAGAGATTTAGGCATTAAGAAATTATTTATCCGTTTTTCTAATTTCTAAATCTCTGAATTCTTTAATATTTTAATTACTTTCTGCGAAGAAAGTTTATACCGTCCCGCAAAGGTAAAATAAGATTTTCAAAATCATCATCTTTTGCGATCAAATCATTTAATTCCTTAATGATCTGTGTAGATTTCTGCTTCGGGTTTTCTTCCAAAACTTTACCATACCACAGAACATTGTCAAATAATACCACCGATCCGGACTTTGTTCTTGGTTTGATTAATCTGAAATATTCTGCATAATTTTCTTTGTCTGCATCAATAAAAACCAGGTCAAAAACTTCATCAGTCTCTTTTAAAAACTCTTTTGCATCCTGAATTTTAAAGTCAATCTGCCGCGAATATTCACTTGCTGCAAAATATTTTTTGGGTAGATAAGCTAAATCCTCATTTACATCCAGTGTTGTTATTTTACCGTCTTTTGCTAAACCCGCTGTAAGGCAAAGTGTAGCATATCCCGTAAAAGTCCCGATTTCCAGAATATTTTTAGGATTCATCATTTGAGAGATAATAGTTAATAATCTTCCCTGCTGATAACCGGAAATCATATGTGGCTGCGTAGTTTTCTGGTATGTTTCCCTTCTTAATTTTCTCAGAATTTCAGGCTCGGAGGAAGCGTGTTTTTCCAGATACCTGTCCATTTCAGGATTTGTTTCTTCAAAAAAGCTCATTCTACAAATTTTTGTTATTCAAATTTACTTAAATATTAAGAAAAAAAGAAAAGAAGCCCCAAGTTTCGGTCTCAATTGGGAAAACCCCATATCAATTACCGTAAAAATACGGATCGTTTGAATACAGGATAATCCTACATTTGCAAAAGCAGGGTAAAAACACCAGAGAAATGAATGCAGGTGAAAAACAAATTATCAATGAGAATCAAAAAGCCGCATTATCAAAAGGTAAGGCGGACTTTTCTTTGAAAAAAAAGAAACCAGAAATATCCAATTCATTTTTGCAACGAATTATTTCCTTATTGAAAAAAGAAGAATTAATTTGATTAAAAAATAAATCCCGAATTGCTTCGGGATTTATTTTATTGACTGAATGTTGTTCTTATGAATTATTTCTTTGGCGCAATGTCCATTAATTTCATGAACTCATCAAGCTTTGGCATGATGATGATTTCCGTTCTTCTGTTTTCAGCTCTTCCGGAAACACTCATATTGGTGGCTTTTGGATTGTATTCCGAACGCCCTCCCGCTGTAATTCTTGCAGGATCTACACCGAACTGAGTCTGTAAGATTTTAGCCACGGCTGTACCTCTCAATGCAGAAAGATCCCAGTTGTCTCTCGGTACGTTCGGAGAATTCAATGGTGCGTTATCCGTGTTACCTTCGATCAGCACTGAATATTTATCATAATCATTGATCACTTTAGCTACTTTACCCAAAACTTCCTGAGCTGCAGGAAGGATGTTGTAATCACCTGTTTTGTAAAGCATTTTATCCGAAAGTGAAATCATTACAACGCCTTTCAGAACTTTTACCTGTACGTCGTCATCCGCTACATTATCCAAAGATCTTTTCAGTTTGTTTGATAATGCAAGATTCAAACTGTCATTTTTAGCATTGCTTGAAATTAATTGTTTGATATAAGAGTTTGAAGCATTAATCTCTCCTACTAACTTATCAATATTTGCAGAACTTTTTCCTGTATTAGAAAGACAGGCATCAAGTGAAGATTTTAAAGCATCATGCTGACTTTTTAGTAAATTATTTTCACTTGCCAACGCAGAATTCTGAGACTTCAGATCCTGGATTTCTCTTTGTCTTTCTCCCACGTTTTCAATACATTGCTTGTAGTTTGAGCTCAGTGCATCATACTGCTTTTTACTGATACAAGATGTCATTCCCAGCGCCATTGCAGAAACTGCTACAATTTTAAAAATTTTCATAAATAATCATTTTTAGACGAACCAAAGGTAGAAAATTCATTTTAATTATATAAATTATCTTTGCACAAAAGAAATTCTCAGCACAGATGTTGAAAAAATTAAGCTTAAAAAATCAATTAGAAAAACTTATTCATTTTCCGGAAAATCACCGCTATCTTTTGGCTGTGAGCGGAGGTGCAGATTCTATGGTTTTGCTTTTTGGAATGCTGGCTGCGGGCCTTCAATTTCAGGTGGCTCATGTAAATTACAAGCTTCGTGGGAAAGATTCTGATCTGGATCAAAAGACTGTACAGGATTTCTGTGAGAAAAATCAAATTAAGCTTCACATTTACGAAGTTTCGGAAAAAGATCACCGACCTTCCAATTCTATACAGCTTTGGGCCAGAGAATTAAGATACCGGTTTTTTAAACAAATTCAGAAAGAAGAAAACCTTGATTATCTTGTTACTGCACATCATTTGAACGACCAGCTGGAAACTTTTATCATCAATTTATCAAAAGCTTCCGGAATTAACGGACTGAGTGGAATTCCCGCCAAAGACAATAACATTCTGAGACCATTACTGGACTTTACAAAAGATGAGATTTACCAGTTTGCAGAAGAAAATAATATTGAATACCGTGAAGATCTTTCCAACCAGAAAAGCGATTATTTAAGAAATAAAATCCGCTTGGAAATTGTTCCGAAATTATTGGAAACTAATGAAAATTTTTTAAACAATTTTAAAAGGAGTAATTCTTACCTGAACCAGACTAAAGATTTTGTCCAGAACCGGCTTCAGGAAATAGAAAACCGCATCACGATATTTAACCAATACCACAAAATCCTATCAAAGGAAAAGCTGGCGCAGGAAAGTGATTTTGTAAAGTTTGAGATTTTAAAAAAGTACGGCTTTAATCAAACTGAGGAAATTTCAAAAATTTTTACAGCAGAAAACGGAAGCTCTTTTTTTTCAAAAGATTATCAATTGATCATTAATTATGATGAATTGATCTTGAAAAGAAAGATGGAAGATGGAAGTCCAAAGGCAGAAGATGAAATTCTTCTCATCGAAAAATTTGACTTTACAGAAAACCTAATCAGCATCAATCTCGAAAATGTTATTGGAGGAATTGAAGAAATCAATAAGGTATTTGAGTGGAATTTTGATGCCGGAAAACTTCAGTTTCCACTACACTTGAGACGTCAAAAGGACGGAGACGAATTTTATCCCGCCGGATTTTCAGGGAAAAAGAAAGTTTCTAAGTTTTTTAGGGACGAAAAATTATCTATTTTAGCGAGGCAAAAAATCTGGATCCTGACAGACGGTAATAATTCGGTATTAGGAGTTATTCCCCTCAGGCAGGACAAAAGATATATTAGGGATGAGAAAACAATACATATTCTCAAAATTTTAATTAAAGTAAAATGAAATTTAAAAGCTGGTTTTTATTAGTTCTGTTGTTTTTAGGAGCAGGAATTAATGCACAAATCAAAAATCCTGTAAAATTTAAATTTACAATCAATGATTTAGGAAATAATCAGTACGAAGCGGTGCTGAATGCCACTATGGAAAACGGATGGCATGTTTACTCCAAAGACCTTCCTGAAGATACCGGAATTCCTACAGAATATAAAGTTTCCGGGAAAAATATCGAACTGATTGGGAAATTCACCGAAGTTGGTAAAAAACATGAAGAATTCTCTGAAGCTTTCGGGGGTAAGATTATTTATTACTCCAATTCGGCAGGATTTAAGCAGAAATTTAAGCTGAAGGACGCAGCAAAACCAGGAGATGTGGTTGCTGAAATCACTTACCAGACCTGCGACGACAGGGTTTGTCTGGCTCCAAACACCCTGGAATTTAACAAGCAGGTAACTCCAAAAGGCGCAGAAGAAACTCCAGCCGATGAAAAAACAGAACCTGCAGAAGATTCCGCAGCCAGTCCTGCAGCAGCTGAAACAACAGCTGTAAATCAGGTAAAAACAGAAAATACAGCTACGGCAGCCTCAAAGCTTGACCCAAAACAATTAAAAATAGAATCCATCAATTTCCAGAAACCACTGACTGACTGCGGAACTGCAGCAGCCAAAGTGGATGAAAATTATTGGACTTATTTATTCCTTGGATTCATCGGAGGATTAATTGCACTGCTTACCCCGTGCGTTTTCCCGATGATTCCCCTTACCGTTTCCTTCTTTACAAAAGGGAATAAAAACAAGGCAAAAGGAAAAAGAGATGCGCTCATTTATGGATTTTTTATCCTTTTAATTTTTGTGCTGCTGAGTATTCCTTTCCATATTATTGATGGAATTGCAGGGAATATTTTTAATGAAATTTCCACCAGCGTATGGCTGA
>NZ_AUMT01000019.1 GCF_000430825.1 Chryseobacterium daeguense DSM 19388 | reverse complement strand
TATATCTTACCCCTCTCTCTTGGAGAAGATGCCTACCGCCTTTTTTAAGATATCACGTTCAAGCTTTGTTTCTTCCAGTTCTTTGCGAAGTCTCAATAACTCTTCCCTTATTGGATCAGAGGATATTTGTTTTTCCTTGCTAAGTTTACCTTCTTTGTGAAGTTTTCGCCAATTAACGAGACTTTCTTTACAGATCCCAAATTCTTCAGCTACCGAGGATACATTGCCTCGCTGCTCACTTAAAGATACTGCTTGGATCTTAAACTCTAGACTGTAATTTTTTCTGATCTTTTTCATACTCTTAAAGATAAAGAGTATAAGAATTGTGTCCTAACAAAGTTAGCAACTCCACAGTGCATCTGCTATCGGAACATATTCTTCCTTTAGTATTCCCATAATATTAAGAATTAAGAATTAAAAATTTGAAGATAAATATACACTTTTCTGCATTTTTTTTGTTATACACTCCATCTTTAATCTACTGCGGGATAAATTATTGATTTTACAATCTGTTTTTGCTTCTGTACCGAAATGATAATGGTGATAGCTTTCGATATTTTCTGTATTGCACAGAATCTTTGGTCTAATACGCATGACATTTATTCTACTGCGGAAGGTATTTACTCTAGTGCACTAGATTTAAACAGTCCGTTCTAAACTTAGTCTGGATTCCTTCGGAATGACAAACAAGAAGATTATTTTTTCGGTAAGAAAACCTCAGCAAGCATACAGCGTGCGCTTCCGCCGCCATTTACTTCAATCGTATTTAAATCTGAATAAATGATCTCGCAGTATTTTTCAATGGCTGAAATCTGATCCTGATGTAATGATTTATACGCTGTTTCACTCATCACAAGGAATTTTTCTCCCTCCTTATTCTGAACCTGAAGCATATTTCCAGCAAACTGCTGCATCTGCTCTTCCGAAATTTCAATGATTTCTTTTCTGGAATTTTTAATGGTTTCGATTACTTTTTCTCTTTCCAGTTCATTATCAATACAATCCAGACAAATGACCACAAACTGATCTGCCACACACATCATTACATTTGTATGGTAAATCGGGAGTCTTTCTGTGCCTACCGTTTGAAAAGAATGAAAAACAACAGGTGTAAAACCATATTTTGCACAAAATTCGCGGAAAAGCTTTTCGTCCAGCCTCAGGGAAACAGACCCGTAAGCAATTTTGTTATCATGATCGAAAATCATGCTTCCCGTTCCTTCCAAATAGTGTCCCTGAATTTCCGGAAATGACCAGTCGTCAATTTCAGAAACTTCAAATCCCTGATTTTTTATGGATTCTATAATATCTTCTCTTCTTTCCACTCTTCTGTTTGTAGCAAACATAGGGTATAAAACCACTTTTCCGTCTTTATGAAAGCTTACCCAGTTATTAGGGAAGATGGAATCCGGAGTGTGGGGATCTATAGTATCTTTAATGGTAATGACATTAATGCCCTTACTTCTCAGCTTTCCTACAAAAGTATTGAACTCCGCCAAAGCTTTTGACTGAATATCCGCACCTTTCTGTTCAACCTGAAAATAATTGTTTTCCGCTGTTTCTGCGTTATAACCGAATGCTATCGGCTCTATCATTAATACTGTATCTGTTGTTTGCATTTTTTTTGATTAAAAGATTGAAAAATTAAAAGATTGAAAGATTAAAACTCTCTCATTTTCAAACACTAAAACTCTCCCACTCAATTATTCTCTCACGAGCGGCATCGTAGAGCATCTCAGCAATCCTCCCATTTTTGAAATTTCCCGGTAAGGAATTTCTTCAACGGTCATTCCCCACTCATTTCTCAGGTGATTGTTCATTCTTACGAAAGCTTTGTCTGATACTACTATTTCGGGAGAAATGGAGAAGATGTTCGGTACCATTTCAAACATTTCTTCTGCTGTTACGTGGAAGCAGTTTTCCTCTCCGAAAATATCAATAATCAAGCGGTAATCGCTTTCATCCACAAAACCATCTTTATAAATGATGCATTTATCTTTTCCAATAGGGTTAAAAGTACAATCCAGATGTAAAATTCCTTCATACGGAACTTTATCATTTTTCTTTAGTTCCAGATCGATAATTCTCTTCTTCGGAAAATATTCTTTGAGGATTTCGATGGCATATTCGTTGGTTCTTGCTGTTTTATAATTTCTGTAATCTTCACTGAAACAGGTTCCGATAAACAAAAAATCATCCCAGACAATTACATCTCCCCCTTCAATATGTGCAGTTTCAGGAAGATTGATAATTTTTCTCCACGCCACTTTTTCAAACACTTTTTTATAGGCTTCCTGCTCATCTGCCCTGTCTGCTATTACATTAGAAATGATCATCTTATCATCAATCACAAAAGCTACATCCCTGGCAAAAACCTGGTTGTAGTCTTTGATAATTTCCGGGCGAAGCACCTCAACATCATATTTTTTCAGAACCGCTTCAAAAGCATTCATTTCGTTGATGATGTCTGCTTCTTTCGGGTAAATATTGTGTTCTATGGAATAGTATGATTTGGCATCATAGCTTTCTTCCATCGTAGGTACCGGCCCCATTGAATTGGGCTGACCTAAAACTACTGATTTCAGCCTTCCCGTTTCGTTTTTAATGTTTAGTTTCATAAAGGTTTATGCAATGCTACAAATATAAGTAAAGGTCTGTATTTAGGAAACTTTTGAACCGTTTTTAGTTTTAAAATTAAATTTTATTCTGCGTAATCATCGGATAGTAGTTTTTTACTCAAGTACGTGATGCAAATAATGCATTTATTTGCTCGCATTCATTGTTTTACCAGATAATTTATTGACAATCTTTTATTTACTCATTTATTATCATTAAAAAATAAAAAACCGGAGATCTCTCCCCGGTCAAACACTGAAAATGATAACTCTTGTTATTGTGCTTTATATATATTTATTTCATCTGTAAGCTGTTTTAAAAGGGCAGGAACATTGTGCAATGGCAACCTGTCTTAATCTGCCGTCTCTGTATATTCTTTCAATAGATTGGGTGTTACTGCCGATCTTCGACTGATGTTCATTTTGGGAATAGAGATGAGTAGGAAAGATAAAAAGAACAATTAATAGAAAATCTTTTATAATTTATGCATATTCCTTTTAATATAATCAAATCACAAATTGATTGTGTATAGCATTATGCTGTTTCAGATATTAATTTAATCCAAAATCAGATAATTCAACTTTTGACAGCTTATCACATATTGTAAGGCCTTCTTTTCTTAAATTAGTTATTATATTAAAGAAGGTTATTCTTGCTCAATTTTTTTTAAAATAAAAAATCCCAAAGTCAACTTTGGGATTTTATTATAATAAATTGGTTAGTTTATCTGTTTACCATATCAATGTAATCTCTTTGCTTAGCACCTTGATATACCTGTCTTGGTCTTCCGATAGGGTCTCCTTTCAGTCTCATTTCTTTCCACTGAGCGATCCATCCCGGAAGTCTTCCTAATGCAAACATAACAGTGAACATTTCTGTAGGGATACCTAACGCTCTGTAGATGATTCCTGAATAGAAATCTACATTCGGGTATAATTTTCTTTCTACGAAGTATTCGTCTTCAAGAGCTACTTTTTCTAACTGCATTGCAATATCCAGCGCTTTATCCTGAATTCCAAGTGCATTAAGAATATCATCAGCAGCTTTTTTAATGATTTTCGCTCTAGGATCGAAGTTTTTGTAAACTCTATGCCCGAAGCCCATCAAACGGAAGCTGTCGTTTTTATCTTTAGCTTTTGCTACCCATTTGTTTACATCTCCTCCGTCTTTTTCGATCAATTCAAGCATTTCGATAACTGCCTGGTTTGCACCTCCGTGAAGTGGTCCCCAAAGTGCAGAAACCCCTGCAGAAATAGAAGCGAAAAGACCTGTGTGAGCAGAACCTACCATTCTTACAGTAGATGTAGAACAGTTTTGCTCGTGGTCTGCATGAAGGATTAATAATTTGTCTAAAGCTTCCACTACAACCGGATTGATTTCGAAATCCTGGTTTGGCATTCTGAACGCCATTTTGTAGAAGTTTTCTACATAATTCAGGTTATTATCTCCGTGGTTAAGCGGCAATCCCTGAGTTTTTCTGTAAGTCCATGCGCAAAGGTGAGAGAATTTAGCAATCATTAATTCTGCAGCAAGGTCCATTTCTTCTTTAGAGTTTACGTTAACAGCTTTAGGATTAAAGGCAGTTAAAGCGGAAGTTAAAGAAGATAAAACTCCCATAGGGTGAGCAGAACGAGGAAAAGCATCGATAAGCTTTTTCATTTCTTCTGCTACGAAATTATATTTTTTGATATTGTTTTCGAAAGAAGTGTACTGATCCTGAGAAGGTAATTCACCTTGTAATAAAAGATACATTACTTCTGTGAAGTTAGATTTTTCAGCAATCTGCTCAATTGGATAACCTCTGTAGAATAATTCTCCTTTATCTCCGTCTAAGTAAGTGATGTCGCTAAGTGTAGCTCCGGTGTTTTTGTAACCTAAATCAAGAGTAATTAAACCTGTCTGGTCTCTTAATTTTGAAATATCGATTCCTCTGTCTCCGATAGTACTATCCACGATTGGATATTCATACGAATTACCGTCGTAATTCAATATTACTTTGTTGTCTGACATTTATTTATTTTTTTTTAAATATACTACTTATTACAAAATACGGCAAACAAAAAATTTCGCTTGCCGTAATTTATAAATTCAATTATCTTTTTACTTTAAATGCTTCTAATCCTGGGAAAATTGCAGTTTCTCCAAGAGCTTCTTCTATTCTCAACAGCTGGTTGTACTTCGCCATTCTGTCTGATCTTGAAGCGGATCCTGTTTTGATTTGCCCGCAGTTCATTGCTACTGCTAAATCTGCAATTGTAGAATCTTCTGTTTCTCCTGATCTGTGAGACATTACAGAAGTGAATTTGTTGTGCTGAGCCATCTGTACTGCAGCCATTGTTTCAGAAAGAGAGCCAATTTGGTTTACTTTTACAAGGATTGAGTTTGCAATTCCTTCTTTTACACCTCTTGATAATCTTTCCACATTGGTTACGAATAAATCGTCACCTACTAACTGTACTCTGTCCCCGATTTTATCTGTTAACATTTTCCAGCCTTCCCAATCATTTTCCTGCATACCGTCTTCGATAGAGATGATAGGATATTTTGCAGCCAATTCCGCTAAATAAGAAACCTGCTCGCTGCTTGAGAACTGAGGCGCATCGGCCGTTTGGAATTTTCTGTAGTCGTAAGTTCCGTCTTTGTAGAATTCTGAAGCCGCACAATCTAATGCCAACATGATATCGTCCCCAGGCTTATAACCTGCTTTTTCGATAGCCTGAAGCAATGTATCCAATGCATCTTCAGTACCCTTGAAGGTTGGCGCAAAACCACCTTCGTCACCTACTGCAGTAGACAATCCTCTTGAATGAAGGATAGATTTTAAGTTATGGAAGATCTCAGTTCCTTTTCTCAAAGCATGAGAGAAAGAATCTGCCTTTACCGGCATGATCATGAATTCCTGGAATGCGATAGGTGCATCTGAGTGAGAACCACCATTGATTACATTCATCATCGGAACAGGAAGTGTATTTGCATTTACACCACCTACATATTTGTATAAAGGCATTTTCAATTCTGCAGCAGCAGCTTTAGCGGCAGCCAAAGACACTCCAAGAATTGCATTTGCTCCAAGATTTCCTTTATTATTGCTACCATCCAGATCAATCATAATCTGATCGATAAGGTTCTGGTCGTAAACAGGAAGGCCCACCAATTCCGGTGCGATCACCTCTCTTACATTCTCAACAGCCTTAAGAACACCTTTCCCCATATATTCTGAACCGCCGTCACGCAGCTCTACCGCTTCATGCTCTCCCGTAGAAGCTCCAGAAGGTACCGCAGCACGCCCCATCGCACCACTCTCCGTGAATACATCTACCTCTACTGTAGGATTTCCTCTAGAATCTAAAATTTGTCTCGCTTCAATGTAAGAAATGTAACTCATAATTTTTTGTTTTAAACTTTCCGCAATTGCATCCAGTTGTTTTTTATTAATAATTATACTTGAGTTACAAATTTAATGAAAAAACTAAACTGATGAAAAAGTACACTTTAATATTTATTAATAAAACAAAAATTCTCTAAAATTTTATTATATTTTGGGAAATTTAAAGATAAACTAAAATTGCATCCTTTTAAAAGCTTAAAATATTCCGCCGTTTAAATCGTTTTTTCGATATTACTGAAATGGTTGGCTGTTCATTTTAAAGGTAAAGAAAAAGAAATTTGAGTTCCGTTTTCTGCTTTAATTTCAAAATTTCCGTTTTGCTGTTCCATTCTTTTTTTCATATTTCTGAGTCCGTTTCCGTCTGATTTGTCTTGCCCGATACCAATACCGTTATCATGGACATTCATAATAAACAGATCATCAATCTGTTTAAACGAAATTTTTAGTTGATCCGCATTACTATGTTTGTACGCGTTATTCAGCGTTTCTTTAAGACATAATAAAAGATTTCGTCTCTGGTCGGTAGAAATTGTAGTTTCAGGTATAATATTCTCGTCCTTAATGCTAAGCTGGATATTAGTTTTCCTGAGAAAATTACGGGCATATATTCCTGAATAATTGATAAAGCTTTCCAGAGTATCATTTCCTGAATTCAGGCTCCAGAGCATTTCTCTCATAGAAAGATTCATTTCCTCGGAAGTTTTGAGGAGCTCATCAATATCATTTTTCAGTTCTCCGTCATTAGCTTTCTGTTTTAAGAATTCCGCCTGAAGCTTTAATGCAGAAATTCCTGCACCCAGGTCATCATGCATATCATGTGAAATTCTTTCTCTTTCCTGCTCAATCATTCTTTGCTTTTCCAGTTCTTTCTGAAGGAGCTGGTTTTGATACTCTGCTTCGTTAAGCTGTCTTTCTTTAAGGTAGAGAAGCTGCTTTCTGTTGTACATTAAGACAACAAAAATGATGAATCCAATGAAAAAAAGCATTACAATGGTAATTATAATGTAGGTTAACTTTATTTCATTCAGATTATCATGATCCATTATTTTTACTGTATTTAATTAATGAAATTAAAAAAAGCAGATAGAAAAAAATATTAATAATAAAGAAGAATGACTGGGAAACGATAAGTACTTCTCCATCTACTTTATTAAAAAAATATCTTGGTATAATCCTCAATATGAAAAAAACGCCCCAGAAGAGCAATCCGGAAGCAATCCAGAATTTTGGGTCATTCGTAATCTTTTCTAAGCTGGGATTTTTTATTTTACCATAAAACCAGATTAAGCTGTAGAGAATATAAATCAATGCAAATGAAATTCCTATCACCTGATTCACCTCTCGATAGTTTTTAAAAATATAAAAAATATAAACAAAAACAAACACTGAAAAAACGCCTGTATTAATTGTTATAAGGCTTCTGTCCTGATTTTTATTAAAATATTTCAAAAAGAAAAAGGCGCAAAAAAGAATATAAATATTGTATAAGAAACCAAAATCTGTACTGCTTTTAAAGTAAATCTGAAATATATACATTAAAAATTCCAGAGAGAAAGTAATCCCCAGGTAAATGCATAAAAATTCCTGTTGTTTTTCCCCGTTTTTTATCCATAAAAACACCGAGTAAGAAACAACAAGAAATAACACAAACAAATATGCCAACTGTGTCCCGGTATACATTAGGGCTGCATATTACCTATGTTGAAAAAGGCTGTTTTTTCCTGTGTCTGCGGGTTATTGCAATATCCCCTGTCGATTTGGAGAATAAGATTTAATCTTAATTTGTGATTCACGGGATCTGGTTTGGCGCCACATATCAATCGAGTTGTAGGCTCAAAGCCTGAAAAATTCTTTAAAATATTTACGTAGTGAAAAGTGATGTACTGGGTATAGGCAGTTTCTCCTGTTCCAAAACCCTGGTTTTGGTATAGCTCTTTAAAAGTTTCTATAAAAGATTTTGCATTCTGAGGAGAAATATCTGACAGTCTTCCGTTTTTAAGCTCTAACAATTTTTCTCTTGCACCAAACCCTATTTCATCTGAATTGTTCTGCTCGTCCTTATTAAACCTGAACAAAAGGCTTATTCCGTCCTGATTTTTGATAAAATAGATATGAATACACTTGCTTGCAAGAACATTCGAAGTGAAAACAGGTTCTATTTGCTCGATAAAAAAAGAAGATGGCAACGCCAATGATGCGAAAGTACCCAGATTCATTACTTCTCTTTCCATTTCCTCTCTGGAAATTTCGCCATCAAAAAAGTCTTTTGACTTATTATTTTTTAAATCATGACAGTCATTATCGAGAATATCTTTTATCAATTGGATTTTGGTTTCAGCACAATTCATGCCTGTTTCTGAGTTTTTCATGGTTTAGTTTTTATAATGGTTAAATTTATTAATAGCTTCTACTTTATTATTTACCTGAAGCTTTTTGTAGATGTTACCCACATGTTTCTTTACTGTGTCAATGCTTATGAATTTTTTATCTGCTATTTCTTTGTAAAGTAAACCTTGCGACAAAAGCTCCAGAATTTCTTTTTCACGGTCAGTAAGCTGATCGAAGATTTGGGTTTCAGAAGTTTTTTTTTCAAAATGACTTAAGACGCGCCTCGCAATAGAAAAGCTCATAGGTGCACCTCCATTGTATACATCGCGGATGGAAGACAGAATCTTATCCATGCTCTCACCTTTAATGAGATAACCCGTAGCGCCTGCTTTCAGAGAATTGAAAATTTTTTCGTCATCTTCAAAGCTTGTACAGATGATAAACTGGGTTTTGGGCATTTCCTTTTTCAGTTTTTCAATAATATCAATGCCGAGCATATCCTGAAGCTGAATATCCATCATCACAACATCCGGATTCATATCAGACAGCTTTTCCAAAGCTTCTTTACCATCGAAAAACTGGCCTATTACTTTCATATCATGCTGGTAATCGATAACCTTCTTCAACGCATTGTTGTAGTTTTTTTCGTCTTCTACTATGGCTATGGAAATACTCATGCTCTTTTGTTTGATACAAATTTCAACAGAAAACAAAGAGGAATCAATTACACGTTTGTGTAATTTCAAGGTTTGAGTTCATGGTGGAATTATTTTTTAATTTGATTAAATTTAATTAAATTTTTATTGTAAACGGATTATTTTAAAGAATAGTTTCAGCTTATTATTTCACAAGCTCTTCCAAAATAGGATGATCAATACTTTTTATAGATTTATTCATTTTAATCTGATCAAAAATCTGAATCGTATTTTTTCCTTTTTTCAGCCATACTCCCGGTACATACAAGGTCTGCTGCGGCCCTACTTTCCAGTATCTCCCTAGGTTTTTCCCATTCACAAAAACAATCCCTTTTCCGAAATCTCTCATGTCCAAAAACGTATCTCCGGTTTCTTCCAGATTGAATTCTGCTTCCTGGATTACCGGCGTGTTTACAGGAATGTCTTTTACATTATAATTGTGTTGGGGGAATGTCTCGAAGGTCAGCGGAAACATTTCCCAGTTGCCTGTGATTTCATTGCCTTCAATTTTTACCGGACTGATGATTCCCTTTAAGTTATTTACGATCTCCGAGCCATAATTGATCCGGCCCATATTTTCTACTAAAATTTCCAGCTTGTCTCCTGCTTTTATATCAATTTCGAGGTCATATTTTTTATAGATTCTGTTCAGTTCTCCTTTCCATTGATGATTTATGTAAACGTTGGCATAATCTCTCAATCCTTTTATTTCAAGCTTTCCTTTTTGGGCTTTGTCGAATGTTCTTCTGTACAAAACATAGCCGTTTCCGATATTCAAATCCTCGAAAGTCATTGGCTGATTATTGGTCACAGGTTTTTTATTATTAATTAAATCAAAAATAGAACTTCTCTTAGTAAAGTTCACCTCTGGGAAAGTGACAACTTTCATAGGTTTTGGTACATCCGGAAGTTTATTTTTATTATTTTTTTGAAAAACATCTCTCAAAGCCATATACTTTGGTGTTGCCCACCCTGCTTCACTGATTGGAGCGTCATAATCATAGCTTGTAATATCCGGCTGGATGTCAAAATTTTTATCATAATTCGCACCGCTTGTAAGTCCGAAATTCGTTCCTCCATGGATCATATAATAATTAAATGAAACTCCATTTTTAATGTAAATCTCCGATTGCTTTACGACTTTCTCTGTAGTAACCTTCACGAAAGGCTCTGCCCAATGATCAAGCCATCCCGGATAATATTCAGCCACCATATACGGGCCTTTTCCTTTATTATATTTATTTATACCTTTTTTGAGAGCCTCTATGTCGCTTTCTCCGTTGGCTGTTGGCAATGCACCCTCTATTGTTCCCCCCTCGAAGTAGTTGGTAGTATCTGAGGTAAATAAAGGAACAGAAATACCATGACTTTTGAGCATGTCTTTTATTTTGCTGCTATACTGCATGTGCTGAGCCAATGAAATATCTTTTCTTTGTTCAACATAAGAGCCATATTCATTTTCTGCCTGAACTAAAATAATTGGCCCGCCATTATTAATCTGCAACGGAACAATTTGCTTTGCCAGCTCGCTTATGTACTTATCGCACTGCTCAAGAAAAGCTTTGTTATCCGCTCTTATTTCTAAATTTTTATCTTTCTGAAGCCACCAGGGGTACCCTCCGAATTCCCATTCTGCACATACATAAGGACCGGGACGAACGATAACATACAAGCCAACCTCCTGGGCTGTTTTGATAAATTTTTTCAGATCTTTCTCACCTGAGAAATTCCATTTCCCCGGAGATTCTTCATGGTAATTCCAAAAAACATAGGTGGCAACGGTATTAAGCCCCATCGCTTTCATCATCTGCAAACGGTGCTTCCAGTATAGTGAAGGTATTCTTGGATAATGCATCTCACCCGAATGAATGGTGAATGGCTTTCCATTTAATAAGAAATTTCCATTTTCAATTTTAAAGCTTCCTTTCTGGGAAAACATAAAATTAAAGGACACAAGGAAAATAACTGGTAATAAATTTTTGATAAACTTTTTCATTGTGATAGGCATGATTTTTGTAAAAATAATGAATAAATTTGACCTTATTATCAAACTGAAATAATCATGAAAAAAAGCCTTATCATACTGAATTCCATTCTGGTATTATCAATAATCAGCTGTAAAAAATCAACTGAAAGCGGAAATAAAAGTATATTAAAATCTGACGATTCCGGAGCTGTACTGGCAGATAATGGGAAAATAGACTCCACTATTCACTATGAAACTGATGTAAACGGAAAAAAATATCTGAAAACCGACTACGTTTATAAAGCAACCGACGGAAGTCTCGTAAAAGTTGTTTTCAATTACGATGAAGGAACTATGAGTGTCCGAAGCAATAATAAAACATTTATCCTTAATAAAATTGAATCCAAAGGCCATGAGACCACTTACGAAAAAATGGATATGAAGGCCACGGTGAAGGGTGACAGCCTGATTCTGGACCAAGGAAATAATATTATTGAACTTGTAAAGACAAAAATTTAAGCATAAAAAAACCGTTCAGAATCTGAACGGTTTTTTTTATATCTGAATGAATATTATTCTTCAGTTTTTTCCTCTGTAGAATCAGCAGCTTCAGCAGTTGGCTCAGCAGCTTTTTCTTCTACTACAGGAGCTTCAGCAACTACAGCTTCTTTCTTAGCTGTTGTTGATCTTCTGCTTCTTCTTGTAGCTTTTTTCTCTTCAGCATTAGGATTGTAAAGCTCATTGAAGTCTACCAATTCGATAAGAGCAGTGTCAGCAGCATCACCTGGTCTGAAACCTGTCTTGATGATTCTTGTATAACCACCATTTCTCTCAGCGATTTTTGGAGCTACAGTTCTGAACAATTCAGCAACTGCTTCTTTATTTTGAAGATATGAAAAAACAACTCTTCTATTGTGTGTAGTATCTTCTTTTGCTTTTGTTAATAGAGGTTCAACATATACTCTTAAAGCCTTAGCTTTAGCTACAGTAGTGTTGATTCTTTTATGCTCAATTAGAGAACAAGCCATATTAGAAAGTAAAGCACTTCTGTGAGAAGCTGTTCTTCCTAAGTGATTGAATTTTTTACCGTGTCTCATTATTAATTATTTATCAGCGTCTAACTTATATTTTGCAACGTCGAAACCGAAGTTAAGACCTTTTGAATGCACTAATTCTTCTAGTTCTGTCAAAGATTTTTTACCAAAATTTCTGAATTTCATCAAATCAGACTTACTGTAAGAAACCAATTCTCCAAGAGTTTCTACTTCAGCTGCTTTCAGACAGTTAAGGGCTCTTACGGAAAGATCCATATCTGCTAATTTAGACTTAAGTAATTGTCTTGTATGAAGAGTTTCCTCATCATATTGGATAGATGCTTTCACAGCTTCAGTTTCAAGGGTGATTCTCTCATCAGAGAACAACATGAAGTGATAAATTAATATCTTAGAAGCTTCCGTTAAAGCATTCTGAGGGCTGATAGACCCGTCAGTTTCTATATCTAATACAAGTTTTTCGTAGTCTGTTTTTTGCTCTACACGATAATTTTCAATGCTGTATTGTACTTTCTTAATTGGCGTGAAAATAGAGTCAATAGCAATAGTACCTACAGGTGCATTGTTTGACTTATTTTGTTCAGAAGGCACATACCCTCTTCCTTTTTCTACATTGAAAGTAATTTCGAAAGTTACATCACTGTTTAGGTTGCAGATCACCAAATCCGGGTTCAGCACCTCGAATCCGTTGACAGACTTCCCTAAATCACCAGCAGTAATAACCGTTTGACCCGAAACTTTAGCAACAACCTGCTCGTTAGACTGGTTTTCTGCCGTAGCTTTTAATCTTACCTGCTTAAGGTTAAGAATAATTTCGGTAACATCTTCGATTACTCCTGGAATAGTTGAAAATTCGTGCTCTACACCTTCTATTTTGATAGATGAAATAGCATAACCTTCCAGAGAAGAAAGCAACACTCTTCTCAAAGCATTACCGATTGTAAGCCCGAAACCTGGTTCTAGTGGTCTGAATTCAAATTGACCTCTAAATTCATCAGAGTTAAGTAAAATTACTTTATCGGGTTTTATGAATTGTAAAATTGCCATATTATTGGGTTGAGCAAAAATTTGATTAAAAAATTATTTAGAGTAAAGTTCGACGATAAGCTGTTCCTTGATGTCTTCCGGAATTTGGATTCTCTCAGGAGCAGAAACGAAAGTACCTTCTTTCTTCTCATCGTTGAATTGTAACCACTCATAATTTGCTTTAGAAGCTAATGCATTTGTAACTACTTCAAGAGACTTAGACTTTTCTCTTACAGCGATTACATCACCAGCTTTTACCAAATATGAAGGGATGTTAAGGATTTCTCCGTTCACAGTGATGTGTCTGTGAGAAACCAATTGTCTAGCAGCAGATCTTGTTTTAGCAAAACCTAATCTGTATACTACGTTATCCAGTCTTGATTCGCAAAGTTGTAATAGAACTTCACCTGTTACACCTTTACTTCTGTGTGCTTTTTCGAATAAGTTAGCAAACTGTCTTTCTAAGATACCGTAAGTATACTTAGCTTTTTGTTTTTCAGCTAACTGAACTGCGTATTCTGATTTTTTAGCACCTCTTCTCTTGTTAGGACCGTGTTGTCCTGGCGGTTGGTTTTTTCTTTTCTCGAAGTTTTTGTCATCTCCGTAGATTGCAGCACCAAACTTTCTAGCAATCTTAGTTTTAGGTCCAATATATCTTGCCATAATGGGTAAATTCTAAAAATTAAACTCTTCTTCTTTTTGGTGGTCTACATCCATTGTGCGGCATAGGAGTCACATCAATGATTTCGCTAACTTCAATTCCTGAATTGTGGATAGATCTGATAGCAGATTCTCTACCTGCACCCGGACCTTTCACAAACACCTTTACTCTTCTAAGACCAGCTTCGTGAGCTACAGCAGAGCAATTTTCAGCTGCCATCTGAGCAGCAAATGGAGTATTCTTTTTAGAACCTCTGAAACCCATTTTACCGGCAGAAGCCCAAGAGATAACCTCTCCGTTTTTATTTGTTAAAGAAATGATGATGTTATTGAAAGAAGCCTGAATATGAGCTTCACCAATAGCTTCAACTTTTACTTTTCTTTTCTTAACTACTTTAGTTTGTTTTGCCATAATTCCTAACGATTATTTACTAGCTTTTTTCTTGTTAGCAACAGTTTTTCTCTTTCCTTTACGTGTTCTAGAGTTGTTTTTCGTTCTCTGGCCTCTTAAAGGTAATCCAAGTCTGTGACGTATTCCTCGTTGGCATCCTATGTCCATCAATCTCTTGATGTTCAATTGCACTTCAGATCTTAATTCTCCTTCCACTTTAATGTTTTCTGAGATATAGTTTCTGATTGCAGCCAATTCATCGTCATTCCATTCGTTGACTTTCTTGTCTTCGCTGATACCGGCAGCTTTAAGGATTTCTGAAGATGTACTTCTTCCAATTCCGTAGATGTAAGTTAAACCGATAACACCTCTTTTGTTTTTTGGTAAATCAATACCTGAAATTCTCGCCATAATTTAATTTTAGCCTTGTCTTTGTTTAAATTTTGGGTTCTTCTTGTTGATTACGAATAGTACACCTTTTCTGCGTACGATTTTGCAATCAGCACTTCTTTTTTTAATTGATGCTCTTACTTTCATTTGATAGTATTTATTTTTTTAACAACAGCCAAATGGAACGTATGCTCCATTTGGCAGATTGTTTTAATATCTAAATGTGATTCTCCCCTTCGATAGATCATAAGGAGACATTTCTAATTTTACCTTATCACCAGGTAATAACTTAATATAGTGCATACGCATTTTACCAGAGATATGAGCAATAAGAATATGCCCATTTTCTAGTTCTACGCGGAACTGAGCGTTCGAAAGTGCTTCCGTTATAACGCCGTCTTGTTCAATATGTTTTTGTTTTGCCATAAATTAATATCCAGTCGTTCTTGATAATTTAGACTGCATTAAGCCATCATAATGATGGTTCAGCAGATATGTATTAATCTGTTGAACAGTATCTAAAATTACTCCAACCATAATCAATAGTGATGTTCCCCCGAAAAATAAGGCGAACGCATCTGTCTGAACAAAGCTTCCGTGTACAATTGCCGGAAGGACTGCAAAGATAGACAAAAATATTGCACCAGGCAAGGTAATTTTTGATAAAATATCATCTAAATAATCAGCGGTCTCTTTTCCGGGTCTTACCTTCGGTACTAAACCTCCATTTCTCTTCAAATCATCAGCCATTTGGTTTACCGGAATTGTGATCGCAGTATAGAAGAATGAGAAAATAATAATCAATAGCGCGAACAATACATTGTACTGCCAGCTAAAAACATTCTTGAAACCTGCAAGAAAAGTATTAGATTCATCTACCTTCGTTAATAAACCAGGTACGAACATCAATGCCTGAGCAAAGATGATCGGCATTACACCGGCAGCATTAACTTTAAGTGGAATCCACTGTCTTGCTCCTTGCATAAGATTTCTGTTTACACCTCCTCTTGCTTGAGCTCTGCTTACATATTGGATAGGAATTTTTCTGACAGCAACCGATAAGACTACTGCTAAAAGAACCACTACCATCCAGAACAATACTTCAATAAGGATCATGATAGATCCCATTCCTCCTTTTCCGTTCTGCACAGCCATTTCCTGTACGAATGCTTCCGGCAATCTTGAAAGGATCCCCACCATAATAAGGATAGAGATACCGTTCCCGATACCTTTGTCGGTGATTTTCTCACCTAACCACATTGCAAATACTGAACCGGCAACCAAAATAACAATACTTGGCAGCCAGAACATGACAGAATTTGGTTCTACATAATATGCAGACTGGAACTGAGCATATGGTAAGAATAATTGAGTAATAGAAGTTAAATAAGAAGGTGCCTGCACTAAACAAACTCCGATAGTTAACCATCTTGTAATTTGGTTCAATGTATTTCTACCTGACTCTCCATCTTTCTGAAGTTTCTGAAGATAAGGAATAGCCATCCCCATCAACTGAACAATAATAGAAGCAGAAATATAAGGCATGATTCCTAACGCCATCACAGAAGCGTGGCTGAATGCCCCTCCTGTAAATGACGAAAGCAAGCCAAGGAGACCTGCTCCCTGCTTGTTTCCGCCTTGACTTTTATAATGCTCTAAGAGATCTCCCACTTCTGCAAGGTTAATTGCAGGGAGAGAGATATAAGATGCGAATCTATACACAAGGATGATACCTAAAGTAAAGAGAATTTTATCTCTAAGCTCTTTAAGACTCCAAATATTTTTAAGTGTTTGTATAAATTCTTTCATTAGTTTTTATTATAAGGTAATTGCTTTTCCACCTGCTTTAGCGATAAGCTCTTCAGCAGATTTAGTGAACTTGTCAGCAGAGATTGAAACCGCAGATTTCAATTCTCCTCTACCCATAATTTTCACTAATTCGTTTTTAGTTGCCAAACCGTTTGCTACCAAAACTTCTTTGGTGATGTCTCCAGAAACAGATTTGTTATCAATCATAATCTGAATATCATCTAAGTTAATAGCTCTAAACTCTTTTCTGTTTACGTTTTTGAATCCGAATTTCGGTAATCTTCTTTGTAAAGGCATCTGACCTCCTTCAAAACCGATCTTCTGAGAATAACCAGCTCTTGCTTTCTGACCTTTATGCCCTTTTGTAGAAGTACCTCCTTTTCCACTACCTTGTCCTCTACCAATTCTTTTTGAATTGAAAGTAGATCCTGCAGCTGGTTTTATGTTGTTTAAATTCATTTTAAAATTATTTTAAAAATTATTTTTGAACTTCAAGTAAATGACTAACTGCAGCTATCATTCCTAAGATAGAAGGAGTAGCTTCGTGTTCTACAACTTGGTGAAGTTTCTTAAATCCTAATGCTTCAAGCGTTCTCTTTTGGGTTTTTGTTCTTCCAATAGCGCTTCTTACTTGCTTTACTTTGATTGTTGCCATTGTTTTATATATTAACCGTTAAACACTTTAGTTAGAGAAACTCCTCTCATTCTAGCAATTTCTTCAGGTCTTCTGATATCCAATAACGCTTTGAAAGTAGCTTTCACCACGTTGTGAGGGTTAGAAGATCCTTTAGATTTTGAAAGGATATCGTGAATACCAGCAGACTCCAATACCGCTCTTACCGCACCACCGGCGATAAGCCCTGTACCGTGAGAAGCGGGTCTTAAGAAGATATCTGCACCACCGTATCTTGCAGTAGTCTGGTGAGGAATTGTGTGGTTCATTACAGGAACTTTCACTAAGTTTTTCTTAGCATCTTCAACAGCCTTAGCGATTGCAGAAGCAACTTCCTTAGATTTTCCTAAACCGTAACCGATAACTCCTTCTTCATTTCCTACTACCACGATAGCAGAAAATCCGAAAGCTCTACCTCCTTTAGTTACTTTTGTTACTCTATTAACAGCTACGAGACGATCTTTTAATTCTAATCCTCCCGGTTTTACTCTTTCTATATTATCTAGTCCTAACATATTTTCCGAAATTTAATGATTAGAATTTAAGTCCACCTTCTCTCGCACCATCAGCAAGAGCTTTTACTCTTCCGTGATATACGAATCCGTTTCTATCAAATACAATATTTTCGATTCCTGCAGCCTTAGCTTTAGCAGCGATAGCCTTACCAACAGCAGCAGAAACTTCCGTTTTTGTACCATTAGCATCTACACCTTTCTCTCTGGAAGAAGCTGATGCTAAAGTTTTTCCACTTTTATCGTCGATTAACTGAGCGTAAATTTCCTTATTACTTTTGTATACAGATAATCTTGGCAATTCAGAAGATCCAGAGATTTTTCCTCTTACTCTTCTTTTTATTCTTATTCTTTTTTCTACTTTACTTAATGCCATAATACTTATAATTTATTAAGCAGATTTACCAGCTTTACGTCTAACATTTTCACCAACGAATCTTACACCTTTTCCTTTGTATGGCTCAGGTTTTCTGAAAGAACGGATCTTTGCAGTTACCATTCCAAGAAGTTGCTTGTCGTGAGACGTTAAAGTAATAATTGGATTTTTACCTTTTTCAGTCAATGTATCTACTTTTACTTCACCAGGAAGTTCTAATACGATACCGTGAGAGAATCCTAAAGCTAACTCAAGCTTTTGACCTGAGTGAGAAGCTCTGTATCCTACCCCTACTAGTTCTAGTTTCTTTTCGAAACCTTCTGATACCCCAACGATCATGTTGGCGATCAACGCTCTGTATAAACCGTGAAGCGCTTTGTGTTGCTTAGAATCAGATGGTCTGTTTACATTCAGCTCACCATCTTTTTGTTCTAAAGTAATTCCTGCTGTAAGTTCCTGAGAAAGTTCTCCTTTAGGACCTTTTACAGTTACTACACCGTTGTTTTCAGTGATTGTAACGTTTGCCGGAACTGTTATAATTGCTTTACCAATTCTTGACATTTTCCTTTGATTAAAAATTAATAAACATAGCAGATTACTTCACCGCCTACTTTTTCTTCTCTAGCTTTCTTGTCAGTCATTACTCCTCTTGAAGTAGAGATGATAGAAATACCCAAACCGTTTAGTACTCTTGGAAGTTCAGCTGAACCTTTGTACTGTCTCAAACCTGGTCTTGAAGCTCTTTGGATAGACTTGATAGCCGGCTTGTTAGTTTGTTTGTCGTACTTTAAAGCGATTTTGATTGTTCCCTGAACAGCGTTATCTTCAAACTTGTAGTTTAAGATATACCCTTGATCAAATAAAATCTTAGTAATCTCCTTTTTGATTTTCGATGCAGGAATTTCCACCACTTTGTGGCCTGCGCTTTGTGCGTTCCTTACTCTTGTTAGGAAATCTGAAATTGGATCTGTTACCATTTTTCTTTTAAATTATTGGTTAAAGAACAATCAGTATTGAAAGGACTTGAAGAGAAAAATATCAGACTTCAGAAAACTTAGGTCTGATATTTTATATTCTTTAGTATCCAGACAACTTAATTGTCCCGATTTTAATTAGTAATTATTACCAACTAGCTTTTTTAACTCCCGGGATTAATCCGTTATTTGCCATTTCTCTGAAAGTTACTCTGGAAATTCCGAATGTTCTCATGTATCCTCTTGGTCTTCCTGTTAGTTTACATCTGTTGTGTAATCTTACAGGAGAAGCGTTTTTAGGAAGTTTTTGTAATGCTTCGTAATCACCTGCTTCTTTAAGAGCTTTTCTTTTGTCAGCGTATTTAGCAACTAGTGCTTCTCTTTTGCGCTCACGCGCTTTCATTGATTCTTTAGCCATTTCTTAGTTCTTTTTAAATGGTAAACCGAAGTGAGTTAATAATGCTTTCGCTTCTTTATCTGTTTTCGCAGTTGTAACGAAAGTGATGTCCATCCCCTGGATTTTTTTCACTTTGTCGATTACGATCTCAGGGAAGATGATTTGTTCAGTGATCCCTAAGTTATAGTTACCTCTACCATCGAAACCATCAGCCTTGATTCCAGAGAAATCTCTGATACGAGGCAAAGCAGAAGAAGTAAGTCTGTCTAAGAATTCATACATTTTGTTTGCTCTCAGAGTAACTTTAGCACCTACAGGCATTCCTTTTCTCAATTTGAAAGCAGCTTCGTCTTTCTTAGAGATCGTACCAACAGCTTTTTGGCCAGTGATATTTGTAAGTTCTTCTACAGCATAATCAATGATTTTCTTGTCTGCAGTAGCATCACCTAAACCTTGAGATAAGATGATTTTTTCTAATCTAGGTACTTGCATTACTGACTTGTACCCAAATTCTTCCATCATTGCAGGAACAATTGTTTCTTTATATGCTTTCTTGGGTCTTGCTATATATTCCATGTGTTATTTAAAATTATAAAGTTTCACCCGTTTTTTTATTGATTCTTACTTTCTTATCTCCTTCGATTTTGTAACCTACTTTGATAGCTTTTCCGTCTTTACCAACTAAAGCTACGTTTGAGATATGAATAGAAGCTTCTTTTTCAGTAATTCCTCCTTGAGGATTTGAAGCTGAAGGCTTAACGTGTTTTTTAACGATGTTAAGTCCTGCTACAACAACTCTTGGGTCTTTTCCTTCTTTTTTGATCACTTCAATAACTTCACCAGTCTTACCTTTGATATCTTTCTTACCAGTAGTAATGATTACGTTATCTCCTCTTTTTATTTTTAACTTTGACATTTTCTTTTAAAAATTTTAAAAATTAAAGTACTTCAGGAGCTAATGAAATGATTTTCATATATTCTTTGTCTCTCAACTCACGGGCAACCGGTCCGAAAACACGAGTTCCTCTCATTTCTCCTGCTGCGTTTAGTAATACACAAGCATTGTCTTCGAACTTGATGTATGAACCATCTTTTCTTCTAACTGCTTTTTTTGTTCTTACTACTACAGCTTTAGATACCTGACCTTTTTTAGCGTTTCCTGATGGTGTAGAATCTTTGATAGTAACAACGATTTTATCACCAACTGAAGCATATCTTCTTCTGGTTCCTCCCAGAACTCTGATAACCAATACTTCTTTAGCACCTGTGTTATCAGCAACTTTTAATCTTGATTCTGTTTGTAACATTATTACTTAGCTTTTTCAATGATTCTTACTAATCTCCATCTCTTATTTTTGCTCAAAGGTCTAGTTTCTTGGATAAGCACTGTATCTCCTTCGTTGCACTCATTGTTCTCGTCGTGTGCAGTATATTTTTTCGTTTTTAATACGAATTTACCGTACATCGGGTGTTTCATTCTCATCGTTTCACTAACAACAATGGTTTTTTCCATTTTATTGCTGGAAACCACTCCGATTCTTTCTTTTCTTAAATTTCTATCCATTGTAAAATGAAATTATTGTTTGTTAGTTAACTCAGTGTTTAGTCTAGCGATTGTTTTTCTCAAATCTCTGATTTGGATCGGGTTTTCAATTGGGCTGATTGCATGAGCCAATTTCAATTTAGAATATTGAGCTTTTGCTTCAGTTAATTGAGCTTGAATATCACCCGCGCTTAAATTTTTAATATCAGCTTTTTTCATTGTATTCAAAGATTAAAGAGGTTTAACAAAATCGTTAGCAACGATGAATTTGGTAACTACTGGTAATTTTTGTGCCGCAAGTCTAAGAGCTTCTTTCGCTACTTCGTAAGGAACTCCTCCTACTTCGAACATAATTTTACCTGGTTTTACTACGGCTACCCAATATTCCACAGCACCTTTACCTTTACCCATACGTACTTCCGCTGGTTTTTTAGTAATTGGCTTATCCGGGAAGATTTTGATCCATAGCTGACCTTCTCTCTTCATATATCTTGTAGCAGCAATACGCGCAGCTTCAATTTGTCTTGCAGTGATCCAAGCACCTTCTGTCGCCTTGATCCCGAAAGTTCCATAAGCAAGTTGACTACCTCTCTGGGCACTCCCCTTCATCTTCATCTTATGTACTCTACGGAACTTGGTTCTTTTTGGTTGTAACATAATTCTAATATAGATGTTAGATGTTAGATGTTAGATGTTAGATAAAAGTGAATTCAGTTCTTGTAACGGAAGATCTAATTTCTAGTTTCTATCTTCTAACTTCTAATTAATTATTATTGTTATTGTTGTTATTTTTTCTAGGTCCTCTATTGTCTCTTCTGTCTCCTCCTCTGTTATCTCTTCTGTCAGACTGACCTCCTTTTTTCTGCTGTCCCACTAGTGGAGAAAGTTCTCTTTTACCGTAAACTTCACCTTTCATGATCCAAACTTTTACACCTAGCTTTCCGTATTGAGTTAATGCCTCACCGATGTGGTAATCGATATCTGCTCTGAAAGTAGACAAAGGAATTCTTCCGTCTTTGAAAGATTCTGATCTTGCCATCTCAGCTCCGTTCAATCTACCAGAGATTTGAACTTTGATACCTTCAGAACCCATTCTCATTGTACCAGCCATCGCCATCTTCACAGCTCTTCTGTAAGAGATTCTGTTTTCGATTTGCTTAGCAATGCTGTCAGCTACTAATACTGCATCAAGCTCAGGTCTTTTGATTTCGAAGATGTTGATTTGAATATCCTTTTTAGTCAATTTCTTCAACTCTTCTTTTAATTTATCAACTTCCTGACCTCCTTTACCGATGATAAGTCCCGGTCTAGCAGTAGTGATTGTAACTGTTACTAATTTTAATGTTCTTTCAATATAAATTCTTGAAATCCCACCTTTAGATAATCTAGCTTCAAGGTATCTTCTGATTTTGTAGTCTTCCGCGATTCTGTCTCCATAATCGTTTCCGCCAAACCAGTTAGAATCCCATCCTCTGATGATACCTAATCTGTTACCAATTGGATTTGTCTTCTGTCCCATACCTTGATTAATTTTCTTTATTACCTAAGATTAACGTAACGTGGTTAGATCTTTTTCTGATTCTGTACCCTCTACCTTGTGGAGCCGGTCTTAGTCTCTTCAATTGTCTTGCGCTATCCACGAAGATTTCTTTAATGATAAGGTTTGCTTCTTCGATATCCGCACCTTCATTTTTAGTCTGCCAGTTTGCCATAGCAGAAAGAAGTAATTTCTCTAACTTGTTAGATGCTTCTTTTTTAGAATATTTTAGGATATAAAGAGCTTTATCTACCTGCTCTCCTCTAATGATATCAGCAACTAATCTCATTTTTCTTGGAGAAGACGGGCAATTATTTAATGAAGCTTTAACAACGTCCTTGTTAGCTTCTTTTCTTGCGATTGAACTATCTTGTTTTCTAGATCCCATGATTATCTGCTTCCTTTGTTTTTGTTACCACCATGACCTCTGAAAGATCTTGTTGGAGAAAATTCGCCTAACTTGTGACCCACCATGTTTTCTGTAACGTAAACAGGGATAAAAGATTTCCCGTTGTGTACAGCAATAGTTTGTCCTACGAAGTCCGGAGAGATCATAGATGCTCTAGACCAAGTTTTGATAACTGTCTTCTTACCAGACTCTATATTTGCCTGAACCTTCTTATCTAAAGTATGATGAATGAACGGTCCTTTTTTAAGTGATCTTGCCATAATTATTTTCTTTTAGATACGATGTAACGGTTAGACACTTTGTTTTTCTTTCTAGTTTTGTAACCTTTAGCCGGCTTACCGTTTCTAGATCTTGGGTGACCTCCAGAAGAACGCCCTTCACCACCACCCATCGGGTGATCTACCGGGTTCATTACAACCGCTCTTGTTCTTGGTCTTCTACCTAACCATCTGCTTCTACCAGCTTTACCTGATACAGTTAATTGGTGATCAGAGTTAGAAACTGAACCTATCATTGCCATACATTCAGTAAGGATCATTCTTGATTCTCCTGAAGGCAATTTGATGATTGCATATTTTCCGTCTCTTGATGTTAATTGAGCCGAAGAACCAGCACTTCTTGCTAAAATAGCACCTTGACCAGGTTTCATTTCAACACAAGAAATTACAGTACCCAATGGAATATTTTTCAATTTCATTGCGTTACCTACATTTGGTTCTACGCTTTCACCTGAAACTACTTTCTGATCTACTTTGATACCGTTTGGAGCGATGATGTATCTCTTCTCTCCGTCAGCATATTCTAATAAAGCGATAAATGCAGTTCTGTTTGGATCGTATTCTACAGACTTTACTGTTGCTTCAACGTTTGCTTTGTTTCTTTTGAAGTCAATAATTCTGTATTTCTTTTTGTGTCCACCTCCGGTGTAACGCATGGTCATTTTACCTGTTTGGTTACGTCCACCTGACTTTTTAATACCAACTGTTAGAGATTTCTCTGGTTTGTTAGTAGTAATTTCCTCAAAATTGTTTACAATTCTGAATCTCTGTCCCGGGGTGATAGGTTTTAATTTTCTAACAGACATTACTATTATTTATAATTAATAATTAATTTACAGCAAAAATATCGATAA
This sequence comes from Chryseobacterium daeguense DSM 19388, assembly GCF_000430825.1. Lineage (GTDB taxonomy): Bacteria > Bacteroidota > Bacteroidia > Flavobacteriales > Weeksellaceae > Chryseobacterium > Chryseobacterium daeguense. The sequence continues at coordinate 33,540 of NZ_AUMT01000019.1, read as the reverse complement.
CCTCACCTTCAGCAAGTTTGATTACCGCTTTTTTCAATTTGTTTGTCTTTCCTACTTGAAGACCTTTTTTAGTGTATTTCGAAGAAACCCTCGGAGCATAAATCATTGTGTTAACGTCTGCTACTTTTACACCATAAGCCGCTTCTACAGCTTTTTTAATTTGGATTTTATTCGCCTTAGTATCTACCAAGAAAGAATAAGAACCTCTTAAATCCGTAAGGTAATTAGCCTTTTCTGAGATAACTGGTTTAATGATAATAGACATGATTTATTTCTTTAAATTTTCCTGGAATTTTTCAACTGCACCTTCGAAGAATACGATCTCACCTGCATTTACTAAATCGTAAGAGCTCACTTCATTGAAGTTCATTACTTTAGTTTTAGGTAAGTTTCTTGAAGATAAATATACATTCTTGTTAGCTTCAGGAAGAATGAATAAAGACTTTTTACCGTTCAATGTCAAAGCATCCAATACAGTGATGAAATCTTTAGTCTTAGGAGCGTTTAAGCTCATATCTTCTAAAACTCTGATGCTGTTGTCTCTCAATTTCTGAGATAAAACAGATTTTTTTGCTAATCTCTTAAGAGCTTTGTTCAATTTGAATCTGTAGTCTCTTGGTTTTGGTCCGAATACTCTACCTCCACCTCTGAAAGTTGGAGATTTGATATCCCCGTATCTAGCAGAACCAGATCCTTTTTGCTTCTTAAGTTTTTTAGTAGAAGCTGTAATTTCGCTTCTTTCTTTTGCTTTATGAGTTCCTTGTCTTTGTGCAGCAAGGTACTGTTTAACTTCTAAGTAAACCGCGTGCTGATTTGGCTCAATTCCGAATACTGTTTCGTCTAGAGTTACTTTTCTTCCGGTCTCTTTTCCTGATGTATTTAATACTACTAGTTCCATTTTCTGATAATTACATAAGAATTTTTAGCTCCCGGAACAGCACCTTTTACTACTAAAAGATTTTGTTCTTGATCCACTTTTAATACCTGAAGGTTTTGAACAGTTACCTGCTTACCTCCCATTCTTCCAGCCATTCTCATCCCTTTGAATACTCTTGAAGGGTCTGAACCAGCACCGATAGAACCTGGAGCTCTAAGTCTGTTGTGCTGACCATGAGTTGCCTGCATTACACCTCCAAATCCGTGTCTTTTAACAACACCTTGGAAACCTTTACCTTTAGAAGTACCTGTTACGTCAACGAATTCACCTTCAGCAAATAGATCAACCTTTACTTCTTCTCCTACTTTTACCTCGTCTACGAATTCTCTGTAGAATTCTACCAACTTAGCTTTAGGAGCAGAACCAGCCTTTTTAAAATGGCCAGCTAACGCTTTACCAACGTTCTTCTCACTCTTGTCATCGAAACCCAATTGAACAGACTTGTATCCATCCTTTTCTACGGTTCTGACCTGTAAAACCGAGCATGGACCCGCCTGAATAACTGTACAAGGAATGTTTTTTCCTTCTTCGTTAAACAAAGACGTCATACCGATTTTTTTACCAATAATACCTGACATTGTTTATGTTATAATAAAATTTATCCTTTATTTATCACCATTTTTCGGAGGTCTGAAGTAATTTCTACTTTTGATATAGGCATACTACGCCCCTAAAATGAGTGTGCAAATTTATGAATATTTTTATAACTGACAAATATTTGCTGTAAAATATTTTGATTTTTAATCAATTACAAAAAATACACAACTTTTAGTGGTGAGTAAGCAGGTGAAATTTTAGATACAAATTAGTTCCGCTCAATAGGATTGTAGGGAAGTGGTTTTGATTTGCCAACCATAAGACTTCCGTCTGCATTGTAAGCTTTGCCATGAAAAAAAGCAGGATTATCATGATAGCTTTTTTCTACTTCTGCGTATTTTTCACGGGTAATTTTTAGGATCCGGTCTTCATTTCTTATATATATATAGGAAAAGTTTTCTTGTCTACCCTACAGCTGTAAAATGAAATTCTTTATTTGTATCATAAAGCTCAAGAATAAGCCCCGGCAATCCTTCGAATTTATAAGATCCGTTATTAGAAGATATAGCTTCTGTAAACCACGCGACGTAATCCCGTCCCCGGAAATCTACAGTCGCTTTCCTGCAGCTGTATCCCAGGATAGTTTTGGTGTCTTTTTCCACTTTCCATTTAAATTCCGGCTGCTTTTCCTGATACTGATAACTGTCTTTTATTTTTCCCTGAAATGTAATTTCCTTTTTTATTAAATCTTTAAGGATTACTGCCGGAAAAGCTACATTGATGTTCATCAGTGCTTCCATCTCCCGGGCATTAATTTCTTTTTTATGGCTGTACTGCTCATTTAGGGAATCCAGTTTCAGCTGCTTCACATCAGTAAATTTCGAATACTCCTTTCCTATCTGCAGAACACATACAGTCTCTTTTTTCTTTTCAAGATGCGCCGCGTCCTTGCTAAAACTGAAATGATAATAGACATTATATAAGCTTCCACCGAAGTTTTCAGTGGTATAGTTGGCAGTTTTCATTGAAAATTTTGCCCCTTCAATGCGGAACTGCGCATGAAAAATAGCAGAGAAAAAAATAAACAATGTTAAATAAAACTTCATACTTAAAAATATAAATAATAAAAGAATCGGAAGCCTTAAGCCGCCGATTCCGCACTAATTTCTTTCTTACAAATTGATTATGAACACTTTATTCCAGCAAAATGATGTACATCATTCCAAAACTCATCACTAGTAGAGTAATCATTATAATCCAGATAAAAAACAGCTCCGCAAGGAGTAACAATAGTAACCCAGTCATGCTCTTCGAAAGTAACCTTAAGGGTTTGAGAAGCACCTTTTTGATCTTTGTTTTCTACTAGCACTGTTCTTTCCTTTGAGCTTTCAGCATTCACTTCTTTTTTGATTTCTTCAGTAGTATTTGCACTTACGAATCCTGCAACAGCTAAAGCTGCGATAAAAAACATTTTTTTTCATTGCTATTAGTTTGTTTAGTTGAATTTCAAGTCAAAACTAAGAATAATAGAATAAAAAAAACAAGTGTTTTTCAACAAATGATGAAATATTTTTAATAGCGAAAATACATTGACAGATTTGTGTGCACTTATTTAATCAAATAATAACATTGACTCCGATTTCCTCAAGCATATCTTTATCTTCCTTTAAAATACCATTGTCCGTAATCAGGTAATCAATCTTATCAAGATCTACTATTTTACCGAAGCCTTTCTTATTTAATTTGGAAGAATCTGCAAGAATTACCACCTTTTCAGAACACTCAATCATGAGCTGGTTCAGATGAGCTTCAGCGGCATTGGAAGTACTGATCCCGAAATCCATATCAATCCCGTCCACACCCAAGAAAAGTTTATTACAGGAAAATTGTTTCAAAATGGCTTCAGAAATAGAACCTACAATGGAAGTAGAGCTTTTTCTTACCTCGCCTCCCAATTGTATAATATTAATATTAGGATTATTACACAGCTCTATTGCCACACGTAAAGAAGAAGTCAAAACCGTAAGCGGTCCGAAATTCACGAGCATCCTCGCCAAGTAATGCATTGTAGTTCCGGAAGCAAGAATGATACAGTCGTTTTCATCAATCAAAGACAAAGCAGCTTTTGCAATGCTCTGTTTAGCTTCTACATTGATGTTTTCTTTTTCATCTACATTTTTTTCATAGGCGTATCTTACATGCTTGCTTGCTCCTCCATGATTACGAAAAAGCAGGCCAAGGCTTTCAAGATAATTCAGGTCCTTTCGAATCGTAACCGATGATACATTAAACTTTTCGCATAAATCCTGCACAAGCACATGATCCTTTTCATCCAGCTCCTTTAGTATATCATTATGTCTTGGCAGTAATTTTTCCATAGCGTTTCGTTTCATCAAAAATACCAATTTTATTTTGATTCGAAAAATTTCATTTATTTTCTTTTTAGTTTCATTTTAAATTTATAAATTTGAAAACGAAACATAACGAAATATTATGAAACGAAATGAAGAACTCAGCAAATTATCCACCGTCCAGCAATGGGACTTTATCATCATCGGTGGCGGAGCGAGTGGTTTAGGTTCGGCATTGGATGCAGTAAGCAGAGGATTTAAAACATTACTGCTGGAATCTCACGATTTCGCGAAAGCAACTTCCAGCAGAAGCACAAAACTGGTACATGGAGGGGTAAGATACCTTGCCCAGGGAGATATAGGATTGGTAAAAGAAGCGCTAAAGGAAAGAGGCTTATTGGCTAAAAATGCAGCACATGTAGTAAAAAACCAGTCTTTCATTATTCCGAATTACACATGGTGGGGAGGAATTTATTACAAAATAGGACTTTCGATTTATGATTTTCTGGCTGGAAAACTAAGCCTGGGCAAAACAAGATACATCAGCAAAGCAAAAACCATTGAAAAACTTCCCACGATTGAGCAAAAAAATCTTGCCAGCGGCGTAGTCTATCAGGACGGGCAGTTTGATGACGCACGACTTGCAATAAATCTTGCCCAGACTATTGTGGAAAAAGGAGGAACAGCTATTAATTATATCAAGGTCATCAGTTTAATTAAAAACGATTCCAATAAAATAACCGGCGTTGTAGCAGAAGATCAGTTCACAAAACAGCAATTCGAAATTCATGCGAAAGTAGTCATAAACGCAACCGGAGTTTTTACCAATGACATATTAAATATGAATAATCCAAAACACGGAAAATTCGTAGTTCCCAGTCAGGGCATTCATTTGGTTTTGGATAAATCTTTCCTGCTGAGCGATGATGCTATTATGATTCCTAAAACTTCAGACGGAAGAGTATTGTTTGTAGTTCCATGGCACGACAGGGCTTTGGTAGGTACCACAGATACTTTATTAGAAAACGAAAGCTTTGAACCCAGAGCTTTGGAAGAAGAAATTAGTTTCGTTTTAAATACCGCCAGACAGTATTTAGCAAAAAAGCCAACCCGTGAAGATGTAAAATCCGTATTTGCAGGACTAAGACCATTGGCTGCACCAAAAGATGGGAGTAAAAGCACAAAAGAAGTTTCAAGGAGCCATAAAGTGGTAACTTCAGAAACAGGCCTGATCTCAATCATCGGGGGAAAATGGACCACCTACCGAAAAATGGCAGAAGACACCATCAATGAAGCAATGAAAGTTCACAACTTAGGAATGACCACTTCCAAAACAGAAAATCTTTCAATTCATGGAAATGTAAAACCTGAAACCGTTGACAGAAGCAATCATTTATACGTTTACGGATCAGATATTCCAAAGATAAAAGCCTTACAATATAATAATCCGGAATTATCCGAAAAAATACATCCGGATCATCCGTTTACAATTGCAGAAGCAGTGTGGGCCGTCCGAAATGAAATGGCAGAAACCATCGAAGATATTTTAGCAAGAAGAGTACGTCTTCTTTTTCTGGATGCAAGAGCAGCTATTGACAGCGCTCATAAGATTGCTTTAATCATAGCCAAAGAAAACGGACATTCAGAAGAATGGGCCAATGAGCAGGCAAAAGAATTCATAGAATTAGCAAAAGGATATCTACTGACTCCTTATTCACCAAAATCAACTAACCTTAATAATATTGCACAATGAGTGAAAAATTGATTCTCGCTCTGGATCAAGGTACAACCTCATCAAGAGCCATCCTATTCAACCGCAGCGGAGAAATTGAATATGTATCGCAGAAACCCTTTGAACAGATTTACCCTACTCCGGGCTGGGTGGAGCATGATCCTAATGAAATTTGGTCTTCACAGATTTCCGTAGCCGCAGAAGTTATCGCCAAGGCAGGAATTTCCGGCCGGGAAGTAGCAGCCATTGGGATTACCAATCAGCGGGAAACTACTGTAGTATGGGACAGGGAAACGGGAGAGCCTGTTTACAACGCTATCGTATGGCAGGACAGGAGAACATCTAAATATTGTGATGAATTAAAAGAGCAGGGCCATGCTGAAACGATTAAAGATAAAACAGGGCTCGTCCTGGATGCTTATTTTTCTGCAACCAAATTAAAATGGATCCTGGACAATGTAGAAGGAGCAAAAGAAAAAGCAGAAGCCGGAAAACTTTGTTTCGGGACTGTGGATACATGGCTTGTATGGAAGCTGACGAGAGGAAAAATGTTCATTACCGATGTTTCCAATGCGAGCAGAACTATGCTTTTGAACATCCATACTCTAGAATGGGATGAAGATTTATTGAAATTATTCAATATTCCGAAAGCTATTCTTCCCGAAGTAAAACAAAGCAGTGAAATCTACGGAGAAACTTCCACTACACTGTTTTCAACAAAAATTCCAATTTCAGGAATTGCAGGAGATCAGCAGGCAGCATTATTCGGGCAGATGTGCACCACACCGGGAATGGTAAAAAATACCTACGGAACAGGATGTTTCTTATTAATGAATACAGGAAAAGAAGCTGTTGCATCAAAAAACAACCTTCTTACAACCGTAGCATGGAAAATTAATGGAGAAGTCAATTACGCTTTGGAAGGAAGCGTATTTGTGGGCGGAGCTGCTATCCAATGGCTGCGAGACGGACTTAAATTAATCAAAACCGCAGAAGAAGTAAATCCATTGGCCCAATCTGTAGAAGACAGTGGCGGTGTTTATTTCGTTCCTGCGCTTACAGGACTGGGTGCGCCTTACTGGGACCAGTACGCCCGCGGAACTATTGTAGGAATTACACGGGGAACCACAGACGGACATATTGCCAGAGCCACTTTGGAAGGTATTGCTTTTCAGGTATATGATATTGTAAAAGCCATGGAAGCGGATTCAGGAAGAAAAAGCCCTGAGCTGAGAGTGGATGGCGGAGCTTCTGCAAGTGATCTTTTGATGCAGATTCAATCGGATATATTCGGATTTAAAATTACAAGGCCAAAAACATTGGAAACAACGGCTTTGGGAGCTGCTTATCTGGCAGGTTTAGCCGTTGGTTACTGGAAAAATATTGACGAAATCCAGTCACAATGGATAATAGATAAGGATTTCCACCCGAAAATGGAAAAAGCGAAGGCTGATAAAATGGTTTCCACTTGGGCAAAAGCCGTTCAGCGTTCACAAAACTGGATAGAAGATTAATCCCTCACTAAAAAAGCACATTAAATATGACTCCATTTATAGCAGAAGTAATTGGAACAATGCTTCTCATATTATTAGGAAACGGCGTTGTAGCCAACGTAGTTTTAAAAGATACAAAAGGTAACAACTCCGGATGGATTGTAATCACCACAGCATGGGCACTCGCCGTTTTTGTAGGTGTTACAGTAGCAGGCCCGGTAAGCGGGGCTCATTTAAATCCCGCTGTTACGATAGGACTGGCCATTGCCGGAAAATTTCCATGGGAGCAGGTTCCCTCTTATATTGCAGCACAAATGATCGGAGCCATGATCGGGGCTTTTCTTGTCTGGTTGTTTAACAAAGATCATTTTGCCATTACAGAAGATGAAGGGGCAAAACTGGCTTGCTTCAGTACAGGACCAGCCATCAGAAACCCTCTTTCTAACATGATCAGTGAAACCATCGGAACCTTTGTTCTTGTTTTCGTGATCTTCTATTTTGCAGATCCGAGCCTTACACTAAACGATGATCCGACAGCAAAAATCGGTTTGGGTACAGTAGGTGCTTTACCGGTAACCCTTTTGGTTTGGGCAATCGGTTTGTCTTTGGGCGGAACCACAGGATATGCCATTAACCCCGCAAGAGATCTTGGCCCGAGAATTATGCACGCCATTCTTCCTGTAAAAGGCAGCAGCGACTGGAGCTACGCATGGATTCCTGTTGCGGGGCCTGTTTTAGGAGCAGTCATTGCTGCACTGCTCTACGGCGCTTTAAGTTAAATCAAAGAAAGTTACATAAATGAAAAAACTATTCATAATATGCCTGGCTATGCTGGGTATGGGGAATCTTTTTGCCCAGGAAAATGATGAAATTAAAGAAGACAGCAGATTAGATTTTACTGCAAATATACAGACCAATCATCTTTGGAGAGGATTGATTATTACAGATAAGCCTGTTGTAATGGGAAATCTTTCCTATGCTTTAGACAAAGACAAAAAATGGAAAGCGGGAATCTGGGGCGCCTCCTCAATGGCTGATGATAAAGACGGAACACATTATAAAGAAATCAATTATTACGTTCAATATTCTGACGGTCGATTCTACATCGGGTTGTGGGACCTTTTTAATGCAAGAAACATCAATACCGAAGTTGCCTCTGACGATATTTTCAACTATTCAAACAGAAGAACGGCTCATATTATTGATCTTAGAACCAATTACACTTTCGGGCCCTCATTTCCTATCAATATTGAGGCAGACATCATGCTTTACGGAGGGGCTAATGCGGGTGAAGTGATTTTGAAGGAAGACGGAAGCTATAAAAAAAATAAGTTTTCAACGTACATTCAAGCTTCTTATCCAGTGATTGCCCACAAAAAAGTAAATCTTGATGCCTTTGTAGGAGCTGGATTTGCCCTGAACGATTCGGTTTCCCTGTATGGAAACGGAAAAAAGGGATTCCAGGTAGTGAACATTGGACTAAAAGCCAGCAAAACAATAAAAATTACAGATCATTATAATCTTCCTGTTTCCATGACAGCAATGTGGAATCCGGCTCACAAATATGCGAGAGTCCAGCTTGCGGCTACCGTATTTTAATTTTTCTCTCAATATAAACAAGACCATTCCTTTTATAGGGGATGGTTTTTTTATTTAAATTTAAATTGAATCTATGCAAAAAGGCGTTAATAAAGGTATTTCCGTTATTTTACGGTGTAATTTTTGCTGAGAAAACTTTAATTTTGAGAAAAACTTTAGATATGAAAAAAGCTTTTAGTGTTCTTCTTTTGTGCATTTGTATCTTTTCATTTGCGCAATCCAAAGCACCATTCACGGGAAAAAGAGATTTTAATATTGAGCAGGGAGGCAGCGGCTCCGGAACTCCGGCTTATTATCTTGATGTTAAAAAAAATGGTGATGTACACTTCGGTTTTGTCCAGATCAATCAGGCGGACGGAACGGAAACCAAGGAAGAAATCAACGCCGGAAAATATAATCCGGACGTGATGAAGGTCTATTTTAAAACTTACAATGAAACTTTTTACGTAAAATTCGATAAAGAAAAGATTTACCTTACAGATGAAAACGGGAAAATTAAAAAGTCGGATGACTGCTGCCCGGTATCCGAAATGGCTGAAATGAACTGTAACTGCGAAAGCGCTTTATATCAATAATGCAGATTTTACGTTTACTTTTCATTCTGCTTTTTGCTGTTTCCTGCAGTAAAAAAGAACACCATCCGTACACATTTTATTATTGGAAAACCAAATTGGCTTTAGACAAAACAGAAAAAAATGTCTTACACAAGGCAACAGCTCCTTATGTATACAGCCGTTTTTTTGATGTTGATAAGATCGATGGGAAATTTCAACCGGTAGGCATTATTATTAAGGATAATAGTTTTCAAACCGACAAGCAGATTGTTCCGACGGTATTTATTACCAACAGAACTTTTCTGTTTATAAAAAATGAAGAGATCATTTTTTTAGCAAAAAGCATTCAAGATTTAATTCAAAGAAAAACTTCGGAATATCATTTAAAAACAAATAACGAAATCCAGATCGACTGTGACTGGACGGCCGGAACGCGGGACGATTATTTTGCATTTTTAAAAGAATTAAAGAAAATCTCCGGAAAAGAAATTACCTGCACTTTACGGCTTCATCAGGTAAAAGATAAGTCCCAGGCGGGAATTCCGCCCGTAGAAAAAGTCTATCTGATGTGCTACTCTACTTCTTCTCCACTGGAAAATTCTGATAAGAACTCCATTCTTGACGTTAATATCCTGAAAACTTACCTTTCAAAAATAGATGAGTATCCTCTTAAAAAAATTGAAGTTGCCCTCCCTATTTATTCCTGGGGGATTGTGACCAATTATTTGGGTAAACACAAACTGATAAATGCCTTATCAAAAAAAGACCTTGAAAATCCAGCCTTTAAAAAGATTTCGGAAACGGAAATTGAAATACAGAAAGACGGCTTCTACTTTGGAAACTATATGAACAAAGGTTTTAAAATAAAAGTCGAGGAAATTTCTGACGATCAGCTGAAAGATGTTGTTTCCTTTTTAGATAAAAAAATACCATCCTTTTCAATTATTTATTATCAATTAGATAGTAAATTTGTTACCGGGCAGAATTTTAATTTTTAGTTCGCGGATTTTTTTTAACATAACCATCTGTGTAGTCTGCCTAATCTGCGAGAGATTTGATCACATTAGTTCACCAAATGATTGAGAATAAATGTAACTGGTAATTCCATTTAAAACAACAAACTCAAAAACACCATACATAATATGAAAAAGTACTTCCTTTCACTTGCTGTTGTATCGCTTTTTTATGCAAAAACTGAAGCCTGCGCATGGTCTGATCCTGATTATGAATACTTCAACCTGTTTACACAGAGCATCATCAAGGATAAATCTTACCTGCCATTTCTCCACAGCTATTCCACGAGGTTTTATACTGATTTTAAGCCCTCTCAGATTCCGGATGAAAATATTGATTCCTGGAGAAAATTTTTCAACAATCAGCTAAGCTATGCCGAAACCGACTTCCTGGTAAATAAAATGAGCATGAATGACCTTAATGCTTTGAAAAAAGGAAGTCCGGCCAATCAACTGCTAATAAAGCAGGGTTCCGGCTTTTATCAGAAATATCATGAAGGAATTGATTACCTCATTGAAGCCAAATATCTTGAGCCATACATGAGGATTAATTATGTAGAGAGTCCGAATTCATTCTATTACAATGAAAATCAGTCCGCGAAAAATGCTACTCAGCTTGATTATAATAAAACAATCAAAGCATTAACTTCTCTCTACAATGCCGCAAAAAATCCTGAAATAAAGCAGCGTTACGGTTTCCAGATCGTTCGTTTCAATCATTATACGAGAAATTACGATAAGGCTGTTCAGGCTTTTAATATGTATGTTCAGCCTATCAAGCTGAAAGGCGCACCTTACATCATGGCTCTCGACCAGCTTGCCGGTGCACAGCGTGGTCTGGGTTTGAACAGCGATGCCAACTGGAACTTTTTCCAGGTTTTTAAAGACAGCAAAAGCCGTAAAGAATCTGCTTTTGTATCCATGAAACTTTCGGATACAGCCTCTTTTAATAACATCCTGAAAAGAGCAGCGACCAATGATGAGAAAGATATGGCTTATTTTCTTTTAGGCTATGAAGACTTTAATAATCCGATTCCGGTGATGGAAAAAATGTTCGAAATCAATCCTGATTCCGAAATTCTAAAAGTAATGGCGGTGAGAAGCATCAATGAACTGGAAAGAAATTACCTGCCGATTTATTATTATAATTCGGACAATAGCAATTCTGCGACTAAGGTTGTTAATTCAAATAAAACTTCAGATAAAGCCAAAACCGAAACCACAGAAGTAAAAAAGGAAGAGCTTTCTTTCTGGCAGAAAATTGTGAGATTCTTTAAAAATCTTTTTGGAGGATCAAAAGAACAAGGTTCCGATGAGAATAAAGCAGACCAAAGCGATGATGAATTGCTGGATAACCCAAACAGAATCCCTGTTTTCACTAATAATAATTACTGGTATGACGAAAAATCGAAAGATTTTCTGGATGATTTGGAAAAATTTACCAATAAAACAAAAGAAAAATCCAAAGATGAGTACTGGCAGATTGCAGATGCCTATTTAAAATTCTTGAAAAAAGATTATAAGGCCAGCACCGAAATTTTAGAAAATATCAAAACTTCAAATCCTGAATACCTGGAAGAAATCAAAAGGATGAAAGTTCTGAATGATATCGTTTCCCAGCCAAAAATTGACGCTGAATACGAAGATCATTTAATGAAAGACTATGCTGAATATTTTACTGAAAAACCTGAAGCTAAAAAAGACAGTACGGAAACAGATGAGTATGATTATTATGGTGAAGTCCCTTCCACAGCTGATTTTCTCAAAGATGTACTGGCCAACCGATATTTTCTTCAGGGAGAAGACGGAAAGTCTTTTTTAATGAATAATAAACTTTCAGACCTTCAGTATAATCCGAATTCAAGCCTGGTAAAAAGTGTGGAAGACTTCTACAGAAAACCAAATAAAACTCAGTTTGAACAGCAGATTATCGCTAAAAACATTAATGATGTAGGAAATATTGATGCCTTTTTTGCCGTAATCTATGGCGACAGAGCCATGAGACAGGCGGATTTTGAAAAAGCTAAATCCTTCTATCAGAAAGCACAGAATTTCTCAGGAATTCCAAGAACGGAATGGAATTATGAACAGAAAAAACCGGGCACGCTTCAATATGCAGCCGGCACTTATAATGGATTCAATAATATTTCTGATCTCGTTTTCGGGCATAACGTCTGGGAAAGCTACCAAAGTGCAGACAATGAAAGCATGATAAAAGAAGATTACGCACAGTTTTCATTTATTAAGCCGATGATGAATAAACTGGAACTGGCAGATGCTTTGGTTCAGCTAAAAAAATTAGGAACCGGAAAAGATGAAAGGTCTTCTAAAGCCAATCAGCTTATCGGAAATCTGTTGTATAACACTTCTATTCTAGGGTATTACAGAGAACTTTTTGTAATGGATATTGATAACAGCAACGGCGGAAAATATGATTTTGTGAACACAGAAAAGAAAAATCCGTATCAGTATTATTATAAAAATTTCCTTGACCGTTCTTACATTGAGCCTGATAATTTTGATCTTGCCATTAATTATTACAAAAAAGCATTAGACATTTCAGCGGACAATGAGCAGAAAGCCAGAATTCTTTTCCAGATGGCGAGTGCAGAGCAGGGTAAATATTACCAGTATGAAGCGAATCACCCCTCTAATATTGACTATTCTGACCCCAAATGGAGCGAAAAAACCGATACGCATCAAAAAGAGCTTGACCAGATCAAGAATCAAAAATACAGAACGTATTTTGAAATGCTGAAAACACAGTATGCTAATACGGAAACAGCAAAAAGCCTTATGGGAAGCTGTTCTTATTTTAGTTACTTTATGAGATAATTTAGACAAAAAAAAGGAATCACTGCGATTCCTTTTTTTGTTGTGCTTTTGCTAGCCATTCTCTATGTTTGGATTTTGAAAAAATCAGCTTATCGTCCTGATTCCGCTGTGCCGCATCTATTGAATGTGAGGTATGAATATCCCCGTCTTCCTCAGCAAAATCTGCAAGCTTTTCATAATAGCAGTGAAGCTGATCCAGCTCTTTTTCTGTAGGATCTTCAATATCTACAATCCTGTTGCTTGCTCTTTCGTTGGCAGCAATTAGTTCATTTAATTTGATCTGGATTGCTTTGGAATCTTTGTTCTGGGCTTTCTGAATCAGGAAAACCATCAGGAAGGTAATGATTGTAGTACCTGTATTAATGACAAGCTGCCACGTTTCCGAATAGTTAAAAATTGGCCCCGAGGCAGCCCAGATAACTACAATAAGCATTGCAATGATGAATGCGTATGAACTTCCTGTAAATTTTGTTGCCCAATTAGAAAACCTTTCAAAAAAACTATTCTTCAATTTAGCCATTGTATTAATTTTTTAGTAAAAATATACAAAAACTCCGCCGAACGGGCAGAGTTTAATGTTTAAATTTATTATTTGAATCAATATTTTACAGCTTTATCGAGTTCTAACGGGTTATTGGTTTTTCTCAGCATTTCCTGAAGCTTTTTGCTAAGTTCATTAAATTGCTCCATGCTTGTAATTTTTGTGCCCATTACAAACATCTGGCCCTCCATATTTTCCTTAAAGTTATTTCTCATATTGGCTAAAGGATCATTGAAAAACTCTTTCTTCTTCCGCTCTCTCATTTTTTCTGAAATTTCAAGAGGTTTCTTTCCGTAAAATGTTTCTACAAATCCCGTTGTATCATAGGTTTCTTTAAGCTTAATATTTTTAATTAATGTAAAAGTAAAATTGGATTTTGAGTCCTGCAGTTCAAAAACAAGCCCGGGCAGGCCATTGAATTTATATGGACCTTCCGGAATATTGACATCTTTATTAAACCAGGCTATCCAGCTTCTGCCACCAAAATCAGCAGTTGCTTTTTGTAAGGTATGTTCACCGGTTTTTTTGGTTTCGGCAGATAATTTCCAGTTTATCCTGTCTTCCGAAGGATAGCTGAATGAATCAAAATTGATCAGTTCATAATTCTGGTTTTTAAAGGTGTTCCTGTTTCTTTTTACAGTCGGGAAATCTCCTCCATATTGATGTTGATAGTTACCTTTTACTTTATTGATAGAATCTGATTCCAGGTAATTATATTCGTAAAACTTTACGTCTTTAGGATTTACATCCAGTACAAAATTAATTTTGTCAAGATGAGATTGTGTAGAATCTCTTTTAAACTGAAGCTCATAGATAAAACGATTCGTTTGTGCATTAAAGCAGAAACTTATCATGATCATTAATAATAGAATTTTTTTCATAGAATAATTTTTACAAATTTAAAAATTATACAGAACCTTGCAATACATATTAGTAAAAAAGTAAAAATATTTACAGTTAAATTTATATATTATATGTTAGAGCATAAAAAAAAGGAATCTAACTGATTCCTTTCATTATGTTTATCTTCCTGGATTGACATATACTTTCCTACCATTTAAGGGCTGTATAGCTCTGAAGTTTGGATCTAAATAGATGTTCTTATAATAATTAAACTGATCCGTAGACAACTGCTGTTTGTTCTTAAATACAAACCAGGTAACAGGCCCGCCGTTTGTGATAGAAGAATTGGAACCAAAATTAGGGGTTGTAAGTGATCCGTTATACGTAAAATACTCTCTGGTATTTGTCGGTAATAAATTTGAAATATCAAGTGTTGCATTGGAGGAATTAACACTATTGCTCGTAGTTGGAGATTGAGCAAATAAATTCTGAAGTGACGTGTTGCCACTACCTAAATCAACCAAAACACCCAAAACAGCATAAGAATTATCTGCAGATACATTCACAAAATGGATCTCCATTGTACTGTACTTTCCGTCAACAGTATGCTCGCTGCTATAGTGAAAGTGAAAGTTGACCAGGTTATATTTTTTACCACCTACAGTAATATAATTATTTAAATTATCCGCTCCGCTTACATTTACTCTCAGGTTTTCTCCTCCGTTATTCATTACGGAATTCATTGTAACTGCTCCATAATGAATGGTAGGATCAATGCTGTGAAAAACCACTGCTTTCGACGGCTCAATATTGATCGGCGTCTGAGCTTCTGCAACCACCGCAGGAATATTAGACGTAACTATTGGGGTACTGATAATGTCGGAAGGATATGAATTCAGCTCACGCATATCTTCATTATCACTGTGACACGAAGTCATTAAAAGTAGAGGAACCATTCCAAGAGCAGCAATAAACTTTTTTACATTGGATCTTAGTCCAAATGTGCTTTTTAATTTTTTTTCCATTTGCATCTTTAAAATATTTGTTTGTTTAATTAAATAAGTATGTTTTTTTTCAAGAGCAAATTTATATATGTTTTGAAAATATAACATATTCATAATCAACATTTAATTGAATTTTAATTCCGCACAAAAATTCTTAAAATGATGAAAATTATAAAGAAAAAGAAGAGAAAAGATTAATTTATTTTAACAATCTTCTCAGCAAGGAGGTCCTCAAGTTTAAGCATAAAAAAATCCGCCCCTTTTCAGGAACGGATTTATATAATCATTGCAAAGTATGCAAGTTATCACACTTTAATTTCTACGTCTACACCGCTTGGCAACTCTAATTTCATTAGAGCATCCACCGTTTTAGAAGAAGAAGAGTAGATATCCATTAGTCTCTTGTGAGCTGATAATTGGAACTGCTCTCTGGCTTTCTTGTTTACGTGTGGAGATCTCAACACAGTGAAGATTCTCTTGTTAGTTGGCAATGGAATAGGTCCGTTTACAACAGCACCTGTAGCCTTTACCGTTTTTACGATTTTCTCTGCAGATTTATCTACTAAGTTGTAATCGTAAGATTTAAGTTTTATTCTGATTCTTTGTGACATTTTAATCTAATTTAAATATTAACCTTTAGCCTTAGCGATTACTTCCTCAGCAACGTTTGTAGGAGCAGCTTCGTATCTTTCGAATTCCATAGAAGATGTTGCTCTACCTGAAGATAGCGTTCTAAGAGAAGTTACATAACCAAACATTTCAGAAAGCGGAACGAAAGCCTTGATAACTTTAGCGTTATTTCTGTCATCCATACCGTTTACTGTACCTCTTCTTCTGTTAAGGTCACCTACGATATCACCCATGTACTCTTCAGGAGTTACTACTTCCAGCTTCATGATTGGTTCCATGATAACTGCTTTAGCAGCTCTACCAGATTCTTTGAAACCTAACTTTGCAGCAAGTTCGAAAGAAAGCTGATCCGAGTCAACCTGGTGGTAAGATCCATCTTTCAACACAACCTTCATCGCTTCAACCTCAAATCCAGCTAAAGGACCATTCTTCATAGCTTCTTTGAATCCTTTTTCCACTGAAGGGATAAATTCTTTTGGAATGTTACCACCTTTAATTTCATTGATGAATTCAAGACCTGTTTTACCTTCATCAGCCGGACCAATTGTAAATACGATATCCGCGAACTTACCTCTACCCCCAGATTGCTTTTTATAAACTTCTCTGTGGTTTGCAGTAGCTGTAAGAGCTTCTTTGTATTCTACCTGCGGTTGACCCTGGTTAACTTCTACTTTAAACTCTCTTCTCATACGGTCTACGATGATATCCAAGTGAAGCTCACCCATACCTGAGATGATCGTTTGTCCTGAAGCCTCGTCAGTCTTAACCTGGAATGTAGGATCCTCTTCAGCTAATTTAGCCAAAGCGTTACCCATTTTATCTTGGTCAGCCTTAGTTTTAGGCTCAACAGCGATACCGATTACCGGATCCGGGAAGATCATAGATTCAAGAACGATTGGGTTCTTTTCATCTGATAATGTATCTCCTGTTTTGATATCTTTAAATCCTACAGCAGCACCAATATCTCCAGCTTCGATAAACTCAACCGGATTTTGTTTGTTAGCGTGCATCTGATAGATTCTGGAAATTCTTTCTTTGTTTCCTGATCTTGTGTTAAGAACATAAGAACCAGCATCAAGTCTTCCTGAATAAGCTCTGAAGAATGCTAATCTACCTACGAAAGGGTCAGTAGCAATTTTGAAAGCTAATGCAGCGAAAGGCTCGTTTACGTCTGGTTTTCTTTCGATATCAGCATCAGTTCTTGGATCTGTACCTGTAATGTTATCCTTATCAAGTGGAGAAGGAAGGTATTTACAAACAGCATCAAGCATGAACTGTACCCCTTTGTTCTTGAATGAAGAACCACAAGTCATAGGAATGATAGAAAGATCGATAGTAGCTTTTCTAAGCGCTTCGTTGATTTCTTCTTCAGAAATTGAATCCGGATCTTCGAAGAATTTCTCCATCAAAGTTTCATCATAATCAGCTACAGCTTCTACTAATTTCTCTCTATATTCAAGAACTTCATCTTTCATGTCTTCCGGAATTGGAACTACTTCATAAGTAGCACCCTGTCCAGCTTCATCCCAGATGATCGCTCTGTTTTTAATTAAGTCTACAACCCCTTTAAAATCTTCTTCAGCACCGATTGGTAAAACGATTGGAACTGCATTAGAGCCTAACATTTCTTTTACTTGTTTTACAACGTTCAAGAAGTCAGCACCTTGTCTGTCCATTTTGTTTACGAATCCCATTCTTGCCACTTTGTAGTTGTCAGCAAGTCTCCAGTTTGTTTCAGACTGAGGCTCTACTCCATCTACTGCAGAGAATAAGAATACCAAACCGTCCAATACTCTCAAAGATCTGTTAACCTCTACTGTGAAGTCAACGTGTCCCGGTGTATCGATAATGTTGAAGTGGTAAGGTTTTGTTTCAGGTAATTTCTTACCCTGATCTGTTGGGAAATTCCAGTTACAAGTAGTTGCAGCAGAAGTAATGGTAATACCTCTTTCTGCTTCCTGTTCCATCCAGTCCATTGTAGAAGCACCATCGTGAACCTCTCCAATTTTGTGGTTTACACCTGTATAGAATAAAATCCTTTCTGTAGTGGTAGTCTTACCTGCATCAATGTGAGCAGCGATACCAATATTTCTTGTAAATTTAAGATCTCTTCCCATTTCAGATTAGAATTTGAAGTGTGAGAAAGCTTTGTTAGCCTCCGCCATTTTGTGAGTATCAGTTTTCTTTTTGAAAGCAGCACCTTCTTCTCTAGAAGCCGCTACCACTTCGTTAGCTAATTTCAAAGCCATAGACTTATCATTTCTAGCTTTAGAATATTTGATTAACCATTTCATTGCCATAGAAATTTTTCTGTCGGCTCTGATTGGCATCGGGATCTGGAAGTTAGCTCCACCTACTCTTCTGGAACGTACTTCTACGTGAGGCATTACATTAGTAAGTGCATCTTTCCAGATTTCAAGGGCTGTTTTTTCAGTTTCTCCTTTTTTAGTTTCTACGATATCTAACGCATCATAGAAAATTTTGAATGCGATTGACTTTTTACCGTCAAGCATTAAGTTATTTACGAATCTTGTTACCAATTGATCATTAAATTTCGGATCTGGTAACAACGGTCTTTTTTTCGCTTTTGTCTTTCTCATTGTTTCTGTACCTTATTTAATGATTATTTTTTCTTTCCTTTTGCTGGTGCAGCTGGTGCCTGACCTGGTTTAGGTCTCTTCGCTCCATACTTCGATCTTCTCTGTGTTCTTCCATTTACACCTGCAGTGTCTAATGCACCTCTTACGATGTGGTAACGTACTCCCGGTAGGTCTTTCACCCTTCCGCCTCTTACCAATACTATCGAGTGCTCTTGAAGATTATGTCCTTCGCCCGGGATGTAGGCGTTAACTTCTTTACCGTTAGAAAGTCTTACCCTTGCAACTTTTCTAAGTGCAGAGTTAGGTTTCTTCGGTGTAGTAGTATATACTCTCGTACATACACCACGTCTTTGTGGACAAGAATCAAGGGCAGCCGATTTGCTCTTCTTGGCAAGCGTGGCTCTTCCTTTTCTTACTAATTGTTGAATAGTAGGCATTTAATTGCTTTTTATTTTAGGGTGCAAAAATAGTAATATTTTTTTAATTAACAAGCAGTTATATGCAAATATTGTTTTTTTATTAAAATTTAATTAACAGGCACTTACAATTGATAAGAGATATTTATCTTCTGCTATATATTATATAGGAAACAAGATTTTAATGGATAAACAAACCTGTATAAAGAAATATTCAGGATTATATTATTATACATTAATATATAATACCTATAGCCAACCTTTCTTTATTATAATAAATAGCAAAAGCAATCTTTATATATACATTATAAAAATCTGAAGGATAAAAACCATCAATCATTAAAACACATCTTATAGCACAATATTTTGTAAATTTGCTATTATAAAAAATAAACTACTGAATATTATGAAAAATGCGAACATTATCGGCCTGAAAGAAGACGATTGCAAAAAAATTTCAGAAAAGCTGAATGTACTTTTAGCTAACTATTCTGTTTTCTATCAAAACACCAGAGGCTCTCACTGGAATATCAAAGGTGATCAGTTTTTCACGCTGCACCCGAAATTCGAAGAGCTTTATAACAGCCTCGTTTTGAAAATAGATGAAATTGCTGAAAGAATCCTTACTTTAGGAGCTACACCGGCACACAACTATTCTGATTATCTGAAGGTGGCAACCATTAAAGAAAGCCAGGAAGTAAGCAATGGAACGAAAAGCGTTGAAAATATTTTAAACTCATTTAAAGTTGTCATTGATTTACAAAGAGAATTGCTGGACATTACCGCTGAAGCCGGCGATGAAGGTACAAACTCCCAGATGAGCGACTACATTACAGAACAGGAAAAAGAAGTCTGGATGTACAACTCTTACCTTGGAAAGTAAACATAATATATTTCATCAGAAAATATTAAAAAAAATCGTCTTACATTTAGGCGATTTTATTTTTATTTATTAAATTTGCGTATAAATTACACAATCATGCACGACGTACGTTTGAATTCTATCCTGGATAATGATTTCTATAAAATAACCATGCAGAATGCCGTGGTAAAATTATTCCCAAGCTCTATCGTAAAATATGAGTTTATCAACAGAGGAAAGCATCAGTTTCCGGAAGGATTTGATGCAGCATTAAGAGAAGCCGTGAATAAAATGGCAGAGCTTAAATTAACCAAAGATGAAAAAAAGTTCATGGCAAGAACATGTCCGTACATTGATCTGCCTTATCTTGATTTTCTAGAAGGCTATCATTATGATCCTTCTGAAGTAAAAATTCATCAGGACGGGACAGAACTGTCTGTAACAGTGGAAGGACTCTGGTACCGTACCATTCTTTGGGAAGTTCCATTATTAGCCTTAATCAGTGAGCTGCATTACGAAATGAACCACATGGAAAGGGATTCAAACGAAATAGTAATGAGCAAAACCCTTGAAAAAGCAGATATTTTGGCGAGACTTGGGGTAAATTTTGCAGAATTTGGGACCAGAAGAAGACATTCACACAAAGTTCAGAACCTGGTGATGGAAGCTTTAACACAAAAAAAGGATTCAACTTTTATAGGAAGCTCTAACGTGCATTTTGCGATGAAATACGGTGTAAAACCTATCGGAACCCATGCTCACGAATGGTTCATGTTCCATGCTGCAGAATATGGATTCAAAATGGCCAACGAATTAGCTCTTGAACATTGGGTAGATGTATACAGAGGAGATCTGGGAGTGGCCCTTTCAGACACTTATACCACCGATGTTTTCTTCCAGCAGTTTGATAAAAAATTTGCCAAGCTTTTTGACGGGGTACGTCACGACAGTGGAGATGCATTGGAATTTGCAGATAAAACAATTGCTCATTATCAAAGACACGGAATTAATCCTTTATTTAAATATATCATTTTCTCCGATGCCCTGAATCTTGAAAAAGTAGAAGAGATCACCAATTACTGTAGCGGAAAAATTGGCGTATCTTTCGGAATCGGAACAAACCTTACGAATGACGTTGGCTTAAAACCAATGAATATTGTGATGAAATTAATCGGAGTACAGGCTCCGAATCAGGAATGGATCCCAACCGTGAAACTTTCCGACGAACATGGAAAATACACAGGAGATCCAAAAATGATAGAATTAGCAAAAGAATTTTTAAGAATTAAAGATTAAAAACAAAATGAAAGCAAAAATTATTTTAGTATTATCCCTTTTAGCAGTTGGTTTTTCATTCGCTCAAAAGAAAGCAGAAAAACCGAAATTCAATCAGCAGCTCGCCACCGAACTTGGTGCCGACAAGTATGGAATGAAGCCTTACGTCATCGTGATGCTGACATCAGGTTCAACGAAAATTGAAGACAAAGCAAAAATGGGTGAGCTTATGAAAGGACACCTTGCCAACATCGGGAAGCTTGCAGACGAAGGAAAAATAACTGTTGCAGGACCTTTTCTTGAACAAAATAAAGAAAACTACCGCGGAATGTTCATTTTCAATACAAAATCCAAGGAAGAAGCA
Source organism: Chryseobacterium daeguense DSM 19388 (assembly GCF_000430825.1). Classification (GTDB taxonomy): domain Bacteria; phylum Bacteroidota; class Bacteroidia; order Flavobacteriales; family Weeksellaceae; genus Chryseobacterium; species Chryseobacterium daeguense. Next base: position 11,954 of record NZ_AUMT01000019.1, on the reverse strand, counting down.
GAGCAATGGGTAAAAACCGATCCCGCTGTTCAGGCCGGGGTTTTCAATTATGAAATTTTCCCGTGGTACGGATCAGCAGCACTGCCGACATATCTGAAGCATCATGCGGAGATTGCGAAAGAGAATCCTTAAGAATGGGCTTTTACAGTAGTTTTTCTGAACAAGATTTAATTGAATCCTATAAAAATCAAATAGACTATCAGGAAAAAATAAGCGATGAACTCCTTGAGGAAATTACACAACGTGGTTCGTTGAAAGATTTTCAGGATAAAATTGAGAATCAAAGGAAAATATTGGATGAAAGGAATAGAATTATTAGAGAAATTCATCAGCATTATATGAATAAGCGATCTAAAGAAGAATGCTTTTCACTTTTGGATTCAAATATACTTTCTCAAAAAGAAATTAAAATCCTTGTCCACACAAAATATTATCAGATTAAATATAATATTGACAATTTAAAAGTTGATTTAAATATAATTGTACGGAGCTTTGCAGGCATATTTATCGCTTCATCAATAAGCACTTTGATAATGTCCTCACTCCTTATTGCGGTTAATGAATTAATTGTTTTTCATTTATTTTTGCTGGTTCCGGCCTATATAATCAATTATTTTATTATCAGATTATTTACTAAAAAAACAAGGGAAAATCTGACTGTATTTATTGCAACTTTTTTGGCTACACTTTTGAATTTTGCCTATATTATTATGTTCGTTTTTATGTAAAGGAAATAATAAACATTCATATACCTAACCTCACAAATTCTGTGAGGTTTTCTTATATTTATCAAAATAAAAACTACCATGAAAACCATAGAAGAAGTTCTGAAACGACTGGACGAAATTGTAATCTGGGCGAAAGAAAATCAAAGCCCGGCAGGCTATTTTGCCTGTACTTACAGAATTATGACCGCTCAGGTGCTGAAAGGAATCCAGCAGAAAAAATTTGAGGACAATCCAAGAATGATATTACTCGACATCGCTTTTGCTACAAGATATCTTGAAGCATGGGATGCTTATTCCAAAGGAAAAAAATGTACAAATTCCTGGTACATAGCCTTTGAAGCTGCAAAAAATAAAAACCTCCTCATATTACAGCATATTTTTCTGGGCATGAATGCTCATATTAATCTTGATCTTGGAATATCAGCAGCATCTATTATGCCTTACAGGAAAATTAATCCCTTGAAAAAAGATTTTGAGAATATTAATAATGTTATCGCTTCCATTAATCAAAAAGTTCAGGAATCATTAAATAAAATCTGTTATCCCGTAGATTTAATTGATAAGATTTCAAACGGGAAAGATAATGCAGTCTTGGATTTTGCCATTTCAAAAGCCAGGGACACCTCTTGGGCTACAGCAGTTATCGCCTCCAATACACCAAATTTCCTGAGGGAATCTGTTATCGGTATTGTAGATTATGCCGCTGCGAAAGTTGCCACTCAAATTTTAAACCCAAAAATAATAACTCCTGCTTTATTGAAGGAATTAAAAAAGTGCGAAAGCAACGATGTGGCGAAGAATATTGAAATTTTGGCTTCAACAAAAAATGTTTAATGCAATAAATCTAAAATAGATCGATGACCGAAAATTCTACACGACTTTGGAATCAATTTATCATCATTGAAAACTTCAGGCGATTTCCTTTATTGTCAACTTTACTTACGGGCTATAATGGCGAAAATCTTATTGGATATACCTACATAGACCATGAAGAGGGAATTACGCTTGATATACTAAAATTATTCACAGAAGATAACGGAGATTTTAATATTAGTAAAGATCTTGAAGCAGATAAATCACGGGCAATTATAAGATTTGAGGATTTTTATGAAACAGATTTTCAATTGGCAGAGGATGAAATGGTGAAAAAGTTAGGGGCCAGAATCCCAGCCTATCTTGAATCATACAGACGCGATGATTTAAAATCTTTCAGAGAAGAGAAAGATTACGATAAGTTCAGAACTCCTGGTTTTCCTGATGACATTCAGATTTTTTTGATCAATAATAAAAACACACCCGAACTCATTTGGGCAAGAGTGGAAAATTATAATCCAGAGACTAAAATAGGAGTTTCAAAACTTATTGTTGAGCCTCACCAAAACTTTAATCTTAATATTTTTGATAATCTTCTATTCAAATTAATGGAAATAAACGGCCAGCCATATCCGGTAGCCATTATTGAAAACAAACCGGAAAAAAAGTGGTGGAAGTTTTGGTAAAATTTTTACGGGTTTCCATAAAAGAAATCCACTTTCCTTTTTGTAATTTTGAAAAATGGAGATGACATATTTAATTATCGGATTTATTGCCGGAGGAATTCTTGGAGCGGTTATTTTGTATTTTGTATTGAAATCGTCGATGGTTTCAAGGACTTCTTATGATGAACTGAATAATTTACATATTAAAAATAATTCGGATTTAGAAAATTCCAATCTTAAAATTCAGGAATTAACGCAAAGCATAACTAAAGAAAAGGAGCTTAATCTACAGCAGACCGATCTTCTGAATGATCTTAAAAATGAGTTCGCAAAAATTTCTGCCGAACATTCTTCGTTGAACGCTCAGTTTTCAGAACAAAAACAGCTGAATGCAAAACAAACTTCCCAGATTGAGAGCCTTTTAACGGAAAAACAAACCATATTCGCAAAAAATTCTGAGCTTTCGGCCATCAATGAAAGTTTACAAAAATCCCTGGAAACTCAAAAAGAGGAAATCACAAAAATCCAGGAGGAATCTAAACTGCAGTTTGAGAATCTGGCCAATAAAATTTTGGAAGAGAAAACTGAAAAATTCACCACTTTAAATCAAAATAATTTAAAAACAATCCTTGAACCTTTCCAGGAAAAAATTACCGACTTAAAAAATCGCGTAAATGAAGCTTATGAAAAGGAAAATAAAGAGCGTTTTTCCCTGGCTGAAAAAGTAAAGGAGCTGGCAGAGCTGAACCAACAAATTTCGGAAGACGCCAAAAAGCTGACAAGAGCATTAAAAGGAGAAAGTAAAACTCAGGGAAACTGGGGCGAAATGATCCTTGAAAGCATCCTTGAAAAATCCGGACTGGTAAAAGGGCGTGAATATTTCCTCGAGCATGAGCTTCGTGATGAGGACAACAAAGCCTTGTTTTCAGAATTTTCCGGCAAAAAAATGCGTCCCGATGCGGTTGTGAAATATCCAGACGAAAGAAATGTAATTATTGATTCAAAAGTTTCTTTGACCGCTTTCACGGAATTAGTGGATGAAAATGATCAGGATGTTTATGTAATGAAGCTAAACCAGCATTTGTCATCAATTAAAAACCACATCACCCAGCTAAGCCAGAAGGCGTATGACGATTACGGAAAATCTTTGGATTTTGTGATGATGTTCATCCCGAGCGAGCCGGCTTATATTGCAGCAATGCAGGCAGATCAGAACCTCTGGAATTATGCTTATGAAAGAAGAGTTTTACTATTGAACCCAAGCAATTTAATTACGTCTTTAAAATTGATTGCAGATCTTTGGAAACGTGAATATCAGAATAGGAATTCTATGGAAATTGCGGATAGAGGGGCAAAACTATATGATAAATTTGTAGGATTTGTTGAAAACTTAGAGAAAGTTGGGAAAAACCTGGACCAGGCAAAAAATGTGTACAATGATGCTTACAAGCAGCTTTCAACAGGAAACGATAATCTGGTAACGCAGACTCAAAAATTAAAATCATTAGGGATCAAAAATAAAAAAGACCTGCCTCAAAGCTTGATTGATAATTCACAGATTTCACTGGATATCACGGAATAAAACATAACAATTAAAATCAACCTCAGTCCCAGACTGGGGTTTTCTTTTTAGATCACAATAATTTACATAATTTTGCCGAATGTTAATAGAAAGCTTTCAAAACGATAAAATAAAAAACATTACCAAACTCCTTACGGACAACAGATTCAGGAAAAAATCCGAGGTTTTTGTGGTTGAAGGGCAGCAGGAAAATGACAGGGCTCAGAAATTTGGCTTTGAACCTGTAGAATTTTTTATCTGTGAAAATATCTTCCAGAGTGAACTTCCAAAAGGCAAAATACATTTGGTAAGTGATAAAGTCTATGAGAAAATTGCGTATCGTGGAACTTCAGAAGGAATTATCGGGATTTATAAAACAAAAGAATCAGACCTTTCTACATTTAAACCCAAAGAAAATTCTACAGTTATTATCGTAGAAGGAGTTGAAAAACCCGGAAATCTGGGTGCTATTCTGAGAAGCTGCGAAGCCTTTGGAATAGATGCACTTATTGTTTCAGACGGTAAAACGGATTTCTACAATCCAAATGTAATCAGATCTAGCGTTGGTTGTCTTTTTGGAATGCAGATTTTCCAGGCAGAAAATTCAGAAACATTGGAATTTCTTAAAAAAAATTCTTTTAATATTTACACCACAATTATGGATGAAAATGCGGAAGACCTTTATAAAAGAGATTTCAAGCAAAAATCTGCGGTATTATTCGGAACGGAACATTCAGGCCTGAGTGATTTCTGGATAGGAAAAGGTAAAAATACATTGATCCCGATGTCCGGAAGTATCGACTCTCTGAATTTGAGCAATGCAGTAGCGATTACATGCTACGAAACCTTGAAGCAAAAGAAAGGATAGTTTTTCTTCATGGTTGTTTCTTGATTGCTCATTACCTATTGCTGATTATTTATCAAATAACAGACATAAAAAAACCGCATCACTGGGTGAGCGGTTCTTTTATTTTTAAAGCGTAAGCTAAAATTATTTCTTAGCAGCGTCTTTAGTTGCATCTTTAGCAGCATCAGCAGCTCCTTTAGCAGCATCAGCAGCTCCTTTAGCAGCGTCAGCAGCACCTTCAGTTGCAGTTTTAGCAGCATCAGCACCAGCAGCAGTAGTAGCAGCAGCAGCATCTTTAGTAGCATCTACAGCAGTAGTAGCAGCAGAATCAACAACTTTAGCAGCTGAATCAACTACAACAGCAGCTGAATCAGTAGTAGCAGCAGCAGCTGAATCAGCACCACCTTCAGTAGAAGTAGCTTCAGTTTTTTTACAAGCAACTAAAGAGATTGCAGCGATAGCAGCTACGAATAATGACTTTTTCATAATAAATTAAATTTAATTTTGTTAATATTGTTTTATAAAATCTTTCTCTGTTCTGTTATTTGAACAAGACAAAGGTATAGCAGATAGAAAATTTGTTTAGGAAAAATAATTGTAATACCTTTGTAAAATCATTTTACAAATAAATACAACTGATAATCAATTAATTAATCACTTAGAATAAATTGACAGATTTAGATCTATTACACTTTGAGCAGCTGAAAAAGGATGTGCAGGCTCAATATTTGAAAGAATACACCCCTTCGTTTGATGATATATCAAAATGGAAGGGCATCGATATTATATATTTCCAAGAAGATCTTCGTAAAAAAGCAAAAGGAAACATCAGCGAAAAATCTTTTTATACCTATTTCAAATCTTCTCCCGTAACAAAACTTCCAAGGATTGACATGCTTAATTTATTGAGTATTTATGCGGGATACGACTCATGGTATGAATTCAAAAAGCAACACCTTTTCGCAGGAGAATTACTCACTGATGACGAAGATAGCACAGAAGAAGACATGCAGGAATTGGAAAAAACAGTTTCAAATGCTCCTGACCTTCCAAAAACCGAAATTCATCCCAAAAAAATAGATTTATCAGCCCCTAAAACCGACGATTTACAAAAATCAGCTACTGAAAATCAATTAATTAATCAAAAAACAGAATTAGTGCAATCCTCTGATTTTGGAAGCGTAAAATCCGACAAAAATTTCTTTAAAAAGAACGCATGGATCCTCGTAACTTCTGTTTTGATCGTGATTACCGGATTTTTAGGTTTCAAGGATGAAATTTTTTCCAAAACTTATAAATACTGTTTTACGGATGCAGACCGGGGAGTTGGAGTAATAAATACTCTGGAAATAAAAGTGATCAAGGAAAACGAATCCCCTATTCTTTATAAGATAAAACCGGGAGAGTGCTTTTATTATTCCACAAAAGATAAGAACCTTAAAATGCAGATCAGCGCACCATTCTATGAATACATGGAGGTGAACAGAAGCCTGGAGAATGCTCCGGATGAAGAAATGATAGAGCTGAAGCCTGATGATTACAAGATGGCGGCTTATTACTTCTCAATTAAAGATGTTACAGGCGCCCCAAAAGAGGAACAGCTGACGCTTATCAAGCAGAAAAGAAACCAGCTGGAGAATTTAATCAGCAATAATGCAGTTATCTATCAGGTTTATGACAATAACACATATGGTATCGAAAGACTTGACAAGCAAAAATATATTACACTGGTAACCACTCCTACTACATCATTAAAAAATCTAAGCGTGATAGAAATGAAAAAGGATAATAAAGGAAAGATCATCTCAATTAAATTTAAAATTGCAACCACAGATGAAAAGAATAAATAATTTTTTAACTTTTGCAATATTGCTCCTGGCATTTGTTTCCTGTAATAATAAAAAAACGGAAATAAGTGATCTGGACAAGCTCAGAAACAGTACGAATACAAAGACTTATCCTGCAGTACAGATGGATAGCGCACAGGCTATCAACCTCATCACAAAACAAAAAGTGCAGGAATTACTGGATCTTTCCACTTTGTACCTTTCCGGAAACAGAAATACGGAAATTGACACTGTAATCTATTCCCAAATGCAGAGTTATTTTCACAAACCGGACAGCCTGACTTTCAGGAACTTATTTAGCGAACTGGATAGCTTAAAGGTAAAAAGTGCAAAGGTAAGCACTTTAGAAGTATATAAAGACTTTTATAAAAAGGACACTTTGGATTTTGCAAGATTCAATGTAGAATATTTTGATAATAAGAATAAATCATTGGGTTCTTTCGAGAAAAATGCTCAATATATATTAGTATCTACACCGAATACTAATAATGAGTTTAAATTTTTCTTTTTAGATTTTTATTCAAAACCCCTTCTCAAAAAAGACAGCACATCAGTAGGCGTTACAAGATAGTCCAGCGGAATATCATTTTCCCAGACATCATCGATATTTTCATCGGGGTTAAAATAATTAATTCCGATTTTTTTTGTATCACCCGAAATACTTTCAAAAAAGCCGTCATAAAATCCTTTTCCATAGCCTACTCTATTTCCTTTGGAGTCGCAATATACTAAAGGTGTGATGACATAATTAAAATCCAAAATACCGGAGTCTTCATCGGAAACAGGCTCGGAAATACCCCACGAATTGATCTCGAATTTTGTATCATTAAATATTTCTACTGAAATCAACTTTGTATCAACAACTTTCGGAACAAAAACCCTGATGTTTCGGCTTAAAAAATAATCAATAAAAATGTTAGTATTTATTTCATTAAATTTCTCGATCGGAATAAAAATATGTGCTGATTGATTAGAAGCAAGGTTAAAATAATTGATAAAATTTTCAAAAATTTTCCCTGATAACAAGAAAGCCTCATCAGTTGACAAGGCCTTTCTTTTCTGCATATATTTTTTCCTGATCTCAGATTTCAGCATAATGTTTATGCGGTTTCAGAGGGTGTAATAATTTTATATAATTTGTCAGAGAGACGAACCCTGAATGGAAGTTCAAATGTAATCTGGTCTCCTTTTTGTACCGTCTCACAAGGTGCTCCATTTACATAAAGTTCTGTGATTGCAATTTCCTGCTCACCTGTTGTAGGACCGGAAATCAATATTTTATCTCCTACTGACAGCTCTTTATTTTCAATTAAAAACTGTGCAATTTTTGATTTAGAATAATAATGTTCTGCTTTTCCAAGCAATATTTTTTTAGTACTTATTTTCTTACGGATATTTTTTGTTTCGGCTTTTGCTAAAGGTTTTACAGCCGGTAATTCTCCTGATTTTTTAAATTTCAATGCTTCAGATCTTCCTTTTCTGAACACTTTGTTTCCAACCTGTAAGCCTTTTCTTAATTTGACCTGTTCGGCTAGAGGTAAATGAGTAATTTCCAGACATTCCGTAGAACAGCAGTTTTCCATTGCAGCCTTACATTCATCACACTGGATAAACAGCAAATGACAGGAATCATTAGCACAATTGGTATGATTGTCACAAGGCTTTCCACACTGGTGACACTGCGCAATGATATCATCAGTAATTCTTTCACCTAAACGGTGGTCAAACACGAAATTTTTACCGATAAACTTACTTTTAATACCTTCTTCCTTAATCTGACGTGTATATTCAATGATCCCGCCTTCCAATTGGAAAACATTTTTGAAGCCCTGATGCTTGAAGTAAGCACTGGCTTTTTCGCAACGGATTCCTCCGGTACAATACATTAAAAGGTTTTTATCTTCCTTAAAATCCTGTAACTGTTCATTAATGATCGGCAGACTTTCTCTGAAAGTTTCCACATCGGGAGTAATAGCTCCTTCAAAATGCCCCACTTCACTTTCGTAGTGGTTTCTGAAGTCTACTACAATTGTGTTGGGATCTTCCAGCAAATCATTAAACTCCTTTGCTTTTAAGTGAATTCCTTTATTGGTAACATCAAAAGTATCATCATTAAGCCCGTCTGCAACGATTTTATTTCTAACCTTTATTGTTAATTTTAAAAATGAATGATCATCTTGTTCTATGGCCACATTCAGACGGATTCCTTTCATAAAATCATATACTTCGAGCGTATCCCGGAAAGCCTCAAAATTTTCGGCAGGAACACTCATCTGGGCATTTATGCCCTCATGGGCTACATAAATACGGCCAAGAGCATCAAGGGCATTCCAGGCTATAAATAATTCGTCGCGAAATTTTTTGGGATCTTCAATTTTGGCATACGCATAGAAAGACAATGTAAGGCGTTCCTTACCGGCTTCATCAATAAGCTGAGCTCTTTCTTCTGCGCTTAAGGTGTTATACAGTTGCATGCTATAAACGTTTTAAGTGAGAAAAATTTTTGCAAAGATAAAGATTTTTAAAATATAAGTAATAAGCAATGTATAATGAATATATTTTAACGATAAGATGATATTTAATTACTCGTTACTCATTACATATAGTCTGACACTTTGTCATTAATAAAATTTTAAGTTTTGTTAATTGCCGTCAATAATTATCAGTTAAGACATAAAATAATGTTATTGTAGTTAAATTTTAGTTAAAATTGAAACATTATATACCAATAAGCTACCTATTTAGCATTAAATTTGTTTACTATAAAACGAAAAAAAATTATAATTAATAATTAACAAGAAAGATATACAATGAAGAGTACTTTAAAAAAACTATTACCATTCGCAGTAGTAGGCGTTATTTCAGGAGCTACTACCGTTGGAACATTACAATACTTTAATAATGATTCCAACAACGGAGACCAATCATACTTTACAAAAGCGTCCAATGTTTCTTTCGCAGGAATGAATTCTGCGGCAGTAGGTGATGATTTTGTAAAAGCAGCTAAAACAACGGTTCCGGCTGTAGTTACGATTAAGAACTACCAAAGCAGAACTTCAAACAACAGAGCTTCGGAACAGGATCTGTTTGATTTCTTCTTTGGCGATCCGTTCGGGGGAAGAGGCCAGCAAAGACAGCCACAGAGACAGCAGGCACCGGATAATATGCCTTCAGGAATGGGTTCGGGGGTAATTATTTCGCCGGATGGGTATATCATTTCAAACAACCACGTAGTTGCCGGAGCCAGTAAGCTGGAAGTGGTCTTAAGTAATAAAAAATCTTATATCGCAACATTGATAGGAACAGACCCTAATACGGATATTTCATTATTGAAAATTGAAGAAAAAGGGTTGCCTTATTTAAATTTTGCCAATTCTGACAATATTGAAGTAGGGCAATGGGTTCTTGCCGTAGGAAATCCGCTTGGGTTAAATTCTACAGTAACGGCTGGTATTGTTTCTGCAAAAGGAAGAGGAATAGGAATTTTAAGTTCTCAGGGAAAAGCAGCTAACCCGATTGAAAGCTTTATTCAGACGGATGCAGCTATTAACCCTGGAAATTCAGGTGGGGCTTTGGTAAATACAAACGGTGATTTGATTGGTATTAACTCAGCGATTCAGTCTACCACAGGATATTACCAGGGATACGGCTTTGCGGTTCCTGCCAATTTGGCAAGAAAGATTGTTGAAGATATCAAGAAATTTGGTATTGTACAGAGAGGTTTCCTTGGGGTACAATCATTAGATTTATCAAATGACATGCAGGTTGCCGATTATAATAGAAGTAAAAAAGCTAATGTTAAACCAGGTTCGGGGGTTTATGTTAGAGGATTCAGTGATAACAGCGGCGCGGAAGATGCAGGATTAAAAGTAGGTGATGTTATCACTAAAATTGATAACACTGCCGTTACTGATTTTGCAGACCTTTCTATCGCTATCGGAAGCAAGCGTCCTGGTGATAAGGTATCTGTAACTTATCTTAGAAATGGTAAGGAAAATACGGCAACCGTTACCTTAAGAGACCAGAAAGGTGGAACTTCTACAAGAACAAAAGCAGACCTTAGTGTAACCGAAAAAATAGGGGCAGAATTTGAACCGTTAAGCGACAGATTCAAAACTGATTATGGCTTAAACAGCGGTGTAGTTGCCAAAAATGTAACCGAAGGAAGCGAAATCGCTAAAATCGGAATTGTGGATAATTATATTGTGATTGAGATTAATGGTAAACCAGTCAATTCTCAAAAAGATGTTGAAAGAATCCTTGATAAATATTCCGGAAATGTATCTGTAAAGTTTGTAGATGCTTACGGACAGATCTATACCAGAGGATTTAAAATGCCTTAATTAAAGAACAACTAAACTTAATTTCATATCAACAAAAAACGCTGCAAATTGCAGCGTTTTTTTGTTTTTTTTTAGGTTGATAATCCGGATGGCCAAGCTGCCAGAAAGCGAAGGTAAATATATCTCCAATATTTGCATATATTTGAGTTATAGGAAGATTTGCTCCATGTCCCCTTCAAAATCTATTTTTAAAAGAATAGGATTATTTGATAAGTCATTAGCCATTAATTTTGCAGCAAATTTTACTGGCTCCCATACCGCGACTCGTTGATCATTCATTCCTCCGGTAATAAATATCGTAGGATATTTTTATTTTTTTTACTTTGATTTCGCAGATTAGAATATTTAAATTATTCTAAAGAGTTATTGTATTTTTTTTTGTTTTCCTCTACCATTTTTCTGTATTCAGGATTATTGACTTTACCCTGATATGGATCATTGATATATTCCGCTCTTTTTGATAGATACTGCTCCTTTGTGATAACTATTCCTTTTTTTGTTCTATTGGTAAACTCGTTTTATTTATAGAGATCAATTCAAAACCGATATAGTTGTTTACTTCATTAAGTTTTAAAATTAGTCCAGGAAGTCCTCTAAATTTATATGGTCCATCACTAATTGGTATATCATGGGTAAACCAAGCAATAAACTTTTTCCCACCTATACTAACAGATGCCTTATTGCATTTATAACCTCCAATAGTAGAAGTACTTTTATTATCAATTTGCCAATCAAGTTATCAGGACTTTCAAATGTATAATAATTTCTACCTAAGAGCAGGAACTCCTCTTTCTGTCTATTTAAAAGAAATTGAAATACAGAATTGAACTTGCAACTATTTTTGAGACAAAATTTATATACTCTTTATGCTACATTTTTAGATTGATTAGACATTAAATTTTGATACTCTCTTATGGTTAAATTTCCTAAAGCTGAATGCCTTCTCTGGGTGTTGTAAAATGTTTCTATATATTCAAACACAGAGTTTTTGGCGTGGTCTCTAGTTTCATATTTATTTTGATAGACAAGTTCGGTTTTCAGAGTTTTGAAAAAACTCTCCGCTACAGCATTATCATAGCAATTTCCCTTTCCACTCATACTTCGGGTAATATTTTTCCCGACTATTGACGTAAATTCTGTGCACGCATAC
>NZ_AUMT01000018.1 GCF_000430825.1 Chryseobacterium daeguense DSM 19388 | reverse complement strand
TGGAAGGATTATTTTTTAATTTAAACTGATAACTAATAGCTGATCCGTTTGTTTTTTCGGTGTAAGGCATTAAGGAAATTCCGGAAAGTGTTCTTCCCAAATCCGGAATAACCGTCCATTTTGTATTGGCAGGAGCTTTAACATCCAAGAAATGTTCAGCTTCCATAGTCACTACGCCATTCTTCTCTTCAAAAATATACCCTCCGGTTTTTGCTTCTGCAGGAGTGATTCTGTAAACGGTTGGCTTAATGTTTCCTTCTTTGGGTTCGTCCCAGGATTTGTAGCCAATGTGCGTCTGATCCATCATATGATTCCATTTTCCTCCGGAGATATTCAGGTTGTAATCTTTGGTGTATTCGGCATCTCTGGTGAAACATTCATCGGCATAATCTGCCCAATAATTTGCTTTCTGATCTTTTTCTTCTGCCAATTTATGATCCATTGCAACGGCGTAATACATGTCGTAGAGATTGGCCATTGCACGAACCGGATGTAAAATAATCTGTTTGTACGTATCTTGGTAGGTCTTATCCAAAATCATAAACTGTCTCAAAGCCCTCGTCTCCAAAGCCAGATAAGCATCTCTTACTTGCAAAAACTCCCCACTTTGAAGATTATATGTTTTGTGATTCATCATTTCCGCGGAAACTCTTGAATTATATTTACAATACAGGTTGATGATTTCTGCAATTTCTTTGGCATTATTTTTTCCAAATTGATCTTCTGCAAATTTCACCGAGTAATAATCCAGATTTTCCTGTGTAAAAGAAGTTGGATTCCACGCCATATTCAGGAAGAAATCCATTGGATATTCATTTGGTTTTAGATCTCCGACATTCAAGATCCAGATTTTATCTACTCCATAACTGTAAGTCAGCTGCAGCTGTTCCCACATGTGCGGAATCTGCGCCATATTCAGCCATTGGTAGGCTCTTGGCGCGCCATGTAAATCAACGTGGTAGTACATTCCGTAACCTCCAGGATGTTTTTTGCCATTGAGGTAAGGCAATCGGCGGACATTTCCCCAATTGTCATCACAAAGTAGAATCGTCATATCGTCCGGAACTTTCATTCCCTGATCGTAGTAATCTAAAACTTCACTGTATAAAGCCCAAAGCTGAGGTGTTTCTTTAGCCTGTTTTTTTGTTACTTTCTGAATAATTTTTCTCTGGTCAAGCATAATTTGCTCCAATAATTTGAAATTGGCTTCCGCACTTCCCAGGTCGCTCATCGGTTCGTCGCCGTTTCCACGCATTCCCATTGTCACGAGATTATCATAATTTTTGTTCCGGCTGAATCCATCTTCCCAAAATTTCAGGAGACCTTCTTTATTGGTGTGGTAATTCCATTCACCGTTTCCGTATTCTTTTCTATGATTTCCCCATTCTTTCTGAGCCCGCATCATCGGCTCGTGGTGAGAAGTCCCCATAACGATTCCGTATTCATCGGCAACTTTCGGATTAAGCGGATCATCTTCGTTAAAGGCTTTCCCCCACATTGCAGGCCACAAATAATTGGCTCTGAGACGAAGGAGAAGCTCAAACATGTGTGAATACATTTTGCTGTTGATGCCTCCGAATTTGGTTCTTGCCCAGGTTCCGAAAGCAGGTTCTTCATCATTAATGAAAATACCGCGATACTTTACTTTAGGCTCACCTGAAGCATAATACCCAGGAACAACATACGCCGAAGAACGTTTCTGAACAGGGACATCATTCCAGTAATACCATGGAGAAACCCCTAATTGTCTTGATAATTCATAGATTCCGTAAATCGTTCCTCTTCTGTCGCTTCCGGCAATGATAAGCTGTTTTTTGGATTTAGATTTTGGATTTTCTACCGTTGTTATCACGAAACTTTCCCATTTTCCTTTTAAATCTTTGGCATTGATTTTTTTTGAGGATATAAGTTTATCAATCAATTTATTTGTGCCAAAAGTTCCGATGATGATTTCAAATTCGCCGGAAATTTCTGTTGTTGAAAGATTGGGTAATTTTCCTGTCACTTTCTGTATATCCGACTGTAAATCTTTCGCAGCACGAATGACGGCAGGATTTTCTGATTTATCATAAAATAAATTTGCAACATTTCCGTCCGTTGAAACAATTGGAAAACCGTTATCATTTGAAATGATATTCTCTGTAATACCTAAAGTTTGTTGGGCAAAAGCGCTTCCAACTCCAAGGAAACAGAGCAATACAAATACTTTGATAATTTTTTTATGGTTTATCATATCATTTCGTCATTAATCATTATTTAAGAATCACTTTAATATTTTTACCTGAATAAGCCACTGCTTTTTGCTGACCATTAGGAAGAATAATGGTGAAATTTCTTTTTTCAAGCATTCCTGTGTATTTTCCTTTGCGGCTGTGAATGGTTAGTGCATTGGATTTATCATCCCAATGTATTGGAATTTCAGTATAGCTGCCTTTTTCGTAATTGTAATTGTCGAATTCATCTTCGTATAAGACAAAATCCGCATCAGATCCGGGATATATTTTCAGAATTAAATGATCCCATTTTTTCTCTGCAGCATATTGTACATCAGGCCCGAAAGGAATTATGCTTCCGGCTTTTACATACAATGGAATATTTTGGATATTGACTGTTTTTTCGATTTCCTGTCCGCCTTTGTGCTTTGTATTGGTCCAGTAGTCGTACCACTCAGAACCGGACGGAAGATATGCTTTTACGGTTTTATTCTGTGTGAAATCCACATTCTCAACCGAAGGTCCTTTTTCCTCTCTTTTGTCCCAACCGTTCTGTTCATCGGTCTTCACTATTTTTTCCGGAGTGTATTGAGGGTTCAGCACAGGAGCCACCAGAAAAGATTTTCCAAACATATATTCGTTGTTGATATCCCAGGCTTTTTTATCTTCCTTAAAATCCATTGCAAGCGCTCTCATAAAACTAGACTGGTTTTTGGAAACATCCCACGAAACAGAATAAATATAAGGCAGCAAACTGTATCTTAACCTGATGAACTTCTCCACAGCATCATACACTACATCCCCTTTTTTTCCAAACTGATAGATTTCTCTAGGCACATCGGTTCCGTGCGAACGCATCATCGGTGTGAAGGTTCCATATTTCAGCCAGCGAACATACAGTTCCTGAAACATCGGATTTTTTGAACCCGAACTCTCGCTCCAGCCTTTTTTATATGTTCCGGCAAAGAATCCTCCTATATCAGAGTTAAAATTAGGGTTTCCGGTCATAGAAAAATTTAAACCGGCAGGAACCTGATTCCGTAATGATTCCCAAGAAGAATTGACATCTCCCGACCAAGTATTGGCTCCATAACGCTGCTGCCCCGCGAATGCAGATCTTGTTAAAATAAAAACCCTCTTATCGCCTGTTGTTGCACGCTGATGATCATAAACACCACCAACAGCCATTAACGGATATGCATTTCTAACCTTCCTGAACGAACCAAGATATGTTTTTGTATCTAAATCTTCCGGCTTCTGGCTCAAATGATCTGGTTCAGTGGAATCCATCCACCAGGAATCTACGCCCAGACTGAAAACGCCTTTATTCAGGTATTTCCAGTAAATGTCTCTGGCTTCGGGATTGTAAGCATCATAAACACGTACTCCTGAAGGATAATTCATGTCCGGAGGCCAGCTTTCCCTTCCGGATTCCGGCCAGGTTTTGAAATTGAAAAGCATTCCTTTAGGATCCATTTCACGATACTGATTCGTCATTGGCCCGAATGAAGACCAGATGGATACAGAAAGATGTGCATTTAACCCGTGAATATCATTGAGCATTTTTTTGGCATCAGGAAAATCAGGGCTTATGAAATCCATTGCATTCCACTGGTAATTGTTTCCCCAATATTGCCAATCCTGAATGATCCCATCCAAAGGCACTTTCAGATCACGGTATTTTTTAACAACATCCACAATTTCACCCTGACTTTTGTAGCGTTCCTTACTTTGCCAGTAGCCGTAAGTCCATAACGGAAACATTGGGACATTTCCCGTAAGATCACGCATTGCTGCTATCACGCCATCTGCATTTCCGCCATACATGAAATAATAATCCACCCCGTCTCCCACTTCGGAAGTAAAAGATGTCTTCTGATCATTATCCGTAAACTGAGTAGGAGAATAATTGTCCCAAAAAATGCCATATCCTTTTACAGACTGGAAGAAAGGCACAAAATCCCAGGTATTATTCTGCACCATTCTGATGTCCTGATTTCTTTGAGATAATTTTCCGTTCTGTAAAATTCCCAAACCATAAATAGGCTCGTCTTTTTCTAACTGAAAAGATTGAGTTACAGAATAAGTAGGACTTCCTGCATCATTAAAGGGTTTGAAATCGTTCCCGTTTTCTTTTACAAGCTCTTTTCCGGATGGTGTTTTATAAGCAACTTCTCCGTTTTTAGTATTGATGACAAGTTGTAAGCCACTGGTTTTTAACAACAAAATATTTTCATTTTCTGTAACGGAGAATTTTATTTTCTGTTCTTGTTTGATAACAGACAGACTTTTTTTTATAAATGATTTTCCCGAAGGATATTTAATAATTCTTATGATGTGCGGTCCGTAAAGCTTCACTTGCACATTCATGTTATCCGAAGAAAAATTCACGCCTGTATCCGTCTTTTTGTAAGACTGCGCATTGACATTATTTTGTACTCCGGATATTATTACGATCGTAACAATAAAAGCTTTTATGTTTATTTTTCTGAAATTCATTTTTTGTGATTGATGGATTGAATTGAAACTTAAAGATCAGTTTCTGAGATTTCTTTTAATCTAATTTCAAAAAACTATTAATTTTCTCCTGATCCACAGGCTTAAAAAGCAACTGAGAAAACAGATATAAGTCATTTTTCCAGACTTTAAAATCATGACCGCCGGGTTCTACATAGAAAATGTGAGGTATTTTATTTGCTGTAAGATAATCGTGGGTTCTTTTGCTGAAAGGCATCAGACGGTCCTGATCACCGCAGGAAATCCAGAGAAGCTTTAATTCTTTGGCTTTTTCAGGATTTGGAAGCAATTGCTGAGGTTCTTTTGTATTCGGAGCAGATGAAAACCCTCCAACCCAAGCGAATTTGTCGATATTTCCCAATCCGAAATTCAGGGTTTGGCCACCTCCCATCGATAGTCCTGCAATTGCCCTTTCTGCTCTATCTTTTTTAACCGGATATTTCTTTTCAATAAACGGAATAAGGTCGTTCAACAAATCTTTTTCAAAAGTTGCGAATGCTGCTACCTTATCTTTTGCCATAATATCTCCTGTTGCCCTGTCGTCTTTCATCGCCCTGCCATTGGGCAAAACTACGATCATCGGCATTACTTTTCCCTGTGCGTAGAGATTATCGAGAATAACCTGAGGCGTGCCGTTTCGGAACCATTCCTTTTCATTACCGCCGATGCCGTGAAGAAGGTATAAAACGGGATATTTATTTCCTTTTTTAAAACCAGGTGGCGTGTAGACCAGAGCTCTTCTCTGAGTTCCCACCGTTTTTGATTCATATTGTATGGTATCAATTTTCCCATGGGGAATCTCTTTTTTTTCAATATCAAAACCCTGTGGCGCCTGTTTTTCAATTGTTTGGGCAGAAATAAACATTCCTGACAAAACAAAACCTAATGCTAATACAACTGAATTTTTCATAAATCTTTATTTGTATTTTTTACACTTATTAATTTAGATAAAAAAATAAAATCCTTTGAAATTATTTTTAATAGTATTCTAAAACATTTATTTTATGGTTGAAGAATCTGTAATTCTGAAAAAATCTACATCTACAAAACCTCCTGTATTTTTGGCTGCATAATTGAAAATTGCAAACTTTGACCCCATAAATAACCTTCTGTAATCGAAAATCATTTTATAGCCTTTTTCCATAACCGTCCAGTTCTTCTGATCTGTGCTGTAAGAAAAATCCGCCAAATCTTTTCCAAGGTTAAAATCTGCTTCAATACGAAGAAAAACTTTATACGAATTCAACGGAATTCGTTTTTTTTCTTCTTTTTTTACATTTGTAATGGCCTTTGTTTTATTATCAAGACTTACTTCATTGGTAGAAAACGTAATAAATTTTTGATTTCCTTCCTTTACAACAGCCAGTATTCCCGAATCGCCATTAAATGCACTGAGTCCAGCAATATCACCATCTTTCATACCTTTCACATCTAATGCAACAACAGCACTTGATTTCGGACCGGTCATTCTTTGTGTTAAAGTATTTGGAGCTGCGTAAATATGATCTACTACACGGCTCGTTTTTAGTCTCAAAAATCCTTTTCTTTCGGATAAAGACCATGCATCATTTATAGGATTATGGTTCCACTGCCACTGGATTTTCAATTTTTTATCTGAAAATTCATCACTTTCTACAATATTATTTTTCGGTTTAAACGGAGGAAGCGGAACTTCACCATGCAAAGGAATCTTTCCGTTGTCACCCAGAACCGGCCAGTCGTTTTCCCACCGTACAGGAAGGAGAATCGGGACACGCCCCACTCCGCCTCTGTCCTGAAAAATAAGCGAATACCAGTTACCTTTTTTATCATCAATCAATGTGCCCTGCCCGGCATAAGAAAATCCTAAAAAATTATCTTCCAGAACTACTTTTTTCTCATAAGGACCCGTTACTTTATCTGCTCTGTAGACTACCTGTCTTCGTTTTTCGTTTCTCGGCCATGAAATCATCATCATATAATATTTTCCGTTTCTTTTGATGATCTGATTACCTTCCAGCAAGCCGGTTTCGGAGGAATCCTTCTGAAAAACTTCCGTTCCTTCAGGATTTCCGATGACTTGCTTAAAATCAGGACTTAATTCAAAAACTTTATTGGAAGTAAAGACATACACCCTGTCATCATCGTCAAAAAACAAAGAGGCATCATGAAAATGTCTGGTTCTGGTAATAAGCTTCCAGCCTTCTTTTTCAGGATTATCCGTTACATAGAAATAAGATTTAAAAGGTTCGTCATTCGGGGAAAACAAAACATAATATTTTCCCTTGTGATAACGGATGGACGAAGCCCACTGTCCGCGGCCGTAAACCGTGCCATCCAACAGGTCATATTTGGAATTATCATTCAGCGTATTAAATACATAGCTTGCCATTTCCCAATGCACAAGGTCTTTGGAATGCATTACCGGTGCTCCCGGCATGAGGTGCATTGTGGTGGTGATAAGATAAAAATCATCTCCGCTTCTGGTTACCGATAAATCCGGAGCATCTGCCCAAATGATGGGATTAGTAAAGGCCGTTGTCTGCTGTTTCTGAGTGGGATTTACCTGAGCCGAAAGGAGATTCAGCCCGATAAATCCAAAAAAAGAAACTATATAAAATGTGTTATTAATTTTCAAAATCTCAATGTTTGAATGGTTATTTAATTTTTACAATTTTAAGAGACACTTCGACAAGCTCTGTGTTCACTTTTCATATTGACTATTTCATTTTCAACCTTTTAACCTTAACCTTAGAGCCTTTGTTAAGTTTGGGCTAAAGCCTGTTTTGATTTTGCTTATTGAACGGGCTAAAGCCCGTTCCTATTGATGATTTCCCTGTGATTATCATTATAAATAACTGCTCGAACTATACATTAATCAGGCACAATATCGTTAGACGAAGTGCTGTACAGGCCAATTAAGCTTCCCGTAAAACCTCCTGCCACATCGGTAGAAAGTATGTCACCGGAAACAGGGCCGCCAAGATTTCTGAAGTTTTTACCATCCAGAGAATAATTAAAAAGATGGTCATCTTTTTCACCAATTACCTGTAATCTAATCGTTTTTGAAGGGGAAATTTTTTCACTGGCGATCAGCTTTGATTCTCCTTTTTCGGTTCTTTCCAAAACAATATAGAAATCTTTACCCTTTTTTGTAATTCCAAAAACGTAATTGAATCTTTCGCTTTGGTAGCAGGTAATTCCGGCTAATTCTTTTTCAGATTTAGGCTTAAAATCCAGCGTTACGGAAGTTTCAAAATCTTCATGCTGCAACCTGTGGAATAATGCCGAAACAGGCGCCAATGCTTTAATATTGGTTTCAAAAGGGCTTATTTTTACTCCGTTTTTTACCGTGCTGATAAAGTTCTCTCGCGGGCCTCTCATCGCAATCCATCGGTAATCCAGATTTTTACCGGTAAGCTTATCTGTAAAGGTAAAATTACCATTAGGGAAAAATCCGTTTTGTCCGGTCTGGTTTTTTACACCTTCCGGTAGTTTTAATTTTGGTTTCATCGGAACCAGCCCATTTTCAAAAACAGGATATTTTCCGCTCCAGTCCACGGGAAGAATAAAAGTTTCCCTTCCTGAATTCACACGGTTTTTTTCGTTTGGACGAATGGCAAGAAATACACCGTAATATTTTCCTTCCGGAGTTTCCACAAGGTCTGCATGACCTGCCCAGTCTACCTTATCTTTTCGGTCTTTCGGGAAATATCTTTGGGTCAAAATCGGATTGTTAAGTGCCGGAATGAAAGGACCTTTCGGGGAATCAGCCATAAAGATAACCTCACTGTGATTGCCTCCTGTTCCGCCTTCTGCGCACATCAGGTAATATTTTCCGTTCTTTTTATACAAATGCGGACCCTCTATCCATATTGGTTTTTGGGAAAGATCTACCCCGCCGTTTACAATAATTTTATCTGATCCTGCGACTACCTGATCTTTTTCAAGATCATAATCCCAGATTTTTATGACGCGGTGGCCGTTGTATTGCTCGGTTCCCTTTGGGGGAGCATCATTGTGAACGATGTATGCCTTTCCATTATCATCAAAGAAAATTGAAGGATCAATACCATCGAAATTCAGCTTCTGTACTTCGCTCCAGCCTTTTGCCGGATCCTTGGTTTTCACGACCATATTACCGATTCCACTGGCGATCTGAGTGGTAATCATATAAAAAGTATCGTTATATTTATTATATTTAATATCCGGTGCATAAATTCCCTGTGAAACGCCTGATTTTTCTACTTTAAGCTGTGACGGACGGTCGAGAACGTGCCCTATCTGCTTCCAGTTCACTAAATCTTTTGAAGTAAAAATAGGAACACCCGGAAACATTGAGAATGAAGAATTCACCAGATAATAATCCTCTCCTTTTCTTGTAATACTGGGATCGGGATAGCATCCCTGAAGAATCGGCGAATAAAATTCATCCTCTTTCAGGGGATTGTTTGTGTAGATCTTATCATTTCCGCGATAGGAAAAATCAGAAAAAACCTGCGCTGAAAAGCTGTTTACCGAAAGTAAAGCAGCTGCTGCAATTATTTGGGTTTTATTCCTAAAAAATGACCGGTTCACTATGTTCTGTTTCATTATTTTATATTTTATAATCTTTAAAAACAAGGCCTTAAACAATATTAAGACCCTGCTTACTACATGAAGAAAATTTACTCTTTCTAAACTCCGCTGAATGCGCTGAAACCACCATCAACAGGCAATAAAGCACCTGTAATAAAACTTGCTGCATCTGAACACAGGAACTGGACAGCCCCATTAAGCTCTTCCACTTCCCCGAATCTCTGCATTGGTGTTTTCGCAATTACTTTTTTGCTTCGGTCGGTTAAAGATCCATCAGGATTCAATAAAATTTCACGGTTCTGATCACCGATGAAAAACCCCGGAGCCACAGCGTTGACACGGATTTTATCACCAAATTTTAGGGCTACATCCGAAGCAAGCCATTGCGTAAAATTGGTAATCGCCGATTTGGCCGCCGAATAGCCCGCCACTCTTGTAATGGCGGAATAGGCCGCCATTGACGAAATATTTACAATGCTTCCGCTTCCCTGCTCTGCCATTACCTTTCCGAAAACATAGCTTGGGTAAACGGTTCCGTTGATATTGAGGTCTGTGACTTCGTTCCATGCTTCCATTTTTAAATCAAAAAAAGACTGGTCCGGAGATAATGTTGCGGAAGGAATGTTTCCTCCGGCAATATTGAGCAAAATATCAATCCTGCCGTATTTTTCAAGGATTTTTTTCGAAGCGGCTTCAAGACTTTCGATATTCATTACATTGGCTTCCACAGCAAAGGCATCGCCGCCAAGGTCTGTTAATTCCTTAACTCTGGCATCTAATGTTTCCTGATTCCTGCCGAGCGCAACAATTTTTGCTCCGGCTTCGGTGAAACTTTTAGCTAAACTTCCGCCCAAAACACCTGAAGCACCTGTAATGATGGCTACCTTACCTTTTATACTGAATATTTCGTTCATTTTTTATAATTGATAGATGATATTTTATAATTGATGATTAAACCATTTATTTCCAGAGGTTTTTACCTGAAGCTATTGATGTTGAACCCTTCGGGTTCTGTTTTGTCTTTTTATTTTAATTCAGAATTGACGGCGGCCATTACGCCTTCGATTTGTCCTAATGCAAGCATCCTTCCCAGGAATGAATATCCGGGATTGTAGCCTTTATCTACATCATCCGTAAGCAGTCTTCCATGATCGATACGCATTGGTAAATCCGGATTTTCTTTTTCAAATACACGGATGACATCAATGAGCTTTCCTCTTCCTCCCAAATGATGCGCTTCAATAAAATCTCCGTTTTCAAAGACATTGGTGCTTCTTAAATGGACAAATTTTGTGCGGTGTGCAAACTTTTGAGCCAGCTTCGGAACATCATTCTGAAGATTTGCGCTTAAAGAACCTGCACAGAACGTCAATCCGTTGTGTGGATTATTGACCTCATTCAGGAACCAGTCGATATCCTCTTCATTGGTGACAATTCTTGGTAAGCCCAGCAATGAAAACGGCGGATCATCCGGATGCACACACATCTGAATGTTCCACTTTTCGCAGACAGGCATTATTTTTTCGAGGAAGTATTTCATATTCTGACGAAGCTGGTTTTTATCAATTCCGTCATATAATGCCAGTAAATTTTTGAATTTTTCTACAGGATTTAAATCTCCTTCCTTGATATTCCCATTGACAAAACCCTGTGTTTTTACAATGACAGAATCTATAAGAATATTATTATCTTCTTCCGTCAATGTATTTTTTAATCCTTCTACTTTCTGAAGAATCTTTGAATTATAATCGTTTTCTGCACCTTCACGCTGCAAAATATGAATTTCAAAATAAGCAAATTTTGCTTTATCAAAATATAAAGACGACGAACCATCTTCCCATTGATGAAACAAATCTGTACGAGCCCAATCGAGGACCGGCATAAAGTTGTAACAAACCGTTGTTACCCCGGCTTTACCCAGATTTTCAAGACTTTTAATGTAATTTTCTATTAACTGATCCCTGTTTTCCCCTCCATATTTTATGGCTTCACTTACTGCGAGACTTTCTACGACAGACCAGCGAAGGCCGAAACTTTCGATATAATTTTTATAATCATTAATGGCTTCTAATGACCAGACTTCCCCGTTCGGAATATCGTGCAATGCTGAAACAATACCTTCCACACCGATCTGGCGAAGCATATTCAACTGTATTTTGTCTTTCTTACCGAACCAGCGCCATGTTCTTTCCATAGTCTTTAAAATTTTAATTAAAAAACAAGGCAGACATTTGGTATCTGCCCTGCTAACTATATGAATGTGAAACTAAATATTTTTTTAATAACCAGGATTCTGATATTTAGCCTTAATATCTGCAGAAACTTCCATTGCATCAAGCTGATTTTGAGGAATTGGTCTCAGATAATGAAAAGGTTTTATCGTTCTGGTCACGGTTTGCGGAGTATGATCCCCGTAAGAAGCACCTCCGATCTGATAGGTTGTAGCATACTGCTCCCATTTCTGAGTACGAACCAGATCATACCATCTGTAGAATTCTCCATAGTATTCACGGGATCTTTCAGCCAAAATATAATCTATGGTGATTACTGCAGGTGTTGCGGCAACCATAGCAGCACTGTTATCTGCTATATAAGCCACATTTTGAGCATTATTAAACTTCCATTTTCCGGCTCTTGCACGGATAACATTGATAAGATCTCTGGCTGTCATTGCTCCTGAAGCTCCTTTTACCGCTGCTTCCGCTGCGATGAAATAGAATTCTGAAAATTTAGCGACATTGAAAGGTCTTGTAAGCCCTGCATTAGGGTATCCTAAACCGTTAGGATCATCGGTACGGTAAGTTCCTATTTTCCATAATCCCGGATATACTATTCTGCTGATTCCGTTTGGTGCAATAACCCAGTCTGCTCTTCCAGGCAATGTTCCTGCTCCTACTCCGCTTTGCCCTGCTCCTGTAGGATATGCCGGAGTCTGTGAATCATCATTCAGGAAACTAAGGATAGCTCCGCCGGGCTGTACAGGCAGACCGTTGGCATTATATAAAGTAGGAACCGTTGTAAGCCCTGTTCCAACTTTATTCCAGTTTCCTCTGTAGGTAGTTACAAATGTACCGTCATAGCGGGAATCATTGGTTTTATCTGCAAACGTGTTTTTAATTACACCTATTGTAGGACACATACGAACCCAAGGTCTTCCCAATGATTGTGCAGCCTCACGCTGGATGGAGCTTACTGCATCATTTGGTCCCCATGCTGCTGTTTTACTGCTTTTAATGGCTGTATAATTCCAGGTCTGCATCCATGCTGCAAAGTTATCAGGCGACCATCCGGAACCAAATCCTACAGGATCACTTTCGTTATAATATGTACTTGATGAGGTATGGTCTGCATAGAGCATACATTCTAAATTTCTATCGTTGGAACCTACGTTTACATCGTAGAAAGTAGGTTGAAGACCATAAGTTCCGGGATTTGTAATTCCCGCCATCGCTATATCATAAGCCTGCTGGAAGTACCACTGAGCGTTGTGGCCATCAGGATCAGTTCTTGACACTTCCGGATAAGTGGGAATATTGTTGGGATTCTGCAGCCACCAGCCGTAGGTAAGGTAAGCTTTGGCTAAAATTAACCTTGCAACATTTTTTGTAACTCCTCCCGTGACACGTGGTGAAGCGGGCAGGTTGTCAATGGCTGTTTTAAGATCAGGAAAAATAGCTTTTGTGTAAACCTCAGGAACAGTATTTCTTACTGATGTAGTGGCAGGAATGGTATTAAACTTTAATTCTCCGGCACCTAAGTCCAAAGGAACTCCTCCGTACGTCTGAACCAGCATAAAATAATCAAATCCCCTGAAGAATCTGGCTTCCGAGATCATTGATTCGGCAATTCCGAACCCCGGTCCTTTTTCTATGATCCCGTTGGCTGTATTGATATATGGAAAAACAGACCCCCAGATCATACTGGTAGGAAAAGTATTGGAATTGATATTTCCCTGTCCGGACATATCCAGCTCTTTGAAGTTACCGTCAGCACTTTGTGCCCAGGTAGATTCATCAGTACCGTTCTGGCAATTACTCATAAAGTAACCGTTACCATACAACATTCTTAACTGTCTGTATAAGGAAGTAAAACTCTGGTTGATCCCATCCGGCGTACTAAAGTAGTCAACAGTGTATGTTGATCTTGGCTGCTCGTCAAGAATCTCATTACATCCTGTAAATGTTAATGATAAAAAGATTGCTCCCAATATCAGTTTTTTGTTCAAATTTATCATGACTGTACAGTTTTAAAAAGTTAAATTAAGTCCCATTAAGTAATTTCTTGTAGAAGGATTATTAGTTCCTATAATCAGCTGACGGCTTTGGTATCCGCTTACCGCCTGATTTTCGTTCCCGAATGAATTCGGCTCGGGATCCATTCCTGAAAACTTATGATAAGGAGAGAATAATACCACAGGATTTGTAACTGTAAAATAAATTCTGAAACCCGTAATTTTTAAATCTTTTAAAAAGTCCTTATCAACATTGTATCCTAAAGTTATTGTACGAAGCTTTAGGTATGAAGCATCAAACATGGCAAGAGTAGAAGAATATTTCGGGTTATCACCACTTAGATGGCGGCCCGGGCGCGGAAAATAAGCATCCGTATTGTCCTCCGTCCAGTAATCTACGTCTACGTTATTTCCTCTTCCCGTTAATCTGTTCAGATAACTTGCAGATCCGTATATGGAGCTAATGAGGATTCCTCCGTGCTGAAATGCACCTACCGTACTCAGCTCAAAATTCTTGTATGCAAAACGCATATTGAAACCTCCCTGATATTTTGGAGCCGTATCGAAAATCTGTCTGTCATCCGGCCCGATTGCTCTTACCGGAGTTCCGTCCGGATTATAGCCGCCGGTATACAAAACTTTGATAGATCCCACTACATCAGCCGCAGTTCCCGGTTCCAGAATGCTTTGGTAAGGATCACCCGCCTGCCAAAGACCAATATACTGATAATCATATAAAGAATTAATATTATGCCCTACGAACCACAGGTTATTTACATCTCGGGGAGTTCCTGAAGCAAGAGATAAAATTTTGTTTCTGTTGGTATAAAAGTTAACGCCGGCTTCCCAGGTAAAACCATCAGGATTGTCAAAAATAATTCCGTTAAGGCTTACTTCAAATCCTTTATTTTCTGTTTCGGCAACATTGGAAACAATAGATCCGATAGCTGTGGAAGGCGGAAGATTTTTTTGAGTTAAAAGATCATAGGTATGTGTGTTATAATATTCTGCACTACCTGTAAGACGGTTATTAAACAATCCGAAATCCACCCCGTAGTTTTGTGTTTTTGAATATTCCCAGCCCAGATTTGGATTCGGGGCCTGGCTTACATATACTCCAGTACTGTTTGTAGTTCCGAAATTATATGGAGTAACGGTGAGCGCTCCTAAAGTAGAATATGGATTTACGGCCTGGTTGGAAGTTTGTCCCCAGCCTGCTCTTAGTTTTAAGAGATTAAGAGCATTTATATTCTGCATGAACGATTCATTAGTAACGTTCCATCCCAGTGATAATGCAGGATAAGTATGCCATTTGTTTCCCGGCGCAAGCCTTGAAGATCCGTCCGCACGAAGAGTGGCTGTCAACATATATTTATTGTCATACGTGTACATTACTCTTCCCATTGCAGAAAGCAATCCGGTTTGCCAGTAAATCTGGTCTTCCGGTCTTACGGTAATATCCGCCTGAGGAGACTGGCCTAAATTATAATACTGGAAAAAATCTGCAGGAACATTCTTCGCACTCATGTAAGAGCTTGTGTACCTGTTACCTTCTGCTGAATATAATCCTACTGCATTTATTTTGTGCTTCCCGAAAGTACGGTCATACGTTAAAAGGTTTTCCAATACCCAGTGATAGGTCTGGTTGTTACCTCTTCCCGCTGATGAAGGACCTAGCGCATTGGTATTGAATACGCCTACTCCCGTATAGTTTCCACTATTGGATGTACGGTAATCCAAACCTATATTGAGCCTGTATTTCAGTCCGGTTACAGGCAGATTCGCTTCACCATAAAGATTATTGTATGATGCGAAAGACTTGGTTTCATCAACGTATTTATCATTTAAATCTTCTACTGTTTTTCGGGTGTAGATCCATGTCTGATCGATACCTCCTGCCGTACTCATCACTCTTTTAAAGCTGCCATCCTGATTATAAGGATTAGCGATTGGAGAATAACCCAAAACCGCTCCCGGATTTACTCCGTTTCCTTCTGATATGGAATAATTGGTATTGGTTGTAAAACCAAATTTGAAAGTTCTGCCTACCTGCTGATCAATTGCCGTACGTAATGCAAATCTTTCATAACTCTGAAGCGGAATAAGTGCATTTTGTTTAAAATAAGATAAGCCTACATTATAATTTCCACCTTCTGTTCCTCCTGAAACACCGATGTCATGACTGGTCATCATCGCAGGCTTGTAATAAAGATCCTGCCAGTCTGTATTTACATTATTATTTTCATCGACTCCGTTGCTGTACAGAGGAGTTGTGTTTCCGGCCGGGATTGCATACGCACGAAGCTGGGCAAATTTAGGCCCGTCCATCATGGGATATTTAGAAAATAAAGTCTGAACTCCGGTAAAGGTATTGTACGTAAATCTTGGCTTCTGCCCTTTACTTCCCCTGTTTGTGGTTACAAGAATTACCCCGTTTGCCCCTCTGGATCCATAAATCGCGGTAGCTGAAGCATCCTTTAAAATATCAATACTTTTAATATCACTTGAGCTGATATCTCCTAATGATCCTACGAAAGGAATACCATCCAGAACAATCAGCGGATTGTTATCACCCGTTAAGGATCTTGTTCCCCTGATCCTGATCTGCATTGCAGCGCCGGGTTTTGTAGAAGTCTGCGAAATATCCACACCTGCAGTTCTGCCCTGCAATGCCTGCGTAATGTTTGCCGAAGGTACCTCACGAAGAGCATCTCCTTTTACAGTGGCAACAGATCCTGTTACCGCTTCCTTTCTCTGTGTCCCATATCCGATTACAACGACCTCTTCAATCTTCTTCTCCTTAACTGCTGTATCTTTTTTAATCTGGGAATAAACCATGCCTGACGGTAATAAAGCCATCGCAAAAAACAATGCGGCTCTATTACTACCAAAATAAAATCGATTCATAATTATTATTTTTTAAATATTAGGGTTGAAAAAAAGGCCATTAATAATTATTATAACTTGAGAAATCCTTAGTGTTTAGCAGCCTTTTAATTTTTTTAGATATACATGTTTACAATGGCTTCAAACAGCTCCTGCTTACCGCTTTTCGGCTGAGGCTCTCCTATTTCGTGAGCAATTCTCTGAAGATCTTCCAGCGTAAGGCTTCCTTCCTCATAAGCTTTACCGTTTCCGCTGTCAAAAGAGGCGTACCGGTCTGTTCTCAGTTTTTTGTAATCTGAATTTTCAAGAATATCTGCAGCAGCGAGAAGTCCTTTTGCAAAAACATCCATTCCTGAAATGTGAGAGATGAATAAATCTTCGGGATCAATAGAGTTTCTTCTGATTTTAGCGTCGAAATTAATACCTCCGTTTCCTAATCCTCCCGCCGGAAGAAGTACCAGCCATGCCTGAACCATATCATAATAATCTATCGGGAACTGGTCTGTATCCCAACCATTCTGATAATCTCCCCTGTTGGCATCTATGCTTCCTAAAAGTCCGGCATCTACCGCAGCCTGAAGCTCATGCTCGAAAGTATGGCCAGCCAGTGTTGCGTGATTTACTTCAATATTTAATTTAAAATCTTTATCTAATCCGTAATGTCTAAGGAAACCGATTACCGTTTCAGAATCATAGTCGTATTGGTGCTTTGTAGGTTCCATAGGTTTTGGCTCAATTAAAAATGTTCCTTTGAAGCCCTGCTTACGCGCATAATCCCTGGACATGGTAAGAAAACGTGCCAGATGGTCTTTTTCACGTTTCATATCTGTGTTCAGAAGGCTCATGTATCCTTCTCTTCCGCCCCAGAAAACGTAATTTTCACCACCTAAAGCTATAGTTGCATCAATAGAATTTTTTACCTGAGTTCCGGCACATGCCACCACATCAAAATTCGGGTTAGTAGAAGCTCCGTTCATGTATCTTTCATGGGTAAAAACGTTTGCCGTTCCCCACAAAAGCTTGATTCCTGTTTCCTGCTGCTTTTGTTTTGCATATTCTACAACCGTCTGCAGGTTTTTTTCATAATCCTTCCAGTTATCTGCAGGGTCTACCAGATCAATATCGTGGAAGCAGTAATAGCTGAAGCCCATTTTAGACATAAATTCAAAACCGGCATCCATTTTGTGCATTGCTCTGGCTACGGCATCATTTCCGATATCCCAAGGATGATGAATGGTAGGTCCGCCAAACGGATCACTTCCGTTGGCGCACAAAGTATGCCACCAAGCCATTGCAAATTTCGTCCAGTCTTTCATAGGTTTCCCCATCACCATTCTTTCTGCATCATAATATCTGAAAGCTAAAGGATTTTTGCTTTCTTTTCCTTCAAACTGAATTTTGCCGATACCTGTAAAAAACTCTTTTGTACCTGTTAAAGTGTTCATATTTTTATCTGATTTATATTTTAATTTATTGTAAAATTTATTGTAGAATCCCTGCTCACAGGCTCTGAAAAGCCGGTAAGTAGTATGGAAAATTTCCTTTGTTACTGGGTTATATTATTTCTTTAAGATGATCTTTCCATCTTGAATAGGCTTCTAAATACTGTTCTCGTTTCTCGTGTTCCGGTTCTATTACCGCTATTTTTTCAAGGGAAGAAAAGGCTTCCTTAGAATCTGCATAAAAACCGATTCCCATTCCTGCTGCTCTTGCAGCTCCTACCGCCCCGTCTGTATCATAAAGCTCAATTACAGCATTGCTGACACTCGCAAGCGACTGGCGAAAAATTGAACTTAAAAACATATTGGCATTTCCGGCACGGATCACCTGAATATCCATACCTATATTTCTCATGATGTTCATTCCGTATTCATAGGAGAAAACGATTCCTTCCTGCGCCGCACGCAGAATATCTCCTTTTGAATGGATATTAAAATTAATCCCGTGAATGGAACAGCTCGTATCTTTATTTTCCAATACTCTTTCTGCTCCGTTTCCGAACGGAATGATGCTTAGTCCTTTGGAACCGATGGGTGAAAGTGATGCCAGATCGTTCATGTCTCCGTAGGAAGATAATGACGTGGCAAAGTTGTGCTTTAGCCATGAATTTAAAATTCCGGTTCCGTTAATGCAAAGCAATACTCCCAATCTTGTAAGTTCCGGTGTATAATTTACGTGGGCGAAAGTATTTACTCTTGATAATTTATCATATTCCAGCTGGTCCAAAACTCCGTACACAACACCTGAAGTTCCTGCTGTGGAGGCAATTTCTCCCGGATTAAACACATTTAATGACAATGCGTTATTCGGCTGGTCACCTGCTCTGTAGGAAATAGGGGTTCCTTCTTTTAAGCCCAGTTCCTCTGCAGCGGATGCAGAAACCCTTGACTGTATACCGAAAGTCGGTACAATTTCCGGGAAAAAGCTCTTCGGAATTCCATAATAATTAACAATATCTTCCGAAATACAATTATTTTTAAAATCCCAGAAAATCCCTTCCGACAACCCTTCTATTGTCATAGCGATTTCTCCTGAAAGCCTCATCGCGATGTAATCTCCCGGAAGCATTATTTTATCTATTTTTTCAAAGATTTCAGGTTCGTTTTCTTTAACCCAGGCTAGTTTTGAAGCTGTAAAATTCCCGGGTGAGTTCAGCAGATGAGACAGGCATTTTTCTTCACCTATTTCTTTGAAAGCTTTTTCACCATAAGGAACAGCACGGCTGTCGCACCAGATAATGGATGGTCTCAGCAGGTTTTGATCCTTATCCACCAAAATAAGACCATGCATCTGCCATGTAATCCCGATCCCCTTGATATCTTCTGCATGTACTCCTGATTCATGCATAACAGACTCATGTGCCAGCTTCAGGTTGATCCACCAATCTCCCGGATTTTGTTCTGCCCAGCCCGGATTTATCGCTGTGATTTTCATCTCTTTTACAGGAGAAAATGCTGATGCGATCACCTTTCCGGTGGCTGCCTCGATGAGACAAACTTTCACAGAAGAACTGCCAATATCATAGCCTAGTAAGTACATAATTTCAAAAAAGGGGTGTTATTTTATTAGTTTAGTATGGTTTTTCTTGTAAATCTTAGCATCGAATTTATAAAACCTTGCTGCCCGGTGCGATACATTCTTTTCTATCTCCTCCAAAGGAATAATATAGCTGAATGACGAAACTTTCTTATGAAAATTTTTAATATCAATATATTTTTCGCTCAAAGCGCTGTATAATTTATAGAGCTGCCTTATGGTAAACCTTTTAGGAAGCAATTCAAAAATAATCGAGAAGTCGGACTCAATCCATTTTCTGATCTCAATTAAAGATTCACTGATAATTTTATTATGATCAAAAGGCAGCGCGGGTACTTTTTCAATCGGGCACCAGTCTACCGTAGCGTATTTCGTACTGTTGATTTTGTGATCTATCTTACAAAGAGAAAGGTAAGCCACTGTAATGATCCTGTCTATATCATGCTTGTACTCCGTTCCCATCCATTTGATATCATCCTGGCTGCTTGCTCTCATGGGATCTGCAAAACATTTGAACTGCTTAAGCACCATTTTTTTTATTCCCGTAAGCTCGTGAAGAACCCTCTCCGCAGCATCGTCTACATCTTCATTGCTAAAAATAAGACTTCCCGGAAGCTTTATCTGTCTTTCCGAATCAAGATGTCTTTCTACCAATAAAATATTTAATCTGTTTTCATGGTCAAATCCAAAAACAACACAATCAACAGAAACATATGTATGTATAAAATCCGGGCTCATGTAAGTGTTAACATTTATGTAACATGACAAATATAAAAATTCAATTGAATAAAAAAAATAATTTTCGTGCTAACACTTATATATCAATAGTTTACATATCGATTTTTTATGATAACAATTGTATAAAAAATATGATAAGGTTATCATAAAAATTACAATTACCAATCTTATAAAATATGAATTTACAGATGTTTGGATTAAAAAAGCGCCGGAAAAAAAAGAGAAATTTTGGGGTGAAATTATATGATAACAAAAATTAAAAAACTTAATTTTTTTTATTTAAAAAGTATTAAAAAGTGTATATTTTACACTTTTTAGCGATGAAATACGTAAAAAAAATGATTTTTTGTTTACCATTTTTGTATCCCGAAGTGTAAAATTATGCTAAAAAGATAATTTTGGTATAAAATAGACTTATTTGTATGTACATTTATTCCACTCTTTATGTAAGACTGCTTTGTATGATGCGGAACTGGGCTAACTATTTAGTCAGCGGTGCTTTGCTTTTCTTTTTAATTCTCGTATTTTAAAAGTAAGAAGCTTCCGCAGATCATCATGAGTCTGTTTGTAGGTTTTGATGCTTTTTTCGAGCTTTCTTTTGTTGCTTAGATAATCCTCATACAGAGCAGATAATTCAGAAGCCCGGGTAATGGCATCACAGGAAACGGATTCCGGATCCTCTGCAATTTCCTTCAATAAAAAACGGTAATATTCCATTCTTTCTGTGAGGCTTGTATGAAGTTTTGGTTCAATTCCCTGCATTTTTAATTTATTTAATCGTAAAACCTGAAAAACCGGCCACCGGACTGTCACTTTCAAACAAAACTTTTACTTCAGTTTTATAAATGCCTTTATGAGAAGGCTTGGAGTAAATTTTACTCAAAACCGAAGAAAGCAAAACCTCATCCGGATCTCCCAGTTCATGCAGCGGCAGATCATTGTATTCATTTACAGCCAGCTGCGGCGGGATTCCGTTGCTGTATCCACCGTCATTATTAGAATTAAATACTTTATAAATAACAGGATGCATCTGCCAGGAAATTTTCTTTGGTTTCCGCTGATCTTCAATTACAAATCCCGCCATATCTTTTCCTAAAGTGACGTCCCCTGCCTGAATGACCTGCAGATAAGGCTTAAGATTATTGATAACAATTTCCGAAGCAGAAGCTGTGCTGGGGGAGGTAAGAATATACACCTTGTTCAGACCTAAAGAATTGCCATGTAAGGTATTAAAATCAAGCCCGTTTGAAATATAAGCGATCTGTTGGGCAAAAGTCCTTTTTACGGTACCGCCATTTTTATTTCCTTTGTAAATGATGAACGGAGAATCAGCCGAAATACCTGCCGGAATCAATGAGCAGAGTGCCGCTGCCGAGG
Source organism: Chryseobacterium daeguense DSM 19388 (assembly GCF_000430825.1). Taxonomy (GTDB): domain Bacteria; phylum Bacteroidota; class Bacteroidia; order Flavobacteriales; family Weeksellaceae; genus Chryseobacterium; species Chryseobacterium daeguense. The sequence goes on along the minus strand of NZ_AUMT01000018.1, from coordinate 43,609 downwards.
ACACGGAACCTCCATAATTATATCTCAGGTCGAGGATCAGCTCCTGTATTCCTGCAGATTTAAATTCAGCAAATTTTTGATTCAGCGAGGAAGTCATACCATCCTGAAAATCATAGATATAAAGATAGCCGGTTTTTTTACCGTTCTGTTCAAAAATCTTCGAAACTAAAGGTTGTTCAAAAGAATAACCGTAATACACCGTAATATTTTTTTCATTGATAACAGAAGCGTTGCTCCAATCTCCAACCGTAAGCTCCAAAACTGTCTGATTGGGAATAGATGAAGCCAGCTGCTCTGCATTGGAAGCAGTAACCTGCTGACCGTTTACTTTTGTAATAATCATCCCTCTTTCCAGGCCTGCGTTGAATGCGGGAGAATTTTTCAGCACCAACTTGATCACTGTGACCACCTGCCCGCCGGGTAATTGAAGAATAGCATAATCAAAACCATACATATTCCTTACGGATCGCGGATAGGTAGAAGAATCCGCTGTATTGACCATAAAGGAAAACCGGTCTTCAGGAGAAAGCAGGCTTTTAAAAAAGTCCTGTACCGGCAAATGATAATCCGGCTTTGCAGGCATCTGATCTGCCCAGTAATAATAACGCCTCATACTGTCCTGAACCCAAAGATTGACAGATTCCGTACTTCCTTCCGGAAAATAAGGAGCATCATCCTCCGTGCGGTTGCATGAAGTAACTGCAATCAGTAAAACCAGCAATACCTGTAATGGAATTTTCAAATAGCTTTTCATAGCATTCTGACTTATAAATAATCTGCCACATCAATATCGCCTTTCACTACCACTGCTCCGTTTTCCAGCTTTTCCTGAAGCACAATCATATTGGCGCCGATATCCTGCTTTAAAGTAACTTTAATGATATTTGTCCCCGTGTACGGTTCGTTGGTTCCGGGTTTGTAAATTTCTAAGAACACAGGCGCAGTGCTGCTGAAAAAATTATAGATCTTCACTGTTGTAAAATCTTTTTTTCCGATATTTTCAAATTCTGCCAGTACCACTCCGTTTTCTCTTTTCAGAACCCCTTTCACGCCGTCCAGCGATGAACCGGAAAGCTCCCCAAGATTAGGAAATATAAACTCAAAGCCTACTTTTCCGAGATTGACCTGCGGTTTTACGGCGTAAGCATTGAGGAAGATGTCCGGAAGATTGAAAAAATTAAGGTTTTGATAGTCTGCGGCGTTATCATAATTGACGTTATACTTTGCAAGCCGGGATCCCGTCTGCAAATTATAAATGCCTAATTCATTGGTTTCTCCTTTGTCCAGAACGAAGCTGATCTGGGTTTCTATCTTTTCAGAATAAGAATCTTTGCCGTTAATGACTACCGGGATTCCGTTTAACCTCATCTGGATGACATCAGGCTTGGAAAACCCTTTTATATTGATTTGAGCAGACTTCTGAACCTTATCATAAACTTCAAGAGTATCCTGATCTGAACAGGAAAATAATATAGTAAATATTGCGAATGCTAATAGTTTTTTCATTTTAATTGTTTTAAATTATAAAAATTTAAACTTTAAAAAATTGCCCCGGCCCGAAGCTCAGGGCAATTGTTAATTATAAAAATATGAGTTGGATATATTTAATAAGATTTGCTTGCAAACCTTACTTTTAGTTTCATGGTTATCCTTTTTTACCCAAGGATTATTTTTTGATGAATTTCACCCTTTCCGTGATAATTCCGTCGGAGATTACAGCTATATAAAGACCTGCCGGAATACCTGTTACATTTATGTTTTTAGAATAGTCTGCCTTAAGGCTCTGCTGACCCGCCATATTGTATATGCTTACAACAGTATTGTTTTCTTTAAAGCCCGGATTTAATTTTAACTGTAAAGCATTGGAAACCGGATTTTCCACTACTTTGGTAATATTTTTACCTGATTTTGCCTCTTTTGTATTTAATACGGAAGCAAAAATGGTCATCTCGTCAATATTTATATTTTGAGAATTTGAAGCTGCTCCGGATGAAATCCTGTTTGACCAAAGGCCGATATAGATTTTCTTGCCGGCAAAAGCAGAAATATTTACCAAGCATTCTGCATATTGGGTAAGGTCTGAAGGTAAATTGGCCGTAGTAGCATTAAACCTGTAAAGTGCACCTCCGGAATTCTGCGCATCAGTAGCCATCTGCTGGAAGTCTGATATTTCAGGAACCGGTTTCTGGGGAGTGCTTACGAAAATATAAACATCTCTGCTCACAAGTACGTGCGTAGATCTCTGTCTTCCGATGTATCCTGCCAATGTAAGCGTTCCTCCTGCACTGGTAAGGTCAATCTGGGGAGATATGATCCAGTCGTTTTCCGAAGCAAATCCTGTAGCATTACCCGTAGGAACCAAATTGATCGAATGACGGAGAACTCCTGAAGTTCCATAGGTAAGAGCCGTTCCGTTATGATAAATGTTCTGCCCCTGTACCCATCCGTTTCCGTTACCGTTCAGGTCATGAAAAGTCCAACCCTGAAGATCGGCAGGAGTATCAAAAGAATTGCTCCACACTGGTAACTGCGCTGCCGCTGCCTGTGATAAAAGGATAAGAGATGATAAAATTATTTTTTTCATAATACTGATTATTAAATTATTTAAACAAAAAGTAAAAGCAGGGAACGGCAAATGAATACCTTTCCCTGCATTAAGTATTAGTCTACGATTGAGAAATCATATTTCGTCCAAGAACCCTGGAAGTTTCCACAGTTTCTCGGAGATACGTTCCAGCCTCCGTTATTGAAGAACGGCTGGCTCATACCAAACAGAGATGCAGATGCTGAAACAGCAAGGTTAGCAGCAGGAATTCCTGATGTACCCGTTCCTGTAACAGAAGTTGTAAATCCGTGTACTCTGATAGAGCTGTAAGTAGATGCAGAAGATAACTGTGATCCTGTACCCTCTACTTTGATTCCCGTAGGATACCCTGTGATTACGGCATCATTTAAAGTTAATCTACCGTTTCTTCTGATGTGGATCCCGTTTTCATAAGCAGGACCTACCCCAGCGGTAGGAGAAAGTACGTTTGTACTAGGTCCTACGATGGTAAGATTATTGATAACAGGGTGTGTAAGAAGCGGTGTAGATGTACCGCCTGCGTTGTTATCAAGCTCGATACCGTTTGTATCAGAAACCCCGCCGCTTGTAGTGTGAGATGAATTAGAATCTGCCAAAGCCAATGCACAAGTAATAGTACCTGTATATCCGTTGTCAAAATCGAAGTTATCATCTTCTGCCGCAAAAGAAACTAAGTTTGAAGCATTAACCGTACCTCCGAAAAATTCAAAAGAATCATCCTGCCCATAAGAAACCTGGATGTTACTTAAGCTGGTACCGCTTCCCACTCCCGCAAGAGTAAGAGCATTTACTTCATTTCCTGAATTTGCCCCTACGAAATCGTACCCTGCAAACTCAATACGAACATATTTCATGATTCCTGCATTGTGTGCAGAATTAGAACCACCAAAATAATAATCACTTCCGCTAAGACCTTCCACTGTAGTGGTAGTCGGCACGTTTGAAGGTGCATCACCTAATAAAACCACACCTCCGAAATCTCCCGGAACAGCTGTAGTATCTTCATTACCGTCTAATAATCTGTAACTTGTAAAGATAATAGGCTGAGATTCTGTACCTGTAGCATTGATACGACCTGTTTTAGTGATAACAAGAATACCTGAACCTTCACCTGCTGCATTTGGCTTAGCTTTGATGAATGTACCCGGCTGGATGGTAAGTGTAGCTCCATCTTTTACTGTTACGATACCGTTGATTTCTATAACTCCGCTCCATGTAGTGTTCGAAGTGATAGCACCGCTAACAGTGGTAACAGGAAGTGATGAAGCCGTAATATATTCTGCAGAAGCAGGCTTCATTTCGAATGGAGTTGAAGATTCTGCTAATGAATCGTTTTGACATGCAGTAAGTGATAAAGCTGCTATGGCGATTAAACTTAATTTTCTCATAGTTATAAATTTTAGATTGTGATACCGGTTTTTGTTTTTTTAAGGCCGGCTTGGTTTCTTTTAGAAATACCCGCCTCTGTATTTCTGCGATTTGGTTTACACTTGTTATTACTCTGCATTACATGAGGAGCTGTAGTGAAGAGTTCCCATTTTATCTGCCGGCTCCGGGAAGCTTCCGGCAGCGTTTTTTTCGCTGAATCTGTACTGTGTTGCGCATCCATCAGTAGTTTTTTGATTCAATCTCAGGACACCTACCTGTTCGTTGCATTACTGAGCTCTTTTCTATTTTTTATATTATTTTAAAAGGTATAATTGATATTCACCCCGAATATTCTCCCGCTGTAAGCACGGAAAAGAATCTTGTCTATATTTTTGTCGTATTTGTTAGTGGCGCCCGGCAGCAGCTCCAGCATTTCTCTCTCTGTCTGCACGTTTCCGTCTTTTGCTACTGAGTAAGAATTATAATTGTTGTAATATTCCTTTACTCTGTTGAAAAGATTTCTGGCATTAAATTTTACTTCTAAGTTTTTGTCCCTGAGAAATTTATACGAGATCTGTGCATCGGCAACCGCATACGGCCTCTGGATTTCTTCCCCGTTGTAGCCGTACCCCACTGTAATGTACTGATCGCCTTTGGCATTGTACAAAAAGCTTACTCCCAATCTTTCTCCATCATACAAAAGTCCCAGATTGTATGCATAAGGAGTCTGTCCGTAAAGGGGTCTTTCTACTTCATAGGTAGCATCTTCATCAGTGGTTTTGGCCTTGTCTTTAAAAGCAATTACTTTGGTGGAATTGTAGGTGAAATTTCCGCTGAGGAAGAGTTTTTCCAGAATTGAATTCTCTGAAATAAAGCTTAAATTCTTTCTTACCCCAACTTCAAACCCTTTCAGCTTTGCATTTTTTGAATTTCCGTTATACAGGTACAGGTTTCCCTCGCTGGAAATGTATCCTTCCCTTTCAATAGGCTTATCGATATTTTTGTAATATAATCCTGCCGAAAATATTTCGCCCAGTCCGGGGAACCACTCAAATTTAAAATCATAATTATTCACTATGGAAGAAACCATTTCAGTATTGTAAATCAATCCGTTGGCAATAGGATCAAAATACGGCAACCCGGTTCTTTCATTAAACTGCGGCCGAATCACCATTCTGTTATAAGCCAGTCTTACATTCATTTTTCCTGTAGGACTGTACGTGAAATTAGCTGAAGGCATGAATTGCCACGGTTTGTCTTCTACAGCATTTTTATTGACATTCTGGGGATCTGCCGGATCCAGCTGCTGGGAAATCATTTTATATCTAAAATATTCTGCTCTCAATCCCCAAACCAGCCTGAATTTATTATTCCATCGGTTATCAAACATGATAAATCCGGCATGCTGATCCACTTTTCCTTCGTATTTTTCGTCATTGTAAAGCGGCCTTGTCTGCCATCCTATTCCACCCGGCACGTAGTGGGAGCCGTCAAACCAATCAGAAAGCGCGCCTTCCAGGGTTTTGGTGGGAACACCATTTGATTCATCCGTTCTTAATAAAAATTTCTGCTGAACGTTGGTATTTTCTTTAGAAGCTCCCGCATATCCTATTTTAATATCATTTTTAAAATTTCCAAAATCAATGTTCCATTTAAAGGAAGCTCCGTAATTATAGTCAGTTTCACGATTTTTGATATAACCTCGTGCAAAATCACTTGAAGAGTTATTGGCCTCATGATAAGCAAGAGTTTCAAACCCTACGAATCTGTATAATGTCTGATGCAGCGTGTAATCTTTTGTATCAGATCCCACACCTGTTCTTGCGATAAACCAATCAATATCTGTACTTCCTATCTTATGGTTCCCTTCCAGCTTGTTTTGCAAAAGAGTCTGGTAAACGGGATAATTTGCATTGGAAGTATAAGGCCTGTCCAGGGTTTTAATTTGTTCCGGGTCATTATTGGGGATAATTCCGTTATAAAAATAATTGTAGGCTAATTCTGCATTGGCCGGAAGCCCGCTGCCAGAAGTATATTCGTTCCAACCCGTAATTCTTGTTACCGTATTGTCATAAATATGCGTATAAGAATTTCTGAATGAAAACCGGCTCTTTCCCAACTGCAGGCCAAAATTCATCATGCCTGCAATGGTAGAATTGTAGTTGTAGGAAGCCCCCTGATTTTTAAAATTATAAAATATTACGGGCTCCTCTCCCGCTGATTCCCAATCGGAGACAAGATAAGTCTGATCCAGCCAGTTTCCTCTTCCGGTGTGGTCTATCTGCAGATTATTCTGCTCGTTTCTTAGGACTAAAGCTCCTGCAAATCCCCATTTATTATTGTTGTTTAATTTAAAAGTCCTTCCCAGCGCCAACTGGATATTAGAACCCATATCTGCTGTTGTACGGTAATTGGTAAAATTATCATTTGTAAACTGTTTCGACTGTTCAAAAAACTGTGGGTTTTCCCAGTTCATGGCTTTCAGGCCCATTGGAAAATCCCTTGTTCCATCGTCATACCCGAAATAATCATATTTTCCTTTTTTGCGTGTAAGAAATTCTTTAAAAGTGGCCTGGTCATTATAAGATGTTCCCAATGTTACGGTAGTAAAATTTTCGTTCGGGATATCCTTTGTCTTTACTTCCACATAGCCGCCGGCGAAACTTGCATTCATGTCGGGAGTTGCCGTTTTGCTTACAATTACACTTTCCACCATGGAAGTCGGGATAATATCAAATGAGAAATTCTGGTTATAAGCTTCCGTGCTCGGAAGATTGATCCCGTCCATCACAGCGGTATTCCAACGTTCGCCCATGGATCGTACCACTACATATTTATTATCAATTGTTGTGATTCCGGTTACCCTCTTCAGCGTTGCTCCTACATCGTTATCCGGTGTTTTTGCAATCTGCTCGGCAGAAATACCGTCACTCATCTGGGCTGCTTTTTTCTGCAATGCCAGTAAACCCGCCTGGGTATTTGACTTACGCGTTCCTGTAATCACAACTTCTTTGATGCTCGCTACTTTATCAGAGACAGATCTCAAGGCAAATGAAACAGTATGGGTTTCTTTATTGTTTACAGCAAGTTTTTCCACCCGCAAAGAGCTGTATTTTGGAGCTTTTACGGTAAGAGTGTATGTTCCTGAAGGCAGTTCAATGGTGAAATCTCCGTTATTATCCGTGGAAGTTTCTTTTCCGCCTATGACAATTTCCGCTCCTGCCACCGGATTTCCCACCTCATCTACAATTTTCCCGGAAATTTTCCCGGATCCCGGCACCGCAGCACCGTTCCCCTGGTATTTTATCGAAATAAGATCGCCCCGAAGACGGTAAACAATGGGAAGACTCCCCGCAATATCTTTAAGACAGGCATTAACGGTTATATTTTCACATTTCAGACCTTTCACTTTTAGTTCTTTAATATCGGCTTTAGAATAGGCCAGTCTGAGCCCTGCCTTTCCTGCAAATTCTTCTAAAACTTCAATCAGCGGTTTTTCTCCTTGAACAGCGAATGATATTTTCTGCGATAATTCCTGCGCTTCAGCTGTTACGGTAAAAAATAATGCCGCGATGGTAACCCCACATTTCAAACTTTTCATTTTCACTTTTTCTCTTCTGGTTTATTTTTAATCCTTCTTAGTTTTTTATCTGATTTATTTTTTCAGTATATAAGTCTGTTTTTCTTTCTGCCCTTCCAGCCCAAGAATGAAAGCCAAGGCTTCTATATTCTCATCTGTGCTGCCTCCTGTAAAATCTACCGTGATTTTTTTCTCAGATACTTCCTTTGGATAAATAATACTGATATTGTAATTTTTCTGTAAAACTTCTGCTACTTCCTTCACGCTCACATCATTAAAACTTAAAGACAATAAAGAGGACAATCCGGTGTATGATCTGTTTTCTTTTTTAAATGAAATAACTGCAGCTGTGCGCTCTACCCCAAAGTTGGTCCATTTCTGATGAGGCTTCAGGAAGGTTACGGGAACGCCCGCATAAGTAACTGCCACTTTTCCTTCGTAAAGATCCACGGCCTTATCTTTTCCGGACTGGGTGATTTTAAAAACAGTACCCAGTACCCGGGTGCTGAATCCGTCTGCACGAACGATAAAAGGATGCTCTTTAGATTTTGCTACCGAAAAAATGGCATCGCCGGTTAGTTCCACCACTCGGGTATCAGCCGGGAAAGATTTTTCTACGGTAAGCTTTGCTCCGGGGAACAAGGTTACTACAGAACCGTCTGCAAGGTGAACTTTCTGGTTTCCTGATTCTGAAAAATAAACATCCGACTTAAAGAAAATCTGATAGGTAAAGAATCCTCCCAATGTAAAAAGAAGCAATATGGCGGCAGCAATTTGGCTTAAATGCCTCCTGAAAACTGTTTTATAACCTGTTTCATAATTCTGGTTAAAATAAGGCTCCAGCGAAAAAAGAATTCTTTCCTTAGATTCTGCATTGTGGCTTTTATTAAGACTTTTTTCCGTTTCAGCTTTCCACTGATTTAAAAGTTCCGTTTCTTTCTCCAACATTTTTTCTTCTGAAACTTCCCTTTCCCAAAGTCTGAAAACAAATGATTCAATATTCCTGTAGTTTAAGTTTTTCATAAATTTCTGATGTAAGTTCACCGTTACATCTATAAAACCGTGAAAAAGGAAAAGTTCCCCGGGCCACATTTAACATTGTATTCATATTAACTCATATTTCCGACAGTTTTTGTTGAATTTTCTTCATTTATCAACATTCCATTCATATTTCACGTCAGATTTTCAGAAATAATTAATCTTGAAATCTTTAAAGTTCACAAAAAGTTAATTTTTGATTAGGTAATTTTGCCTCATCAATATGAATCAGACAGATCACACTTTATTGAAAAAAATAAAAACAGGCGACCGGCCTGCTTTTATCCTGCTGTATGAGCGGTATTGGGACAGCTTATACCGTTTTGTTTTTGTAAGAACAAGAGATAAGGATGTTGCCGAAGAGCTGCTGCAGAATCTCTGGATTAAAATTCTGGAACAGACAGACAGCGTTCAGACCGATGAAAATGAGAGCGCAAAAGGCTACCTGCTGCGGCATCTGCATTACAGGATTATTGATCATTTTAACAGCTCTAAAAAAATCTCCGCAGTACGTATTGATGAATCCGAAGACCCAATCGATATCACGGATACGGAATATTTTGAAATTCTTGAAGAAAATGATATTTCCTCTTTATTTTCAATGATTGATGAAGTTGTTTCCAGTCTTCCGTCTACGGAGCAGAAAGTATATGACATGAGAATCAGGCAGAATATGTCTGTAGATGAAACTGCCGAAGCACTGGGATTAAGCAACAAAACAGTCAGCAATAAGCTAAGCAAAGCGCTGGGTGAGATCCGCGAACAGCTGAGCCCCGAGTATAAATCGACTAAAAAATTTGTTGCTCTTATTGTTTTTGTGGAGATTCTTTCGAAAAGTACATAAATGAATAGCTGTATTCAGGGCTGTCGAAAATGTCCGGAATGATGGAAACAGAAATTAAACAGCAAATGGAACTGAGACCGGAAAATAGTTAGAATTAAATTTAATACACTATCGATCCTGGGGCAGCATATTTTAATGATGAAAAAATTCATTCACCTGAATGTAATCCGGCATATATTTGGCTGTAAGCAAAGTGTTTCTTATAAATTATTATCTAAATCTTTATTTCCATGAGCCATAAAACTACGTTACTGGAAGCCAATGCAGCAATTACTGCAGGAGATCATGAGAAATTTTTGTCTTACTGCACAGAAAATACATATTGGGTTTTTGTTGGTGACAGGACGCTGACAGGAATTGAGGAAGTAAGAAAATATATGGCTGAAGCTTATCAGGAACCTCCCAGATTTGAAGTTGAGCGTATGATTGAAGAAGGAGACTCTTTAACTGCAATAGGTAAAATCAGCCTTTTAAATGAAGATTCTCAATGGATCGATTATGAATATTGTGATGTTTGGAGATTTGAGACTGGAAAATTAGCAGAGCTGAAAGCTTTCGTGGTTTAATTTTTATTTTAAGATAAATTAAAAGAATTTTTGCACATTGTAGTGTACAACTGCGATAGTGTCCTGTAGCCCTGGATAGCTTTATGACAGCCGTTTATATTGTGTAAAAATGAAATTAACTGCGTTTGCCTTTTAACAGTTTATCTTCTCTTCAGCTTAGAATTCAGGCTCTTATTCTACAAACAATGCAACAATCCACCAAAAAGTGATTTAATAGCAGATATAAAGGCTTTTTTTTGTAAATTTCAACACAAAATTTTACAATCACAAAAACTAAGCATGGAAATCAATACTATTTATCAGTCCATAAAAAATTGGAAAACTCTTATTGATTCTTATCAAGGCGGAAATGAGCAAAGCGGGAAAGATATCCTCCAGTTCCTGAATCAGGGCACGCATTTCTCAGTGGATGGATCCGAAGTTAAAGAATGGAAAAAACGTCTTGAGAATGAGTCTGATAAAGCGATACATGTCTATACAGGCATTGACAATAATCTGTTAAAATTTTTCATGATAGATTCAAAAAGCGATGCCGCGGGTGATTTCAGTTATATTGTTGTAAAAGATTTCAACCGCACCCCTCCGCAAGCACCTATAAATGTAACAACCGATGTAGTTTCAGAAGCCCCGATCACTTCCGAATCCGCTATTTATCGTAATTTCCGGTTCAATATGTATTGCAGCGCATGGATTCCGTCCCAGAAAACGGAATTTTTCCGTATCATTTCTGTTCCTTTTGATGATTATGAAAGAATGCAGCTTGCAGATGATCAGCATTGTACCTCATTCTTCGGGCTGACTAATGAAGCCGCGGAAAATTCATCTATGCAGGATTATCATTTAGAAATTGTAACGGTAAAAGATATCGGGGTTAACAGTATAAGCCAGACTGCAGAAAACTATTCTACTCCACGCCCGCCGTTTACAGCCAATGATCCTGTCGTGAATTATCAACTATTGCTGAAGAGTGATGCCTACATATAACGATCTTTCGTATTATTTGCAGTTTACGATCAATCTTACGCTGCTTACGGGGCTTGGCTTGTTTGCGAAGACCGGTAAACAGTCAAAACAACTGTTGCTGATTTTTATTGCCGGTGAACTGGCTCTTGAAATGTATGATCTTATTTTGCGGCTTATGAAAATAAATACGGTTAATATTTACATTTATCCCCTCAGCCAAAGCTTTGGGTTATTAATGATCACTGAGATTTACAATAAATATTTCTTCAGAATATCAAAAGCTGTAAAATGGCCGGTCTACGTATTTGCCGGATTTTCCTTATTCATTAATATCTTTTATGCACAAAAGACAGAATCAGTCACTTTTTACTTGAACATCATTACAAACATTATAATCTGCAGTTTTGCGGCGGTTTACTTTCTCAATATTATCAGAAATTCAAAAATTGATAAAACACTTTTTATTCTGAATATTCTGATCTTTTTATTCTTCTCAATTGAAAGTATCATTTCAACTACTTTTAATTTTTTAATTAACAATCATCTGGAATGGGTTGCACCCGTCTGGCTTTTTAGAGGCGTACTTTTATGGTTTTTTTATATTGCTTTTATTAACCTGGGATGCCGCGTGGGGAAAATGAAAGTGTGATTGTCTTATGGATATGGATAGGTATTGGACTTCTGTTCCTGACTACCCTATTCATAACCATCCTGATTACCAATTATATAAAAAGTGTCAAAAAAAATAAACGAAAAGTCATGCAGCTTTACCGCAATACACAAACAGAATATAGGGAAAATACCCTTATCTTGCAGGAAAGAGACAGAGAAAGGCTTGCCGGAGAGCTTCATGATAATATTATCTCCCGGCTGAATCTTATCCGGCTCAGCACACCGCATAAAAGCACTCATGAGCTTAATACGGATTTAAAAAATTCTATGCAGCTCATAAGGGAACTCAGCCATAATTTAACCCCTCCGGACCTTAACGAAATCAAGCTTACAGATTTAATTTCTGATTACCTGGAACAGACTAAAAACAGCATTGATATTGATTATTATCAATCAATTTTTACAAAAAACAACATCAGTAACCCTATAAAGATGAATACATTCCGAATAGTACAGGAACTGATCACCAACACGTTGAAACACGCCGGGGCCTCAAAAATTAAGATCAGTCTGAAAGTATCAGAAAAACACCTGCTCCTCGTTGTAGAAGACAACGGAACCGGCTTTACTCCCGAACATCATGCGAAAGGGATTGGCTTAAAAAGTATTGAATTGAGATCCAAACAAATTAAAGCGATTTATAAATTTAAAAACAACCCTCAGAGAGGAACAAAATTTATTTTCATCTTAAATATTTTATAATAACAATGAATAACTCAAAAATTAAAATAGGAATCGTGGATGATGACCTGCTGTTTGTGCAGCTTCTGGAAAATTATATCAATAATAACGGTGAATATGAAGTGGTGCTTACCTCAACCGGCGGCCATCATTTTCTGAATGAAACAGATACAGATTTACCCGAAATTCTCATTCTGGATCTCAGAATGACCAATGGCGACGGCCTTGAAGTGATGTCTGCCCTATCCCAAAAAAACGCCGAAACCAAGATTATTGTATTATCCAGCTTTTATCGGCGGTCTTTCATGGGACAGATGTTGAAAATGGGAGCTCATGCTTTTTTACCAAAAGAAATTGAGCTGGAAGAGCTTTTAAAGGTCATCAATGCAGTGTATCACAACGGTCATTATTTTTCTGATGAGCAGGTGGAGGTCATGCGCAGCCAGCTGTCTAATAAGCTTCCTGAATTTCATGCATTTTCTAAAGATGCTTTAACGGAAAGGGAAATTGATGTACTGAAACTGGTTTGTCAGCAATTGAGCACGAAAGAGATTGCCGATACATTATTTATTTCCCCAAAAACGGTGGAAACGCATAAAACCAACCTGATGATTAAAACCTGTGTGAAAAATATGGCAGGGCTCGTAATTTATGCCGTTCAGAATAATATTGTGGATGCCGATGAGATTGTGCTGCTGGATAAGTAGGTTATTCTTTAGGCTGCCATATATTATATCGTACAATATTGAATTTCATGACTGCTTTAAACAGTATGCTGCCGAACCATTCATTAAACCATGCAAAATTATTGTTTCCAAAGCCTATGGTTTCTGCATATACATTTACATCGTCCTGAAAAACCCTTATAAAGACATATCCTCCTTCGAAAAAATGGCTTGGCATCGCATAGTTAATCAATACCATATTATCATCATCATGTGTCGTTTGTACCGGACCTCCAAACATTGCTACAGCGTTGCCACCCTGAGTTCTTGGGCCAAACATCATATTATCTCCCCCTTTAAACGATCCGGGAACTGTGGTGACACTGTAGGTCTTTAAAAATTTAAAAAATGCTGGTCCATCTGCACCGGGTCTAATTTTTCCCACTAATTTTACATCATAATAGAAATGTGGACGCTTATTGACTTCCAGATCTAATTTTTTCCACGCGGAGCGTACTCCATTCATTATTGGAATTCCTCTGTATTCTCTGATATATTGCCTGCTTTTCCATGAAGTACGAGTAACGTATTGAGCTGATCGCAATAAAACAGCATAGAATTTATTCATATCAATTTATTTTTAAGTTAGTACTAAGATTATAAAATCAAGGAGCACATTAAATGCACTCCCTGAATAAAAACCTAAAACACACTGAGATTAAGAAGGATTAAGCATTTGTGCAATAGAAATAGCATCTGCTACCGTATCCAGGCTGTAGATCTGCATTACACCCTGTGTAGTGGCTGCCTGACCTAAGATATTCTGCTGATTTTGGTTATTTACCGCATTTTCAAACATGATACCTGTGGAGTGTGCAGCCGTTTGATATACATTGCCCAAAGCAATTGCAGGTGCTTCTGCTACTACTTTTACGTTGGTTTGTGTTACTGCGTCCGTTATTTGTTCATTAACTACTGTTGCCATAATTAAAATTGTTATTAAGATTTAAAAACAACCGGATTTTCCGGTCATGGTTATTATAATTGATTGATTGATTGTAAAGCAACCGGAAAGGATCCGGCTGCTGAAATTATTTTAATGCCGGATTATGAATTAGGATTCAGCATTCTTGCGATAGAAATAGCATCTGCTACCGTATCCAGGCTATAGATCTGCATTACACCCTGTGTAGTGGCTGCCTGACCTAAGATATTCTGCTGATTTTGCGTATTTACTGCATTTTCAAACATAATTCCTGTAGAGTGCGCTGCGGTCTGGTAAACGTTACCTAAAGCAATTGCCGGAGCTTCTGCTACTACTTTTACGTTGGACTGCGTTACTGCATCTGTGATTTGTTCATTAACTACTGTTGCCATAATGATTTTGTTTATTTGGGTTTGAATAACAACCGGATTTTCCGATCGTATGGATTATTATTTTATATTATTTAATTAAAACTAAGGGTTTAGCATTTTTGCGATAGAAAGTGCATCAGAGATGGTATCTACGCTGTAGATCTGCATGACTCCCTGTGTAGTAGCTGCGTGGGTAAGAATATTTTGCTGATTTTGGATATTGACTGCATTTTCAAACATAATACCCGTAGAATGAGCCGCCGTCTGATATACATTTCCCAAAGCCATTGCAGGAGATTCTGCTACCACTTTCACATTGGTCTGGGTTACCGCATCTGTAATTTGTTCATTAACTACTGTTGCCATAAATGATTATTGATTATTAGATTTTAAATAACCGGGCTTTCCGGTTACTGCTTTTCCGGTTTAATGCCAAGAAAAGGGTTTTAAGAATTAGGATTCAGCATTTTAGCAATGGAGATAGCATCTGCTACTGTATCCATGCTGTAGATCTGCATTACTCCCTGCGTGGTAGCTGCCTGACCTAAAATATTCTGCTGATTTTGCGTATTTACCGCGTTTTCAAACATAATTCCTGTGGAATGTGCTGCAGTTTGATATACATTTCCTAAAGCCATTGCAGGTGCTTCACCTACTACTTTTACGTTAGACTGTGTTACTGCATCTGTGATTTGTGGATTCACTGTTGTTGCCATAATTGTAATTGTTTTTTTTGTGAGATCTGATCTCGGTTAATAAAATATTTGATTGTTAAACTAGTTTTAGTATAATTTAAAAACCTCCCACACTTACGATGAAAAAAATAAGCATTGCTGTAAGGCTGATGTTAAATAGATGGATGTAAGTGTGATTCCCGGTACAATGACTGAAGATTTTATCTTTGCAAGCTGTGGGAGTTTTAGAGAATATAAATAAAGGATGCGGCTGGGATTTTATTTAATTAAAAATCAATTCCTGCTGTAGATATGCTGTAAATAGAATAATACCGTGGGCTGAAGAACGCATTTCTAAAAAATTAATTTTGAGGATTCACAGCATCTGAAAGCGGTGTAAAATTTTGACCTGATTGTATATGCTGAGATCACCGGCTTTTGTTCTACAGGGAATGCGCCGCATCCGTAGTTGGCTTTTACTGGAAATTAAAAATTAAAACGGCCTTTTTTCAACATCATTAATTCTCTTCTTAATCTTCCGGAGCCTATTTTTTTTATTCCCATTACGGAATTGCTCAATCCTATCAGAGAGTCCCGCTGCTGGCTCGTGACGGAGTTTTCGTACATCAATCCTGTGGAGTGTGCATTTACATGCATGGAGATCGCGGTAGGCACCGAGGTAGACATTCCTACAATTTCTGTATTGATCTGATTTTGATTTTGTATCATAAGTATTAATTTTTGAGGTTAACTGTTATTTACGGATGTTGGCAAATCTTGCTTGCAGCTTGTTCATTCTTTCTGCGATCTTAAGCTCTTTCTCCTTTATTTTTCCTTTGGAAACTTCCTGAAGTTTTTTCAGCTGGTCCTCATAGCTCATCGCTACAGGGTTTGCCGGCGAAGCTGCCGGAACGGCCTGTTGATAAGCCTGCTGCTGTTTCACGGCTTCTTCCAGTTTTTCTAGTAAAGGGGCTAAAGATTTAAGGGTCTCCTTGGTTGCTTTTTCTTTAATATAATTGATGATCTCATCTTCATTACTGATAATGAAAGGCATCATATCTTCCTTATCCAGTACTTTATTTTCATCATTTATTAATTTCTCGTCTTCTTCCAGAATAGCAGCTTCCGTTTCAAGCAGCTTCTTCATTATAGGGTCAGGATCCGGAACAGGAACAACGGGAGCATGAGATTTCACTCTGTGATTTATAGGTCTGCGCATAGATTTTGTTTTAATTGATTAATAACTGAAGACCATTCCTAAGCAGAACAGCATAGCTATATCAGGTAGCCTATGAAAGCTCCGGCTGCCGTCCAGTCTCTGTTAAGATCCTGAATTACATTACTTCCGATAATCTCAATGGCAATACATCCTGCGATAGCATTGGCGGAAATCATCTGCTTTAATTGGTCATTAGGAAGATTAAGTATATATTCATCAGGAATTACCGGTAATTTTCCTGTATTGGCAGGACTTTCATTAACGATAATCTCAAGGATTTCCTGGAAATAATGGGCAATTAGCTTAGCTCCCTGAAATTCCAGCTCTCTTTTTAATTCTACGATCTCACTTTGAGTAACGAGATCTGATATTCCGTTTACATCCACATCATGAACTGAGTATAAAGCTTCTCCGGTATTGGATGCAGTAATCGTAATATCTGTTTTCAGGATACATTTTGATTTTTCGAGATTAACGGTAAGAAGCTTAGAATCAATTTCCGGCTCTGCAATATCACTCAGCGTATTCAGCGGAAGGATTCTCACGTTGCAGAAAAAAGTCTGATGCTCTTCCAGCTTGATCATGATCACCGCAATGCCTGTGGATTTGTCTTTCGGCTCTATTACAAAGGATTGGTAATTATTGTATCTCTTCCCTTTATTCGTGCAGATCACCTGTCGTACAGCGGGCTGTATATTGATATTGGAGGTTTCGAGGCTAAAGACTACACGGTCACTGTTGTTTTCCGGCTTTTTTGTACTGAAATAGGCGCTGTCACTATTTCTCGCCAGATAAAGGCTTTCATTTATTTCTTTTAGAGAACGTAGATTTAAAATTTTTGCCTGTTTTGTTTCGTTTGAATAATTCATATTTTAATTTTTTTTAATTGTTCAATTAGTTTTTTAAATATTGATTTTTTTGAAGATCCGCTTGTATGTATTTCTGCAGGTATTACGGCTTCCTTTATTTCCGGTTTTATCAGTGGTTCTGTAAGTTTTACAGATTTTAGAACCAGTTTTTCTCCATTATCAGCAGAATTGGAATTTTTTCCCATGACATTCTCCTTCTGTTCAGAAACCTTTTGGGCAGGTGACTCGGTTAGCCGTTTTTTTTTTCGGGATCCTCGGTCTCAGCGGAAATGCTTGTAAAAGGGGAAGAATTTTGCATTCCACTTGCTGTTGGGTGAAGAATCCCGGGATTATATATTGCGCCGGAGATTTTCGTTTTCGCTTCAGCATAGTCGCTTACAATTTTAAATAAGTCCTTGATCATATCGTTGCTTCCACTTCCTATAAAATCATCCTGCATTTCTGCCTCACTTTTTGCATTTCCGCCAGAGTTATTATTACTGCTTTTGCTTTTTGGTCCACTGGGTGAGCCGTACGTGAGTAAATTATTTGCCAATCTGCTCAATGCAATAAGCCCCACCTGTTCAAACCCTTTTAAAAAGGACTGCAGATCCTGAACCATCATTCCCGCAGACTGCTCTATCATTACTTTTGCCACACCACCCATTGGAGAGGCTGTTGGCGGAGCCAATACTTCAGCATTTACAAATTCTACCGCTGTTTCTGCGGGAGTATTAGCTGCCGGAGCCTGAGGCTGTGTTGTTTCATTGTTATTCTCATCCATTGTGACAGGGTTTTAGGTTATCCTTTTAAAATTTTAATGGCGTCAGCAACAATCGCCGGGTTCAGCTGATTCAGGTTTTGCTGATTGGTCACCGAATTCTGAATGGAAATTCCACTGGCGTGTGTAGCCATCTGATAGAGCATACTCATGGCCTGTGCCGGAGATTCACCAAGCACGGTAACATTCGTCTGCGTAACTGCATCTGTTGTCTGATTGTTTACTGTTTCTGCCATATATTTTGTTTAATTGGTTATTATTTTTTAGTTTTAGTATCGTATCGCTGAAAACATCTTTCAAGTTGTAAGCTTGTGACTTATCTTAAATTCAGACCCAGCAATAGATTCGTTTACCTCTTTTGTCTGATACAAATTTCTCAAATAATAACAATTCAACATTCAGGGAAAAAACTGAATTTTAGAAAACAAGGGAATTCTCCCAAGGGTGATTTTTTTTAAATAAACAGTGATATTTTCAAACTAAGTGTAAGCCCCCAATTTCAAAAAATAGGGATTTTCCCTCTAGTTCATGAGGATCTTTCGATGGAAATTTGTGATACTTCTATTATTATCAATACCAGAAGAGTCTTTAATAATCACAAAATAATTTATCCTGCTATGATTAAATGTTATTTACTACTTGCAAGAAGTGCTCAGATCAGAGGTTTTCAAACCCGAAGCTTTGTAACGGTTCCCTGGTTTAGTAAGAACTACCAACAGATAACTTTTGCGAAAAAAAATCCTGATAAGGTGCCTCCTTACGGAAGGCTGGGTGCACTGGCTGTAACAAGCCATTATAAGGAAGATGAGGTAGGCTACGGCGTGCACGCTGCAACAATTCTTATTTATTTTATCTTCCGGGATATTGGTCAGCTACAAGTGGGAGAAGAATTCGGGAAAAAATATGCTGTGGATGTTTTGAAGAGCCAAAGAAACTTCGGAAACAACAAATTATTCGGTAGGATAGATCAAGGGTACTGGATACTTAATAGAGGAAAGGGCGCTACTATCCCAGATAATATGGTGATCTGGCTGGGAGCCAATATTAACCCGACAATACGTGCTATTATACAGGACATTCTTGCAGAAATGCGGAAGCGCAGTCCCCAATCTTAGTGTTGTTCAATACTTAAAACAAATATAAAAACTTTTCATATGCCAAATTACAAACAACTTTTAGAATCAGCTGCTGCATCATTTACCATTACAAATGTATCAGCGGCATTAGCAGCAATCATGGGCGGAGCTTTTATTCATGATTTATACCAAAGATATAAAAACTACATCAGGCCGGCGGATGCTACCGCTGATTTCTTAAGAACTTCAGGAGTTTTTGAATTGCCTAATAACGCAGCTCAAAATGTTGAACAAAATCTTGATATACTTCGTCAGGCAAGTGCATTGAGAAATCAAAGACAGGATGATACACGTTCCAATCTTTCTTTTCTGGGCTGGATACTTTCAAGATTTTTAAGAGAAGGCCATTCGGATATTGATGAAATAATTGCAAGAAATATCCGAAATATAGCACCAGGAAGAGAAGATGTTTCGGATGAGGTTTTAGCAATAGCTTTAGAAACAGCAATCATGGGCGCTACCCGAACAAGAGGATGGCTCACCAGTGTAGCCAGATTTATAGGAAGCCCTATTTATCGAATCTTCATAGGCTTTCCAAAACTGTTTATATCCTAAAGAAGCCCCCCGGATAATTGAATTTTCATTCCAGCTTGTAGTTGCGCCATTGATATGTTCTCCAAAAATTTCAAAACTTTCATCTAGAAACTGTTGTCCAAATCCACCATAAGGTTTCTTCAGAAGCTTATCAGGGATTTTGAAATTATATGATATAAATCCATATTCTGAAAGTTCTGCTCTATTCGGAAATGTAGATAATTCGTCTGCAAACTTCCAGATAATAGATCTCCCCTTTTTTGTCATCTCATAAACAATACCTTTAAAATCTAGATTTATTGTAAATGTTTCTAACTTTTTAAGGACTATGAAAAGTTCTTTTCTTAATAATTCTTCAGCATTTCTTGCACTTTTCCAGAAGTACTTTCTAAGGAAAGCTCCCACTTCATGGTCTTTACCTTTCCTTAAAATCTGTCCTCTATAAATAACGGAACATTCATTTTCGGACACCTTTCTTAAAGAAAGCCCTTTTTTAGCAATATCTTCTACGATAAACTACAAGTTTTTCTTTGGTATTCTTTAAAAACAAAAACCGTTTCATAAATGAAACGGCCAATTCTATTATTCTTTATAAACATATCTTAAAGGTTTATTCGCTGCAATATGATCTTCAATTAGTTTTTTGAATCCTAAAGCACCATAAATCATATTATCCACATAAAATTCTCTTCCTTTATGATAAAGATAATATATAGTTCCTTTAAATTTAAAAGGCTGACTTCCATATTGCTCTGGATACCTTTTTCTTAATTCTTCTTTAAAAGGATTAAAATCTGGATGCTTTACTAACTCTTCTATTCTCTTGTCTAAAGTTGGAAGTATCTGTTGAAGCTCCTGTCCTGTAACTTCAAAATCTTGTTCAGCGTAAATTCTTTGTTTTATACTTTCTTCAATAGCTGGATTTAATTTCAAAATAGCAAATCTTTCGAAAGTATCATCTAAACTATCGGTAAAGTTTCTAACTTTATTTTCAATATTAAATATTAAATAATGTGGTTTCATTTTAAAATTATTTAGTTAAAATTGTTTTTATTGAATTTTCTTCTTCATAGGTATCTTTAATTTTAGTAAAACCTTTTTTACTCATAGTTTTGTAAAAAGTAGTCGATTTTACTGCTTCAAATTTATCATAAGTCTCATCAAATACTTCATAAAACTGTTTATATCCTAAAGATTCCCCTCCTGGATAATCGGGCAACTGTTTCCATTCTACTTTTACCGTTTTTATTTTGCTTCCAAAATGGTTAAAGGCTTCATCTGTAAACTTTTGCCCCAAACCTTTTACTCCGTAAGTGTTAAAATCAAATTCCAATTCTCCTCCCCAAACCCGTGCAGAGTTTTTCCAAATAAATCTTTCATCTGCTACTTTCCAGACTATTTCGTCTTCATATATCAAAATTCTATACTTCAATCTTTTGTAATAATGATATATACTTTTAAGCAAACCAGCTTTCTCAAAATCTGTAAGTGATTCTATAAGCACGTGTTGTATAAACTCTGTCGCTTTTGCAGGTGAAGCATAATACACTCTACTTAAAAAAGCTCCTACCTCTGCTTCCGTACCTGTTTTTACTAAATACCATTTATAATAAACTTCATAAAGATTATCTCCAGCTTTTCTTACAGAGATTCTCTTCTGAGTAAGGTTTTGGATTATATACTCAAAATTTGCATCTGAAGATGAAAAGAATTTCACAAGTTTTCGCAATAATCCATTCTTCTCGCCCACCAAAACTACTTCCTCTATTACATTAGCTACATTTCTTGCCTGGTAAGCTTCCATCTGTATTATAAGTTTCTCCAGCTGTTCGGTAAAAATACGGTAATTTCCTTTAACGTTTTTAAGGTTTTTTAGATTTTCCAAAAGCGTAGGCCCATAAGTGAGAATTCCTTCCATTACTACCACACTCATTATGCCTGCTCCTACGAGAGCATAAATTAAATCCCAGTTTTCTACAAACCATTTACCTTCGGAGGATTGAGAAAGCCATTTCTTAATATCTTCATCCATCAAGGATAAGTCAATACTCGCCAAAGCTAAATCTGTAATCGCCAAAGCAGAAACTTCACCTGTTGCACCAATGCTTATGAATCCTGCAATAATGGCAATAATATCGCCACCAATGTTTTCCGTTACTGTTTGTGTTTGTTCCACATTTGAGCCACCTTTCCCGAATTCATCTGTCTCTCGCACTTCAATGGTTCGGGTATATTTCTTTTTCTGCTGTAGGAATATGGCATCTTTGTAGTCAAAATCCCAATCGAAACTCATAATACCTTTAATGGTATTTAAAGTATCATTCAATTCCAGAATATTTGACTCTATAAAATAATCCCCACTACTTACCAAAGCATTTTTGCTTATCTTACTTTTAGCATTTTTATCACTTGCAGCAAACGTATTGAGTACGGAAGCAAACAAAATCCGGTTAGACATAGGTTGTCCCAATATTTCGGAATGCCCGTCAAGGTTATCATATATTTCGGCAAGGATCTTAGGGTTTTTCCAAAAATAATCCGCTGCTTCTTGGAATTTTCGGAACATACCCATTACCTTGATAAGGAGGGAGCTCGTGTCTTTTGTCCAGCTGAACCGTCCGGTGTTATCTTCTTCAGTCAGTATTTTCAAAACGGGGATTATAAATCTTATTATTTCTAATGAAGCTAGGAAAAGCTTTTACGTTTTAAGAGATTTACTACTTAAAAACCCCTCGTCGAACGGCACTTACTCTACCGAGCAAACTAACAAGATTTATAATGCATTTAAAGATTTTAAACGCGAACTCCGACGCGACGTCGGTTTTATGTTCAGGGAAGAAAAAGAAAGGCGTAGCAAAAGCTAGGCTACTCTTTGTCTTTACCGATTTATTATATGAGCAACTTCTCATGTTAGAGAGTCCTGTTGTTAGAAAATGAGAGGATTGCCCCGTCAAAAAGATCTCCAGAACGTCTTGTTCCCAAGTCTAAATACTTCACCAATTAAGTAATGTGAAGATATTAAGTGAAAGGGTATTGATGACGAACTGATCTTCAACCTTCTTTCCTGAAGTCTGGAATTAATGATTCTCGAAATTGTCGGATAAGGTTCATCTAATTTCAATCTCGGGAATTACTAGCTATGACAGACTTTTTGAAATTATCTATCTGCGGAGTAAATCTTTTCACAGCCATAAGGATTTATATGCTTTCTTATGTTTGATATTACAACAGGTTTACTCTGCATTTTTCTTTTTAAGATTTTTCTCAAAATAATTCTTAACAGCATCGCTGACATATTCTTCATCTTCCATAAAATGACCCCGTTGAGGCAATAGCAGCAAATCGTACTGCTTATTAGCTTTAATCAGGGCATTAATCATTCTTACCGTTACAGAAAAAGGGGCATTACTATCACTCGTTCCGTGAATAAGGAGTAATTTGCCCTGCAGGTTTTTGGCAAAATTTATATTTGATGAATATTCATATCCTGTTTTATTATCTTCCAACAGGCCCATATAAGGCTCATTTACCTCAGCGCCTTCGGTGGTATCGCCTGGTGCAGAGGCAATTCCCACATGATAAAGGTTAGGGTAAGTTAATAAAGCACGTAATGCAAAATATCCACCCCACGAATGGCCATAAATGCCTACCCTCCTGAGATCCATATAGGGATGTTTAGCTGCAAGCTGCTGTAAAACCCCCGCATGATCAGGAATCTCATATTTACCTATATTTCCGTATATCACATCCTGAAATGCTTTGCTGCGCTCTGTTGTTCCGCGTCCGTCAACCAAAAACGTGATGTAGCCCAGCTGCGCGAGAGCCTGTGCACGAAGAGAAAGAGATGTTGTAGGTATAAAACCGCGAGGGACAATCGTTGTGAAAGCCCCGCCATAAATAAAATCAATGACAGGATACTTTTTGTTATGGTCAAAATTATATGGTTTATAAAGAATTCCATAGAGATCGGTAACACCATCTGCAGCTTTCACAATGAAAGTTTCAGGCGTGTTCCAGCCAATTTTTTTTAGCTCACTTACATCTGCTTTTTTCAGGATCTGAAGTAATTTCCCGTCGGATTTTCTTAGTTCGACAATCGGGCTGCGCCCAGGACTGGAGTGAGTATGCCTCCATCCGTCCCTTTCAGATATCCATAGGAATCTTGTGCCATCTTTTAAAAGCGTAAATTGTCTCACCCATTTTTCGACAATGAAGTCTAAGCCAGCTACAAACGTTTTATTTTCTTCGGTGAGGATCACCCTGCTTTCTCCGGTGGAGGGACTGGCAGCAAGAAGCTCCATTTTATTACACTGCCTGTTGAGTCTTATAAAATAAATTTCCGAGCCGTTGGGATGCCAGCCTAAAGGAAAAATATATTGTTCTTTTTCGGTACCGGTCTCTATTTTTATTTTTTCTTTGGTTTCAATATCAATAATATACAATTCAGGAATCTCAAGATGATCACCGGTTCTCGCGTAGGCCGTCCAATCGACTTCTTCTGCCGACTTTGAATAATCTACTATCGGTATGTGATGTACTTTTCGATCGTCTAGTTTTCTCAAAAGTATTTTCTTACCATCAGCAGACCATACAGAACCGGAAATATTCCAGAAATAATCTGCCGTGCCATCCGAGGTAAGTTGAATTTTCTCTTTAAGACCATTACTACTTACCCAAACATTTTGATCTTTCAAAAAGACAGCATTCCTTTTATCCGGCGATAGCTGCAGCTGTTCAAAAGTGCCTTCAGAAGATATTTTTGGGGTAATCTTATAATCTCTTAAATCTAAAATATATTTTTTGGAATTAATCTCGAATGCTACCGAATCAGTTCCGTTGATGAGTTTTAAATCGCCAAATGGAATGCCTTTATTTTCATAAATATAGCCGATCTGATTCTTAAAAGCATCACGTAATCTCTCGGCATCAAATACCACATTTTTAATGTTAATCGTGGGATTTATCTCATAAAAAATGGTACTGTCGGATTTCCCTCCCGCATACCAAAACCGGTTGCCGTCAGGAAGCCAGATTGGCTTTACATATATATCTTTTACTCGATCGTTAAATCCGAGGTATTTTTCATAGCGCTGTTCATCAGTCAAATTTGTAGGTTTTTCCTGAGCGCTCAGTCTTTCAACGGCCAGCCAGTGTATAGCAAACAAGATAAAAATGAGCTGAGAGATATTTTTTTTCATAACTAACTACAATTTTTCATTATTCTTTGAAGAACTTTTTTCACTGTTTCTATTTCTTCCTCTGTGATTCCATACAGCGCTTGGTTGCGGTTTACAGTTACAATAGGATTAATGTTCGTAAGAATTTCAATACCGAAATCTGTAATGGTAAGTTGAAAACGCCTCCTGTCTTCAGTATGAAATTCTCTCTTAAGAATATTCTTTTCAACCATACTCTCAATAATGCGTGTAACTGAAGCATGGTCCTTAAAAGCTCTCCGGGCAATTTCCTGCTGAGAGATAGTAGGGTTGTTCTGAATAATGTTTAGAATTAACCCCTGATCTATTGTTACATTAAGACCTGCTTTCTTTATTTTTTTTTGAGCAAACTGCCGATACGACTTGATCGCATTTTCGATATAGTAAAAAACTGTTTGTTCTGACTGTAACATAAATTTAGTTTTATTGATACAAATATAATTGATATATCAATATTAATTATAATATTTAAATCATTTTTTTTCAACTTTTTACCACATCGGTTCATTAATAATTTCAGTATTAGGAAATTATGGTAGTTTATTCATTATCGCAGAACATTTAATAAGGTTATGGGATCATATTACTACAACAGAGAGGATTTACTTAAACTTTTTGGTGATGAGCAAAAGTAAGACAGGACGTTGGCTCAAATTTTTAACGAATCTGTCGAGGGATGAGCGATTAAATGTTTGGCATCTTGCTTTAATCTGTTCCCTTATTCAGCTTGCGCATCTGCAGGATGAATTTAAAATCATCCATGTCAGCCGCAGTAAAATTATGCAGTATTCCCATATCAATACGCTACCAACGTATCATAAGTATTTTAAGGAACTGCAAACCTTTGGATACATAAAGTATACGCCATCATATCATCCAGGATATCAAAGCACTGTTGAATTTTTAACTTTGTAGGGGCAATAATTCTCTCATAATAAAAAAGTGGCTTTAACTGTCTCGCGAAAGCCACTCTAATTTAATGTATCAATACTTTGAAATTGATTCAGCAAATACCAGCCTTCAGTTTATTCAATTCTTGCTGCAATAATGCCAGCTTTCTCAAAGTACCATCCTTTCCAGCTTCTACTTTACTATTCTTAAATTCACTAAGCTCCATCTCTAAGTTATGTATAAGATCATGAATGTTATCATCTGGCCTTTTTCCTGTGGATTTGTCTGCCGATAGTTTGGCTCGTAACTTATCATTTCTTCGCTTACTGCCTGCTCCTCTGTAATAGCGTAATCTTCTGTCTGTTTTACTGAATGGTGCCCCAACATTTCTTTCACAACATTTATTGAAACTCCATTTCTCAAGGTAACAGTACTGGCAAAGGTTCTCCTGGCTTTATGGGTACTGAGTGTACTGCTAATACCACACAACGTCGCAATTTCCTTCAGGTACTCATTCATTTTTTGATTCGATGTAACAGGTAGTATCGTCCCTCGTGTTCTACAGATAGGATGATCATGATATTTTTCCATGATCTCTAAAGCCCTTGGAAGTAATGGAATGTCTGTCTTTGATTTTGATTTTTGTCTGCTGCTCATAATCCACAGCTCACCATCTACACCGACTTTAATATTCTCTCTTTTCAACTGATAGACATCAATATAAGCAAGTCCCGTATAACATTGGAAAACAAAGATGTCCCGTACAAGGGAAAGCCGCACTGAGGATAACTTTTTAGTCTCAAGAGAATAAAGCTCACCTTGCGTTAAAGGCTTCTTTTTTAACTTATCTTTCTTTCCTTTAAATAGCTTAAAGGGATCTTTCTGAAGATATTTCTTTGCAACAGCTAAAAGGACGATCTTCTTGAAATTACTAATGTATTTTAGAGAAGTATTATTACTGCAATTCCTTACCGTTTTTAAATAAAAGTCATAGTCTTTAATAAATTGATAATTAAGTTCCCTAAACTCCAGATCATCTTTTTTGTACTTGAACTTAATAAAGTCCTGAACATGAGATCGTGCAGTAACATATCGATCATAGGTTCCCTGTGCATACTCCTTACCGATCAGTGCAAAAACTTCATCGTTATGCGCCTGAAACTCTTCAAGCACCTTTGCTCGGGATTGATGATTACCGTTAATAAAGTCAATGATCAGCTGTGTTGTCATAGGAACTCCAGCATTAAACATCTCCATTTTGAATTGATTAATGCTTGTAACAAGTGAGTCTAAAAAGAAATTAGCGTCTTCGCATCTTCTTTAAAACCAGTTGCTCTTTCCGTGCTTTGATCCCACCTGCGCACATCCCATTTTCTTTTCGTTGATGCATCTTGCGGCTTGCCATCAACCGTTACTCTCACATGGACATATCTCATTATGTCCCCTTTTCTTTTCGGGCTTTTTAAAAAAATCTTTAGCCCATAGCTTTTTTCCAGCATAATTCAACAATTTTTAGCGTTAATAAATGTCGAAATAATGCTCTTTGGAATCAAGTCGTTAATGTACTTTACAATTTGTAAATCAATTGTTTACAAGTCTATCTATGACACTTTTTTTCCTAAATTCTCAAGTGTCATGAACGCGCCATAAACTTTTGGAGTGTTTTTGAAAATTTTGAAATAATTCCAAAAACAAAAAAGCCAGCAAATTTTAAAATTTGCAGGCTTTATCAGCTTTTAATGCGCTTACAAGATAAATTCTTTACGCTTTTGCGGAGAGTGAGGGATTCGAACCCCCGGACCTGTTACAGTCAACAGTTTTCAAGACTGCCGCAATCGACCACTCTGCCAACTCTCCTGAAGATCGACAATACCGTCGTTTTCAGTGGTGCAAATATAGTAACTTTTTTATTTCCTGCAAAATATTTTAAACCGTTATTGGAAAATAATTTTATTGTCATTCTTTAAACAAGTTCCCCCAAAAATCTGATTTATCTTTTTTCAAAAAAAAGTTTAATTTTAGTAAAAAAAATATATTTTAGGATTTAATATTATGCAAAACTCTATTAATTTTCATTAAATTTTCATAACAACCATAATTCCCGATTTTTAATTATTATCTTTACCAATTATTCGTTTAACCAACCATTAAAAAAAACGAAATTAAGTTTAATGACAAGTAAAATCACAGGTGTAGGGAATTATATACCATCAGAAACAATCACCAACTTATTTTTTGATAAGCACATTTTTCTTAATGAAGAGGGAATTGTACTGAAAGAGGATAATGCAGCCATTACAAGCAAGCTGCAGAAAATCACAGGGATAGTAGAAAGAAGATATGCAAGCAGTGATCAGGTAACTTCTGATCTTGGATTGATAGCAGCAAAGGCCGCCATTGAAAATGCAGGGATAGATCCTGAGACGTTGGACTATATTATATTTGCACATAATTTTGGTGATGTAAAACACGGTACAGTACAGTCTGATACAGTTCCGAGTCTTGCTGCGAGGGTTAAGCACTTATTACAGATAAAAAATAATTTTTGTGTTGCTTATGATGTCCTTTTTGGATGTCCCGGATGGATCGAAGGTGTGATACAAGCCAACGCCTTCATCAGGTCGGGTATTGCAAAAAAATGCCTCGTTATAGGTGCTGAGACACTTTCCCGCGTGGTTGATATCCATGACAGGGATAGTATGATTTATGCAGACGGAGCCGGAGCGGTGATTTTGGAAGCTGCGGAAGATGAATCCGGAATACAGTCTCACTTATCAGCATCCTATACGTTGAAAGAAAAAGACTTTCTGTATTTTGGAAAATCCTACAACAATGAAAGCTGTCCTGATACGAAATACATTAAAATGGACGGCAGAAAAATCTATGAATTTGCCCTTGTTCACGTTCCTGAAGCCATGAAACAATGCCTTGATAACAGCGGGTATTCTATCAATGATTTAAATAAAATTATTATCCACCAGGCCAATGAAAAGATGGATGAAGCTATTGTAAACAGGTTTTACCAACTCTACAACACTCCTACTCCAGCCAACATAATGCCGATGGTTATTGATAAGCTGGGTAACAGCAGCGTTGCAACGATTCCTTCTTTACTGGCAATGATTTTAAAAGGTGAATTGCAAACCCACAGCATCGAAAAAAATGATATTGTACTCTTCGCATCAGTAGGTGCCGGAATGAATATCAATGCCATTGTATATAAATTTTAATTTAACTAAAATATAAATCCCTCCTATCAACCGACTGGAGGGACTTTTTTACTATTTTTCCAAATTATTTCTTATAAGAATTAGCTTTAAAAAGCATATAGCTCAATCCCAGGCCAATACCCGCAATAATCGCCATTTTAGTTTTTCTGGAAGGAACAGGAAGTATCGTTTCACCATAAATACGGTGCGGTTCTGAGGATGGTTTTAATAAATTCCCGGAATTAGCCGGAGCATTTTTTACTTTCATCATTATCCTCATTCCTGCTGATGCGGTATTGATAATTGCTTTCGGGAATAATCGGTAAGCAGTTGTAAGGATTTTTGAGGTAATATCCGGGAAAAGGTCTTTTTGTGGATTTTTTGCAAGCTCCACAAGTTTGGCTGCAGTATCTCTTGGATCCGCTGCAAACGGCGGAATCTTAAAATCCAGCCCTGAAAATTTAGCGGAATGCATATTTCCGGTTGACCTCTGAATCTGCGGATAAAGATTACAGATATGAATTTGTGGAAAATCTGAATCTCCCCGTGAAGGCATTCCATCATACCCCTGATTCCGAATTTTGTAGCAGAATAAACCGCACTGTAAGGAGCCGGCATAAAGCCCCCGATCGATACATTATTAATCAGGATACCTTCATTTTGTTTTTTAAAAATCGGTAAAACACTGTAGGCACCATGCATATATCCGAATAAATTGGTTTTAATCACCTGCTCATTAAGCTCCATCGGGATTTCTTCAAATTTTCCGCTGGCCATTGCGCCGGCATTATTGATCCAGACATCAATTCTTCCGTTGAACTGTAAGGCTTTATTGGCCAGGTTCTGAACATCAGCCGCAATTGATACATCTGTAGGAACTCCTATAGCAGCCACTTCAAGATCGCGGCACAAAGCCACAGTTTCATCCAGACCCTCTTTTCCTCTTGCTGCGACCACAATATTACAGCCTTCCAGTGCAAACGCTTCTGCCGCAGCTCTTCCTACTCCGCTGCTTCCTCCCGTAATGACGACTGTTTTACCTTTCAGGCTTGTTTGTAATTGATCATTTGATTTCATTGTGATTGGTTTTGATTAGTTACTAATAAACAACCTATTATTATGCCATGGAGGTTATTTTTATATCTTAATTTGAAATCAAAGAAAAATATTAATCTCGACTTAAGTCAAAAAATCCCCACTTAAAAAATGGGGAAAATTCTATTGATCAAATAATATTCTTCCGTCAAAAGGTTCGCTCCAAGAAACAAAAATGCTGTCTTCATGACGCTT
The DNA here is from genome assembly GCF_000430825.1 of Chryseobacterium daeguense DSM 19388. Taxonomy (GTDB): domain Bacteria; phylum Bacteroidota; class Bacteroidia; order Flavobacteriales; family Weeksellaceae; genus Chryseobacterium; species Chryseobacterium daeguense. The sequence continues at coordinate 13,494 of NZ_AUMT01000018.1, read as the reverse complement.
AATCTGCGCAAGGATAACTTCATACTCTCCGTTTTCCGTCAATCTTTCAACAACCATATCGGAGCCTTCTCCTACATTTCCTTTTTTAAATTCTACCTGATATTGCCCGGATGAATCCTGAACAAATTCAGTTTTTCTAAAAAGTCTGTGTGCCATAATATTTATTTTATCGTTAATTAGATAGCAGAATAAACTATGCCAAGATGGAATTTTGTAAAATTTTCTTAAAAAATCTTAAATACCCATAATAATTTACGTCAATGAAATTCTTGGCACAATATTTTAATGTAGTAAAGTAACTCATGTTTAATTTGAGTTTTCATGGTTATTAGTTTTTTATCCTCGGAAAAAATTCTGAGGATTTTGTTTTTTATATACTTTAAAAATTATCTTAAGCTACTGGTAAGACTCAATACCCTCCTCTTTTTAAATTTCTGAAAAAAATAAATATTCCACAGAATCAACTCATAGCCGTAGACAGTATCTTCAACAGGTATTGTCAGGATTCTGAATCCGATGAAAGCGGAAGGATTATAATTAACAATTGGTGATTCCAGGCCGGTTCCGGTCAAAATACCATTAACAAGGAGAAAACCGGGCATTAGTACCAGATAAATAAAGGAAGCTCTACCCATCCACCTTGACTTTAGGACAAAGTACAACATGAACATAGAAAAAGCTGTAGTGAAAAATGTAAAGCAGGAATAGATTTTCTCTTTAAAAAATACTCCTAAAGTAATTAAAACTATAATACTTACAATAACAAAAATCTTTTCCGGAAGAAGTTTCCAATTCAGATTGAAAAATTTATCCAGACAAAAATAAGTAAACATGCAGGCAAACGGAATACAGAAAAAAAACATGATCTCTTCTACAGGAAGCCCAAAAAGCCTGATTCCAAGCAGATAACGATCATTAAACCACCACACTCCCATCTTCGTAAACCAAATATCCCAAATAATAAACACCACCGCCACCAAAAAAGAAGCAGCAAGAAATGCTTTAAAATGTTTATTAAATTTAATCTTTTGATGAAAAGAAAAAATAAAACAAACAATAATGGTAAAAAAATTAATGAGAAGATAGGTATATGAAAACATTAGCTATTTATTTTTATTAAAGTACATCTTAAAATATTTCACAGGAACCCAAAGAAATCCAAAACATTCTCCGTCTTCTTTTCCCGTGTGCTTGTGATGCTGTTTATGAGCCCTTCTTATCGCTAAAAGATAGGGATTTTCCGTGTTTCGGAGCACCTTAATTCTTTGATGAATAAAAATATCATGCACAAAAAAATATGCCATCCCGTATAAAGCTATTCCTACTGCAATATAAAACCAATGATTAAAATCCTGAAGGGTTCCGTAATACATTAAAATAATAGTAGGAAGTGCAAAAATCACGAAAAAATAATCGTTCTTTTCCATGTGCCTCTCATTGCTGTGGTCATGATGATCCTTATGCAAAGCCCACATAAAACCATGCATAACGTATTTGTGAATGATCCAGGTAATACCTTCCATCACAAAAAAAGTTATCAGTACAATCAGAAAATTCATTGTAAAAAAAATTTAAATTACATTATAAAAGAGATGTTTTATACTGAAAATAGCTGCTCATCATCAGTGATAATTTCGCGCCGTTTGAAATTCTGATCCTTTCATTCAAAATGGTTTTTGCAGAAGTCTTTTTGATCTTTCTGAAAAGAGAAATGTAATACCGGTATGCCAGATAAACCCCGAATCTTGAGGAGTTCGGCAGTTTCTTTATGCCTTCCAGTGCTTCCAGAAATTCTTTTTCTATGTCCTTTTCTATATCCGATTTCACCTCATTATCAAAGGCTGAAAAGTCCAGGCTCGGGAAATAGCTTCTTCCTAGAATATAATAATCATCTTTCATATCCCGCAGAAAATTCACTTTCTGGAATGCGGATCCCAATTTCATGGCAAAAGGTTTAAGTTTTTCAAACAGCTCGCGGTTGCCGTCTACAAAAATCTGAAGGCACATAAGCCCCACCACCTCCGCAGAACCAAGGATATATTCTTTATACAAATCTGAATTATAATCAATTTTTTTAAGGTCCATTTCCATACTTTTCAGAAAACGGATGATGAGATCATGATCTATTTTAAACTGATTCACGGTTTCCTGAAAGGCCTGAAGGATAGGGTTTAAAGAGATTCCTTCTTCCAGTGCCTGAAATGTTTCTTCGCGGAATCTTGACAGCAGCTTGGTCTTATCATATCCATGAAAGCTGTCTACAATTTCGTCTGCAAGCCTTACATAACCGTAAATTGCATAGATGGGATTCCGTATTTTAGGAGACAGTGCCAATATACCGAGGGAAAAGCTGGTACTGTATTTTTTCGTGGTTTCTTTACTGACTGTATAAGAAAGTTCGTCAAATAGTTTTTTCATATCATATTCTTTTAATGGCTTCGGTTGCAGCTATTTTCCCGGAGATAATGGATGGCGGAACACCTGGCCCCGGCACGGTAAGCTGGCCCGTGTAATAAAGGTTTTTCACTTTTTTATTTCTTAAGGAAGGCTTTAGAACTGCGGTCTGGGACAAAGTGTTGGCAAGTCCGTAAGCATTTCCCTGATAGGCATTGTAATCTTCCTTGAAATCTTTTACGCAATAGCTTTTTTTATAGTCAATTTTACTTAGAATATCAGATCCCGTATGCTTTTCCAGCCTTTCAATCATTTCAATAAAATATTCTTCCCTTATCTCCTCAGAATCTTCAATTCCGGGTGCAACAGGCATCAGAAGGAATAAATTTTCTGCATTTTCCGGGGCGACCGACGGATCTGTTTTTGATGGACAACAGGCGTAGAAAAGTGGTTTAGTAGGCCATTTTTTGTCTTCATAAATTTCTTTGGTATGAAGGTCAAGATCATTTTCAAAAAACAGGGTGTGATGCTTAAGGTTGGGAATTTTTCCTTTACATCCTAAATAATAAATAAGGCAGGAAGGCGCAAACGTAAGATTCTCCCAGTAAGAATCTTTATAATTCCTGAACTCCTCAGAGAGCAGCCTGCTTTCCGTGTGATGGTAATCCGATGATGCAATAACAGTATCGAAATCAATTTCTTTATCATTAACCGTTAATGACGATGCTTTATTATTTTTAACGTTAATTTTCTGAACATTAGCGTTAAAATGAAAATGAGCTCCCTGCTCCGAGGCAACGTCTTTCATGCCATCAATAATCTTTGAAAAGCCACCCATCGGATACCAGGTTCCCAGCTTATATCCACCATAATTCATGAGGCTGTACAATGCAGGAATATCTTTCGGGGAAGCGCCAAGAAAAATAACCGGAAATTCCATGAGGGTAATGAGTTTCTGATCAGAAAAATATTTTCTTACAAACTGACTAAAATTGGTTAATAAATCTAATTTAAAAGCACTTTTCATAATTTTAAGAGATACAAACTCCAGCCAGGAATGACACGGTTTATTTACAAAATCCTGCATTCCCACTTCATACTTATATTTTGCATCTTCCATAAATCGGTCAAGCCTTTCTCCCGCTCCTTTTTCAATTTTTTCGAACAGGATTTTCATCTCATCGTAGTTCTGGGGAATACTCACATTGGAATCAGAAAAAACCATTTCAAATTGCGGATTTAATGGAACAAGGGTGTAAAAATCTTCCGACTTTTTACCAAAATCATTAAAAAAAGATTCAATGATATCCGGCATCCAGTACCAGCTTGGCCCCATATCGAATGTGTAACCGTTATCTGTTTTAAAATTCCTTGCTCTGCCGCCGGCATCACTGTTTTTCTCAAAAACATGTACTTCATGCCCTTTTTTAGCAGCATAAGCGGCAGCCGAAAGCCCGGAGAAACCTGATCCTATTATCGCAATTTTCTTTTTCATGGTTAATTTTTTCTAAATGGGTATTCTTCAAACACAGTCCTGATCAGGTCTTTACTGTCAATATTTCGGGAGAAAATCGGGTAATGAAAACGATCCAGCTTATTGAGAATGCGGATAAGATCCATCTTTTCATTATAATCAAGATTTCCTGCCACGATATCCGTTGCTTTTCTGATCTTTTTCATCTGGCGTTCCAGAGCTTCAAGGCCGGCAGGAGAAATACTTATTATTTTATTTCGCTTATCTTCATCAGATTCTGTCTGCTCTATCCATCCTTGTTTCAATAACCGTGCAATAATGAGCATCCCAACAGGCTTTTCCTGAATATTTTTCTTAATAAGTTCCATTTTACTCATCTTACCGAAAGCTTTAAGGTTAATTAAATAAATAAAATCCTCCTGCGTAGCAAAACCGGAATCCGCAATTGCAGATTTGGAATACGTTTTTGCATACCTGTTAAGATGTACAAGCAAGGTACTGATAGCGCTTTCCGGACTTCTTCCATTTTCCTTTCCTTCCCAGTAGGGCTCTTCTTCATCGATCTTTTTAGGAGAATGATTTTTATCGAACATCCATGATTTAAATCCTTCAATATCTTCGCTGTAAAAGGCGTTTTGATTTTCAGTTTCAAATTGTTCAACTAATTTGATAACATCATTTATGATTGAATAGTTCATTTATATACTAATTATAATACAAATATATTAATTACTTTCAATAATTGTATATTAATATTCTAATTATAGTAATGTAAATTTTAAACCAAACTCATTATTTTTAAAAAATAATTCTAAAAAAATTAAAAACAAAGCCATAAAAGGCATGCATCTTGTAACTTTTGAAGGACACCAAATAAAAAATATTATGAACAACGAAAAAACAGTATCAGTACTAAATGATTTGTTAAACATTACAAATGACAGAATTGAAGGATTCTCAAAAGTGGAAGACAAAGTATGGGATACCCATTCTGCCCTTAAGGGTGATTATGACCAGATGGTATCGCAGTCCCAGGTTATGAAGAATGACCTTATCAGGCTTATCAACGAGCGTGGCGGCGATGCAGACAATACTACAAGTGCGGCGGGAGCTCTTCACAGAACATGGATTGACATTAAGAATTCTTTCTCCGGCGACAAAGATGAGTCTACACTTGAGAATGTAGTCTTCGGAGAAAAAGCAGCTATTAATGCTTATGAAGATGCTCTGGAAAGCGGAAACCTCTGTCCTGAAAGCTCAAGTGTCGTGGCAGACCAGCTCCATCATTTAAAGTCTTCCTACCAAAGGTTTGAAAATCTGGAAGCAAGAAACTAAACAGCCATTATAAATAAAAAAGAGAGCGCAATGCTCTCTTTTTTTATTTCAAAATGTAAGTAGATTAATATTTCACTGTCAATTCGCGTAAACCGACTTATTCTGAAAAATATTAATTCCACTTATTCTTTCCTGCAAAGTATCATAAATGATTTCCACAGAAAAAAATGAAACCTCATACAATACATATTTCAGATTATTAACAGTTGTTTCGTTTAACATACGTCCCTGATTAATAACAATGTTGTATTGTGACTGTACATCCGGCAAGTTCTTAAAATCGTAATAAGAAATGTTCATAGTTATTAATTTTAAAGAAGTTTATACATCATATTATACAATTTCTTTACCAATATTTTTCTTTTTATGTTAAATCCCGAAAATGTGGTATCTTTTATTTTATTTAAAAAATTAATCCTTTTTTAAACATACCTTAAGCTTGAAAATATCATTTGCTTTTAAAATATTAATTACAACATATAGATTTAAGATGAGCTTTTTTACAAAGTAAAAATGAGCTTTCCAACAAAATACTGCCGTTTATAAATGCCTCAACTTTGTATCATTAAAAAGATTAAAAATGAAAACAATTAAAAGCGTTTATATCGCGGGGAAGTTTGTAACGCCCCACGGAACAGAAACAGCAGAAGTCATCAGTCCTTTACATGAAAAAGCCATAGCCGAAATAATCTATGCAGACCAGAAAGATAGCGAACTCGCAATACAGGCTGCGTCAGACGCGCTTATAAGCTACAGTAAAACAACCGTAGAGCAGCGTTCTGCATATCTGAAATCTATACATGATGAAATTCTGAAACGGATTGATGACCTCATTGATGCTACCATTTTGGAATATGGTGCTTCCAGAGAACGCGCAAAATGGGCTAACCTCATCGCTGCGACCACTTTCCTGGATGAGATTAAAGTATTGGAAAATTACGATTTTACATTTAAAGTAAACGAATCTACCGTTACCATGGAGCCTGTAGGAGTATCCGCACTATTCACCCCGTGGAATGCTACAGCCGGAGCCATCGCTTTAAAGGTAGCAGCAGCACTTGCCGCCGGATGCACTATTGTACTGAAACCTAGTGAGTTTTGTCCGTGGCAGGCAGAGATTATTATGGAATGTATAGATGCAGCCGGACTTCCGGCCGGGGTTGTCAATATGGTGAACGGCCGCGGCGATGTGATTTCAGAAGCCATAATGTCCAGCAAAGAAGTGACAAAGATTTCTTTCACGGGATCAACAATGGTGGGTAAAATAATGGCTAAAAATGCAGTAGACACAATGAAAAGGGTTACCCTTGAACTGGGAGGAAAATCTGCAAATATTATATTAGAAGATGCAGATTTACATACGGCCCTTCCGATGGCTCTCCAGGCAGCATTTATGAACAGCGGGCAGGCTTGCGTGGCGGGAACAAGGCTCTTTATTCACGAATCAAAAATAGCAGAAGCTGAAAAAATACTTTCTCAATCTACAGAAAGCTTTACAGTGGGCGATCCCAGGGAAGGAGATTATAAACTAGGCCCTTTAGCTAATAAAAAACAGTATGAAAGAATACAGCAATATATCCAGACCGGCCTTGACGAAGGAGCCGAACTTTTAACAGGAGGATTAGGAAAACCAGAAAATCTAAATGAAGGATATTACGTAAAACCAACCATTTTTACAGGGGTAACGAATGATATGCGAATCGCAAGAGAGGAAATTTTCGGGCCGGTGCTATCGGTAATTACCTATAAAAATGAAAAAGAAGCTATTAAAATGGCCAATGATTCAGAATACGGGCTTATGGCTTACGTAAGCTCCGGAAACCCGGATCATGCAAAAGAAATTGCTAAAGAACTGAAAGCAGGCAGAGTTTTGATCAATACCCTGAAACATGATCCTCTTGCCCCTTTCGGAGGATATAAAAATTCCGGGATAGGAAGGGAAAACGGTGCTGTGGGTATGGAAGAATATCTTGAAATGAAGACTTTAATCATTTAAAATTCCATTAAAAAAACAGCAGATATTCATCTTAAAATATCTGCTGTTTTATGTTTTATATTTAAATATTAAATTAACTCTTATGGATTCTGCTCATATCCCGCCACCTGGATCTGGGAAAGAGGAATCTGATACAGATAATCTTTGGTTGAAATCGTAAAATTATAGTTAAGATCTGCAGCCGCCTGATTGATGACATCCACGGCTATATTCCAGCGTACAAGATCATGCCAGTAAACCCCTTCCCCTGCAAACTCCACTCTTCTTTCCTTACGCAGCGCTGTGGTAAAATCTGTGGCAGACATAGATGTGGAAAGCGGAGCCAGGCCAGCCCTTTGGCGGATTCTGTTTAAGTAAGGAACAGCTAATGCTGTATTTCCTTCATTATTCAAAACTTCTGCATACATCAGCAGAACATCTGCATAACGGATAATTGGGAAATTAATCGGCCAGTCGTAACGGTTGGTGAGTGCTACTCCCGGCTCCCGGAATTTTATAAAATAATTGGCAAAATCCACCTGTCCGTTCTGTGCAATAAACTGGGTTTTAAGAGTTAATGCACGTCTCAAATCACCCGTCTCATAAGAATTAATCAACGACTGGGAAACTCCTAATTCCGAAGAGCTGTACAAACTTCCCTGAGCATTGTACAACGGATCGGCTGCTCCAAAGGTAGGCGAAACATAGCTCGGCAAATAAGAACCCTGCGATAGACCACCATTAATATGCTGGATTTCAAAAATATAATACTTATTATCATTTACACTTTTAAACAAATCGGCATAATTCGATGCGAAGGTAACATACTGTCCTTCAACCTGTATAACTGCATATAGATGCTCCTTTGCTTTCGTTAAATAAGAACTGTTGTTGAGAGGATAGCCGTATCCTGTAAGGTACATTCTTCCCAGCATGGCATGCGCTGCGGATTTTGTAATTCTGCCTTTATTAGCATTATCGTAACTGTTTTTTAAGCCTGCTACCGATGCTTCGATCTCTGAAGTTATAAAATCATAAAGAGCCGGAAGATCCTTTCTTGGTATCGTAGCAGCTTCTTCAGGGCTCACCGGGTGATCTATCAGAGGAACTTTGCCGAAAGCTCGCATCAGCTCGAAGTAAGCATAAGCTCTTAAAAAGCGGGTTTCCGAACGGTATTGCTCTCTAGTTGCAGGATTTGCAAAAGGAACCGCATCTATTCTTGCTAAAATATTATTGGCATAAGAGATCATCTGATAAGCATCTTCCCAAAGGATTTCCACTTCTTCGGTAGAAGAGTTATCCTGAAAACGGTTGATGGCATAATAATCCCTGTTTCCGTTTTGCGAAATCGCATTGAAATTATTGGAGCGTACTTCCGAAGCCAGTAGATAAAAATTAACATCAAAACCACCTCTGGATGATGCATTTATCATCCCAGAATAAACTCCGGACAAAGCCTGCTGAATCTGCAGCTCTGTAGTATAAAAAGACGTCTGCGTAATATTATTTTCCGGTTCCAGCATCAGGTCGTCTTCACAGCTGATCATCCCGAACATTAATGTTCCGCAAAGTAAAGCTTTTGTAAAAGATTTACGATTTAATGATAAAATAGATGTATATTTTTTATTGATTGTTTTCATTTGTAAAAATTTAGAAATTAAAGTTTAAGCCCATCATATAGACCTTTGCATTAGGGTAAGCTCCGTAATCGGTTCCGTCTGACTGTACGGATTCAGGATTGTAGCCTCCGTAATAGTGATCCTTTCTCCATACATTTTCCAAACTTACATAGATTCTCAGATTAGACATTTTCAGCTTGCTGGCAAGTTCAGGATCAAAATTATACCCCAGTGTAATATTTTTCAGCTGAATATAGGTGGCATCATATAGCCATCTCGTGTCCAGAAGACTTCCGGTGGTTCCATCCAGTCTCGGCGTTTTTCCGTCTCCCGGATCTTCATCAGAACGCCAGCGGTTGGCCCAATTTCCCATCACATTGACGGTAGTACCCATCCCGGTGCGATCGATTGCACGACCTAATAAAGCATAGCTGTAGCCTCCTTTTTGACCCTGAAAAAATACAGATAGATCAAAATTCTTATAGGAGAATGTATTGGTGAATCCCCAATAATAATCAGGTGTAGGACCTCCAATGATGTGTCGGTCATTTTCATTGATAACACCGTCCCCGTTCACGTCTCTGTATTTCACATCACCGGCAATTGCTCCGGTAGTTTTAGCAACACCTGCATTATTGATATCTGCTGAAGAAAGTACGCCTATCGCTTCATAAAGATAAAATGAATTCAGCTCCTCGCCCACTTTTATAATATTCGTACTGTTGCTGAAACCTGTGTAAATCGGTGCATTATCTTTTCCCAGCTGTAATACTTTATTGTTGTTAAATGCAATATTGGCCGAAGTATTCCAGCGGAATGCTCCCGTTAAATTTTTTGTATTTAATTCTAATTCCAATCCTTTATTCTGAACAGAACCTACGTTTTTCCACATGGTAGTATATCCTGTTACGGAAGGAATCGGCTGTTCCAGAAGCAGGTCATTCGTTTTTTTGATATAATAATCTGCTGTAAAATCTATCCTGTTGAATAATCCTAATTCAAATCCAAAATCAGATGACTGGGTCTTTTCCCAGGTTAAATTCGGGTTGGGAATTGTGTTTGGAATCAAACCGTTCGACAAGCTGCCGCCAAATGAATAATTCCCGCCCGAAAGTGTCCCGAATGCTCTGTAGTCGCCGATGGAGTTGTTACCGTTTTCACCCCAGCTGTATCTTAATTTAAGATTATTCAGCCAATTTACATCTTTCAGGAAGTTTTCCTCGTCTATCTTCCAGCCAGCCCCGAATGCTGCAAAAGTTCCCCAAAGATTGTTCCATCCGAATCTGGAAGAACCGTCTCTACGAATACTTGCAGATAACATATATTTTTCTTTATAATCATAATTTACACGTCCAAAATATGAAAGAAGCATCCATTCTGAGGCAGTATATTCAGAATTAAGCACTGATGCCGATTGTGTAAAATTGAAGGTTTCCAAATCATCATGTGGAAAACCTTTATTTCTGTTGTACTGGGTGGTTGTTCTGTAATTTTCTGCACTGTACCCGGCAATAGCATTAATATCATGTTCTCCGAAAGATTTTTTATAGCTTAGCAAAGCTTCACCCAGGTACCTGTTGTAGTTTACCGTTCTTCGGCTTGCGATGCTTACCTGCCCCGGGATATTGGTGATCAAATCGAAAGTAGGAATATACCCGTTATTAATATTAAAATTATTGGTTGCTCCTCCGGAAAGCTTTATATTCAAATCAGGAAGAATATCGTAAGAAACATATAAACTTGACAGTAATCTGAATTCGTTGGTATCATTGACGGTATTTTCAAGCAGCCCGATCGGGCTTTGTGTAGATCCTGCCCATCTGTATCTTGTATTTTTCCAGAAATTGGTGTAAAGGCCTGCGTTTAGTTCCGCTACAGGAACCATAGAAAGCATTTTATGGGCCAGATTGTCTTTTCCGTCTACCGTAGCGCCATAACTTTTCGAATAGCTTGGTCTTAATGAAATTCCGGCTTTCCATTTATCCGAAAGATTAACATCAATTACAGCGCTTAGATTAAACCTGTTAAAACCAGTATTGATCGCCAGACCTTCCTGATCAAAATAGGCTCCCGAAATCATATATTTTACATTCTTGCTTCCGCCGCGTACAGCCAACTGATAACTCTGAATAGCCGCGGGACGGTAAAAAGCATCCTGCCAGTCGATATTAGCAACCTGATTGGTTCCCCAGCGAGGATCGATCATATAATTAATATTGGCAAGGTTGTAATCTGTGGTGTTAGCCAATCCGAAATAATTGGCCCGCACTGCATAGCTATCCGATGCCGAGTTGCCCGGAGCCAATGCTACCCACTTTTTATTGATCGCTTCTGTTGCGTAATCTATCCACTCTGAGCTGTTCATAATGTCCAGCTTCTTTTCAATGGTCTGCACCCCGTAATACTGTGAAAAAGTGAAAGACGGTTTACCTGAAGTTCCTTTTTTGGTGGTTACAATCACTACCCCGTTCGAACCTCTTGACCCATACATTGCGGTAGATGCCGCATCTTTCAGTACTTCGATAGATTGTATATCATCAGGCGAAATATTTGCCATATCATCCACTACCATTCCATCCACTACATACACCGGAGAATTGCTTGCGGAAATGGATGCCGTACCACGAACCCTGATTTCCAGCGGTTCGCCGGGTTTTCCTGTTGTTGAGCGTGTTTTCACCCCTGCAATCTGACCGGTTAAAGCCTGATCTACCCTTGCAATAGGCCGGTTTTTAAAGCTTTCTGCGGTTACCCTGCCGACAGATCCGGTAACTTCTCCTCTTTTCTGTGTTCCGTAGGCAATAATTACCACTTCCTCAATATCTTTGGTTTTAGCACCAGTCTTTGGCTGTATGCTGTCCTTAGATGCAGAATTCTTCGGTTCTTCCTGTGCAAAGATTAATCCGGTGGCGCTGACTAAAAGACCGAGAGTTAATATTTTATTTTTCATTATCGATAGTGATTATTAAAAAAGATTATTATTACTTTTCAATATTTTTATATTTTATAAACAAAAATCAAGAATATCGTTAAAATTTCTTTTTTTGTTGGTTTTATAAAAGTATACTTATAGACAAATTCAGCTATCCTGTAGTAACCTGTTATTATTCTCATTTGAGAGAGATAATGGTTTTTGATAGAGTTTAGAAACAAATATTATTTTATTTGTAAATAAGTTTAATAAATGAAAAATGCCTCTCATCTGAGAGGCAAAAACACAAAATAAAGAGTAATTATAGCTGATTAACTAACTATCTATTTAAATATTATTGGAATTATCAATTCTTTTTATAATGCTGTACCCCGCATTCCAGGAACTTTTTAAAATCCTCTTTCGGCATGTAGCCTGACACCGGTGTGTTGATCACTTTTCCGTCCGGGGTAATCAAAACATAATGCGGCTGGGAATTGTTGTTAAAATTCACCTGCTGGAATAAGCTCCATCTGTCGCCAATGGTTTTTACTTTCTTTACCTGTCCGTCTCCAAGATCAATTTTAGTCTGCTGATCTTCAGGAAGCTCTTCCTTGTCATCTACGTAAAGTGAAGCCAGAACAACATCATTCTGAAGAATCGGTAAAATATCGCCTTCGCTCCAGACAAACTCCTCCATTTTTCTGCAGTTTTCACAGCCGTAGCCCGTGAAATCAATTAAAATAGGCTTGTCTTCTTTTTTGGCCAGTTCAATGGCTGTAAAGAAATCGTGTTCAGGGTGCATTCCCAGGATTCCGTCTTTTTCGTCATGGAAATAGCTTATATTCAACGGAGGTAAAATTCCGCTTAATAGCTGTAGTTTGGGACGATCGGAAGGAATTAACCCCTGAATTAAATAAATCACAAATCCAAATCCTAAAACTCCCAATATTTTTCTTGTAACGGAAATTTTCGGTTTTTTATCATCATGCGGAAATCGTATTAATCCAAATAAATATAAGGCCAGCCCAAGGGCTATAATGATCCATACAGCAATGAAAAGCTCCCTTTTTAAGAAGAAAGTTTTAGAAACCAAATCTGCCTTTGATAAGAATTTCAATGCTAAAGCCAGTTCAACAAAACCTAATACCACTTTCACCGTATTCATCCAGCCTCCGGATTTCGGAAGGCTCTGCAATGCCTGCGGGAATAAGGCCAAAAGTCCAAAAATAATCGCCCATGCCAGTCCAAAACCTGCCAGAGCAAATGTCAGAAGCATCGGAACGTTTGCCGAACCTGTCACCGCACTTCCCAGCAAACTCCCTAAAATAGGACCTGTACAGGAGAATGAAACGATCACTAAAGTCAGTGCCATAAAGAAAATCCCGATGATTCCTCCGGCTTCTTCTGCCTTGGAAGATTTGTTGGCAATTGAGCTTGGCAAAGTGATATCATAATACCCGAAGAAGCTTCCCGCAAAGAAAATGAATATGATGAAAAACACAATATTCAGCCATACGCTGGTGGAAATTTCATTAAAAATATTCCCTGCAATTCCATCAATAATATGGAAAGGAATACTCAGCAGCACAAAAATTAAAAGGATAAAAAATCCATAAATGAGCGCATCTCTTTTTCCTTTTGCCTTGTTTTTATTCCCTTTTGTAAAGAAGGAAACGGTAAGGGGAATCATCGGGAAAACGCACGGGGTAAGCAATGCAATTAATCCTCCGATGAATCCAAGGAATAAATAAGTCCAATAATTTTCATCCACTTTGGCTGCTGC
>NZ_AUMT01000017.1 GCF_000430825.1 Chryseobacterium daeguense DSM 19388 | reverse complement strand
GACAGAGGGATACAGTATGCGTGCACAGAATTTACGTCAATAGTCGGGAAAAATATTACCCGAAGTATGAGTGGAAAGGGAAATTGCTATGATAATGCTGTAGCGGAGAGTTTTTTCAAAACTCTGAAAACCGAACTTGTCTATCAAAATAAATATGAAACTAGAGACCACGCCAAAAACTCTGTGTTTGAATATATAGAAACATTTTACAACACCCAGAGAAGGCATTCAGCTTTAGGAAATTTAACCATAAGAGAGTATCAAAATTTAATGTCTAATCAATCTAAAAATGTAGCATAAAGAGTATATAAATTTTGTCTCAAAAATAGTTGCAAGTTCAAGAGGTGTTGTATATTTCACATATGATAAACAAAAACAAAATTCATTTTCAGAAACAATATTTAATATTGAAAACAATCCTATATCATATACAGAAAATAATTTTTATAATAATAAGAAAATATTAGCTTCAACAGAACTCGAATTAAAATATTATCCTAACAATAAAAACTATATAAATAATCTTTTTATTTTTAAAGAAAATTCCAATAAAACAAGTAATGATTTAATTTTTAATTCTGATAATATTTATCAATCTTCCAAATCAAAAAACTTCACTTTTTATAATCATTTTAATCATACTTACGAAGTATCTTCAAATAAAGTCCTTAATAATTATTTGTACTTTGGAAGTGATAGAGTACATGAAAGAACAAATATATTTTCACCACTTTTGAACTCTTTTTTGGATTTGGATTCTAATAATAGTTTACTACAAACAGCTGAAAATAATATTTTATATTCTGGAGTTAAAAGTAAATTAACTACTAAATTTAATAGAATTGATTTGACCAACAGTATTCAAGCTGAATATAACAGCGAATTATATAATAATAAATTATTATCAGATAATGGCTCTTTAGAAACGGATTATTCTAATGATATTAAATTAAATCAACTCAAAATAATTTCTGATAATTCACTGAAATATAATTTTTCAAAAACATTGGATATTACAGGAAATATTAGCTTTCAAAATATTAATTATAATTACGAAAACACTCACAATAATATTTTTTTAATAAATCCTTCCATCTATTTAAATATTAAAAAAACAAAATTAGGTAGTTTTACTTTGTCTTATTCAGAAAATAATACTTTACCAGAAATCAATCAATTAGTAAATGAATATCAATTAACTGATTATCGTTCTTTTTCAAGAGGAACAAATTATCAATTACCATTAAAAAATACTATTGCTTCTTTTTCTCATTACATATATATTGATGAAAAGAGGTTTTCAATCAATACAAATGCCTTATACATAAAATCCAAATCAATATTGAATACTGAAAGTAGCATAACTAATGATTTCAGCTTTAATTCTCTTCAACAGACTTTTGGAGGGGAAAGTTATAATTTGAATTTCAGCTTTACTAATTACATTCGTAAGCTTAATATTTCATCAAGAATTGAAACAAATAATATTTGGAATTCTAGTCCCGTAAAAGTTAATTCTGATAATTTCTTATTATCTAAAGGGTATACAAATAAAATAAAATATACAGCTACTACATATTTTAAAATTCCTGTAAATTTTGATTTTGGATTTTCATATAATTATAATCAAACACTTTTTAATGATATTAAGAGCACAAGCTTTACAAAAGATTTCTTTTGGAATATTAACTATAAAATCTCTAAAACATTACTAGTGGAATCAAACAATTCATTATATTTTATTTTCGCTAAAAGTTATTCATTCAATAACTTAGTTTTAAGTTATACACCTGTTGACAGCAAACTATCATATCGTATAGTATTCAATAATATTTTAAACGAAAAAGAATATGTTTATAATTCATTAAATAACTATACTAATTTTATATCAAAAATTCAATTAGTTCCAAGATATTTATTAACGTCTATAAAATATCGTTTTTAATCCTGACATTAATATTGAAAACTAAAATTCCGCCTCATTATTGAGGCGGAATTTATACATTTTTAGCTTGTGGCTCATCTCCACTTTTTGATTTCTTAGAAGAATTCACCATTGCAATAAGGCTGTCAATCGTGTATTCTGAAGCCTTTTGCTCACCTTGAAAAATAATTTTTCCTAATCTTGCTACCTCACTTATATAAACATATAATTCTTTATACAAGCCTTTGTTGGTAGAAGTAAAAGCTTTTCTTTGCTGTTGATAAGAGCTTTGCTCATTGCTTTTGGCAGTAATAGTGTCAAAACTGTTTTGAAGCACTGTTTCAGTATTGGGCTTCATGCCACAAGATGTTAATAATGTGGCTTGTGATGAAACTATTTCCTTCAAAGCTTTGAGATTCAGTAATACACCTTCAAAATTTCTTTTCTTTACTTTTTTTAATATATCGCTTGGTAACGAGTTTTTTATTCCTGCTTTATCAAAAACCACATTCAGAAGCTTCATTGGTTTTGTAAGGTCATTTCCTAATGTGTAAAGTTCCTGAGTTGTCTTTTTTTGCCGTGTAAGTAATGCATCACCTGTTTCTTTAGCCCTCAATTCGTTAGTTTTGTTTTGCATCGCGGCCAAGAATGAAGCATTGTATAAATGATTTTCTGCTTCAAAAAGGTTCAAGTCTCTAGCTAGGCTTGTTAATAAAGCATCAGCGATCGGTACATATTCTTCTTTCAAGATTCCCATAGTAGTAAGATTTAAAATTGAATCATAAATATACACTTTTATTCAACTTGTTGCTTATTCCCTATATTTTTAATCTTGTGAAGAAAAGATTATGAATACTGTTGGTTGCCTTTATTATGGTGAGGGCTTTAGATTGCTTACTGTACGAGAGTTTTTATAAACTGCAAAGCATTTTCCATATTGTTATCTGTATCTTTGCTTTACTACCGGATATTTTTATATTACTGCTCAAGGTTTTACTCCAGTACACTAGATTTAAACTAGAACCTGCTCAAAATTCCCCAATGGATTTTAATATCATTAAACTTAAACGGATTTCCGAATTCATTACCGTTGGAAAGCTGAAAACTCATGAGCCCGATCGGAATAAAGAAATTGAATCCGAGCCCTACACTGTAAAGCTTGGGTTTCACATTCAAAGATTTATTATTGAGCTGCCCGTACTGCCCGAAAACATCAAAAAATGCCTGGCTTCCGATGAGGTAACGGTATTCTAAGCTTCCGTAGTAATAAAAATCGGCGGCGAGGGAATTTTCATTGAAACCCCGCATGGAATTCCAGCCTCCG
Source organism: Chryseobacterium daeguense DSM 19388 (assembly GCF_000430825.1). GTDB lineage: Bacteria > Bacteroidota > Bacteroidia > Flavobacteriales > Weeksellaceae > Chryseobacterium > Chryseobacterium daeguense. Next base: position 85,568 of record NZ_AUMT01000017.1, on the reverse strand, counting down.
AAACGGTACAATTCATTGGCAGAGAAGTCAATTTTTGAATCCATCATGGCGCCTTCCGCTTTTATATTGAGGAAATGATTTCTGTTGATATGATAGTTATGCTCTCCAAAAAAGTAGAACTGGTTTTGTAGGGCTTTAATGTTATCTTTGGTATAAGTGGTTGTAAGATAATCATATCCGGCATTGATTCTTGTTTTATAAAGGAACAGGTCAATATCCGACGGCTCTACCATTTCAAACCAGATCCCAATCCCTTTTTTATTGTAATCTTTACCCTGAACATAAAGCGTATCGATAATGCTGGAACTTTCGAAAGTTCCCCTCAAGCCGATTTTATTTCTGCTGTTCATGTGATAATAAAGTGCGGGAAGCGCTTTCACATTGGCAAAAGTAGAATCTTGTCTGAAGATATTGACTTTCATATTTAAGCCTACATTAGATTTAAAAAGATAAGGAACATCGGTCTGGAGATCAAAAGTCTGCCCTTTATCCGGATTTCGCTGCCAATACAGGTTCACGGTTTCAAAACTATTGAATATATTTCTGAAATTTACGTTCAGCGTTCCGTTTAAAGTAAATTTATCCGTCTTATCATTCCCAAAACCGATCACCCCGTCAAAAGTATTGGTTTTCTTTTTTTCCATGAAGAGGTAAATGCTTGTGGAATCTTTGGTGAATAAGGTTTGCGGAGGCCTTTCCAGCGAGATGAACTGGTGTCCCTGAAATGATTTATTGATAGCGATAAGGTTTTTATCGTCATACGTTTTTCCTTTGAATTCTTTTTCAAGATTTTTGATGAATCTTTTCGGAACTCTTTCGTAGCCCTTTACTACAAAGCCGTCTATGGTTCGCTTATCATTTTTATTGATATCGAGCTCTACAACGGGATAGCCATTTTTCTGGCCTTTGTATTTTGATTTGATTCTGCTGAAAGCAAAACCGTCATCAATATAAGATTTATTGATTTTTTTCTTTGTTGAATCTAAATTTTTGGTGAAAAATTCTTTCTGAATTTTTGTTTTCTGTGAGATGGAATCGGAAAGATTCACATAGGTTTCATTGAAATTTTTCCCTTTATCAAATACGATTTCCGTGCTGTCGCCTTTTACTTTTACTTCTTTTAATTTGGTGAAAAAGTAATTATTCTGGGCCAGAGAATCCAGAAATTTGACTGCAGAAGCGGAATCCTTCACCTTTTTTTTGACTTTTGTCTCCGAATCGATAAGGAAATACTGCTTCTTCTGCGCTTGTACAAAAACGCAAAACAGTATAAAAAATATTTTCAGAAACAGCTTCAATTTGATTTGAGTTAAATTATTAAAATTTATTATCTGGAAAGATGCTTCAACTCTGCTCAGCATGACATTTCTAGTACTGACTGTCATTTTATAGAGCTGTCATGCTGAGCGGAGTCGAAGCATCTTAAACTTTTACATTAAATAAATCTTAATAGTTCAAAATATATTATTATAAATTAAAAATTGTTTTAATAACTGAAACTAAGCCAGTTTATTATATTTCTTCATCAGATTCTCGTAAGTTCCCTGCGGAAGGATCCATTTCAAAGGAACCCCGATTTTCTGCCCGAATTTACCAAAATAATAATGAGCTTTCCATTTATTTTTAGTTAAAAGTGAATCCACATATTCTGCAACTTCCAATGGCTCGGTTCCGTCGCCTACATGAGAGTTCATCAAAGCATACACTTTATCAAACACATTTTTATAAGGTTCGGAAACTTTTGTTCTTACTCTGTTCTCGGCAATATTGGTCTTAATATCACCCAAATGCAGCGAGCAGACGTGGATATTCCACGGATATACTTCGTACCTCATGGCTTCCGTTACTTTATCCAAAGCCGATTTTGAGGCAGAATAAAACCCACGGAACGGCAGTCCCATTTCACTTCCGATACTGGAAACATTGATGATCTGCCCAAATGTATTTTCACGCATTTTCGGGAGCACAGCGCTCATCATCTGAACTGCTCCCACCAAATTTAGATTAAATAACTTTAAAATATCCTCTTTTGAAGAATCTTCCACAGCACCTACCATTCCCATTCCTGCGTTGTTGATCAAAACATCTATTCTTGTTTCTGTTTTCAAAACTTCTGCGATGGCATTTTGTACGGCATCATTATCTGTAACATCGGTAGGAATGGATTTAAAATACTGGCTTTCGGTGTGCTTTCTGCTTAGGCCATAAACTTTATGACCCTTTTTTCCGAAATATTCTGCGAGTACGAAACCAATTCCTGATGAGGTTCCCGTGATGATTATCGTTTTTGTATTCATTAGTTTTTAGTTAAAATAATTTTTAAATCCTCCCAAAACATCGGATACGATTTTTCCACTACATCTTCGTCTTCGATATTTAATTCTTTAATTAAACAAAACGGGGCAAAGCTCATGGCCATTCTATGATCCTGGTATGTTTTGATAGAGATATGGTCTTCCGGCTCACTAAAGCTGACAGATTTGATCGTGAAATCCGTGATTTCGGTTTCTGTTCCCAGTTTTTTCAATTCATTATGAAGAGCCGAAAGCCGGTCGGTTTCCTTTACTTTCAAGGTTCCAAGCCCTGAAATTTCAAATGGAATTTTTAATGCAGCAGCCGTTACACAAAGCGTTTGGGCGATGTCTGGGCAATTATTCATATCCAAAACTATTTTTTCAGGAAATTGAAAATCAGGTTGAGGCTCAAGAGTTAATTGATGTTCGTTATCAATAAAATTGGTCTTGATTCCGAAAAAATCTTCATAAATTTTAGCAATGGCAGAATCTCCCTGAGTGGATTCTCTGTAAAAGCTTTTTAAATGGATTGTTTCCCTTCCCAATGCTGCGAATGAATAGAAATATGAGGCTGAGCTCCAGTCGCTTTCTACTTCATAGTTGATGGTTGATAGTAGATGGTTGATGGCTGATTCTACTTTGATGGTGTTGCCGATAAAGCTGTTTTTGATTCCGAACCTGGTTAAAATATCCAGTGTCATTTCAATATAAGACCTTGAAGTTACTTCGCCTACAAGGTTTATTTCCAAACCGCTTTCCAGTTTCCCGGCGATTAACAGGAGGGAAGTGATGAACTGGCTTGAAATATTTGCCGGTACATCCACTTTTGTTTCCGTGATTTTTCTTCCTTTAATTTTTAAAGGCGGGAAACCTTCATTTTCCAGGTATTCTATCTCAACTCCAAGGTTTTGTAGGGCGGTCACCAGATTTTTGATAGGTCTTTCTTTCATCCTTTTTGAGCCGGTAAGAATCGTGGTTTTTCCATCCTGGATGGAATAATAGGAAGTAAGGAAACGCATTGCTGTTCCTGCATGATGAATATCAACGATTTCCGTTTCTTCACCCAATGCTTTTTTCAGCAGCTGAGTATCTTGTGAATTGGATAAATTCCCGATTTTTATGTTCTTAAACAAACTTTCTAAAATTAACAAACGATTCGAAATACTTTTCGAACCGCTGATTTGTATGGTTTTGTTTTCCGTTAATTTTGATTTTTCCAGCTTCTTCATTGCTCTTCTAAATTGGAAGCCCGAGGCTGGAAGATGGAGGTAAAAAGTTTAGTTTAAAAACTTCCGGCTTCCAACTTCCGGCATCCAGCTATTTTAATTTTTCGTTATTCTGATGACGATCTTTATCGCGATCTGTCTTTATCTTCATTTTTTTGTCGAAAGCTTCCTGTAAATTCACTCCGGTTTGATTGGCTAAACATAAAGTTACAAACAGTACGTCTGCCAGTTCTTCGCCAAGATCTTTGTTTTTATCACTTTCTTTTTCACTCTGCTCGCCGTATCTCCTGGCTATAATTCTTGCCACTTCACCTACTTCTTCCGTCAGCATGGCCATATTGGTAAGTTCATTGAAATAACGGACGCCAATTGTTTTGATCCATTCATCTACTTGCTGCTGCAGGGCTGTGATTTCCATTATTTATTATTAATCTGCTTATAAGATATTTTATTATTGATACTGATACGCTCCCAAAGTAGGGTTCGATGTTCTCGAAAAGCCTGCAATATCGGTAGGAACTGTTGCCGCAACGGCAGTACTCCCTTTTCCTATTGCCGGAGAATTTTGTTTAACTCTCAGGTTCATTTTTGCTGCAAAATAATTGACAAACAGAGGATCCAGGTTTTTAACTGATTGAATCACACTAGGATTGCTGTCGAATGAAAAGCCTGCTTCAGAAGTACCTGAATATTTTAAAAGACAGTTTTCAAACACAAAATTAAACAGCTGTCCCGGAGTCTGCTCAAAATTCACGGAATTATCCCTGTCGGAATAAACAATGCTGTTCCTAACATTAAGGATGAGCGGCCCTTGTTCAGTCTGGTTAGACTCATTTTTCCACTCATTTGTGGCAAAGATTCCGTTTCTGTTGTAAGATTGCAGCAGACTGGAATAATTAGCAATGGTAGAATGGATATAATTATGAGTTCCTCCTTTATAAATACCAATCGCAGATTCTCCACAGTTGTTCATCACTAAATTTTTCGCATTTACGGTAGATGCAACGGCGTAGATTCCGTATTCCTGGAAGGTATGGATAAAAGAGTTATTGATCGTAGCATTGGTCTGCTTCATTTCCAATCCTTTTGTACCCCCGAAAAGTCTTGCGTAATTCATATTCAGGGTAGAGCCGGTTTCCATTTTAATAGAGTTCCAGCTTTTTGGGATGGTATCATAAGCAGGATCATTTCTGTCGCCTCGCAAAATGACATTATTTGCGAGTGTACCGTTAATATTTAAAGTAGATCCTGCAGAAAACTTCATTCCGCTGTTTTTGTGGAAATAGACTTTGGTTCCCGCCTGAATGTCTAGTGTCACGTTTGGATTTACCGTTAAATTACCATAAATAATTTTTGCTTTATTATTCGTCCAAGTTGTATTACTGGTAATAGCATTAGGATTGGTAGGAGTTTCTATGAAGAATTCTGCATCCTGAACCACAGAAAATAAAACCACCTGCTGTTTTCCTGCAGGGCTTTCGAATAAAACTTTATCTTCAGCGATCGCTTCAGGACCCGCAGCATCCGGTGCAATTTCCACGAAAATATAAAGGCTGTCATTTTTTCTTAAAGGAACATCCTTAAAATCGTGGCCCGGCTTTCCGTCTACATTGATTTTATATAAAGAAGAGGCTCCTTTTTCAAGATAAATTCTTGGAATCAGAACATCTTTGTCTTCATTATTATATACTTTTACGGCATAAGTTTTAGAACGTACCTGATGATAAACCGTATCACAGAAAACCGTATCTTTTGAAAATCTTAACGCCTGCGAAGGTGCATCAAAGCTGATATCATCCTTATTACATGATACAGCCATGATAAGCATCCAGAAAGAAAAAGCCAGTAATAATTTGAATTTCATCGAAATTATATTTTTAAATAGATTTCAAATTTAACGAAAATACTTTGAATTTCTTATGAAGAAAAAAATATTGATTACGTATTTGCAAATTCAAAAAAATATTGTACTTTTGCAACCTAAAATTAGCAGAGAAATATCCATTACTATTTCGAAAGCAAACTTTAATTTTTAAAATTGTATTATGAAACCGCAAGGTTACATGTGACATTAACAAAAAAAGAAATTTACACATGAAAAACGGAATCCACCCAGAAAATTATAGACTTGTTGTTTTCAAAGATATGAGTAACGACGAGGTGTTTCTTTGCAAGTCTACTGCAGAAACAAAAGATACTATCGAGTATGAAGGACAAGAATACCCATTGATCAAAATGGAAATCTCTTCAACTTCTCACCCTTTCTACACTGGTAAAGTGAAATTAGTTGACACTGCAGGTAGAGTTGATAAGTTCATGAACAAATACAAGAAATTCGCTAAGTAATTTTTTGAGATTAAAAATATTTAAAGTCTTCCAAAATTTGGGAGACTTTTTTTATTTATTTAATGTAGAATTTAGACATTGGATATTAGAAGTTAGTTTTAGTATTTGTAATTTTGTCATGACTAGAAATTAGATACAGAGAAATTGGTTAATAACACTTAAACTTCTTCTAACTTCTAGCCTCTAACATCTAACTTCTATAAAAAATGCAATTAGTATTTTCAGATGCGCAATATTGGGAAGATTTTCTTCCACTTACCTTTACAAGGCCCGTTGCAGAAATGCGATGCGGAATTCTTACTTTTTCCGAAAGATGGCAGCAGATTTTAGAAAACACAGAGATTTCATACTTCACGGAAAATTATCTTCAGAATAAATTCAAAAGTCCGGAAGAAAAGGAAAGTCTTTTTTTAGTAACCAACTTTTTACCTACCGAAAGTGTTATCCGGCAAATAAAAGACTTAAAGCTGGGCGAAGCTTTGGTTTATGAAGATGAGCTGATCGCGGCAAAAATAAATATGAAAGGTTTTTCTTTACATCAGATCGAGAAAATGACTGATATTAAGGAAGAGTTGATTTTCTTCAAAAAGCCAACCGATCTTTTTACATATAATCACAAAGCCATTGATTTTGATTTTGAATTATTGACGAAAGGAAGAATCTCCCAAGAGCTTTCTTCTACGAATGGATTTTTAGGGGAGAAAAAAGATTTGTTTATTGAAGAAGGCGCTCAAGTTGAGTTTTCTACAATCAATACAAAAACCGGAAAAATTTACATCGGGAAAAATGCTGAAGTAATGGAAGGCTGTAATCTTCGCGGCCCGATTGCGTTAGGTGAGGGTTCTAAATTTCACCTTGGGGCAAAAATTTATGGTGCAACGACTATTGGCCCGCAGTGTAAAGTGGGCGGCGAAGTGAATAACATCATTATTTTCGGATATTCCAGTAAAGGACATGATGGATTCTTAGGGAATTCAGTTGTAGGAGAGTGGTGCAACTTTGGTGCAGATACCAATTCTTCCAATCTTAAAAATAATTACGGCCATGTAAAACTCTGGAATTATAGGACGAAGGCTTTTGAAGATACGGGGCTGCAGTTTGCCGGGCTTATTATGGGTGACCATTCTAAAACGGCTATCAACACCCAGTTGAACACTGGGACAGTGGTGGGTGTTGCTTCCAATATTTTCAAGGAAGGTTTTCCTCCAAACCTGATAGAAAATTTTTCATGGGGCGGATTTAAGGATGATGAAAGATTTAAATTAGATAAAGCCTACGAAGTTGCAGAACGTGCAATGGCCAGAAGAAAAGTGGCTTTGACAGATGAGGATAAGGCGATTTTTAAGTATATTTTTGATACGTATTAATCTTACGATAAATGAAACTTCAAATTTTTTTGAAGTTTTTTTGTTTTTGATGTAATAAAACTAAGATTTCCATTGTCTTACTTATAGAAACAAAACTTATGACCCAAGAAACTTTCAAGAATACGGTATTCATTCTCAAAAATGAGATGTATCGCTTTGCGAAAAGGTTTGTCATGAGTAGTGATGAAGCGGAAGATGTAGTTCAGGACCTGATGATTAAATTCTGGCAGAAAAAAGATGAGCTGGAGCAGTTCGGGAATTTAAAATCCTACGCTCTGAAAGCCGTCCGGAATGAATGCCTGAACAGGCTGAAGCATCACGATGTAAAGCTCGGGTTTGCGGATATGCAGCTTCACCGGTCGGAGCTTTACAGTATGGAAGTGAATAATTTGAAGGAACATATTATAAGTTTCATTAATCAGCTTCCGGAAAAACAAAAAGCAGTGATCCATTTGAAAGATGTAGAAGAATATGAAGTCTCAGAAATAGCAGAAATGCTGGAAATGGAAGAAAATGCAGTAAGAGTAAATCTTATGCGGGCCAGACAAAAAGTAAAAGAACAAATTTCACAATTGATGAGCTATGAGCAAAGACAAATTTCAAGATAAATATGACGAGATCTTCCAAAATATAAAGGAAGAAAAAATGGACTGGGATTTTGAGGATTTCCTCAAAAAAGCGGAAGGAAAAGATGAGGCAGCAGATAACAGCGCTGCTCCAATCATCCCAATCGGGTCCAAAACGAAACCTTCATTTCCGAAATGGTTCTGGATGGCGGCAGGATTGGTTTTAATTTTCAGCATCGGGTTTATTTTTAATTATAATCAAAATTCTGGTGTAAAAGATCAGGCACAGTTTGTGGAAAGTCAGATTAAAAACCAGAAAAATGATTTTATTGAAGAAAATAATGAACATCAGGAACAGGTTGCTGTGAATCATCCTAACGATTCTATTTCCGGAACGAAAAAAGATTCTATTTTCCAGGAAAATACAGTGGCAGAGAAGGATGTTTTAGATGAAATTTTACCTAAAAGAGGAAGACTTAAAAAAGAAAGAAAACCAAAATTTGTTTATAATTCTTCTAAAAACTATAAAACAACAGCAGATTCTACAGGCTATCAGGATTCTTACGTGATCGTAAACGGGAAAAGAATTGAAAATGTGGAAGAGGCTATTAATGTGACTAAGTATTCATTCCAAATATTTGCAAATAACGTCAGTGAAAAGCTAGTACAACCAAAAGTCGTAGACGACGATTATTAATTAACCTTTTAAAATAAGATTATGCACCTGATCAGGCACTAATAATCAAAAAATAAAAATTGACTCATGAAAAAAATAATAGTAATATTCGCACTTGCTTTTTCCCATTTTTTCAATGTATATGGGCAGAAAGATAAGCTCGATCAGCTTTTTGAGAAATATCAGGAGGCAGAGGGGGTGACCTCTATAAAAATTGCCAAACCTATGTTCGGGATGCTGAGCAGCCTGGATTTAGGAGATGCTGAACTGGACCAGATTAAGCCTTTGTTGTCAAAGATTGAAGGACTAAAAGTTTTCATCGCCGAAAAACCTGCGGATGCAAAAACGGCAAAAGAAAAGAAATTGTCTCAGATCAATAAAGATATTTCTTCCTATCTCAGTAATCTGAACTATAGTGAAATCATGACCATGAACAGTGGCGGCGCAAAAATAAAATTCCTTTCTTCGGAAGAAAAAAACGGGATAATGGATGATTTGCTGCTGAGCATTGACAGCGGAGGTGCAGAAAGCATTTTAGTAAAGCTAGACGGTAAATTATCGATGGATGATATCAGCAAAATCGTAAACTCCACCGAAACAAAAACAAATCCGGTTACCAATGCCAGAAATAATATCACCTCAGAAAATACCTCCTATTTGAGCGGTGAAACAAGAAATGTTGGTGAATTCTCAGGAATTCAAGTGAGCACGGGTGTAAATGTGGTTTTCAAGCAGGAAAGCCCTGCCAATATCAAAGTGATTGCAGATGCAGACAAGCTTCAGTATATCATAACCAAAGTTGATAACGGGGTTTTAAAGGTGTATGTTGATAATAAAGGACAGAAAAATTTGAAGTTCAAAAACATCAGCGTAAATGTTTCTTCGCCGAGAATGGATAATATCAAAACATCTTCAGGGGCTACTTTTACAACGATTAATTCTGTGAATGAAAATAATCTGGAAATTGATGCTTCTTCAGGTTCGGTAGTAAAAGGGAAATTTAATATCGCAAATAGTACAAAAGTTGAAGCAACTTCCGGAACAAGTTTAAAAGTGGAAGTGAATTCTAAAAACCTTGATTTCAAAGGTTCAAGCGGATCAGATACAAACATTGGCGGACAGGCGGGAACTGCAGTTTTTGATATCAGCAGCGGGGCTCTCTGCAAAGCAGAAAACTTCAGAGCCAATCATGTGAGAGCGGAATCCACTTCTGGAGCAAGCCTTTCTGTGAACGCTGTTGAAAAGCTGGATGTAAAAGCTTCTTCGGGAGGACTGATTAAATATAAAGGCAATCCGGAGATCACTTCTGATATCAGCAAAATGTCCGGCGGATCTTTAAAGCAAATTAATTAAAAACCAATCACCATGAAAATTTTAAAAAACATCTTTATCATAGCTTGTACCATGTTCCTGATGCAGTCCTGCATCGTTTCAGAACGCCCGAATATGGGTTATTTTTCTGAATCAGGACATGATTTTAAAGGAGCAAAGTTTGTAAGCATCAATGTACCCATGCTTTTGGCGAAGCCTTACATTAAAAAAGCTTTAAAAGAAGACGGTGAAAGTGATGAAATAATAAATCTTGTAAGAAAGGTTTCAAAAATAAAAGTAATGACGGTAGAAAACGGGGACAGGCAAATGGTAAAAGATTTTGCCAATTACCTGAACAATAATAATTACGAAGACTGGGCAACTATAAAGCATGACGGGGACAATGTTAATATCCGGGTAAAACAAAAAGGAGAAACCATCAAAAATATGCTGATTACTGTAAATTCTGATAAAGATCTGGTTTTTGTGGATGTGAAAGGAAGTTTTACAGCTGATGATATTTCAAAAATGATTGCTTCGGCAACAGATAAATAAAGTCACTTCATATTCAATATTATATACTAATTTTATTTTGTACAAAAGAACCGTTTCGGAATTCCAGGCGGTTTTTTGATTTAAGTTATTGATTGTTAAGTTTTATTTAAACTATTAAAATCAATTTTCGTATCTCAGTAAAATACCTTAATTTTGCAAGAAAGTAAAGATGTCTATTCATAACAAAATTGTAGAGACAGCCATCACTTTCGATGACGTGCTTCTAGTCCCTTCTTATTCAGAAGTTTTACCTAATCAGGTTTCATTAAAATCAAGACTTACCGACAAAATTACGCTTAATGTTCCGATAGTTTCTGCGGCGATGGACACCGTTACGGAGGCCGATCTGGCAATTGCACTGGCAAGAGTGGGCGGTTTGGGCTTCATTCATAAAAATATGACCATTGCGGAACAGGCTGCACAGGTAAATCGTGTAAAACGTTCAGAAAACGGAATGATTTCGGATCCGGTAACCCTTTCCAAAGACCATACACTGGCTCAGGCAAAGGAAACGATGGCGAAATATAAAATTTCCGGACTTCCTGTAGTGGATGCCGAAAATACTTTGATCGGAATTATTACCAACAGAGATGTAAAATATCAGGAAAACCTTGATATGAAAGTAGAGGAGATCATGACAAAAGAAAATCTGATCACTTCCGATAAAGATACCAACCTTGAAAAAGCTAAGGAAATTCTTCTTAAAAGCAGAATTGAAAAGCTTCCTATCGTAGATTCAAACAATAAATTAGTCGGTTTAATCACCATTAAAGATATCGACAACCAATTGGAATACCCGAACGCCAACAAAGATCAGGGCGGAAGATTGATCGTGGGAGCCGGAGTTGGCGTTGGTGAAGATACGATGGACAGAATTGAAGCATTGGTAAAAGCTGGTGTAGATATCGTAGGTATTGATTCTGCTCATGGTCACTCAAAAGGAGTTTTAGATAAGATTTCAGAAATCAGAAGAGCATATCCGGATCTGGATATCGTTGGGGGAAATATTGTAACGGCGGAAGCTGCTGAAGATTTGATCAAAGCTGGTGCGAACGTTCTTAAAGTAGGTGTAGGACCTGGATCTATCTGTACGACGAGAGTGGTTGCGGGAGTTGGAGTTCCTCAATTATCTGCTATTTACAATGTTTACGAATATGCTAAGTCCAAAAATGTAGCAGTAATCGCGGATGGTGGTATTAAGCTTTCAGGAGATATCGTAAAAGCAATCGCAAGTGGAGCGGGAGCAGTAATGCTGGGTTCACTTTTAGCAGGAACTGATGAGGCGCCGGGTGAAGAAATCATTTTCCAGGGTAGAAAATTCAAATCTTATCAGGGAATGGGAAGTCTTTCCGCAATGAAGAGAGGTGGAAAAGAAAGATATTTCCAGAGTGAAGCAAAAAAATTCGTTCCGGAAGGTATTGAAGGCCGTGTTCCTCACAAAGGGAAATTGGAAGATATGATTTTCCAGCTGACGGGAGGTTTAAGAGCCGGAATGGGATATTGCGGAGCAAAAGATATTGAAGCTCTGCAAAAAGATACAAAGATGGTAATGATTACAGGAAGCGGATTGAAAGAATCTCATCCTCACGATGTTATCATCACGCAGGAAGCTCCTAATTATTCTTTGTAGTAAATAATAATTTAAATATAAAGGCTATCTCAATGCTGAGGTAGCCTTATTTATTATCAATAGGAGCGGGAAAATATCCTGAGGTTCTCGAAGGAAACCTGCTTTCAAAGGTTCAAATAATTGGTTTTAGCCAAACCATATTCAGCTTCAACTAAGAAATTAGTCCAACAAAAGAATCATACGTTCCGTCATAATCTTCCCATTTCTGATCGTTAACAAAAAAGGAAGGTGTTCCGTTGACACCGCTTCTTACTCCACCCTCAAAATCCTCTTCAATTTTTTCTTTTATGCCGGATTCATTGATGTCTTTCTCAACAGTTGAAAAATCAAGCTGTAAAGTTTTCACAGATTCTTTAAGCATTTCATCACTAAGCTGATTTTGGTTTTCATAAATAAGATCATGCATTTCCCAAAACTTACCCTGCTTTCCTGCTGCTTCAGCAATAGCGGCGGCCGGCATAGCGAACCGATGGGAATCTGTAAGCGGAAAATTTCTGAAAACAAAAGCCACATCATCACCATATTCTTCTACAAATTTTTTTACTAATGGATAAGCATGGCCACAATGCGGACACTGATAATCCCCATATTCCACCAATACTATCTTAGCTGTTTCCAGGTTTCCCTGAACATGGTCATTTTCTCCGACAGGAATTCTTAATGCAGCCATAATTATGCGTTTTTATTTAAAGTTTCTAATGCGTCAATAATGCCATCGGCTCCGGGATTGATCCCGTCCGGCGACAGATAACTCCACTGGATAACCCCATCTTTATCAATTACAAATAAAGCTCTTTTTGAAGTTCCGTTTTCTTCATTGTAAACTCCATATTTTTTCGAGATTTCGCCTTTTGGGTTAAAATCAGCAAGAAGTGGAAAGTGAAGTTTTCGGTATCCCATAAACGCATCATGACACCATGAGCTATCTACGGAAATTCCAAGAATTTCCGCATTATATTTACGGAAAATACTCAGCATTTCATTATATAATGTCACCTGATCTCCGCAAACAGGGCTCCAGTCTGCAGGATAGAAAACAAGGATAACATTTTTACCTGAAAAATCAGAAAGCTTTAATTTTTGGTCCGGAGTTGAGTGAAGCTCAAATTCAAGAGCTTTGGTTCCTTTTTCTAATATCATATTTTGTGGTATTTGTTAATTTTATTAGTTGTTATATTTTAAAAGTAGAATAAATTTAAGTATAAGAATTTAATTTGATGCAATCGATTTACTTAAATTAATATTAAATTACTCTACTTTTTTATATTTGAATTTAGGTTTAATAACATAATTCAGGAAACGCCCTTTGGACTGCGCTGTTCTGAACCTGTCGAAAATTTCTGCCGGAACTTTTAAATAATCGTACACTGCTCCCGACTGATATATGATCCGCAATATTTCAGTTTCAAGAAAATAGAGATAATTATTTACAACTGATGATGGCATGAATAATTTTCTACAAAAAATGTTCCTTAATTGAAAATAAAAGCCTCCAGGAATTCTGAAGGCTTTAACTATGATCGGTGTTTATATAGACATTTTGTGTTTATTTTTTCACGAATTTAAATTCATGAGTCTGAAAGTTTTTAGTATTTATTTTTTTGTGGTTCCGTTCCCTCCGTAGGTAGTTCCCAGAAGTGAAAAAAGTGCCTGGTTTTGTGCAATTGGTAAAAGCTGCCCGTTACATGCTGCCCAGTTTTTAGGTACAAAATTGTAAGGTACGAAAGCGATCTGTCCAAGATAAGGATCTGAAGCCTTTCATGATAAATTAGTTTATTTAAGGTATTGCTAAGTTAGGGATTATTCTACATATTTTAATTATGAAATAAAAAAACCTTTCAGAATTAACTGAAAGGTAATGATAACTTAATATAAAAGCCTATTTGTATAGGTTGTCTTTAAAATCGTCTATCCTGAAATCAGTAAGTGCATTTCCTTTTTCTATCTTCTCTTTTGAGTATAAACGGAAGTCATTTTCTGTTTTTTCCAAGAGATAATCGTAAGGTCCTACATGGGAAATTAATTTTACCAGCACCGGAGAAATTTCAAGACAAATGAAAAGTCCCATAATAAAAGCCGCCGCAAGACCAATAATGGCTGAATTTTTTCCCAATTCATCCAGAGCCTGCAATCTTGCTGCAAAACCATTGAATTTATCTTCGAACGTTTCCGTAGATTTTCTTTCTGTTTCTAAATTGGTATACACTTTAGAAATTTCCTTATCTAAATATTCCAATCTTGGGGCTACTTGCTTCTGATAGTTTTCAAGATCCTGCCTTCTTTGTTCTTTAAGTTCCTGCTTACGTTTTGCATTGGGTCCGAAACCTTCTTTACCACTCGTTAAACCAGATTGTTTCCCTAAAATTTCTTTTTCAAGCTCTACAGCTGCAGAATCATACGATTTTTGATATTGAGCAATCTTGTCGGAAATTTGCTTCTTTTCAGTATCGAAAGGTCCGCTCTGCTGAAGGATTCGGCCGTTCATCTCGCCCTGAAGCTGTTTTTTATTTCTCTGGATAATTGTATTTAATTGCTTATTGACTTCTTTTTCAAAAATTTTAAGTTCTAAGGGTTTGGAAATAATTATTCCCAGGAAAGTTGCCAGTACAAGTCTTGGTATTGCCATCAAAATCTGATTCCACCATGTGCCTGTTTTTTTGATAGAGGAAACAATGTATCGGTCAAGATTAAAGATCATTAATCCCCATAAAATCCCGAATCCGATAGATGCCCAGATATTGTCAAAAACGGTATACATGGCATAGCCTGCAGAGAGCGTGGCAAAAACAGCTGTAAAAAGAACAATGCCTCCAATCCCCGAAAACTTATTCCATTCACTGGGTGTTTTTCTCAAAATATGAATGTTTCCTCCGGAACAGACCATTAGAAACTTCTGGAACCAATTTATTTTATGATTCACTTGATTTATAGTTTGTTGGTTATTTTTCATACTAGAAAATTTAATATAAATATACTACTAAAAATCATACCATTGTAAAAGATAGTATTATGTTTTACCAAGTAAGCTTTAAAAGCTGTAAAATATTGATACTTCAATATTTATTTTTATTATTTGTGTTAAAGAATTTTAAAGGTTTTAGATGTTTTATTATAAGGATAGCAATAAATTTATTATATTCGCAAGATTTTTTTAATCAAAAATAATATAATGAAGAAACATGTACTTTTATTTGCACTTCTTTCTTTTGTAAGTGTATTTGCTCAAAACACACATGGTTTTTGTGGTTTTGATACTGTAATGGAGCGTATGGATCGTAAGTATCCGGGATTGCAGAAAATGAGAGAAGAAGCTGATGAAAAATTCAGTAGTATTGATAAACATGCTTACATGAATAAAGTGGGAGGTACAACTTCATGGAACGGTCTTTATACAGGTCAGCTATATGAAATTCCGGTTGTAGTGCATGTGATAGAATCCAGTGCGGCAGCAAATGCGAATCTGGCGGTTACTGATCAGGAAATCATCAACTGGATAGACAGAGCAAATAAAATGTACGCTACTACCTACGGAAACGGCTTTTATCCTGAAGGAACCGGTCCTACTGGTGGTAATGTAATTCCTTTTAAACTTGTTCTTGCAAAAAGGTCACCAAGCTGTATGCCTACTACAGGGATTATAAGATACGACGGAAGTGTTCTTCCCGAATATGATGACAGTGGTGTAGCAATGAATAGCAGCAATGGAGCCAGCGACTATGCAATCAAGAGTCAGATTGCACCCCACTGGCCGGAAAATTCTTATTTTAATATTTATGTTGTGATAGGATTTGATGGGCAGCAGCAGCTTAGCTACGGCTTAATGGGGTATGCAATGTTCCCTGATGCTTATGATTATAGCTATGAAAGCTTTATGAAGGTGGCAACCATTAAAAATGCTAATGATACTACTCTTACCCATGAATTAGGGCATGCATTCGGTTTATATCATACATTTCAGGGGATAAGCGCTAATAGCCAGACAACCTGTCCTGTAAATACGAACTGTGCTACAAACGGAGATCGTGTATGTGACACATCCCCATCCAGAAGTATGTACGGAGTGGCGGTGCCTACTAATAGCAGCATAGATCCTTGTACTGGTGTAAATTATGACGGAACCCAGTATAATATTATGAATTATACCAATATCAATAGAAAATTCACGGAAGGGCAAAGAGACAGAGCTATCATGATGATGAAAGAGTACAGACAAAACCTTCTCAATTCTCTAGGAGCAAAAGATCCTTCAGTAACCGTGCCGTCAACTGTATCCGTAATTCCTGCAATATGTAATCCTGCGGGAATTCTGCACCCTACCAATAATAATTTTGCTATCGGGCCATACAGAGTAGTGATGGGAACAATCAGCAGTACTACAAACGGCTATGATTCAGATGAGGCTGCACCGGTTTATTATGCGGATTATGCTAATGCTACATGCATAAGACCTGCATACTATACAGATATTCCTGCAAACTCTGCATCGCCATTAAAGGTTACTTTCCTGAACGGATTCCCTCAATCGGATAAATTCAAGGTAAAAGTTTGGATAGATTATAATAATAACGGAGCTTTTGATGCTTCTGAATTAGTAGTGAACACTACATCAAATACAATGGCTTCCGGCGCTTCGACAACACTTACAAGCAACATTACTCCTCCTGCCGGTGCTCTTAAAAATACTTATTTAAGAATGAGAGTTGCTGTAGATGCGGCTACTTTTGCTTCAGCTGCGCTTCCTGATTTTGATGCCTGCTCTCAATTGCAGTACGGCCAGATGGAAGATTATGCTGTGAGAATTATGGATGTTTTAGGAACCTCAGAGGTTAAAGATAATACAGAAACAGCAATCGTGTTTGTAAAAGCTGATAATAAATTAAAGTTAGCGGGAAGCAAAAATGAGATATTTGGAGAATACCAGATTTCAGAAATGAGCGGGAAGCTTATTCAGAAAGGAAATTCAAAAACCAATGAAATTCAGATCAATCAGGTTCTTCCAAAAGGAGTGTATATCATCAATCATTCTAATAATGGAATAAGAAATTCAAAAAAATTCTTAGTTAATTAAAAATAATAAAGGCCTTCGAAAGAGGGCCTTTTTTTTTGTAAGATGAAAAAAATACTGTGTTTTATTCTTTTTTGTTTAATGATAAGCTGTCACTCGCAAAAGGGGATTAATAATAGACAAAGCAATCCTGCCTTCGCAAATTATCTTCTCGGAACCTGGAAGCTCACCGAAAGGAAATATCTTGATGGAAGCGAAATAAAATTATATCCGCTGGATAAATGTGAAAAGAAATACACAATGCTTTTTGAAAATTCACATGGAAATATCCTGCTGACAAAAAATTATGCTGCAGGGAAAAATTGCGAAATTTTAAGTAATTCCGGGCGGCTTACCATATCAGTTTCAGAGAGCAGCTTTTCTTATTTTGATTTGGATTTGAAAAGAACTGAGCAGTATAAAGTAATATCAGATAATAAATTTTCTATTGTTTATAATGAAATTTTATATGGGAAAGTAAGAGAAATTGAAGATGTGTACGAAAGAGAGGCCAAGTGAAATATTATTTAAAAAATAGTATTATCTTTAATATATCAACCACAAAAATTAGATTATGAAAAATTTTATCAAATTTGCAGTCCTCTGCTTTACGCTGTTTCTCGTCTCGTGTAATAAGGAAAAAACAATTGATGACGAATTAAAAGAAGCTGCCGCAAGCATGAATAAGCTTACCCCGCAGATCATGAACAACGGGATACGTCTTGACAGTGTTTCTGCCCTTCCCAATAAAGTTTTAAGTATAATTATACTTTAACGGATGATGTAAAAGAAAATGTAACTCCGGAACAGATAGAAGCGTTTAAAGCTGAATCCAAAGCGGGGGCATTGGATGTTGTAAAAACTTCTGCAGATATGGAAGAGTTCAGGAAAAATGATGTCACACTGCAGTATACCTATTTCGATAAAAATGGAAAGCCTACAGCAGATTTCACAATAAGCCCTGCCGAGTATAAGTCTAAATAATACTGATTATTTTAAACGATTGGGGTTTTGTTTTAAAAAACTTTCCCAGCCGGTATACGACTTCGTATCCGAAATAGTCCCGGAATTAAAATGGTGGCAAACCGCCACAGCAAGCCCATCGGAAGCATCAAGATACTTAGTGGGGAATTCCTTTAGCTTTAAAAGATTCTGAAGCATTCCTGCCACCTGTTCCTTGCTTGCATTACCATTTCCGGTGATGGCCATTTTAATTTTTTTCGGAGAATATTCGGTAATTGGTATGTTCCGGTAAAGGCTTGCAGCCATTGCCACACCCTGCGCACGGCCCAGCTTCAGCATACTCTGCACATTTTTACCATAGAAAGGAGCTTCCAGAGCAACTTCATCAGGATGAAACTCATCAATTAAGGCTAAAGTCTTATCAAAAATATATTTAAGCTTCGTTTCATGGTTAGGATATTTTTTCAGCAACAATTCATGAATGGAAATCATTTCCATATTGCCTTTTTTTATCGAAATGATTCCAAAACCCATAACCGTAGTCCCCGGGTCGATGCCTAAAATAATTTTTTCTGCCGTCATTGCGTCAAAGATATGACTTTCTGTAATTTTTAATGATGAGAAAAATATTTTTTGAATAAAAACAAGCGAAATTCTTCTTAAATTAACAAAAAAAATCCATGAAAAATTTAATTCTTTTTTTAACGTTACCTGTCTTTTTGTTGTATCATTTTTTACAGTCAAATCATTTAGACAGAGCAGATCAAGAGGTTGCTGTCCATAGCCTTAAAGAAAAACCTCAAATTGTTTATCTTTTTTTTAAAATAGAAAAAGAGAAGTCCGGTTCGGAAAAAATCACCCTGGAGGAAATGAAAATTACAGAGGGAAGATTAAAAGCAGTTCAGAATTCTGACGAAAACCGTGGGGAAGCCGGAGACTTTATTGTCTCTCTTACCAGTGCAGACGGAAAAGAAATCGTAAAACAAATTGTGGAAGACCCTTTGAACCCTTCCAGAGAAGTTTACGATAAAGAAGAAATCAGCAGAGTGAAAATTAATCTTCAGAATGCTGAGTTTAGTGTAAGATATTCATATTCTTCTGAAATTCAGATGGTGAAAATCGAAAAAATATCGGAAACAGGAAAACAATTAATATTCACTCAAAAACTATAATCATGAAAAAAACTTTATTATCACTTTTTATCGGGAGCTTTTGCTTTGCTCAGGTTTTTGAAACGATTCCGGTTTTACAGAACGGATCAAATGATAAGCGTATTAACATTGCAGTGATGGGGGATGGCTTTACCTCGGCTCAGCTTCCGGATTTTGTGACTTCTGCACAGAGTACAATTAATTATCTTTTTACAAAAAGCCCTTATACGGAATATAAAAATTATTTTAATGCTTATGCCATCAAGGTTATTTCACCAGAATCAGGGGTGAAACATCCGGGAACTGCTACGGATGTTACGGAGCCTGTTTTTCCGGTGAGCAATCCGAATAATTATTTCAGCTCTTCTTTTGATAATGGTGTCCACCGCTGCTATTACGGGAATACAACGAAGGTTACACAGGTTTTAGCTGCAAATCTCCCGGACTTTGACATGGCTTATATTCTCGGAAACACAACACAATACGGAGGCTGTGGAGGAACCTATGCTTTTGCTTCACTCAATTCTTCTGCAAATGAAATTGTAGTTCACGAATTGGGACATTCTTTCGGGAAGCTGGCAGATGAGTATTGGTTTTCAGGTAGCGGAGAATCACCAAATAAAACTCAAAATTCTAATCCAGCAACCATAAAATGGAAAAACTGGGTAGGGCTGAACGGAGTAGGAATATATGCGCATGCAGAAAGCCCAACATGGTTCCGTCCGCACCAAAGCTGTGAGATGAGGTATCTCAACCAGCAGTTTTGCTCGGTTTGTAAGGAGGCAATCATTGAAAGAATTCATACATTGGTTTCCCCGATAGATTCATATACACCGGCAAACAGTTCTACGGTAAATGCCAATTCTAATGTAACTTTTACGGTGAATGAAATTCTTCCTGTTCCTAATACCTTGGTGAATTCATGGACATTAAACGGAACGCCATTAGCATCTACGAGCAACTCTGTTACAATTACTCCCGCTCAGCTCAACACAGGAAATAATACTCTTCTTTTTTCCGTAACAGATAATAATCCATTAATTAAAGTAACGAACCATAATACAGTTCACTTTACGAACCTTACATGGACCTTAAATAAATCAACCTTACGTACTTTTGATGTAAAGGCTGAGGAAAGAAGATTCGCGATTTATCCCAATCCCGCAAAAGGAGAGTTTTATATTAAAGGAAAACAGAGCTTTTCAAAAAATGTGGAGCTTGCATTATATGATGCTTCAGGAAGGCTGATCCCGGTAAAATTTAATTTAAAAGATGATGTCACATTATTTGTAGACATCAATAATATTCCTTCAGGAAACTATATGTTGAACGTTTCTGAAAACAAAACATTAATAATCTCCCAAAAGATCATTATAGAATAATAAGTATTCTTAAGATATAAGAACCGGCCTTTAAAGCCGGTTTTTTGTTTATTATATCAAATTATTTCAAGCTTTTTCTCGGCGATCGGAATCCATTTTTGATCGTGACGAAGTAAAAGGATTTTATCAACTAAGAATTTAGTTTTGTATTCTTTGTCTTTATAAACTTCCCATGCCTTTAGATAGTTTTCATAAGACAAATTTTTGTACCCAACAGTCATATGAGGATTAAATGAATAACTTTTAAAATTGAATCTTTCCCTAACCTTCATGTGTAGTTCTTTTAGATTTTCGTTAGGTTCGGGCTGTACAAAAATGACGGGATTTTTGGGATTTCCAAAGCTTCCGAATCCGTTAAGCTCAATTTCAAAGGGAGAAATTTTCGTATCAATTTTTTGAAAAGCAACATGAATGTCATTTTCCAGTTCTTCTTCTCTTGTAAAAGGCGGAAACAGAGTGATATGAGCATCATTTTTCAAAGCTTTTGAATTTTCATAATGACGAGCAAGGTCTTGCTTGAAGGTTTTTACTTCATCAATGATTTGCTGAGGTGGATAAACAGCAATGAAATAATATTTTTTCATAAATTGAAATTAAGAAAAATGGAAGAATTTTTTTATACATAAGAAAATTATGCATAGATTTGCGGGGTATAAAAGATAAAAATTGAAAAAAAACAGTCTTTATAAAGGTACTCTTCAGAATATCATTTTGAAGCTGCTTGCAAAACAAGTGAAAATGTACGGCTACCAGATCACACAGCGTGCAAAAGAACTTACTCAAGGCGAGCTGGAAATGACGGAAGGTGCACTGTACCCGCTTTTGCATAAAATGGAGGCGGAAGGACTTATCACTTCTGAAATTCAAAAAATAAATGGAAGAGACAGGAAGTACTATCTTTTAACTGAAAAAGGAAAAAAACAGCAGATTGAACAGGAAGCGGAGATGAAAAATTATTTATTTAACCTCAACACGATTTTTAATATTAACTAGTTGCAATGATGTCTACAGAACAGGAACAGCAGATAACGGATTATCTCATTTTTCACAGGCTTCCGCTGGATATTTTATTGGAGGTCAAAGACCATATGATATCGCAGGTTCTGGATATTCAGTCGGATGAAAATTTAAATTTTGACGAAGCGTTTTTAAAAACAAAAAAACTTTGGGAAAGTGAATTCAAAAGCACTGGTTATTCTGCATTTTATCATGAACAG
Source organism: Chryseobacterium daeguense DSM 19388 (assembly GCF_000430825.1). Lineage (GTDB taxonomy): Bacteria > Bacteroidota > Bacteroidia > Flavobacteriales > Weeksellaceae > Chryseobacterium > Chryseobacterium daeguense. The sequence goes on along the minus strand of NZ_AUMT01000017.1, from coordinate 63,840 downwards.
ATTCCGGTAATTGTAAAAAGAATTGTAAAAATAAAGTACAATGCAATTTTTAAAAAATCATTGCTTCTCGGATTGGTTTCTTTTGCCGTCAATCTTCTGCTGATCTATCTTTCAGCTGATCAGGAAATGTATAATGATCTTTTCAGGCTTTACAACTGCCTGTTTTTTTTAGTTCCGTTTTTGATTTGGATCTTTAATCCTTCAATGCGGAAATATGTAAAAAGAGACTTTAAATTTCAGGGAAAACTAAATTACACAATGTACCAGCAGAATCTGGGAATGTATGTCATTTGTGCTAATGTAATGTTTCAGCTCATTTTGAGGGAAGATAAGCATGCGTATCGTTTTTTCAGAACAGAAAGTCCGGTGGAAATATTTCCTCTACTTATAACCTTAATTATGCCTTATATTTTACAGGTTTTCATTATATTTCTGTTGATTAACTTCTTTGAACACAAGAAAACCCTGGTGAAGATAAAAGATTTCATTAAAGTTTCTGAAGCATAACTAAATTTTAACTGCCGTTGCCACGGTATCACTTTTCATTTGTGCTATAGTGTTTTCAATGGCATCGGTAATTTTTTTTATTTCTACATGAGGCTTAAAAATCAGATTTTTTCCTTTTTCTTCATCTGCAATATTGGATAGGATGATAACTGAAGTTCTTGTTTCGGGATAAAAAATATTCAGGGAAGGGGAACCCTTCACATATCCGCTGTGAAAGTAGCTTGCAGGGTGTCCGATATTTGACATGATGCCGTAGCCATAGCCCATTTTCCCGAAAACAGGATGGTGCCTTTCCGCACTTTTAACTTCGAATTTTTTCAACGTTTCCCGGTTCAGAATTTTACCGCTGTACAGTGCGTTGTTCCAGGTATGCAGGTCGCCGACCGTTGAAAGGATTCCGCCTGCAGGAATTCCTATTTCTTTATTTCCCAGTCTTTTCGGCATATTCTGGATTTCCTCATAAACTTTTCCAGTTCCCAGATAAGCTCCTGCGAAATTATTTCCTTTAAATGAATTGCCTGTAGAAGAACTATTCATTCCTGCTTTATGGAAGAGCTCGGAAACATTTTTTTCATAAGATTTTCCTGAAACTTTTTCAATGATTTTGCCCAACGTATTGAATCCGTCATTGGAATAAAAGAAATCTGTTCCGCTTTTAAACTGTAATTTTCCGCCTAAAGTATTAAGACCGGAAGTATGATTTAACAGCTGGTGAATGGTAATATTTTCGTAGTCTTTATTTTGGAATTCTGATACATATTTTGAAACTTTATCTTCCACATTCAGTTTTTTCTGCTCCATCTGAAGAAGGATTAAAACTGCCGTAAACTGTTTAGTTACAGAACCGATTGCAAAAACGGTACGATCATCAATTTTAGTTTTATTTTTAAAATCAGCATAACCCTGATTTTTCCTATACAGCTCAACAGAATCTTTAAAAACGGCAACACTCCCGTTAAAATTATACTTGCTGAAAACAGAATCAATCTGGTTTTTCAGAAGATTTTTTTCAAAAGCAATTATGGTACTGTCGATAATAGCTTTTTTATCAACCGGTTTTACTTCAATCTCTTTTTGACATGAAATTAAATTAATTAAAAAAGAAAATAATAATAAAATGTAATGTGTTTTTTTAATCATTTGGTGTAAGAAATAAATTTTTGGGCATTTGTTGTCTATCAAAAATAAGAAAAAACCTCCTAATTTTTATTAAGAGGTACTGTTAAATATGTGGAAACTATTTATTTTGAAATCAAATCACAAAACCAGAAAACGTATTCTCCTTCTTCATCGCATTCATCGGATTTTGGTTTAGGATATGTTTTTTTAATGGTTTCACCTACTTTAAAATCAATTGGGTTTTTAAAAATAGGCCCGTCAAAAGTAAAGGTGTGAAATTCTCCGTTTTCTCCGCAAGGATCTACATTTTGCGGTAAATCTTTAATAAAATTTTCATCAATAATCCTCCCGGCAAAGCTTTTATCCAGGTAAGTTTCGTTTACGCAGGTCACAATTGTTTTGAAGCCTAAACTTAAAAATTCGTTGATAAGGTCGGTTGTATTTTGCTTCCATAACGGAAAAACAGCTTCCATACCGATAGCCTGCAGTTGATCTTCGCGGTATTTTCTTAAATCTTCCAGAAAAATATCCCCGAAAATAGAATGTGTAATTCCCTGAGATTGTATCTCATTCATGGTGTTGTTCATCAATTCTCGGTATTCTTCCATCGTCGGTTCTTTGGGAAGTTCCATTTTAATTAAAGGTAATCCCAGACTTTCGGCCTGTTTTTCCAACAACGAAACATGAACGCCATGCATGGAAATCCTTTGAAATTCTTTATTTATGCTTGTTAACAAAGATGTAACTTCAAGTTTATCGTTTTTTAGCGTTTTATATAAGGCAAGGGCAGAGTCTTTTCCGCTGCTCCAGTTGAAGATGGCTTTTGGTTTCATATAAAATAAAATCTCCCAAAAGTAGGGAGATTTCTGTGAATTAATATTTTTTAGATTGAATTTCTTTAATAGGAATAAAAGCTCCGTTGATATAATCTATTTTCTGTTCAAAAGGATAAGCAGGATTTGAAGTCAATAAAACGCCTACAACTCCGAAAAACATTCCAATGCTTAAATTATTGATATTTGGACTCGTGGATCTTAATTTTCCTACAAAATAATAATCATTGTCTCTTTTTTCTGCCTTGGTGAAAAGATTTTCAAAAGCAAGATAAATATAGGGTTCACTTTGATAAATAATCGCATATATATCATCTTTCTTTATTTCTTTTTCTTTTCCATCTACGGTTTCAAATATTCTATGGATTTTTGGCTGATTCCCGTAAAACTTCACACTGCTGATTTCCTGCTGCGGCTGCTGATTTTTTAGAGAATTATAATCTCTGTAAATACCATCTTTCAGCTGAGCAGAATTGAAAAGGCTTACGGATTGTTTATCAATATTTTCGAAATTTTTTACTTGGTCAAGGGTATAGTGTTCTGTTGTTTCAGGTTTTTTAGATGCATTTTCTGCAATGAATTTTCCAAGCATTTCACCGCCTTTTCTTAAAATTTCTTTAGTAACATCGGCGGATTTATGTTCAATAACAGTGTCTGTTTTTTCAAGTAAAGAATAGGTCCCGTCCTGATTTTTTGCGAAAAGAAATCCCTGAAAATAACAATATCCAAATTCTGTAAAAGCTTTTGAAACTTCTGCAAAATACAGTTGTTTAAGATACAAAACAAGGCTGCCGTCTTCAGTATTTTCTCCGTTTACGCTATTTAAAATGCTTTGAAACTGATCGGAAAGTGGAGAAGTAGGAACTACCCTTGCTTTTGCATTCAATGCTCCCTGCTGAACAATTCCTATTGAAGTTGTATCAATTCTTTTGTCGATAATCTGTATATTTTTATAATAACTTTTATTAACTTTTTGAGAGGGAAGGCCAATGGTAAAATCTTCCGTACGTTTCTGAGCAAACAAAACTGTTGAGAAACTGATGACTGTTAAAAATAATATCCTTTTAAAGCTGATTTTCATAACGGTTATTTTGTTGTTGATAAAAATACAAAAAACCTCAAAGAAAATTCCCTGAGGTTTAATTTATAATTTTAAAAACATTTAGTAGTTAATAATTGTCTGCCCGACACGGGCCGGACTACATATTTCTACGGTACTTACCACCTACTTCAAACAAAGCATTGGTAATCTGCCCAAGCGAACAATATTTCACGGCATCCATCATCACTTCAAATAAGTTTTGCTGATTGATTGCTGCGTGTTGTAAAGTTTTCAGAGCTTCTGCAGATTTATCCTCATTGGATTTCTGGAAGTTATGAAGCATTTCAATCTGGAATTGCTTTTCTTCTTCGGTCGAACGGATCACTTCGCCCGGGCGAACCGTTGGCGAACCGTCTTTTCCAAGGAAAGTATTCACCCCGATGATTGGATATTCTCCGGTGTGTTTCAGCCATTCGTAATGCATCGATTCTTCTTGGATTTTCGAACGCTGGTACATGGTTTCCATTGCTCCGAGAACTCCTCCTCTTTCCGTGATTCTGTCGAATTCTGCATAAACAGCTTCTTCTACTAAATCTGTTAATTCTTCGATAATAAATGAACCCTGAAGAGGATTTTCATTCTTCGCCAGTCCTAATTCTTTATTGATAATCAGCTGAATAGCCATTGCTCTTCTTACCGATTGCTCAGTCGGCGTTGTAATCGCTTCGTCATAAGCATTGGTGTGAAGTGAATTACAGTTATCATAGATGGCATACAATGCCTGCAAAGTTGTTCTGATGTCGTTAAAATCAATTTCCTGAGCGTGAAGCGAACGCCCCGAAGTCTGGATGTGATATTTCAACATCTGGCTTCTTTCGTCTGCTCCGTATTTCAGTTTCATGGCTTTAGCCCAGATTCTTCTTGCCACACGTCCGATCACTGAATATTCAGGGTCGATACCGTTGGAGAAAAAGAAAGATAAGTTAGGTGCAAAATCATTGATATCCATTCCTCTCGACAAATAATATTCCACATACGTGAAACCATTTGCTAATGTGAATGCCAACTGGGAAACAGGATTTGCTCCCGCTTCCGCAATGTGATATCCTGAAATAGAAACAGAGTAAAAGTTTCTTACTTTTTCTTTAATGAAAAATTCCTGAACGTCACCCATCAATCTTAAGGCAAATTCAGTAGAGAAAATACAGGTGTTTTGAGCCTGGTCTTCTTTTAAAATATCAGCCTGAACCGTTCCACGAACTGTTGCGATGGTTTTAGCCTTAATTTCAGCATAGACATCAGCAGGAATAATTTCGTCACCCGTAATTCCTAATAATTTTAAACCTAAACCATTATTGGAAGGTGGCAGTTCTCCGTTATATTTTGGTCTTTCTAAACCTTTATCGTCAAATTTTGCTTTTAAAACAGCCTCAACTTTAGATTCCAAACCATTTTCAACAATATATTTTTCAACATTCTGATCAATGGCAGCATTCATGAAGAAAGCCAGCAACATCGGTGCAGGTCCGTTGATGGTTATTGAAACCGAAGTCATAGCATTCACCAGATCAAAACCGGAATACAGCTTCTTAGCATCATCCAATGTCGCAATGGAAACTCCCGCATTTCCAATTTTACCATAAATATCCGGTGGTAAAGCAGGATCCTGACCATATAAAGTTACAGAGTCAAACGCTGTCGATAAACGCTTTGCGTCCATTTCTGCAGAAACATAGTGGAATCTTCTGTTGGTTCTTTCAGGGCCACCTTCTCCGGCAAACATTCTTGTAGGGTCTTCTCCGGTTCTTTTGAAAGGATAAATTCCTGCCGTGTAAGGAAATGCTCCCGGAAGATTTTCCTGACCTTTCCATTTAATCAGATCACCCCAGTCATTGTATTTAGGCAGGGCGATTTTTGGAATTCTCAGATGAGATAAAGATTCTGTTGAGGTTTCAACTTTTATTTCTTTTCCTCTTACGAAATAGGAGTAAAACTCTTCATGGAAGGCTTTTTTCGTGTCATCCCAAGTTTTCAGGAAGTCAATATTTTCCTGTTGAAGTTCTTTTTCTGCTTTTTGATATTCAGCGTCTAAAGTTTCACTGGAAAGGAAGTTTTTTACACCTTCGATATGATACATTTTTCTGGCTAATTCTGCCTGTTTTTCAACATTTGCATCATATAGCCTGTTGTTTTCAACGATTTCAGATAGATAACGAACTCTTTTTGGAGGGATGATTGTTACTTCGTCTGTAATTTCCTGTTCAACGAAGCCTTGCAGGTTTAACCCTGAAAATTTATCATTGACTTTAGAAATTAATCTGTTGTATAATTCAGTTGTTCCGTGGTCATTAAACTGAGATGCTTTTGTAGCATAAACCGGCATTTCATCCAATGGCTGTTCCCATAGTAAATGGTTTCTCTGGAACTGCTTTCTTACCGCTTGAAGCGCGTCAAGAGCACCTCTTTTATCAGATTTATTTAAAGCAACTAAATCCGCATAATCCAGCATGTCGATTTTTTCCAGCTGTGTGGAAGCTCCGTACTCAGGAGTCATCACGTACATAGAAACATCCGCAAAATCAGATACTTCCGAACCGGATTGCCCGATACCCGAAGTTTCCAAAATAATTACATCAGGATGAGCCAGTTTTAACACATTCAAAGCAGAATGAATGAACGGAGAAACCGAAACATTGTTTTCTCTCGTTGCCATCGAACGCATATAAACTCTCGGATCATTGATCGCGTTCATACGGATTCTGTCACCCAAAAGTGCACCTCCGGTTTTCTTCTTGGAAGGGTCAATTGAGATAATTGCGATTTTTTTATCGGTGTTTGAACGTAGGAAACGTCTTACTAATTCGTCTGTTAACGAAGATTTTCCGGCCCCACCGGTACCTGTGATACCAATGATAGGGATATTTAAATCTTTTGATTTTTCATCAATTGCTTTTACCAGCTCTGGTTTTTCTTCTGAAAAGTTTTCAACAGCTGAAATGATTTTTGCAATGCTTGTAGGGTTTTCAAAGTTGATTGCATCCAGATCGTCCGCAGTAACATCTTTTCCTGTCGCGAAATCGGACCTGTTCACCAAATCATCGATCATTCCCTGTAATCCAAGCTCACGGCCGTCGTCGGGAGAATAAATCCTGTCTATTCCGTAATCCATCAGCTCCTTTATTTCTTCCGGCAGAATTACGCCGCCGCCACCGCCAAAGATTTTGATTTGCGGAGAGTTTTTTTCTCTTAAAAGATCATAGATGTATTTAAAATATTCGTTGTGACCACCCTGATAAGAAGTTAAGGCGATCGCATTTGCATCTTCCTGAATAGCTGTATTTACAACTTCCTCTGCAGATTTGTCGTGGCCCAGGTGGATTACTTCGCATCCGGTTCCCTGTATCACACGACGCATGATATTAATCGCAGCATCATGGCCGTCGAATAACGACGCGGCTGTTACGATTCTTACTTTGTTTTTAGGAGTATATTTTTGGGTTTCCATAAAAAATCTAGAAAATTTCTGAATTTCCAAATATAATAATAAAATAATAACCTTAAGTTTAGATTTAAGGCTTTGATTTTTAGATATTTAAATAATTTTAATGAATTTAGCCCTCCCTGAATTAACAAACATTAGTTTAGGATAAGGTTGAGATTAAGGCTAAATTTGAGGTGAAAAACTAAAAGTTTAATTCTTATTTTAATGGTAATTTTCAAATGAACACATCTTCAAATTCTCAAATTAAATTCTCTACTTTTGCATTATAATTATATAGGTATGAAAAAGGCATTGATGTATTTTGCGTTGGGAACGGTTTTAAGTTTTTTGATTAATTATTTTTTTTACAGCTCAAAAAATATCGGGCTTGATCTTTATTATGCCATTGCTTTCGGTTTTGCCTGGGGAATTGCTTATTACCTGGATACTCCGAACTTTACATTGCCTCAGAAATTAGGATTATCTTTTGTTGCTATGGGCGTTTTGGTTTTAACAGGTACCTTGATTTTTACACTTGAGCTGGCGATTCCATCCGTGCTGAAGTTTTCAACGGTTTTTGTGGCTTATTATTTAATTGCAAGCTTCAGAGCAAATAAAACACTGCGTAATTAATGCATCGTAACAAAGCTTACATATACTAGCGCCAGAAACATACAAAGCAACCCTATAAAGTTCACAATAAACAAGAATATTCCCTTCAATACGCTCATGCTTCTTGAGCTTTCATAAACCCGGTGATGAGCTATGAAGAAATAAGCACACATATATAAGGTAGCTGCCATCTGGATCAGAACTTTTAAAAATGTCAGGATTCCGTAATCGGGAAGCAGGCTTACTAACCGTGAAAAGAATATTAAGAGAAGGATTCCCAGCAATAAAAATGAAAAGTAATGAAGTGTGAATATACCGTGCTCAAAGTACCACCATTTCTTTTTATTATGAAAAATCCAAAGGAAAAATGCGAAAATAGGAAGGTAAATAAATAATGCTTTCGGCAGTGTATGAACCAAAGTATAGCCAAATTTCTCAATAATCTGTTCTTTTTTCAGTCCCTGATCCTGTAAATAGAAAACTTTCTTCGCGAAAGGCTCCATGAATTCGTAAAGGTTCTTGTTTTTAATGTCATGACGATGAAGAGAGTCATACTGCTTCATATTTTTAGCTCTTAAAACAACTATTTTCCCGTCTTCACTTTCTCCCAGAGCATCTGTTTCAATGTTGTTACCGTTGATTTCTGTAAGCTTGGAATCTTTGACATTAACCGGTTTTTTTATGAGTCCTTCTTTTGTTAATTCCCGCGAAATGCTGTCCGTGAGTTTTGCAATTCGTTCTTCACGCTCATTTTCTTTCAGTACGGCTTCGTTTTTCTTGTGATCTGTAATTTCCTCTTCTTTTGAACTCGAAAATAGTGATGGAAGGAAAAAAGTAATAAAGCTTACAAAAATATAAAGCTTTACAGGTGCTACATATAATTGTCTTTTGCCTTAAAGGTATTCTTTGGTAAGCTTGCCGGGACGGAATAGTAAATATTTCATTGTCTTCCAGAACTGGCCGTCATAATGAGTAAAATCCTCCACAAAATGGGTAAACAGATAATGAAAGGGCTGTCTCGTCTGGGTGTTTTCTTGTCCGCAGTGCGGGCAAAACCTTTCTTCTACCAAATGTCCGCAATTCAGGCAATCTTTTTCTTCTCTTAGTTTACCGTGGCTCATAGTTTTATCAGGATTTTGAGCAAATATAATTATTTAAGGAAAACAAAAATATTTTTGAATTTAAATTAAATAATAAATCTGATAATTGATTTTATCAGAATTATGAAAAATGATATTGATAAGCTTCCTGAAGAATGTTTAGGGAAAAAACAATAAAGCAAGAGCTTGAGATCAAACTCTTTACTTTATCATTAGTGTTTTTAGAATCTTCTAAAATAATTTTTTCATCGGAAATCATTTCGCAATATTTATGCCAAAAATAATTTATATAGACAAAATCTGTCGAATCGTTTAACCTAAATAAGAGATGCAATACAAAATGAAATAAGTTTTTACATTATGAAAAATATTTGTACCTTTGCACACCCTTTTAGGGGGAAAATTATGTTTAATCTTTAACTAAAACGTGTGAATACATTAAGTTACAAAACTGTTTCAGCGAACAAAGCTACTGCTAATAAAGAATGGGTTGTGGTAGACGCTGAAGGACAGCCGTTAGGAAGACTAGCTTCTACGGTTGCAAAGATTTTGAGAGGTAAGCACAAGACGAACTACACACCTCACGTAGATTGTGGTGATAACGTAATCGTTTTGAACGCTGGGAAAGTTACTCTTTCCGGAAACAAGTGGAACGACAAGACTTATATCTGGCATACAGGGTATCCTGGAGGTCAAAAGTCTATGACTGCGGCTGAACTTCAAAAGAAAGATTCTTTAAAAGTATTAGAAAAATCAGTAAAAGGGATGTTGCCTAAAAACAGACTTGGAGCTGCTATTCTTAAGAATCTTTACTTATATGAAGGAACTGAGCACAAACATGAAGCTCAACAGCCTAAAACAATTAATGTTAACGAATTTAAATAATTAATATGTCTACAGTTCACAAAATCGGAAGAAGAAAAACTTCTGTAGCAAGAGTTTACGTAAAGCCAGGTGCTGGTAACATTACAGTAAACGGTAAAGATGCTAAAGAATACTTCTCTACAGATGTAATGGTTTACAAATTGAACCAACCATTTATCCTTTCTGAAACTGTTGGTCAGTATGACGTTACCGTAAATGTATTCGGTGGTGGAAATACAGGTCAGGCAGAAGCTATCAGATTAGGTATTTCAAGAGCTTTATGCGAAATCAACGCTGAGTTCAGATTAGCTTTGAAACCAGCTGGTTTACTTACAAGAGACGCAAGAATGGTGGAAAGAAAGAAGCCAGGTCAGAAAAAAGCAAGAAAGAGATTCCAATTCTCAAAACGTTAATTTTCAGACTTCAGATGCAAGATCTCAGATTTCAGAATTTATTTGGTCTGTTATTTTATATCTAAAATCTATTTATCAAAACAAAAAAATTGCCCGTTACGTTTAGCATCCAAACGCTTCTCCCATCTAAAGAAGTTGTTGATTGTTTAAAAGACGGAAAGTAAACTAACAAAAACAAAAAACATGGCAAAAGCAAATGTAAAAGACCTTCTAGAGGCTGGCGTACACTTCGGTCACATGACTAGAAAGTGGAACCCAAATATGGCTCCATACATTTTTATGGAGAAAAATGGTATTCACATTGTAGACTTACATAAAACAGCTGTTAAATTAGACGAAGCTTGTAACGCTTTAGAAAAATTAACTTCTGCAGGTAAAAAAGTTCTTTTCGTAGCTACTAAGAAGCAAGCGAAAGAAGTAGTTGCAAAACACGCTTCTGAACTTAATATGCCTTATATTACAGAAAGATGGCCAGGTGGTATGTTAACGAACTTCGTTACGATCAGAAAGGCTGTAAAGAAGATGAACTCTATCGACAAAATGAAAAAAGACGGTACGTTCGAAACTTTATCTAAAAAAGAAAGATTACAGGTAGACAGACAAAGAGCAAACCTTGAGAAGAACTTAGGTTCTATCGCTGACATGGTGAGACTTCCATCTGCTGTATTCGTAGTAGATATCATGAGAGAACACATCGCTGTAACGGAAGCTAAGAAATTAGGTATTCCTGTTTTCGGTATTGTTGATACAAACTCTGACCCAAGAAAAGTAGACTTCGTAATCCCAGGAAACGATGATGCTTCTAAATCTATTGATATGATCCTTAACGTAGTTTCTGAAGCTATCAAAGAAGGTCAGTCTCAGAGAAAAGCTGATAAAGAAAAATCTAAAGAAGAAGGAGAAGTGATTTCTGCTGATAAAGATGCAGATTTCGATGCAGAATAATTAAGATATTTCTTAACAATATAAAACCGCTGAATCTTAGATTCAGCGGTTTTGTTTTATTTTAACTGGATTAATTTTTTGCAATTTTAGTTGTTGGAAATTGCCACATTATAAGAACTGCTTACAAATTTAGTTTTTTGATATACAGCATTGCAAACCATTCCTGATAGACTGTAATTTTGATTCTTGGGAACCATTACAGCTCCTATTTTATGAGCTCCGATAGGTACTTTTTTGAAATAATTATTTCCGCTTATTGTTAAAACCATATTGCAGCTGGACTTATTTTCCACTGTAATGGATGTTTTTGTGTTGCCTGATGAGTCATTCAGGAGATCTGTTAACACCTCTGCCGTTTCAGATTTATAGGTCTTTATAAGTGCCTGATATTCTCTTTCCGTCTGGCTCGCGGAAGTAGTGCTGCTTCCTGTAGCTGAAACAACAGGATAAGGTCTTCTCACCGGATATTTAGGCTGGTAATTAGTTCCGCAGCTGTTAAGAGAAATAATAAGGCAAAATATGCTTAGATAAAAAAAGTTTTTCATCGGCTAAACAATAAAGAAGACTGTAACACATTGTAATTTGATCTTCGGCTTCATAAGGGTTTCTTATTCCTCCGACGATATTTTTAAGTCCTTCTCTGGAAATTTTTTTAAAGTTTTTCATTTGTTTTAGTTTATTTTTCTTCCTACTCTTTTAGCTTTTCGGATATCGCTTATCTATTTTTGAGAATAACGCACCATTAAGTGTTTTATTGTAGCCTTTAAGATTATTTACTGCCGGAAGCAACTTTATTCCCCACTTGCACCGGGTTATTAATTGTTAAAAAAATACTTTTATTAATATCTTTTTTAGAAGAATAAACGACATCACATACATTACTCGTCAAGATGTAAGTTCCTTTATTAATCACGATAAAGTTTTCACCCTTTGCAGGAACTGCCATATTATAGAAGTTTTTGCCTTGTATTCTAAGGACAAGATTACAATCAGACAGATTTTTAAATAATAGAATCACTTCCTTACTGCTGATATCTTCATTAAACATTGCATTCAGAAGCTTTACTGTTTTATCCTGGTGCTCCTTAGAGGTAGAGGCAATCAGTTGCTTAAACTCCTCGGCTTCAGAAGAACCGGAATTCTTAAAAAAACCAGTTGGGATTTCCGAAATGACAGGTCTGGCCTCCATGGGTTTTGCATCTTTCTTGCCTTTAGTCCATTCTGCGTTTTTAAGAGCAATTAGCTTTGGCTTTAGAACAGTTCTTCTGGGATCATCCGGATGGGATGTTTTCAGAAAGCTTTCAATTTCTTTGATATCCTTGCTTTCCAGGATATTAGGGGCATCTTTTTTTGCAACTTTACTTGTAGTACAGGAGACTGCTATAAGAAGCAGCCCAATGATTTGGGAACATTTTTTCATAAGTAATAGAGTTTAATAAATAAATTTTCATTCTAGAGTGTGTGTTATAATATTTACAGGCTGTAATTTCTACAACCTATAATAGCTTTAAGCAAATTTGTTACTTAAAAAACGTTTAAGCTAAATGATAATTGTGTTTTGTGTTCATATTTTTTCTCATCTCGTTTTTTGTTTTTTTAATTTATTTTGAATTTAATATAGGTAATTGTTTTTCCTTTTGCAGAAAACAATTCTTCATAATAGGTTCTGATATCCCTTAAATGCGGCGTATTCGGTTCATATTCCAAAGCTCCGTAAATATCATGATGGGCTGTGATAATCTCGTAGCCGGCGCCCTGAAGGTAACCAAGGGTATAGCCGTGAAGGAATTCAGAGTCCGTTTTCAAATGAATGATTCCGCCGGGCTTCAGGAATTTTTTATACCTCTCTAAAAAATCCGGATGTGTGAGCCTGTGCTTTGTACGTTTATATTTGATCTGAGGATCAGGGAAAGTGATCCAGATTTCATCTACTTCATTTTCTGCGAAAAAATAATCTACAAGTTCTATCTGAGTTCTGAGGAAAGCTACATTATGCATTTCGTTTTGTACGGCTTCCTTCGCTCCAAACCAAAATCTTGCTCCTTTGATATCAACACCTATAAAATTTTGCTCAGGGAAAGTTTTTGCCAGACCTACAGAATATTCTCCTTTTCCACAGCCAAGTTCAAGAACAATAGGGTTTTCGTTCTTAAAGAAATCTGTACGCCATTTTCCTCTAAGTTCGAAACCATTTAAAGCTTCTTCCCTTGTAGGCTGAATAACATTCGGTAATATTTTGTTTTCTGCAAATCTTGCTATTTTGTTTTTACCCATGAGTAATCAATAAAATCCTGCAAAAATAGCAAAATTTTATATAAGCAAACGGTTTTAACGATAAATAATAACTATCAGGCTTATTTTTTACCAGAATGTCCCAATGCTACCATTAACGGTTTCTGGATGGTTTTTTGCGATGCATATTGAGCGCCGCAAACGATACTTGTGAAAAGGTAATCACCCTTCTGCACTACAATGGAATTGTCGCCGTGAGCAGGAACCGGAAGCCTGTATTTTGTAACTCCGATACCTTCCATTCTTACGATGATATTACAGTCGGATTTATTTTCTATCATTACAATACATTCTTTCGTATTGGGATCGTTATCGAAAAGTGAATTCAGGATTTTAACGGTCTTGTTTTTATGTTCTACAGGGTTTTCCGCCATCAGCATATTGAATTCTGAAGCTTCCGCATCGGGGATGGCAGCGGCAGGTTTTGCTACTTCAGGGGTAGATGGAGCTACAAAAACATTTTTTGGCGTACTTGGGGTGTAGACTACCACAGCCTGGCCCATTTGCAGCTGTTTTTGGTATTTTGCTATCTGTTTCTGCTTGATGATAGCATTCATTTCTTCAAAGGATATTTTTGTGGAAGGTCTTCTTTTGAGCATTGCAAGCCAGTCCTGCATCTGCTTTACTTTAGTGTCTCCGGGCTGGGCGTTTTTGATGTACTCTTTCATCATGTCCATTACACGTGGTTTCAGAACAGATCTTCGCGGGTCATCCGGATGTGCATCCCTCAGGAATGCATTGATTTCGTAAATATTTTTACTTTTTAAAATTTCACTGTAATCTTTCCCTTTTTTCTGGGCAGAAAGATTTACAAATAATACGGCACTAAAAAGTAGAAGTATCCTTTTCATTCACTAATATTAAAGTTAAAAGATAAGATATTTTTTTCTTTTATTGTGTTTGTGATTTGGGTTAGTAGTTTTTAGTGTCTTGAAATAACAACGGAAATTACATTATTTTTATTTCTAAACATTAAAATTTTCGTTAAAAATATATAAAATTTAAAGCCGGAATGCAGAGAGATGCAGTTCCGGACTTTGATTATTTAAAAATTTATTTTAAAACCTCCTGAAGATGGGAGTTTCTTAATCTTTTCTGATAAATAGGAAGATATTTTTCAATAGGAATTTTTACAGCTTCAAAATTTCCAACCATTACATAAGGCTCAATATTTTCTGAAGTATAAACGAATTGAAGGAAATTATCAATCAGGTTTTCAGGGATTTTGAATCTTGTGAAATAATCTTTCCCCAAATAATTTTTGATCTGGGTGATAGAGCTGTTCATTTTTTCGTAGGCAATATACCTTTGTTTTTTCTTTCTTTCTCCGGAAAGAATATCATAGATGCTTTCCAGGCTGAAGGTAAGTCCGCCGTCTCTCAAACCGGCAACAGGAAGCTGCGGAGGTGTTCCGTCTCCTTTCGGTTCCGGCAGGCCGATTACTTTTTTGATAGCCAGTCCTTTGTCTTCTTTTTTAAGAGCATTTACATCATATCGCAAATTTCCCGTAGGCTTGAACCTGTTAATTACCACTTCCTGAATCTCACGGTAAGCAATTTTAAGCTCAATTAAATTTTTCGGGCCCATCATCTGAGGAGTAAGCCTGATGTCTTTCCTTTCCGTAACAATGGAGGTAAAACGGATGAGATCACCCGGGTTTGCAGGAATAGTAAAGTCGCCGTTATAATCGGTAAGTACCGTTTTTTGAGTAGTAATATTCGTTACATATACCTGATTAAGATATAATACGGAATTATCTCTAAGGAAAACCTCACCGGAATATGTTTGGGCGTTAATTTTTGCCAGAAAAACCAACAGCAATAAGGTAAATAGCTTCTTCATATAATGTGACAAAATTACGTACAATTGCATCAATTTATACCTATTTAAGTAGTGAAAACAGGTTAAAGTTATATTAAACTTTACTATAAAATTGTTAATGAATGTTATAAGAATTTGATTTAATAAAAAGGATGTGAAAAATCTTCTTCTTTTAATTTATAATTAATAGTTTTTTACCAAAAGCCAGCTGGTGTATTTTACGGTAGTCGTTCCGCCGTTTTCTGTCCAGCTGATGAAATACCAATAAGTGGCCGTATTGGTAGGTCTTCCGGTGATTCTGCCATCCCAGATAAACCTGTTTGAAGGGCTGCCTCGGAAAATTTCTGCTCCATACCTGTCGAATATCCTGAATTGAATATTGTCATTGTTCATTAGCGCAGAATAATCTATGGCGTCATTATAGCCATCAAGATTCGGAGTAATGGTATTAATTAAATTAATGATGATAAAGGTCATTGTCACTTCATCGCATCGTGCAGCATCTCGTACATGGATGGTATGGCTTCCTCTCGGGACATTATAAAATACGTTAGAATCCTGCCAGTTTACCGCATCAAGAGAATACTGGTAAGGCGGAGTTCCTCCTCCTACACCTATGGTTACTGTATTTCCGTTAATATCTATTTTGGTGATAACAGGAAGCGTAGATTCTGTAACCGTTATATTTTGTCTGTAAGTACAGCCGTTCACTGTAAGGTCTACCCAATAATTTCCGGCCCCCACATTCGAAATGGAAGGCGTTGTAGCACCTGTGCTCCACAAGTAGCTGTCAAAGCCGGGGCCTGCATCTAAATTTGTTAAAGTTTTAGGACAGATAATCTTATCGTGTAAAATATCAGATTTTTTAGGAATCTTAATGGTGACTGTAATGGAGGCTACATTCGGGCAGGCTCCTGCTTTTTCGAATCTTATATAAATGGTTTGTGTTCCTGTAAGATTCATTGGGTTACCGATCGGTGCCACATCATTCTGTGCATCAGCTAAAGTAGCATGAAAGCTCACGTTCACCAGCGGATCCGCCGTAAACTCGCTGATAAAGGGAAGAAGGTTCATCATTTTGATACCGTCTAAGTCATCGTCGCAAACTGTAATGGAATGGGTAGTTTTGACCAATGGCAGCTTTCCTCCCACATTGAAAACAAGCGGCTTGATTACCGGAGGACATCCATCCGGAGAATCTACTCTTATGTAGATGGTTGTAGTAGCTGTATACGTCCAGTTATTCGGAAGGGTATTGGCATTTCCTGCATTTGCGTCTGCTAAATTGGCATAATATCTTACCCCTGTAAAATAGGTAGGGTTGGTTAAAACAATAGGAGTAATGTCAGATAAAGTAACATTTACCACTCCGTCTACATTTTCGTCACAGAATACTCCGGAATAGTTAGTAGTCACTTCTGCATAAGGGAACAGATTAAGGGTAATCTGGACAATTTCCTTACATCCGATATCATTTTTTATTACTGCATATATAATGGTTCCGTTGGCCGCATTGTAAGCAGTAGGGCTGGAAATTGCGGTTCCGGGAGTTTCATTCTGGGCATTGAGCAGAGTAGTGTAATAGGTAATGGTAACGGGAGAATTACTTGTAACATTAGCCGTTGTTAAATTAAATGTTCCCTGGCCAGACCCGTTATTATTACAGGCGCTAAGCGTAGCATTATTAACTGTTAAAACCTGAAGGCTGACCGTTACGGTTACCGTTTCACAATCCGGGAAATCAGGATTATTCCCGCAGAATGTATAGGTGAAAGTATCTGTTCCTGTAGTTCCGGGGGTAGTAACATTATATGTGATAACTCCTGTTGTTGGGTTTACGATTGCTGTACCTAATGTTGGCGCAGTAAGGATCGCAACGGTAGAAACCACCGGCGTTTGTGTTGAAGAAGTAAATGTGGGTGTAATTATTTTTGTGTTACAGACATCATAGGCTGCGGCGGTCTGCTTTGTACAGTTCAGAACTTTAAATTGTTCCGTTACCAAGGGCGCACAGCTTCCCATAGTTACGGAACAGGTATAGTAACCCGGTGCAGTAGGTGTTATTGACGTGCCTGTTGCTCCCGGAATTGGAGTCCCGTTATTATACCATTGGTAAGAATCATAAATAATAGGGTCAACCGTAAGAACAATCCCCGGAATACAATCTCCGCCGGATTTTAAAATTACCGGCTGTGTAGGGAATCCCGCAAAAAAGCCTCCATAACCTACCGCATCACTTCCCGCATTGATTCCCGCCATGATCGCCTTGGAAGAAACGATAGTGATAGTTCCTGTGGTGTTGGGAATACCATACGTTACCCAGTTATTGGTTCCGGTCATATTGAAAGGACCTGTTGTAGCCGGAGGAACACTTCCGTTTACGGTAACCACTGCTCCTTTTTCTGTAATTAAATTTAATTTTGTCGGAATATTTAAGATTCCGGTAGGGTTTCCATTAGAGTGAACAAAGTTTTCATCTATTAAACCAAGTTCATTAATCTGTTTGGGTAAATAACAGTTCAAGGCAGGGATAAAATTAAAACCGCCCGTTGCCACCACACTTCCCCCGACATTGGTATTTCCGGCCAAAATCTGATAGACGTAAGCATTTTTGGTGGTTTTAATGTATAAGTTATAATGGCCGCTTCCCTGAAGCTGAAATTTAGATTCCGGAATTCTGAAATATTCTCCTGTATTTAAAGTTGCCACTGGAGTAAGCTCATTATTTACACGGATTTCCGTATTGTTTTCTGTGGCAATAACAACGGCGCCTTCCATATTGGCTCCAATGTTTCCGTTCCCTTTTACCAATGCAAACTCATTACCCAGCCTGTCCACAGGAACTGCCTGGTCCATCAGAATATCTGAGCTTCCGGGAAAATTTCCGGCGTACTGGCCGTTAAAATTTCCGTTGGTAACATTTATCGGTTTTGTGGCGGTTATTTTGGATCCTATAAATCCGTCAAAGTTTCCGGTATTGCTTCCGCTTCCGTCTATGATGTAGGATTGCCCTTTGTTTAAAGTAAATGTAATGGATGGAGTGGTGGCACCTGTAGTACCGTTGGAAAATTGCACGGTTGGCTTATATCCGGTAATGGTCACCTCGGTATTATCCTCTGTTGCCAGCACACTGGTCATGAAATTCAGAATAGGATTGGAAACCGAAATTGGTGCATGAGCTGAGTAGAATAGCTTACCTGTAGAAGGAATTCCTTTTGAAGTAATGATTTCCGCGTGATTATAAACGGAAAATCTGAGGTTGGCATAAAAAGGAAATTCTGCTTTTACGTAAAGACCCTTTGTAGTCGGTGTAAAGAGGTCGGCCTGCAGGGTAGTAATGATGTAATTTCTTAGAATATCAACCTTCTGCGGGTTGCCTTTGCTGATATTTACAGTGGCAATTAATGTATTATTGTTATAAATGCTTACCGGAAACGGAGTCGTACGATTGGTAGAAAGGTATAACTTCTGAAAAGGATTCGGGTTACCTGTACGGTCAACCATAGGTGCGAACCAGTGTTCCCTATCCAATTGAGCAAATGTAGAGGTAAAAAAATAAAATATAAACAGAAAAGATAGAATTTTCTTCATCCAGTTATAGCCTTTATCACAAATTTAATAATAAAAAGCATTACTATATTAAAAAATAAATAAAAAACCATGATTTAATGATCATGGTTTTTTAAAGGTTTTTATTCGGTTGATTTAATCTAAATTTTTTACGAGAATCCAGCCGGAATATTTTATCTGAGTCTGGGCTTTATTAGGCTCTGTCCACGTAATTTCATACCAGTAGGTTCCTGTGGATACCTTTTTGCCGAACATGGTTCCGTCCCATTTGTAAGCATTGAATTTATTGGCCTCATGCACTTTGTTTCCGTAGCGGTCATAGATATTGAAGATCAGGTTTTTCTTATAAGATAATTCAGAATAATCAATATAATCATTCTTGTTGTCTCCGTTCGGAGTAATGGCGTTAAGAAGATTAGGAACGGTAACGGTTACGTCAATTGGCTCACAATTGTAAAAATCTTTTACGAAAATACTGTTTTCACCTCTCGGAAGATTTCCAAAGAAGTTGGAATCCTGCCATGTAACTCCGTCCAATGAATATTTATAAGGTGGAGTGCCGCCAACTACTGTAACAGTAATGGTATTGTTTTTAATTTCAAGATTAGAAATTACCGGCTGTGTAGCAGGAATTACTTTTACCATCTGTCTTGTAAAGCATTCTCCTGTTTTTAATCTTACCCAATAAGCGCCCACGGGAACGGTTACGGTTTGTGTTGTAGCTCCTGTGCTCCATTCGTAGCCGTCAAATCCGGGCCCGGCGTCTAATACCGCTTCATTTTCTATACAGATGATTTTATCCGTTAAAACATTTGATTTCACCGGTGGAAGCACTACAAGCTCGATTTCTGCGATGCTGAAGCATCCGTTTGTATTGGTTACTTTTACATATACTTTTTTGTTGGAAGAAATGTATGCTGTAGTAGCTGGCGGCAATATTTCGTTGGTTCCGTTGTTAAGGTCTGCCAGAGTAGGGTAATAGTTTTTAGTAACTCCTAGCTGACTTGTGAACGGAGCTGTTTCAAGGTTAAATGATGCCTTCGTAGGATCAATCTCAATGTAACATGATCTGATGGTTACATTTTTCACTACCGGATTCGGATCCACCGAAAAATGCATGGTTACCTGTTCGCAGCCTACTCCGGTAGCAGGATTGGCGCAAAAATGGTAGATCATCATATCATTCCCTACAAAACTGGCGTTTGCTGTATAGGTAATTGTGCCTGTAGCAGGATCAATAGTTGCTGTACCATTTGCAGGAGCGGTATCAATTGTAACAGTGCTCGGAATAAAAGCAACATTATGATTGGTAAATTTAGGAATGATAGTTTTTGAAGTTTCACATACAACAAGGCTCTTTGTAACCTGTTCATAACATGATGTTACCACGTAAATAGGTGTTGTGGCAAAACAGCCGCCCATTCCTACTTTTACGGTATAGTTTCCAGCCTGCATTGGGGTGTAAATATTGGTATTGGCTCCCGGAATTGGCGTTGTACCAATATACCACTGATAAGACTCAAAGCTGTCGCCGGTTTCCAGGACAATCCCCGGAACACAGTCTCCTGATTTTTTACTGATAACCGGAACTGATGAAAACCCGGCAAAATATCCTCCGTAACCTACAACACCGCTTCCGCCCGCAATTCCTGCCGTAACGGCTTTAGTGGAAACAATAGTAACATTTCCTGTAACTCCGGTAAGGGAATAAGACTCCCAGTCCAGGGTTCCGGTAACGTTATATGGCCCTTGTGCTGCCGTAGGTGCTACTCCGTTTACTGTTACGGCGGCGCCTTTTTCTGTTAAAATATTTAATTTAATATTATTGGCTGCCTGGGGAAGCATCTCGATCATCCCGATTTCGTCAATTTTTCTTGGTAAAAGACAGTTTAAAGGAGGTATGTAATTAAAGCCAATGGTTGCGCTTGTATTTGCTGTCCCTGCAAGAAGCTGGTAAACATAAGCATTTTTTGAAGTTTTTACATACATATTGTAATGTCCGCTTCCCTGATCGATATAATTCGTGTTATTCGGCTCATTGACACGATAATGCTGTCCTTCATTAATAGTTGCAACAGGGGTAGGGTTGCCATTTACATAAATTTCTGTGTTGTTTTCAGTGGCTACTACCAAAACGTCTTCAGTTTTTGCCGCGATATTACCATAACCTTTTACAATTACGAATTCTTTTCCCAGTCGGTCTATAGGAACATTTTGATCCATTACAATATCCCCTCCGGTTAAGAACGTCCCGAGGTTGTATTCTCCAAGGAAATTTCCGTTGGTTACAGAAACGGGTTTGTCAGAAACTATTTTAGTTCCGATGAAACCGGTTGCATTCCCCGGCTGATTTCCCCTTCCTTCAAGAATATAAGATTGTCCTTTATTTAAAGTAATTGAAATGCTTGGTGTGGAAACCGCTGTTGTTCCGTTTGTGAATACTACGGCAGAGTTATACCCTGAAACGGTAACCGTGGTATTGTCTTCCGTAGCAAGAATTCCTGTGGTGAAATTCATACCTTGGGAAGGATTGGTGATGGGTGCAACTACGGCGTAGAATTTTGTTCCTACTCCGGCTTTTCCTTTTGAGGTTAATATTTCACCATGCGCGGGAACCACAAACCTGAAGGTGGCAAAAAACGGTTTTGTGCCTTTCAGGTAAAGTCCTTTTGTACCTACTGTAAAAAGATCTGCGGCTGTAGAGCCAATCATATCGGAAGCTGTGATATTGAATACCTGAGGACTTCCTTTACTGATGGTAACTGTTCCAATAATCACATTATTGTTATAAATATTTACATCAAACGGAGTTGTAGAATCTGTAGAAAGATACACTGCCTGTTTCGCTGTAGATGACAGATTGGCTGCAGAAAACGGTGCAAACCAATGCTCTGTATCTCTTTGTGCTGAAACACTAATGAATGCAAATAAAAAGAAAACAAATGAGTAGAGATATCTTTTCATAGTTATGTGATATTAGTTTTTAACAAAAATAGAATATTATTTCGTAATAAATGCATAAGTGATAAAAAAAACACGATTATAAAACCGTGTTTTTAATAATTTTAATTAAATGCTGTTATTCTCTGTTTTTCACCATAATCCATCCGGAATATTTAACCGGGGTTTGCTTGCTGTTCGGTTCGTTCCAGCTAAGATCAAACCAGTAGTTTCCGGTAGATACTTTTTTGCCGCCTACAGCACCGTCCCATTTGTATCCGTTGGCTTTGTTTCCTTCGTGCATTTTGGTTCCGTATCTGTCATAGATATTGAAAACAAAATTTGGTTTGAAAGCCAATTCTGAATAATCCAGGATATCATTTACCCCGTCTCCGTTTGGTGTAATCACATTGATGAGGTTCGGAACTGTAATTTCTATATCAATAGGATCACAGTCATAAGCATCTTTTACATAAATCATACTGTTTCCTCTAGGAACATTGGTAAATACATTAGAATCCTGCCAGTTGATATTGTCTAAAGAATATTTGTAAGGAATAGTTCCTCCTGCTACGTTTGCCGTAACGGTATTGTTAGAAATATCAATGCTTGTGATAACAGGCTGCTCTGCCGGGTACACTTTTACCGTCTGCCTTGTTGTACAGGTTCCTGTTTCAAGATCCACCCAATAAGTTCCTGCGCTTACATTATTAATAGACTGAGTGGTAGCTCCTGTGCTCCATGTATATTTATTGAAGCCCGGGCCGGCGTCTAAAGTTGTAGTGTCTTCAATACAGATAATTTTATCTTCCAACACATTAGAATAAACCGGTGGAAGAACAACAAGGGTTACTTCAGCTACTCTGTAGCATCCGTTTGCATTGCTTACTTTAATGTAGACTACCCCGTTTGGAGCAATATAATTTACGGGATCAAGAATTTCGTTGGTTCCGTTGTTTGCATCAGTAGGAGAAGGATAGTATTGCTTAATTACTCCACTCTGCGTTGTTACCGGTGCCGTAGTCAAATTAAATAAACCTGTTGCCGGATTTTGCGGAATAAAGCAGGACCTTAAAGTGGCGTTGGTAACAACAGGGCTGTCAGAAACGGTTAACGTTAAAGTTACTTCTTCGCAGTCTACGAATTCCGGATCATTTCCACAGAATTTATAAACAATGGTATCTGTTCCGGTAAATCCGAAATTCGGGGTATAGCCAATCACTCCGTTTGGTTCTACGATTACCGTACCGTTTGCAGGAGGTGTTACTATTGTTACCGTGCTTGGTACGTAAGTTTGTGTAGAATTGGTAAACTCAGGAACAATGGCTTTGAAACCTTCGCAGACAGTCAATGATTTTGTAGACTGGTGAAGACACGTAAATACTTTATAAATAGGTGTTGTAGCCGGAAGACAAGATCCTACTGTGATTGTTACGGTGTAATTTCCTGCCACTGTGGGAGTATATGTATTAGAATTGGCCCCGGGAATAGGGTTTCCATTCAGGAACCACTGATACGTGTCGTAGCTGTCGTCCACTTCCAGAACAATTCCCGGAATACAGTTTCCCGTTTGCTTGGCAATTAGAGGGATGGATGAGAAACCTGCGAAATATCCGCCATATCCTGCGGAGCTGTATCCTCCATTTACCCCTGCTGTTACTGCTTTTGTTGAGGTAATGGTTACATTTCCTGTAATACCGGTAATGGCATAGGTAACCCATTGAGGATTTCCTGTAAGAGAATAAGGCCCCTGTGCAGCGGTAGGTGTTACACCATTTACTGTAACGGCAGCACCGACCTCAGTCAGAATATTAAGTTTTAAATTAATTGTAGACGTAATATTCGGCATTACATTGATTCTTCCGATCTCATCTATTTTTCTTGGTAAAAAACAGTTCAAAGGCGGGATATAATTGTAGCCGCCCGTATTATTTGCTGATCCTGCACCTACCAGCTGATAGAGGTAAACATTTTTAGTAGTTCTTATATACATGTTGAAATGGCCTCCACCCTGATCTTTGTATTCGTTAGCCAGAATTCTGTAATATTCTCCTTCGTCTATAGTCGCGATAGGTGTAGTGGCATCATTCAGGTAAATATCAGTATTATTTTCTGTACCAATGATGATTCCACCTTCCATGTTGGCACTGCTGGTGGAAATACTCTTTACCATAGCAAATTCATTCCCGAGACGGTCTGTAGGAACAGACTGGTCCATAATCAAATCGGCACCGTCTGAAGAAGTAGTGGTTGCATAAAATCCGTTTGCATTACCGTTGGTAACTGAAATAGGCTTTGTCGCCTCAATTTTAGCCCCGATGAAGCCGTCTCTGTTTACAGGAGTTGTTGTAGACAGGCCTGTAAGGATATAAGATTGTCCTTTGTTCAGGTTTACCGTTATAGAAAGTGGTGTAGGTGCGGGAATATTTACAAAAGAAATATTCGGGTCATAGCCAGAGATGGTAACTGTGGTATTATCCTCAGTTGCCAGGATTCCTGTGGTAAAGTTTTTATCCGAAGCTGGAACTGTAACAGGGGTAGCTGCGGCATAAAACTTTGTACCTATCCCTGCCTTTCCTTTGGAGGTGATAATTTCGCCGTGGGAACTTACTGCTGCTCTTAATGAAACAAAGTAAGGTCTGTCACCTTTTGTATAAACTCCCAGGCTAAGGGGCGTTGCCGCGCTGGATGCGCCTGTGGCACGGATAAGGTTTGCATTTAAAGCAAATGTTTGGGGAGCTCCTTTACTGATGGTGACGGTACCAATCACAGCATTATTGTTGTAGATGTCCACATCAAACGGAGTGGTAGCATCTGTAGAAAAATATAATACGTGATTGTAAACACCGCCCGTTGAAACATCATGGTAAGGGGCAAACCAATGGTCTGTGTCTCTTTGTGCAAAGAGGGTATTGAGTGATAGGCACGTCAATACTAAAGATAATAGAAATCTTTTCATAAATATGGAATTAGGATTGTTACAAAAATAGAAGAATTTTTTAACTAAACCTTTAAAATATCAATTAAAAGTACCCAAAGCGCAATAAAAAAGCCACGATTTCAAAATCGTGGCTCTAAAAAGATATTTAAAATTTTTAATCTATATTTTTTACTAAAATCCAACCGGTGTATTTGATTGGGGTTTTAGCTTTATTTGGTTCATTCCAGTTGATATGATACCAATACGTTCCGGTTACTAATTTTTTATCGTAATGTTTACCGTCCCATTTGTAGTTATTGAACTTATCACCTGTAAAGATTTTATTACCGTATCTGTCATAGATCACGAAGGTAAGATTGTCTTTGTAAGCTAATTCACTATAATCTATGAAATCATTTTTGTTATCTCCGTTTGGCGTAATTGCATTGATCAGGTTTGGTACAGTGATCTCTACAGAGATTGGTGTACAGTTGTAAAAATCTTTCACGTAGAATGTGTGCTGACCTCTTGTAAGACCTGTAAATAGATTAGAATCCTGCCAGTTTGTAGGAGAGTCTACTGCATACTGATAAGGTGCTTTTCCTCCTTCTACATGTACGGTAACCGTATTGTTAGAAATTTCAAGCTCTTTAATTACCGGATCCTGGGCTTTTTTAATGCTTACAAACTGCTTAACAAAACATCCATTGTCTTCCAGGATTACCCAATAATCACCTACAGATAAACCTTCAATTGATTGTGTTGTAGCACCAGTACTCCATTGGTAAGAAGCATAACCAGGGCCTGCATCAAGATTGGTTCTTCCGTCTACACAAATTATTTTGTCTACCAATAGAGGAGATCTCTTAGGAGGGATAACTTTTAAATTTATTTTAGCAATTGAATAACATCCGTTGCTATTGAATACTCTTACATACACCGCCTCGTTTCCTGAAATATAAGCCATAGCTTGAGGATTAAGGATTTCATTGGTGCCATTACTTGCATCTGTGAAGGTAGGGTAGTATTTTTTTGTAATTGGTGTTTCAGATGATACATCTGCAATTGTTAAATTAAAATTACCCTTTGTCTCATCAACTTCAGTGAAACACTCGCTCAGCGTGGCTTCATATACCACTGGTGAAGGGTAGAACTCTAATGTGATTTTTGCATTTCCTGTACATCCTTCATTAGTAGTTACTTTTACATATACAAATCCGGCTGCAGAAAGATAATTGTCCGGCTGCATAATTTGGTTTGTACCAGCATTAAGATCTGCCAGAGTAGGATAGAATTTCTTCGTTACAGGATTATAGTTAGTAACGATGGCTGTTGTAAGGTCAAAGAAACCTTTTCCGTCGTATTGACAAGCTTTAATGGTAGTATCTGTCAGGATGAAAGGAACTACATTTAAGTTTAAAGTTACGTGTTCGCAATCTACAAACTCCGGTGCATTCCCACAGAACTGATAAACAATAGTATCAGGCCCTAAATAACCAGGAGTAGGAATATAAGTGATCTGTCCTGTTGAAGGATTTATAGTAGCTGTTCCATGCGTAGGCTGTGTAAGGATTGTTACCGTACTTGCTACTGGAATCTGTGATGTAGGGAATGAGAAAGTAGGAGTAATTACCTTCGTTGCACAGGCATTCAGTGTAGCAGTGGTATTTGTAATACATGAAAATACTTTATAGATAGGAGTCGTAATAGGAGGACATGTTCCCATTGACACTTTTACCGTATAATTTCCTGCCTGTGTAGGAGTGTATGTATATTGAGTAGCTCCCGAAATGGCTACACCGTTCAGGAACCATTGGTATCCCTCATAGCTGTCATCCACTTCCAGAACAATTCCCGGTACACAGTCTCCCGATTTTTTTGCAATAACAGGAATCGAAGAGAATCCCGCAAAGTATCCTCCGTATCCTACAGCACCACTACCTCCTGCGATACCTGCCGTAACAGCTTTCGTGGAAGTTACGGTAACGTTTCCTGCAAGTCCCGGAATAGAATAAGATACCCAGGCAGTTGTTCCCTGAACAGGATATGGTCCCTGTGCGGCAGTAGGAGTGGTTACCGGTCCGCCATTCGCGCTATAGCTAACAGCAGCCCCTGCTTCTGTTAATATATTTAATTTTATATCAGGACTTGGGCTTCCGTTAAGGTCGTTGATATATGCAATTTCATCGATTTTTCTTGGTAAGAAACAGTTCAAAGGCGGGATGTAGTTGTATCCCAATGTTGCAATACTCGTTGCAAGACCTGCAAGAAGCTGGTAAACATATACATTTTTACTTGTTTTAATGTACATATTGTAATGTCCGTTCCCCTGATCAATGTAGTTGACGTTATTTGCCGGAGTTGCATTGTTCGGGCCGTTTACTCTGTAGAACTGTCCTTCGTTAAGGGTTGCTACTACCGGGCCTCCGTTGATCTGCACTTCCGTATTGTTTTCCGTAGCAATAATCAATGCATCTTCCATCTGCGCGGAAACATTTCCATTCCCTTTTACCAAGACGAATTCGTTTCCAAGCCTGTCAACAGGTACAGACTGGTCCATGATGATATCTGAGCTTCCTCCCACAGCGCCCCATGAAAACTGGCCGTTGAAGTTACCATTCGTTACAGAAATCGGTTTATCAGATTCTATTTTTGCTCCGATAAATCCAGTAGCGTTTCCGGAAATGTTTCCGCGTCCTTCTATAATGTAAGACTGTCCCTTATTAAGAGTGAAAGACATTGAAGGAGTTGTAGCTCCGGTGTTTCCGTTTGAAAATACGACTCCTGAAGAATACCCGGAAACTGTTACAACTGTATTGTTTTCCGTTGCCAGGATACCTGTCATAAAGTTATAAATACTGCCTCCGCCTACATCTGTAATAGGTGCAGCTGCTGCATAGAATTTTTTACCGATACCAGCTTTTCCTTTAGATACTAAAATCTCACCATGACTGGTAATTGAAACTCTCAAGTTGGCATAATAAGGTTTTGTTCCTTTTGTGTAAATACCTCTGGTGATGGGTGTAAAAAGGTCTGTCTGTGCAGTGGTAATCATACTGGCTCCGGCCGGAAGACCTGCTCCCTGCAAATCAAAAATCTGAGGACTTCCTTTACTGATCGTTACTGTACCAATGATAACATTGTTGTTGTAAATATCTACGTTGAAAGGCGTAGTAGAGTCAGTAGAGAAATAAATATCCTGAGCTAGTGAAAATGTAGAAGACCTTGCCATCATAGGGGCAAACCAGTGTTCTGTGTCTCTTTGTGCAAAGAGAGTATTAATCGTTAAAAAAACTAATACTAAGCTAAGTAGAAATCTTTTCATATAGTAGGAATTAGGATTTCTACAAATTTAATATAATATTTGAAATATTGTTAATAAAATGTGAAGAAAAATATAAAATTACTCCCGATTTTTAATTAATATCCATCCTGAGTATGAAACTGGTAATTTTGTGTCAGGTTCAATCCATCTTAGTAAATACCAATACGTTCCGGTAGTTAAAGGTCTTCCGTTTACTTTTCCGTCCCAGGTATAGTTTTTATCTGCAGCTCTGTAAACCATAGCTCCGTAGCGATCCACCACTTCTATAGAAACGTCCTGTTTTATTCTAAGATCAGAATAATTTAATATATCATTAAGGCCGTCGCCATTTGGGGTAATGGCATTGATAAGGTTTAATATTAAAAATTCTTTTCTTACCGGAGAACATCCGTCTGCACCCAAAACATACACGGTATGCATACCTCTTGATAAACCTGTGAATACATTAGAGGCTTGATAATCAATCCCGTTTAATGAATATTGATAAGGTGGAGTGCCTCCGGAAACAAAAACTGTTGCATTATATCCTGAAACTTCAATTTTATTAATAACGGGGGCCTGGGCAGTGGTCACGGTTACATTCTGGCGGTAAACACATCCGTTAAATCCTAAATCTACGTAATAGCTTCCGGCACCTACGGTTACAGTCTGGCTTGTAGCTCCTGTGCTCCATGTATATGAAGTAAAGCCCGGTCCCGGATCCAAAGTTACCACTTCGTTCTCACAAACTACCTGGTCATGCAGCTTATCTGATATCTTCGGAGTTTTTAAATTTATTGTTAAAACTCCTGTATTCGGGCATCCCGCTGCGCTGGTAAATCTGATGTAAAATGTAGCCGCCGAGGTGATATTCTGTACAGCCGGAATTGCATTTGTTCCAGCCTGCGCATTTGCTAAAGTAGTATGAAATGTTAAAATAATACCCGGATCTGCAGTAAATAAATTTTTATAATCATTAAGATTTACACTTTCTGAGCCGGAGATGTCATTATCACAAACATCTGTCGATGCAGTTCCTGTAAGCAGAGCGATTTTATTCCCGATTTTAAAGTTAATCTGGCCAAATACCGCAGGACAGCCTCCTGTAATGGCATCTACTCTTACATAAACAGTAGTATTGGCTGTATACGTCCAGTTAGCGGGCAATGTATTGGTGTTTCCTGCAGTAGCGTCTGTCTGGTTTAAATAATATCTCACATTAAAGCTTCCTGAACTCGTTACAATTACAGGTGTAATGCTTGAAAAATTAACATTGACAATACCATCAAAATTATCATCACAAAGTGTTGCATTAAAGTTGCCGGTATTAATATTCGGGGAAGGTGTTGTTGTTAAAACAATCTGAGCTGCTTTTGTACAGCCGTATTGGGAAGACACATTTGCGTAGATTGTTCCTGCCGGACCATTGTATGTCGTGGGAGATGCAACAGGCGCTCCGGAAAGAGCAGCGTTTGTAAAATATTGAACCGTAGTTCCTGAATCCGGAGAAAGACTTACTGAAGTCAGGTCAAAAGTGCCATTTCCGTTAGTATCCGCGCAAGATGTTAAAGTTCCGTTAGTGGTTTGTAAAACATCAATATTAATTATAATCTTAAAATATTCAAAATCAGCAGGGTTTCCGTTTCCTTCTGCATAATAAACAAATGTATCCGTAGCATCTGCCGTCAATCCGGGATTTGGAATGTAGGTAATTTGTCCTGTTGCAGGGTTTACTGTCGCGGTTCCTGATGTAGGTGCTGAAATAATGCTCGTATTTGAAGGAATAATAGCCTGTGTGGAAGTAGTAAATACAGGAGAAATTACTTTCGTATTACAAGATCCGATGGTATACGTTGTAGTTGTGATTGGCGGACAAAGGGTGTAATTATAACCTGCCGTAAGCTTGGATTCACAATTATTTTTTGTTACCAGACAAGTGTAAGTTCCCGCTCCGTACAATTCAGGATTGATGGAGTAGGAGGTCGCCCCGGGAATAGGATTTCCATTCAGATACCATTGGTATCCGTCGTAGGTGTTATCTACCTGCAATAAAATTCCTGTATAGCAGTCCCCTGTCTTCGAAATAGACGGAACTGATGAAAACCCTGCAAAATAACCTCCATAACCTACCGCACCGCTTCCAGCCGCAATTCCTGCAGTTACAGATTTTGTAGAGTTTACGGTAATTGTTCCCGAAACATTTGGTACAGAATAGGTTACCCAGTTTGGATTTCCGTTTACCACAAAAGGACCGTTGGCGGCAGCAATGGCTGCTCCGTTCAACGTTACGGCAGCTCCGGTTTGGGTAATGATGTTTAGTTTTGTGTTGTAGGTCTGGGTTCCGATCCTGTTGATAAACCCGATTTCATCAATTTTATTTGGCATAAAGCAGCTTAGCGGAGGGATGAAATTCATTCCGCCGGTAGGATATTCATTTCCTCCTGAAACGCCCGCCAATAATTGATATACATAGATATTTTTAGTGGCAGAAATGCCCATATTGTAATTGTCTATACCTCCCTGAAACACATAATTGCTGCTCGGAACCATATAATATTGTCCTGCATTTAGTGTAATCCCTGTGCCGGTACCATTGATGGTAAGCTGTGTATTGTCCTCGGTAGCGATGACTAAAGCGGTTTCCATTTCAGATGCAACAGAGCCGTTGCCTTTTACTACTACAAAGTCTTTTCCCAGTCTTTCTACCGGAACAGCCTGATCCATGAGAACATCATTATTGGTAAAATTTAAGCTTGTGTAGATCCCGTTAAAATTTCCGTTGGTGACCGAAATGGGTTTTGTAGCTACAATTTTTGCTCCTACCAGCCCGTTAAGATTGTAGAAGGAATCTGTACTTGCTGCATCTAATATGTAAGATTGTCCTTTATTTAAAGTAAAAGTTTTAGTAGGGCTTGAAGATCCGTCAGAAAAAACAACATTTGGGTTGTATCCGGAAACTACTACAGAAGTATTATCTTCCGTGGCTGTAATTCCTATCATGGCATTTACATAGTAAGCTGTACCTGTTATAGGAGCCATTCCTGCATAGAAGGTAGTTCCCAGACCGGCCAGTCCTTTGGAAGTGATGATTTCTGCATGGTTCTGAAGTGAGAACCTGTAATTCGCAAAGAATTTTTTTGGACCTTTCACATTCATTCCCATGGCATTAGGAGTAAAGAGGTCTCCGGGATTATCTGTAATCAGGAAGTAGTTGGGAATACTAACCTGAGCAGGATTTCCCTTGCTCACCTGTACTGTGGTGTAGAGTGTATTGTTATTATAAATCTGCACGGAAAACGGCGTGGTCTCATTAGTTGAAAGGTATAAATGTCCCTGAAGTCCCGTCATTCCTGCTTTTGCTGCCATCGGGGCAAACCAGTGGTCAGTATCAAGCTGTGCATTGAATAATAAGCAAAGAAAAGTACAAATAGTTAGTAGAAGTTTTTTCATGGTTATTGATAAGGGAAGCAAATGTAAGTATTAATAATCAAATTTTTAAACAAAAAATTCTGCTAAATTCTCGTTCATGTTTAAATTATTGAAAATTTAATTAAATTTTAATATTGGCTCGGATTTCATAATCCGGTGAAATAAAAAAATCCCGGTGAAAAAATCACCGGGATCTATTTTTAAAATCTGAAAAGATTATAAGCTTACTCTTACGAATCCAGTTACTTTAAGGTCTCCGTTTACAGACTTCACATAGTCAGCAACAGAAATGCTTCCGTCCTTAATGAAATCCTGGTGTACCAAAGTATTGTCTTTGTAGAATCTCTGCATTTTACCTTTCAGGATATTGTCGATAATGTTTGCAGGCTTACCTTCTTCAGTAAGTTTGTGTCTCTCGATTTCTAATTCTCTGTCGATAGTTTCCTGAGAAACAGCAGTTTCGTCAAGAGCGATCGGGTTCATAGCAGCAACCTGCATAGAAACAGCCTTAGCAGTTTCATCAGCTCCGTCTACTTTAGAAGAAAGGGCAGTGATAGCAGCGATTTTGTTTCCAGCGTGGATGTAAGCTCCTAAATAAGGACCTGTAATTCTTTCGAATGCACCGATCTCAATTTTTTCACCGATAACACCTGTCTGCTCTACTAATTTTTCAGCAACAGTGATTCCGTGGAAATCTGTAGCTAAAAGCTCCTCTTTTGTAGCAGCGAAGATCGCCATTTCAGCTAATTCGTAAGCCAGCTCAATGAAAGCTTCATTTTTAGCAACGAAGTCAGTTTCGCAGTTCAAAGAAATAATAGCACCTAAAGTGTTATCTTCGTTTACTCTTGCGATTACTGCACCTTCAGTAGACTCTCTGTCCGCTCTGTTAGCAGCAACTTTCTGTCCTTTTTTTCTAAGGATATCTACTGCTTTTTCGAAATCTCCTTCAGCTTCTACTAAAGCTTTCTTGCAGTCCATCATACCTGCACCCGTTTGGTTTCTCAATTTTGCTACGTCAGCAGCTACTGGTGTATAAGACATAATATCTATTATTTTTTTATTGTAAGATTAGTATTAATTTTTTGCTTAGTTTTAAAGCTGTGCAAAGATAATGATTTTAATGATAAACTAAAAAATGACTTTTTGCGTTATTTGTATATTTAATAAAATTTTAAACGTTTAGTTAATGAAAAAAATATTTCTCCTCATATTTTTATGTATTTTTACCTTGGGCTTTTCTCAAAAAAAGAAAAAAACAAAATCTAAAGCCATTGTAGAAAAAGAGACCGTGATCATCTATACGGAAGGCGATGCGGAAGCTACAAAAGAAGCCAGGGTAATTGCAGGATTTTTAAAGCAAAACCCCGGGCATGCCAAGACAGATTATTTTAAAAAGAAGCTGATCGCACTTATTATGGCAGATAATTCTCCCGAAGCCAAGCCTACCATCAAACCTCTGAGTGAAGATAAAGTGAAACAAATGGTTCTTGACAACAATACCCTGAACAGCTCCAAAACTATCGCTGCAAATACAGGCTCAGCAGCTCCGGAAAGAACCGTAAACTACGCAAGTGTAGCAGGAACCAGCAAAAAATCTACCGGTGCAAGCGAACAAAATAAAAGAACGGCAGCATTATTGACCCACATGTTTAATAATGATCCTATGGACAAAGAAGCTTACATTAATATTAAAAATAAATCTAAATGTAACCTCATTGTAAAAATAAGCGGTAAAAAATATTACAACCTTGATGTCCCGGCCAACGGACAAAACTTTTTGCTTGTAGACAAAGGTGAGTATGTTTTGACCACAATGGTTTGTGATGCCAAATATTCTTCCATAAAGAAGATTAATAAAGATATTGAGCTGGAATTAAATCTGAGGGAGGATTAAAATTAATATAGAAGAAAACCATCAAATTTTGATGGTTTTTTTATTTTGTTCTGTTGGGAAATTAAATAATTCTTTTATATCAATTTCTAAGGCCTTTGCTATCTCATTGGCAATTCCTATTGATGTATTTATTAGTCCTCTTTCAATTCGGCTTATTTGTGAATATTCAACATTTATTATATCTGCAAGAGTTTGCATACTCATACCTTTGGACTCTCTAATATTTCTTAGATTTTTCCCAAATAATATTATAAACTCTTTATCAATGCTTGCTCTCACAATACAAAGGTTGAGATTATAAAAAAAAATCATTATGGCATTTTTGCCATAATTAAATTTTTCTTTTATATTTGCAAATATCACTTCGGTGTGGATTATTAATTTTATATATTTACAACCTTAAAAAACAACAAAACAAATGAGTAAAAAAATTACTTTATGGCTGTCGTTTCTGGCAGTCTTTATACTAATGCTGCAATCCTGCAGGAACGACTATCTTAATGAACAGCATGAAGCTTATTACAACAGCAGTGCTTTCAAACTTACTTTAAAAACTATTTCTTTACAGGAAAGTAATCACTTTGATAAGCTTTCCACGGAACTGCAAAAAGCAGAACAAACTTTTAAGACACTCAAAACCAATATTTCCGGGAAAGTGGTGAGCTATGGAAACGGAGTTTCAATAGATACAGATGATGTGATCTATATTGAAAACGGTCCCGGGTTTCACACCTACACTTTTAGAATCAACAGGGAAAATGCTCCTGCTGATGCACCGGTAGAAAATTTAGTGTTAAGTCCTCTTTCAGACGGAACCTGGAAAGAAACTCTGATAACCTACACTCTTACCGAACAGGAAAAGCAGATCATGCTTTCGGGAGGAGCTGTAAACCTGCACGGGAAGATTTCTTATACTGTATTAGAAAATAACACCTACTCAACGGGAATAATGCAGAAAGATGACGGCTGCTACTGGCAGGTAAATTCTTATTATACGTGGTGTAGTGAAGGCTACCATAATCACGGAGAGCTTTCTACGGATGACGGAGGGCCCTGTAAAGCAGAAGCACAGTCTGTGCTGGTAATTTCCGCAGATTGGAAATGCCCAAGTGACGGAGGCGGTGCAGGCTCGGGAGCCGGCCCGGGAAATCCTACAGGAGATGGTGATAATGGCAGCTCAGACGGAGGTGGTACAGGCGACGGCTCTTCTCAGCCATGTGGTGGGAACGGGGTTCCTACACAACCGCAGTCACCTACCACAGAAATAGGGCAGAATGATTGTAATGACGGTACACCAACAGTACCCAATTTGGGAGGACACCCTAAGAATAATCCTTGTGAAAATGCAAAAAATCCTGTAAATAATGCGAATAATATTCTAAATACAGCCACAATATCCACGGAAATGAATGCATTGAAACAGTATGCTGCTAATGATCATTATGAGTATGGTACAGCAATTATTAATACTGGTACTACTGTAATTGCTCAAGATCCATATTCGAATAATGATCCTAATGACCCTGGACATGTTGGAATTACTGTGCCACCGGTAGGGGATTATCTTGCTTCAGCACATACGCACCCCAATCATGGGGCTGCTCCTCCATCTGTAAAAGATCTATATAATACGCTTGGTAATTCTAAAGAATATCTAACCTTTCAATCATCATTTGTTTTTAGCAGTAATGGAACAATATATGCTTTTGTAGTTACTGATAGAGAGAAGGCTATCGCATTTTTAGCG
Organism: Chryseobacterium daeguense DSM 19388; assembly: GCF_000430825.1. Lineage (GTDB taxonomy): Bacteria > Bacteroidota > Bacteroidia > Flavobacteriales > Weeksellaceae > Chryseobacterium > Chryseobacterium daeguense. Next base: position 29,007 of record NZ_AUMT01000017.1, on the reverse strand, counting down.
GCTTACCCGTTAGCAAATAATACTACGAATGAAGGAAGAATTTTTAATGATAGCTCAGCTGTAGGAAAAGATTTTTTGAATATATTAGAAAACTATATGGTGGGAAGGCTCCCTGCTTATTCAGGAAACAGTCAAGATGATGGTATTGAATCAGCTTATGCAAGTATTCTTGAAAAATATAATTCTGGTATTAATTTAGCGAAAATAGATTCAAATGGAAATTTAAAACCTCTTCGATCTGTTGCTTTTCAATATGAAATTCCAGCATCTGGCGGGAAAACAATAATTGGTTATAAAGCAGTACCTTGTCCCTAATATTAAAAAAATTATTATGAAACCAAAGAAAATATTTATACTTATTATCACAGTTCTTTTTTTTTCTCAATATAAATCACAGGCAAGTCAGCCTATTAATATAATAGATTATCCTAACTTCTATGATCAAACTATAAATAATTTAGATAATGTCATTCTTAATAAAACAAATTATTACAATCAACCTCTTTCTTTGTTCTTGCAAAAAATATCGCAAAGTAATTTGACAATACAATCTTATTATCCAGATAGCGGATTTTTGAGATTAATGTTTGTTGGTGATGTAGATACAAGATCAGAAATTAGAAAAAAAAATTATGCAAATCCTTACATTGACATATATTTTACTCAAACATTTGATTTTCAGCAAGCTTCTACAATTATTCAACAATACCATTGGTATTGGAATTCAGCAGCTGAGAATTTTTATAAAAATTTAATTATAAAGAAAATTGAGTTTTGGTATGTGAGAGGTTTGACAAACAAGAGTAATGATCCTAAATAATGAAACTTACATTCTTTTTTATAATTCTTTTTTGTGCTGAAAGTTGTAAAATAAAAAGCGAGTCAATTAATTATTATCTTTCTCCAGGAATAGAAAACATTAAAATATTTCCTGCGACTAAACATGATTCTGCAAAAATCCGAAAAATTGATTTATCAACTGAAGAGGCTTTAGAAAAATGTGAGAAAAATAAAAATTCAATCTGTATTGATGATAGAGGCATTATGACACTTCATGCAGAATTTCCAAAAGGAATTTCTAATTTTAGAACGGTATTGTTTAAAAAAATTAAAATCCCTAAAAATGCCAAAGAAGGAGAAAACCGGGTTCTTTTAACTATAGGTATAAAAGACAATCTAGAAAGCGTAAAATTGCTCAAATACACAGACAAAAAAATAAAGGATGCAATTGAAAATGTCTTTAAATTGGAAGACTTTAATACATGGAAATCTGCTAGAATCTTTGGCATCCCTGTAAAGGAACAATTTGAAATAAGTATTTTTGTAGAAAGAAAGATAAAGGATATTATAATAATAAAATGAAAAATAAATTTTTAAGCATATTTTTTTTGATACTGAGTCCTTTATACTTTTGCCAAAATATTATTAAGATAGAGTTTCATCACTCAAATGCGATGATTCTTTTTAAATCGGTAGACATTCTTTTTGAACCAATAAAAAATAATAAAAAAGAGAAAATAAAAATAAAAGTAAAAAAGGATAGAGGTGAAGAATATTTTTTAAAAATTCCGAAAGAAAAGTTTAGAGATATCTATAATGCTTGTATGAAAATAAAATTTGATACAGTTGCAGTCAGAAATATGATACATGGTTCAGCAAGCCGTATCTCATTATATGATGATTTAGGAAATAATAAGAGTTATTATGCGACTGGCTTAGGAAAAAGATCTAAAAATGATAAGTCTCAGAAAGATTTCTGGTACGCGACAAAATTAATTCTGAAAGCAGCAGATCTAAAAATGGAAGATTTAATAAGTTACAGATAAATAGAATTAAAAACCGGTTAAGAAATTTTCTTAACCGGTTTTATTTATCCTTTAAACTGTCCCATCGCAATGAATTTCTCCTGTCTCTGGGTTTCAAGTTCCTGTCCTGTAAATTTTGAAAACGCTTTGATATTCTGTAAAATAGAAGTTTTTAAGTTCAAAAACGTTGTTGCCGGGTCGTAATGTGCTCCGCCTAGCGGCTCCTCAATAATCCCATCAATGAATTTTTCTCTTAAAGCATCTTTCGGGGTAAGGTTCAATGCATTGGCTGCATCTTCCTTATGATCCCAGTTTCTCCAAAGGATGGATGAGCAGCTTTCCGGTGCGATTACGGTGTACCATGTGTTTTCCAACATATATACCTTATTTCCTACACCTATTCCTAATGCTCCGCCACTTGCTCCTTCACCGATGATATACGTGAAAATAGGAGTTTTAAGCTGAACCATTTCGAAAATATTTCTTGCAATAGCTTCACCCTGTCCTCTTTCTTCGGCTTCCAGACCAGGATAAGCTCCCGGTGTATCTACTAAAGTTACTACAGGAATCTGGAATTTTTCAGCAAGCTTCATTAGTCTCAAAGCCTTTCTGTATCCTTCAGGATTTGGCATCCCGAATCTTCTGTGCTGTCTTTCCTTAGTTGTTCTTCCTTTTTGAGTTCCTATGATCATTACTTTATGACCATCAAGAGTGGCTAAACCGCCAATCATTGCAGGGTCGTCTGCGAAATTTCTGTCTCCGTGAAGTTCCAGGAAGCTTCCTTTATCTACCATTCCGCTGATATAATCAAGGGTATAAGGACGGTCCGGATGACGCGATAGTTGTACTCTTTGCCAAGGCGTAAGATTAGAATAGATTTCTTTTTTCTTTTCTATGATCTTATCCTCTATCTGGCTACATGCTAATTTTACATCAACACCACTTTCTTCTCCTACCAAAGAACAAGTCTGAAGTTGATCCATCAGTTCTTTTATAGGAAGTTCGAAACTTAAATATTCCATTTCTTGAAGTAAATTAAATCTTTCAAATTTATGAAAAATTATCAAAAACTATTTAAAATTATTGATCGCATTGTTTATTCTGGAGGTAGTTTCCTCTCTTCCAAGAAGTTCCATGATGTCCGGGACGTCAGGGCCTTTCAGTTCGCCCACTAATGCGAGACGTAAAGGCATCATCACTTTACCCATTCCCAAACCTTTTTCCTCAGCCAGATCATGCATGGTTTGCTTTACAGCTTCAGCCTTAAAATCCACAGATTCCAGTTTTGAAGCCAAATCACCTAAAATGCCTGAAGTTTCTTCGTTCCAAGCTTTTTTTGATGCTTTTTCATCATAATAAGTGGGTGCTTCGAAGAAAAATTTACCGTTTTCATAGATGTCTTTCGGGAACGTTGCTCGTTCTTTCATCAGGTGAATTATTTTTAACAGTTTTTCGTCAGAAAGTGTTAAGTTTAAATCTGATTTTTTTAAAATTTGCAGCAATTCTTCATCGGATTTCATCTGAATATACTGATGGTTAAACCATTCTGCTTTTTCTTTACTGAATCTTGCCCCGGCTTTATGAACTTTATTTAAGTCAAATTCTTTTGCCATTTCATCCAACGATAGGATTTCTTTGTCATCAGCAGGAGACCAGCCTAGAAGTGCCACCATATTGATGAAAGCTTCAGGAAGATAACCGCTTTCTCTATATCCCTGGGAAACATTTCCTGTTGCAGGATCTGTAAAGTTTAAAGGAAATACAGGGAATCCGAATTTATCACCGTCTCTTTTGCTTAATTTGCCTTTTCCTTCAGGTTTTAGAATCAAAGAAAGGTGCGCAAACTGTGGCGCTTCCCAACCCATTGCTTCATATAATAAAGTATGCAGGCCTAAGGATGGCAGCCATTCTTCACCACGGATCACGTGGGAAATTTCCATTTCATGATCATCGATGATGTTGGCGAAATGGTAAGTCGGCATTCCGTCATTTTTAACCAAGACTTTATCATCTAAAGTATTAGTATTCACAGAAAATTTTCCTCGGATAATGTCTTCAAGATTCAATGTTCTGTCAACAGGCATTTTGAATCTCACCACGTATGGTGTTTTTTCATCCAGTAATTTCTTAACCTCCTCTTCAGAAAATGCAAGGCTGTTTCTAAGCTGGTTTCTGGTTTTGTTATCATACGAAAATACATCACCTCTTGCTTCATATTCGGCGCGGATGGTGTCTAATTCTTCGGCCGTATCAAAAGCGATGTAAGCATAGTCCGTTTTCAGGATCTGCTCTGTATATCTGTCGTAAATATCTCTTCTTTCCGATTGTCTGTATGGAGCGAATTTTCCTCCTTTTTTAGGGCTTTCATCCGCAATGATCCCGCACCATTCCAAAGCTTCTTCGATGTACTCTTCTGCACCTTCCACATATCTTGCAGTGTCTGTATCTTCTATTCTTAATACAAATTCACCTCCCTGGTTTTTAGCAAAAAGATAATCATATAATGCGGTTCTTACGCCTCCCAAATGTAAAGGTCCGGTAGGACTTGGAGCAAAACGTACTCTTACTTTCTCCATTTCAATTAAAATTTTGATGCAAATTTACTTAAATTATGTGTTTTAAGGATGATTAATGTTCGGGTTATTGGCTTTTTTGTTTTGAATTTCTACATTTGTATATATAAAAAGTAAATTATGTTAGAAATAGGCGAAAGACCGTGGGGAAAATATTATGTTTTGGCAGATGAACCGAATTATAAACTTAAAAGAATTGAGGTAAATCCCGGGCAAAAACTATCTTACCAATACCACCACAAAAGACAGGAGCAGTGGACCATCATAGAAGGTGATGCTACCGTAGTTCTTGATGATAAGGAAATTAACCTAAAATATGGGGAAAGCATCTTCATCCCGCTTGGTGCTAAACATAGAATGATGAATCTTTCTGACAAGCCTGTTGTTTTCATTGAAGTTCAGACGGGAACATATTTCGGGGAAGACGATATTGTGAGAATAGAGGATGATTATGACAGAAATTAATTAATAATTTTTTCATCAATAAGATTTAAACAGTAAGAATCATATGATTTTTACTGTTTTTTTTATCTTAATATTTACATTTGTATTTTCTAAGAAATAATTAGGAACCTAAAATAAGACATGGATAATACGATTTCGCTTTTAATAGGATTAAAAAACAATCTGGAATATTCTAAAAGTTGTTATTACTCAATAAGAAAAAATTATCCTGTTGCTGAAATTGTTTTTGTAAGCTTCGGAAGCTCAGACGGAACAGATGAATGGCTAGACAGCCTGCAGGACGACAATCTTGTCTATTTTACGAGCCGCGAAGAAAAAACACTGTCCGACACTTACAATAAAGCTATAGAGATTTCTACCAAAGATTATGTATGCTTTTTACATAATGATATGGTTATCGGCAAAAATTTTTTAGCAGAAATTGGAAACTCGCTGGAAAAACATAATCTTGTTTATTATAAAGTAATAGAACCTCCTATTTTTGCTGCAGACAAAAGACTTTGGAAAGAAATTCAGGACTTTGGGAATGATTTTGAAACCTTCAGATTTGATGATTTTTTTCAATTTGAAAACGAGCAGAAAAAGCAGGAGGGTGCTTTTACAGAAGATGTAAGTTTTTTTCTGGCCGCCAAAAAAGAAATTCTTTTAAAAATAAACGGTCTGGATCCGCTTTTCAGACCAATGTTTTGTGAAGATGATGATCTGATTTTAAGATTGAGAATGTCGGGTGAAAAAACCTATGTTTGTCCAAACGCAATGGTGTATCATTTTGTAAGCAAAACATCCAGGTTTTCCGAAGAATTTCAGAATAAGACAAAAAAAATAGAGGAAAATTCACTGCGTAATTTTATCAGGAAATGGGGATTCATGAATCAGTCTAAGGTAAAAAAGAAACATAATATCGGGCTTATTCTGGAAAACCCTAATGAAGAAGCTGTGAAAACGCTGGAAATATTTGCAGATCACCTGTATTCTGATTTTAATGCAGATCAATACATTGAAACAGAACAAAAAAACACGATATTTAATTTAAAAGAAAGGTTCAGGGCCAAAAGTGAAGATATTTCGGATGATATTGTAATAACGTTTGATGCGAGAAAACTTTCTGAGAAAAATCTGTATACCTTTAGAAATCTTGCAGAGATTATTGAAGAATTTAAAAGCTCAAAAAAGAATATATTTCAGAAGATTTTTGGAAAAGAAAATGTCTTTAAAATCAATAATCTGAAAATAGAAATCGTGAATGACAGGTCTCATGAAAAACAATTAATAATCAGAAAATAATGCTTGATTTTTTTAAACCGATTACCATCACTTACGGAATCACAGTTTGCAATGAACACAGGGAGCTAAAGGTTCTTCTTGATATGCTGCTGCCGCTCATTGATAAGAATGATGAAGTGCTTGTGCTTCGGGATATGACAAATCCGGACCATAAAGTGGGGGAGCTGCTGGAACAGTATCAATCTAAAGTAAAAATAATTGAAGCTAAGCTTAACGGAGATTTTGCGACTTTCAAAAATAAGCTGATAGAAAATTCAAAATGCAGGTATCTTTTTCAGATTGATGCTGATGAATATCCTACAGAACATTTTATTAAAACATTAAAACCTTATCTGAAAAAGGAAAAAAGTGTAGAAATATTTTTTGTTCCGCGAATCAATATTGTTGAAGGGATTACGGAAGAATATGTAAAGGAGATGGGCTGGAGCATAAATGAAGAAGGTTATATCAATTTTCCCGACTATCAGGCGAGAATCATTAAAAATAACAAGAAAATTTTCTGGAAAAATAAGGTGCATGAAGTCCTGTACGGAAATAAAAATTTCACGGAAGTACCTAAAGATTATAATTTGTCCTTAATTCACAAAAAGAATTTCGAAAAACAGAAAAAGCAGAATGATTTCTACGAAACACTGGAAGATTAATTAAAAATATAAAACGATCAGAATGACAGAATTGGGAATTAATGTTTTTGGATTTATCAATGGAGAATTTGGTATTGCAGAAGCTACAAGGCTGAACTGTAAGGCTATTCAGACGGCAGGAATTCCATTAAGCCTCATTAATTATAATGTGAAGACCAATCACAATAACAATGATCTTACTTTTACAGAGTTTTCCGACCACGCTCCACATCCTATTAATTTAATACAGATTTCTCCTTCTGAGACACCTAATTTCTTTGATTATTTTGATCACTCGTTTTTTGGAGATAAGTATAATATTCTTTATATGGCCTGGGAATCTGAGACTATTCCTGAAGATTATGTGATGAATATGAATCTTTTTGATGAAATTTGGACACCTTCTGCATATTGTAAAGAATGTATTGAAAGATATGTAGGAATGCCCGTGAAGATTATTCCACATCCCATCAATATTGATTTGAAGGAGACAGATGATGAAGACGCTTTGAGCTTTTACAATAAAAATTTGTTTAACTTTCTTTTTATTTTTGATTATAACAGCTCGATTGAAAGAAAAAATGTAATTAACCTGATCAGGGTTTTCCGGGAGACTTTTGATGGCAGTGAAAACAATGCTTTTTTAACCATTAAAACTTCCAGATCGCAAAAGTTTCCTTCTGAAAAAGAGCAGATTCTACAGGCAATCGGGGAGTCCCCAAAAATAAAGATTGTAGAGAAAATTTTTGACAGAAATGCTTTGAATCATGTTATCAGCAATTGCGACAGCTATATTTCTCTTCACAGGTCAGAAGGTTTTGGACTTACAATGGCTGAGGCGATGTACTTTAAAAAGCCCGTAATAGCAACGGGATATTCAGGAAATCTGCAGTTTATGAATGCTGAAAATAGCTTTCTGGTAAATGCTGAAAAAGTATCTTATGGTTCGGATGATCTTAATTATAATTCTAATACTGTCTGGTCTGAACCCTCATTGAAACAGGCCTCAATATTTTTAAAATCTGTTTATCAGGGCGGAGAAGAGGTTTCTACAAAAGCGGAAAAAGGTCAGCAAACTATTGCTCAAGACCTGTCACTAAAAAAAGTAGGAGAGCTTATCAAGAACAGATGTGAAGAGCTTATATCGGAGAACAGAATTTCACAGAATAAATCAAGCTTAATCAAGCTGTATGTAGAAAATATTTTATTAAAAAAAGATCTCAGGATTTACAAGAAAAGTGCTCCAATACAGTTTATTTACGGAATAAAAATGTATATAAGAAACAGAAAAGGCAAGAAATGATCATTTCCTGCCTTTTATCCTTTTAAGAAAAATATTTACTTTTTTTCTTATTTTATTGTAAGCTGTTCTTTCCAGGTAATTAACTTTCTTATTTAGTTTTTCAATTTCACTCAGGTAGAAAACATTATTTACATCTGAGCTGGCACCTTCTTTTTTATCAAAGTTATTGATAAAATTTAACCTGATTTTAAATAATCCGCCGATGGACTGCAGAGAAAAGTTGTCTTCAATCTGAGATTTTGCACTTTCTCTAAGATGATCCAAAGAATTGAAATGGTTTTTTATGTATAACAATTTAGCCACTGCATCCTGTAATCTGGGTTTTGCCAGGGTTAAGCCTTCATCGATCAGTCCTTTTGTATTCGATGTTTTAATGAAATCATACTGAACAAGGAAACTGTTATTTACATTCATGAAATCCAGATTTCCGGAATATCCCGTGCCGACTACAATTTTTCCATACGCCATCGCTTCTGCAAGGGTAAGGCCAAAACCTTCCGAGCCGTGAAGTGAGAGTAAAACATCTGCCTGCTGAATGAGTGAATGTAGTTTTTCTTTTGAAAAATGCTCGTTAATGATGATGACGTTTGGAACATTATTATACTTTTCCAGTGCTTTTTGGGCATCCTTGCTTCGTTCGAGATTGTGAGTTTTTACAATCAGAACACTTTCTTTATCTTCTTTAAAAACAGTTGTAAAAGCTTCCAGAGTAGCTTCCGGATTTTTTCGAATCGTTGTGCTTAAAGAGTCAAAAATAGTAAGATAAACCTTTGAATTTTGTGGAACGTTATATTGATTAAAATCAAATTCTTCGGAATTTTCAAGCTTCTGGATAGGGTGGGAAAAGCGTAAAACCGGAATTCCTGTATATTTTGTGAATATATTGACGCAAAAATCACTCGGAACCCAAAGTTCATCAAAAACATTCAGGATTTCAACCACTTTTTTTGACACTTCAGGAAATTCCCAAGCCCAATAGATGATATTGTAATGATTTTTCAGATTCAAATTCTGATTTTTAGAGAAAAAATCATTAATGAAATTGATATTGATATGAAAAATATTGATGGAAGATTCATTTTCTGATTCCCCAATATCTCCAATTCTTTCAAAAGTTTCACTGGAATAATTAATTGTATTGACCTTTATTCCAACAGATTCCAACGCCAGCGCATTCAGACGGGTCGCTTCAGAAATACCGAAATTTCCGTTGAAAAAGCCGTGGTAATTTACACTTAATGACATGATTTATAATGTTTTAAGTTTTTCTTTTACTTCTTCCGGAGAAAATGGCCTCAGGCTGTCCTCCGAATTTTCACTTAATGTATTCCAAAGCTGTTCATCATTATTAAGCTGCAAAATAGCTTCTGCAAAACTTTTTTCATCATTGGCAATGAGAACATTTTTTTTGTCTTTCAGCTGCATTCCTTCTGCGCCGATGTCTGTGGTAATTACGGGAAAGTAATATTCAAAAGCCTGCCCGATTTTCCCTTTCACGCCCGCTCCGAAACGTAAAGGGGCTACCATGATCTTTGAATTCATAAAAAGTTCTTCAACACTTTCTACAAAGCCTAAAAATTTAAATTTCGGATATTGTTTTATATCAAGTTTATCGGCTACATTTCCGATGACACTTACTTCAAGTTGAGGGTTTTCTTTCCAGACGATCGGCATTATTTTATCATATAAAAATTTTACCGCGTCAATATTCGGTTCGTGAATAGAGCCAATGAAAATAATTCCTTTACTGTTATGAAAATTCTTTCTTTCGGAAAAGTTGATTTTCGGGTAATGAATATTGGAAATCGTAATAATTTTATTCTTATCTGTGTACTGGCTCATGACCTCCTTTTCTTTATCCGAAATAGCAATCATATAATCCAGCTTAGGCGCAACAATAGTTTCTAAGCGGAAGAAATGTTTGTAATTTTTCTTTAAAGAGATCCGGGCTGGCTCAAGTTCAATAGCTCTTTTAAATCTTAAAAAATGAATATCCACCATATCATAGATGAATTTTGTCTCAGGCAGAATAGCTTTCATTCTTTTATAAAATAAATTTAAAGCTAATGGCCCGTTAAACCACACAAAATCAACCCTTTTAAGTGATGAAAGAAATGAATAAATATTATTATACTGCGTGTTTTCGACAAAAACAATAATGTCCCGCGACTGGTAAAATTTTACATAAGAATCATCTTCAAAAACATTAGGGGCAAAAAGAATACAGTTGTAACCCAGTTCTTTATAGATGAGAATGATTTCTTTTAATCTGTTGGATCCTGAATCTTTATCGTGTGTCGGGAAATCTCTTGAAGCAAAAAGGATTGTTTTTTTTGAAGAATCATACAGATGAATATTAACGATGTCCTGCGTTTTCAGCTGTTTAAGTTTTTCTTTTCTCTTAAAGTGTTTTTTTATTTTTTTTAAGATTCCCATTCGTTAGTTTTTATGCTTCAATTCAAAAACTTTGTTTACCCAGCTGTCCAGAGTATATCTGTAATAGATCTCTTCCGGAATTTTTTCGTAGGGTGTTTCAAAGAAAGATTTGTCAAGATTACTAATATTTTCGTTTATAATCAAAATATTATTGGGATTGTAGAAATCATAGCTTTTAATGGCTTCATTATCAGTGATGATTTTCTTCTCCAGTGACATCGCTTCGAATACCCTGAAGCTTAAGCCATACTGCCCTTCACGCATCAGATCCAGCAGTACTTTTGAATTTCTGTAATATTTCGGGAGTTCGTTATGCGGTATTTTCTTAATGCTGAAAATAAGGAATAAATTTTCAGGAACTTTAATAAAAATATTGGTAAGCTGATGCTTCCAGGACTTTTTACCAATAACCATGATCTGGAATTTTAATCCGAGATCTATTAATTTTTTAGCTAATAGCTTGATCAGTGAAACTCTTCTGTTGTCATAAGAAGTTATATAAAACAGATCCATCTCAGGCTTCTGATTTTCCTTTGGTGTAAAGGGAAGATAAATATAGTTGGTAATTTTTTCGAAGCCATGCTTTTCAACATCAATAATATCAAAAGAGAAAATTTTATCAAAAAGATGCAGCTTATCTTCTACGGGCACTCTTTCAAGATTGTCATAGAGATAGGTAATCAGCCGGTCGGTATATTTCCTTATTTTTTCTAGTGTGGAAAGATCAAAAGTATCAGGGTTTAAAACTAAAATCTGATCCTGATGACCCAGTTTTTCCAGAGAATCAAGAACGTACTTCTGTCTTTTTTCTGTCTTAAGATTTTTATTGAGAAAAGTTTTGCTTAAAGCGTTTACAGCTCTTTCATTAAAGTTGGAATGGGTTATGGTACTGATCTTTATATGATGCGCATCAATACCACGGTTGCATAATGTTTCAACAATATACTTATCATAATCCCAGAAATCATAACTTATGATACAAATCTTCATCCAACTAATTTTGCTCTTTTTTTAATGATTCATAAGTCTCAAAAACACTTAATGACTGCAGATAAGAAAGCTGATAGCCTTCTTTTCCGTCCAAAATACCAAGCCGCATTACGTATGCTTTAAAAAATTTAAAAGCGGTTTTAATATATTGCATTAAAATATTAAACTTTTTACCTTTTGCAGCCAGTTCTTTACCTTTCAGAATCCCGTAATGAATCATTTTCTCGCGATAAGATTCATAATCTGAAACGGAATAATGCAGCAGTTTATTTTTTAAAACGCCTATCGTACCATTTACTTCCAGTGTTTCATGTACTTTTTTCCCGGCAGCATATCTTGCCTTTGATTTTCTGAAAAGCCTGAAATTTTTATCAGACTGTGTTCCGGAAAAATTGATAGGCTTCTGAGCAAAAAAGAACTTCCTGTAAAAATAATAGGCATCTTTCTGTTCAGGCTTATTAAATTCATCAATAATTTCTTTTCTTAATGCTGGAGTTATTCTTTCATCTCCGTCAAGAAAAAGGACCCAATCATTCTTGGCATTGTCCAAAGCCAGGTTTCTTTGTTTGGTAAAATCTTCAAATTTATTTTGAATAATTTTTACGTTAGGAAACTCTCTAGCAATTTCTACAGTTTTGTCCGTGCTGTATGAATCTACTACAATTATTTCATCGCAGAAATCAAAACACTCCAAAACATCTTTTATATTTTTTTCTTCATTATGTGTTATGATTAAGCCACTTATATTCATCATAACATTTGTTTGATCAGAAAGTATATTATAAATATCTTTTCTAAAACAGTTTTAATTTCCCAAAGATAAGTTTTAATTTGAATTTTATTAACGAATCTTTACCTTTTATGTCTATTCTACAAAGCTCGTAAGGCTTTTGAGTAGGGAAAAAATTTACTTCATTTCCAATTCTTACAGCAAATTCGATTCCTAAATTTTTCAAAACAGCAAAAAATATATTTTTTTCCAGATTTTTCTTAGGATATTTTCCATAAGGATAAGCTAGTACTTTTGAATATTCTATTTTTTGATCCTCTAAAATCTGCATATTGGTTTTTAAATCATTTTCTAAAAAATCTGCAGAAATATTTCTGAAATTCTGATGATTGTGGCTGTGAAGTGCTATTTCAAAATGCTTTTTATCCAGATTCCGGATGTCTTCAAATGTCATCATTTCATAATTATCGTATCCTTCCTGAATAAACCGTGTAGGAATGAAAATTGTTGCCTTGCAGCCGTATTTTTCCAATAACGGAGGCAGATATTCAAAATTATTTTTATATCCGTCATCAAAGGTAAGGATAATGCTTTTTTTCTCCAAAGTACCCAGCTCGGAGAAAAATTTTGCAGTGTATTTTTTTTTGTTTAAATATCGCAGCTGATCTTCAAAATTTTGCAGGCTTACCGTAAGATCTTCATGGCTTTCTTTTTCTATCTGATGGTACATAAGAATGACCAGCCTGTTTTTCGGAACTGCAAAAAGATACAGCTTAAAATAAAAAACAAGAAAAGTAAGAATGCATAAAGCAATAATATAAATCAGCATTTTTTGCCGTGTTTTTTTTCTAATTCCATCAGGCGTATTTTTTCGTGAAGCTTGATGTATTTTAAAAATGTATAATAAGACATTGTTTTAGCAATATAAAATCCCGGAAAACCATCCAGAAAGCCAAATTTAAAGATAAAAACCTTTACAAACTCAAAAATAGGGCTTGCAATAATTTTAAAACGGTTTATTTTTTTTCCTCTTTCAAACATCTTTTCGGCCATCATATCAGAATATTTATTGATTTTTACAATATGATGATGGATGCTTTTGTAAGTGTAGTGATTTATTTTTCCTTCTAAAAGGCCTGCTTTTTCACCCGTAACCAAAAACTCATGAACTTTGTCATCAGAATATTTAGCGCAGTTTTTTCTGAAAAGTCTTTCACGGCAAACATTGCCCCAGCCGCCGTGTCTTATTAAATGAATCCCTAGGTGGTTGTTAAATTTCGCTTTATAAACTTTATGTTCCGGTTGTTCTGAAGATATGATTTTTTTAATGGAATGTATCAGGGTTTCATCGGGAATTTCATCTGCGTCCAGGAACAGGATCCATTCTTTTGAACACAAATTAAGGGCATGGTTTTTTTGTTCACCATACCCATTAAATTTTTTCTCAAAGAATTTTACCTGAGGATATTTTTGAGTGCAGATTTCTTTGGTCTTATCGGTTGAAAAGCTATCAACGATTACAATTTCATCAACTGTGTCTTTAAGTGAGTCTAATAGTCTTACAATATTTTCTTCTTCATTGTAAGTAATGACTGCGAGTGAGAGTGGCATTTTTTATTTAAATTCTAATAGTGTTTTTTCGATTATCCTGACGCAATCCAAAAGTTGCTCTTCAGTAATTACCAAAGGAGGTGCCAGTCTGATAATATTTCCGTGAGTAGGCTTGGCAAGAAGTCCGTTTTCCTTTAATTGCAGACAAAGATTCCATGCTGTAGAGCTTTCGGGGGTATCGTTGATCAAAATAGCGTTTAGTAAACCTTTCCCTCTTACTTTCGTAATAAGATCTGTTTTTCCAATAATTTTTTCAATCTCAGATCTGAATAATTTTCCTAATTCTTCAGCTCTTTCAGAAAGTTTTTCTTCTTCCACAACATCCAAAGCAGCGACGGCCACGGCGCATGCGATAGGATTTCCTCCGAAAGTAGAACCATGCTGTCCCGGTTTTATCACGCTCATAATTTCATCATCAGCCAAAACCGCAGAAACAGGATACATCCCGCCGGAAAGAGCTTTTCCTAGGATCAAAATATCAGGCTGTACATTTTCGTGATGGCAGGCAATCAGCTTACCTGTTCTAGCAATTCCCGTCTGAACTTCATCGGCAATGAAAAGGACATTGTGTTTTTTACATAATTCAGAAGCGTTTTTCAGGAAGCCGTCATTTGGAACATAAACTCCTGCTTCACCTTGGATGGGTTCAACCAAAAATGCAGCGATATTTCCTGCTTCTCTGTTTAAAACTTCTTCCAATGCTGAAATATCATTGTAAGGAATTTTAATAAATCCTGGAGTGAAAGGTCCGTAATTCTGATTTGCATCCGGATCGTTTGAAAAGGAGACAATAGTTGTTGTTCTTCCGTGGAAGTTATTTTCACAAACGATAATTTTAGCGGCATTTTCTGAAATTCCTTTTACTTCATAGCTCCATTTTCTGGCTAATTTTACGGCAGTTTCCACTGCTTCAGCCCCGGAATTCATGGGTAAAACCTTGTCAAAACCGAAAAGAGAAGTTATTTTTTTCTCATATTCCCCTAATTTCGAATTGTAAAAAGCTCTTGATGTTAAAGCCAGCTTTTTTGCCTGCTCTACCAGTGCCTCTACAATTTTCGGGTGAGAATGTCCTTGGTTTACAGCAGAATATGCAGAGAGAAAATCATAATATTTTTTGCCTTCCACATCCCACACGAAAACGCCTTCTCCTTTGTCTAAAACAACGGGAAGAGGGTGGTAGTTGTGTGCACCGTGCTTGTCTTCAAGGTCAATAAAATACTGTGAGTTTTTTGCTGTTTCTACTGTTGACATAAATTTAGGTTTTGCACAAAATTAAGCATTCTAAATGAGACAGATAAACAGCAATCCGACACTGGAAAATGATTGATTTTAAGTGCTTTTAAGGCTTAACGAAAAGTGAATTAGAAAATATTGCCCTTTCAGATTGTCTGTTGTAGTTATTCTATCTTTTAAATGATGTATTAAATTATTTTAAATAAAAAAAACGTCCCAAAAATGAGACAGTTTAAAGTTTTTATCTAAATAATCTTAGTGATTATCATATTTTCTATCCATAACAAAACTCTCCATGAATTTCGTTGTATAGTTTCCTGAAAGATAATCTTCATTATCCATCAGTTGTCTGTGGAAAGGAATGGTAGTTTTTACACCTTCAATGTAGAATTCTTCCAATGCTCTTCTCATTTTTGCAATCGCTTCTTCACGAGTCTGAGCTGTAGTGATCAGTTTTGCAATCATTGAATCATAATTGGAAGGAATTGTATAGCCTGCATAAACATGTGTGTCCACTCTTACTCCGTGTCCGCCTGGAATGTTCAATCCTGTGATTTTCCCCGGAGACGGTCTGAAATCTGCGTACGGATCTTCCGCGTTAATTCTACACTCGATGGAATGCAATTTAGGATAATAATTGATTCCTGAAATAGGAGTTCCTGCTGCCAGAAGAATTTGTTCTCTGATCAGGTCATAATCAATAACCTGCTCAGTGATAGGGTGTTCTACCTGAATTCTTGTATTCATTTCCATGAAATAGAAATTTCTGTGTTTGTCTACAAGAAATTCAATAGTTCCCACACCTTCGTATCCAATGAATTCTGCTGCTTTTACAGCTGCTTCACCCATTTTCTCACGAAGCTCATCAGTCATGAAAGGAGAAGGAGTTTCCTCTGTCAGTTTCTGATTTCTTCTCTGTACAGAACAGTCTCTTTCAGAAAGATGGCAAGCTTTACCGTACTGGTCACCTGCAACCTGAATTTCAATATGTCTGGGCTCTTCAATCAGCTTTTCCATGTACATACCTCCGTTTCCGAATGCAGCCACAGCTTCCTGAATTGCAGATTCCCAGTGATCTTTAAGGTCTTCAGCTTTCCAAACAGCTCTCATCCCTTTTCCACCACCACCTGCAGTTGCTTTGATCATTACAGGATATCCTGTCTCTTCAGCTACTTTTACAGCGTGCTCGTAGGATTCGATCAAACCGTCAGAACCAGGTACACAAGGTACGCCTGCTGCTTTCATCGTAGCTTTAGCATTCGCTTTATCTCCCATCTTTTCAATTTGCTCGGGAGAAGCGCCGATAAATTTGATACCGTTTTTCTGGCAGATTCTTGAAAAGTTAGCATTTTCAGATAAGAATCCGTAACCCGGGTGGATAGCATCTGCGTTTGTAATTTCCGCAGCGGCAATAATATTAGGTATTTTCAGATATGAGTCTTTACTCATTGCAGGACCTATACAAACCGCTTCATCAGCAAATCTTACGTGAAGACTGTCTTTATCAGCAGTAGAATAAACCGCAACGGTTTTGATCCCCATTTCTTTACAAGTACGTAAAATACGCATTGCAATTTCGCCACGATTGGCAATTAATATTTTTTTGAACATCTTTTTTAATTTGAAAATTAGATAATTTGAAAATTAGATAATGTTATTTTAATGTAGAATTTAATCTAACATCTAATGTCTAACATCTAATTTCTAATTAAGATGGATCTACTAAGAATAAAGGTTGATCGTATTCTACAGGTGTAGCATCATCAACTAAAATCTTAACGATTTTTCCGCTTACTTCAGATTCTATCTGGTTGAATAACTTCATTGCTTCGATTACACAAACCGTTTTTCCGATAGAAACTTCGTCACCTACGTTTACGAATACGTCTTTATCTGGAGATGGCTTTCTGTAGAAAGTTCCAATCATTGGAGACTTAATTGTTACATATTTGCTATCATCAGATGCAGCTTCTGCTTTTTCAGCAGGTGCAGCAGCCGAAGTTGCAGCAGGTGCAGGAGCAGCAGCTACTTGCTGAGGAGCAGTGTGGTAAACCGCAGGCTGAGCATAAGCAATTTCGCTTCCGGCTAATGGAGTTTTAATAGTGATTTCGAAATCTTTAGTTTTGTACTTCACTTCAGAAACCTCTGCCTTAGATACAAACTTGATAAGATTTTGTATGTCTTTAATGTCCATAAATTTGATATTTGATTTTGAGCCAAAGATACCAAAAAAACATAAAAAACAACAAAAAACCGCCAAATTTTATCAAAATCGGGCGGTTTTTGTATTAAAACGAGTGTTTTTCAGTGAAAAGCGACTCTTAGTTTTCTTCAGTAGCAGCTACTTCTTTTTCCAATACTACTTTTCCTCTGTAGTATAATTTTCCTTCATGCCAGTGAGCTCTGTGGTATAGGTGAAGCTCTCCTGTTGTTGCATCTTTAGCCAATTGAGGAACTACAGCTTTATAGTGAGTTCTTCTCTTATCTCTTCTTGTAGACGATTGTCTTCTCTTTGGATGTGCCATTTTCTAATAACTTTTTTAATTGATGAGCGATGAGATTCATCATCTCATCATTAAACTATTTAATTTTTATTCTTTAAATTTTTCAATGCGTCCCATCTCGGGTCGCTTTCATGTTCCTTCTCTTCTTCAGTTTCCTTTGGGCTGAATTTTTCAAGAATTTTCAGATCTTCATCACTTATATTCGGTGATATTTTTTTCATTGGAATTGAAAGTGCTACGTTTTCGTAGATCAATTGTGCAATGTTGAAAGCATGATCAGAAGTAGGAATGGTAATAACATCTTCTTCGCTGTCATCATACTCTTCACCAAACTTTACCAAAACCTTGATCTGATTTTCAATAGGATGATCGAAAGTTTCTGTTGTAATATCACAAACCAATTCTACCGTCCCACTTACTTTGATCTCAAATTCTAAAAAAGTAGAGTGTTTATCAAGCAAAACATCTACTGTAATTCTAGGATTTGTAAATTCCTGTTCAGTGTCAAATAATTGAAAGAACTCTTTATCTATCTCAAACTTGAACTGATGTTTCCCGGTTTTCAGTCCGGAAAAGCTTACATCATAGTTTCTTAACCTGTCCATAAAATGAGTGTGCAAAAATATGCAATTTTTTTATAATAACAAATAATTTTTCTAACAAATTACTTTAAAATCTGTTTTAAAGATTTAAGGCTCAATTTCCTCTGGCAGATCTTCATCAATTCCGTTGTCTACCACCATTTTTCTCGGCTGCAGGCGGTTGCTCATCAGGTCATTGTATTCCATTCTGTTTTTGAAAATTTTTATCGCTGTAAAGATAGCTTCCGTAAAGCTCTGCTCATCCGCAATATTTTGTCCCGCAATATCGTATGCAACCCCATGATCTGGAGAAGTTCTGATGAAAGGAAGTCCGGCAGTGTAATTCACGCCTTCTTCATAGGCCAATGTTTTAAATGGAGCTAGTCCCTGATCGTGATACATCGCCAGAACCGCATCAAAGCTTTTGTATTTGCTTGGCTGGAAAAAGCTGTCCGCAGGAAAAGGCCCAAAAGCCAGAATTCCATTGTCCGAAAGCTCTTTAATAGCAGGAGCAATGATTTCAATTTCTTCGTTTCCTATAACGCCGCCGTCTCCCGAATGTGGATTTAATCCCAAAACAGCAATTTTCGGTTTTGAAATATTAAAATCTTCAATCAAAGTCTGGTTCAAAACCCTGATCTGCTTTTTTATTTTTTCTTTAGAAATATTTTCAGCAACCTGTGCTAGCGGGATGTGATGCGTGGAAACGGCAACTTTAAGGTCTTCTGTAACCAGGAACATTAATCCTTTTTTATTAAATTTCTCTTCGAAATAACCTGTATGGCCGGCATGTTTGAAGCCCATTTTCATCATTTCATCTTTATTGATAGGAGCGGTAACCAAAACATCGATTTCTCCCTTCATTAAAGCTTCCGTAGCGGCTTCCAAAGAATCTATCGCCATTTTTGTAGATTCTTCCGTAGGGGTTCCCAGCTCAACATTAGAATTTTCTTTTACAAGATTCAGCATGTTCAGCTTTCCTGCCTGAGCCTGTGAAGCCTCATTGATGTAGTTGAAGTTTAAATTTAGCTTAAAAATATTTTTCTGATAGGTGAAAAGTTTTCCCGAACCAAAAATTACCGGAGTAAAAAAATCCGTAATGGTTTTGTCTGCAAGGGATTTCATGATGATTTCCGGACCGATGCCGTTGAAATCCCCGATTGAAATTCCTACTCGTACTTTATGGTTTTTTGGGCTCATTTTGATTATCTTTGAAGATTATAATTTTACAAATTTAGCAAAAAATAATATGTTCACAGGAATTATTGAAGCAGTTGGAGTTATTGAAAAAATTGAAGAGAACGGAAGTAATATAGATTTTACGCTTACCTGCCCCTTTACCAATGAATTAAAAATTGATCAAAGCCTTGCGCATAACGGCTGCTGCCTTACAGTAGTGAAAATTGAAAACAACCAATATATCGTAACCGCTATCAACGAAACTTTGGAAAAAACCAATCTGGGGAAATGGGAAGTGGGAACTGTGGTGAATCTTGAACGCTGCATGAAAATGGATGGAAGGCTGGATGGGCATATTGTTCAGGGCCATGTTGATAAAACCGGTGAAGTAGTAAGTGTTGAAAATAAAGACGGAAGCTATTTCATTACCATTAAATATGAAGATAACGGGAGCTTTGTAACGGTGCCGCAGGGGTCTATCACGGTGAACGGGATAAGTCTTACGGTTGCCAAAAGCGAGGATACACAATTTTCTGTAGCCATTATTCCTTACACTTGGGAATTTACAAATATGAAACATTTAAAAGCAGGTGATAAAGTTAATCTTGAATTTGATATAATTGGTAAGTATATTGCTAGGTTAATTAAAAAACAGGATGTCAATTAATATTTACAAAGGCTATAGCTTGCGGAACCGTGTATTTTTCGGTTTCCTGCTGGTATGTCTTTTAAGTGTCATTGCTTCTTCGCTTGTTCCTTATTTTGTTTTAAGAAATAATTCTTTTAAGCAGAGTGAAATTGACATGCATGATAAAACCAGTGCCGTAATGAGGTATCTGGACTATGCGGTAAGCAGGGCTACAATTGATACGAAAGATATTCCGGGGGTTTTAGGCAATAAAATTTTTGAAATTGCAGATATTAATCAGCATGATATTGTGCTGTATGATCTGCATGGGCATTATTTGCTGTCCAACAAAGACGAAAGCCTCGTAGATCAGAAAACAATTCCACTGGATATTGTTAATAAAATTTTATCAACTGATGCAAGAGTAGACATCAAGGGTTACGATGCGGCCAAAGATGCCGGGCGTACGTCTTCTTATCTTATTTTAAAGAATAATGAGCTGGAGCCTATTGCTATTGTATATATTCCTCTTTATCATAACGAATCAGCCTATCTCGAAGTTCTTTCGGAATATGTGAAATACATACTTTTAGTAGACGTTTTCCTTATTTTGTTAAGTATCTGGATAAGCTGGGTAATGTCAAACAGCCTGGCCAAAACCATCACAAAGTTTTCTGATATGATTACCCGTATTACATTATTTGAAAATGAAATGCGGCCGATCAGATATTATAAAAATGATGAGCTGAATGCATTGGCAAGGGCCTATAACAGGATGATTCTGCAGATTCAGGATCAAAAGGAAAGGTTGAGGTTCAAAGCATCTGAAGAGGCATGGCGGGAAATGGCGAAACAGGTAGCTCATGAGGTGAAGAATCCTTTGACACCAATGAAGCTTACGATTCAGAATTTTGAAAGAAAATTTGATCCGGAAGATCCAAGCATCCGCGAAAGAGTAAAGCAAATGAGCAAAACAATGGTGGATCAGATTGATTTAATTGCGACCGTGGCATCCGCATTCTCAGAATTTGCCAAGCTTCCCGAAAAAAATAATGAAGTCATTAATCTGAATAATGAAGTAGAAGATATTCTTCGCGTTTTCAATGATGACAGCATTTTTATGCACTCCAACAAGAGTAATATTATGATTAATATGGATAGAATTTATCTGTCCAGAATTATAACGAATCTTGTTACCAATGCCAAGCAGGCCGAAAGTGATCAAAGAAAATTAATCATCAATGTAGATGTAGAGCAGCATCAGAGAAGAGTAATGATCTCGGTTCAGGACAATGGTATCGGGATTCCGGAAAATATTTATGAAAGGATTTTCGAACCTAATTTCACTTCAAAAAACAGCGGAATGGGACTTGGTCTTTCCATGGTAAGAAAAATGGTGGAAGATTACAAGGGAGAAATTACCGTAAAATCTGAAGTCGGAAAAGGATCAACATTTACCATTACATTACCGACCAATTTATAGTGAAACCTTTTACATTCAGGCAATTTCAAATTCAGCAGTCAAAAAACGTTTTCCGTGTAGGAACAGACGGTGTTTTGCTCGGCGCGCTGGCAAATGTAGATAATGCTTGTAAAGTCTTGGAAGTAGGAACGGGAACCGGCCTGATTTCGTTGATGTTGGCGCAAAGAAATGCAAATGCTCAGTTTTTGGGAATTGATATCAATGAAGAAGCAGTACATCTTACAAAAATTAATTTTGGAAATGCTCCTTTTGCATCAAGATTAAAAAATATTCAACAGGATTTTAAAAATTTTGAGTCAGATGAAAAATTTGATTTAATTGTTTCGAATCCACCTTATTTTGAAGCCTCAGATTCAGAAAAAGATAAAATTGCAAGACAAACCGTTGAGCTAAATTTCAGGCAGCTCATCTCAAAATCATCAGAACTGCTTTCGGGAAATGGACTATTTTCGGTGATAATTCCTGCTGAGACAGGAAATGATTTCATTGAAATTTCTAAAGAACATCAATTGTTTCTAATTAAAAAAATCAACATTCAAGGCATTGAAAATTCGAAAGTAAAAAGAGTGATCCTTGAATTTTCTTTAGCTGAAAAGAGTTTACAAGAGCAGGAATTCATTATAGAAAAAAGTCCGAGACAATACTCGGACCAATATCTTGAACTCACGAAGGAGTTTCATGTTTTTAAAAATAGAAGTTAGATATTAAATTTTATGAAGTTAGTAATATCTCAATCTCTAAATTTCTTAATATTTTTATTCAAATAATTCTGCAGTATCCAGTACGGAAACTTTTCCGTCTTCACATCTGATGGCTTCACCAGGAAAATTCTGAATCATGTGATAATCATGTGTTGCCATTACTACAGCGGCTCCGTTTTCAAGGGCGACCTGCTTTAGTAAGGTCATGATTTCGTTGGAAGTTTCAGGGTCTAGGTTTCCTGTAGGCTCATCTGCTAAAATAAGATCCGGGTGATTTAAAAGAGCTCTTGCAATAGCCACACGCTGCTGTTCACCACCGGAAAGCTCGTGAGGCATCTTGTGTTTCTTACTCTTCATGTTTACACTTCCTAAAACTTCATTGATGCGGTCTTCCATTTTTATTTTGTCGCTCCAGCCGGTTGCTTCAAGAACGAATCTGAGATTCTTCTCAACCGTTCTGTCGGAAAGCAATTGGAAATCCTGGAAAACAATTCCTAATTTTCTTCTCAAATTCGGAATGTCTGAAGTTTTCATTTTCGCAAGATCAAAACCTACAACGGATCCGTGACCGGAAGCCAATGGAATATGCCCGTACAAAGTCTTTAATAATGAGCTTTTTCCGGATCCTGTTTTTCCGATAAGGTAGCAGAATCTTCCTTTTTTAATGTTCAGATTCACATCAGAAAGAACAGTGAAGTTTTTTTGCGCGATCTTCGCGTGCTGCAAACTTATAATATTATCTCCCGCAATATTTGTATGTGGCATAATTGAGTTTTAGTAGTGCTGTTTCTAAAATATTTTTCAGATTTTAAAAATAGGAAAAAGAAGAATAAGGAACCTAAATTTTAGGAAATTTTAACAACAAAAAATGCCTGAAAAACTTCTTTTCAAGCATGATTTGTATATGATAATAAAAAGATTATCTCTTAGCGCGTGATGCACTTACAGTTAAACTCTTTCTGCCTTTAGCTCTTCTCGCAGCCAAAACTCTTCTTCCATTTGGCGTAGACATTCTTTCTCTGAAACCGTGTTTGTTTCTTCTTTTTCTTTCTGATGGCTGGAATGTTCTTTTACTCATTACTATATGTTTAAATCGTAATTATCTATTAATTTTCAGGTTGCAAAGATATGGTTTTTTTTAAAAGTTACAAACTTTAGCAGTCTTTTTTTATAATTTTTGATGTGAATTTTTATCACTTATCATAAAGCCTGATGTATAAAGGTTTTTTATAATCCAAAAATTATCTTTATGATTTGCTTAAAAGCTCTATCTTTGAAGACCCAAATTTAAAGAAAATAAACAAGATAATGTTTACACCAGCGGAAATTTTAGAAATCAATACGTTACTTACCCCAAAGAATAAAATAGTAATCCTTACCCATTACAATCCGGATGGTGATGCTATCGGTTCCAGCCTTGGTTTAAAACATTATTTAAAAGCAAAGGGGATTCATGCCGAAGTCATAGTCCCGAACGATTTCCCGAAGTTCCTGAAATGGATGCCGGAAGCAAAAAAAGCTCTGATCGCAGAATATAAAAGAAAATTTGCTTTTGATCTTATCAATGAGGCAGACGTCATTTTCTGCCTGGATTTTAATTCTCCTTCAAGAATCGGGCTGTTGGGCGACTGGCTTACCAATGCGAAAGGAAAGAAAATATTGATCGACCATCATCAGCAGCCGGAGCAGTTTGACTTTGTTTATTCAGATACGGTGATCCCGGCTACATGCCAGATGATTTATCATTTTATTGAAGCGATGAATGATGAAAATTTGGTGAACAAGAATATTGCAGAATGTCTTTACACCGGCATTATGACTGATACCGGAGGTTTCCGTTTCCGTTCCACGAGCGCTACTACACACAGAATTATTGCGAACTTAATTGAAAAAGGGGCAGATCCGGCAATGATCACATCAAGCACATGGGATACCAATACCGTTTCGCGTCTTCATTTATTAGCTTTGATTTTAGGAAGAATAGAGGTGGTGAAAGATGGAAAAGTGGCTGTTCTGTACCTTACAAGAGAAGAATTAAAAGAATATGGTTTCCAGAAAGGAGATACGGAAGGTTTCGTTAATTACGGCTTAAGCATTATGGGTGTGAAAATGGCTGCGTTCTTCATGGAAGATTTGTATGAAGATTTCATCAAAATTTCGTTTAGAAGTAAAGATGATATGGATGTTAACCAGTTCTCAAGAAAATATTTCAACGGCGGAGGGCATATCAATGCCGCGGGAGGAAAATCTCACGAATCTTTACAGGAGACAATTGAAACCTTTAAAAAAAGGATTGAAGAGGAAGGAAATTTGTAATTTTTTTGTTAAAATATTCTTGCTGAGGTTCCTACAGAGTGACAACTTCGTGTCTAAAGTGTAATTTTTAAAAAAGAGATTACTTCGTCGTTTCTGAGCTTTGTTCGCAGACCTTCAGTCTGTTCGTAAATGACGCTCAAACTCTACATCCTCTCACCCTCAAACTCAAGACGAAACCCGGGAATATCCCTTTTCCTCCAGTTCTTTGCAGGTATATTCATACACTTCCTGGAACATTATATCGAGGAATTTTTTATTGAATAAACTGAATTTTGTCATTTTAGGAGGGTCTAAGAAAATATCACATGTGTTCGCTTTAGAATAAACAGATTTTGCGATAGCTAAATGCAGAATCCTATCGAATTCTTTCATAAGGCTCATGTTTTCAAGGCTGTCATAGCTTATGGAGTTGACATGGGAAGCGATTAGAAAATCACATTTATCAATAATCGGTTCTATGGGAAGATTATCCAAAACCCCGCCGTCAACATATATTTTATCTCCTATTTTCACCGGAGAAAGTACAAAAGGAACGCTGGACGAAGCCAGCAATGGTCCGAAAAGCTCACCTTCCGAAAAGAAATCAACAATTCCGTTGGTAAGTTCTGTAGCGGCAATATAAACAGGGATTTTCAGGATTTTAAAATCATCTTCAGGAAAATGATCTTTAAATAATTTCAAAATAAAATTCGAACTAAAAATTCCGTTTTTGGAAAGCCTGAGGTAAGATCTTGAAAAAAAAGTGGTCTGTCTCACAATCTCCATCATTTCATCCGGAGTTTTCCCGAAAGAATAAAATGCAGCAATAATGGATCCTGCACTGGTTCCGGAGATGATTTGTGGTTTCAGGTCATACTCTTCCAAAGCTTTTAAAACAGCGATATGAGCAATTCCGCGCATACCTCCACCCGAAAGGGTAAGGCCTATCACCGGCTTCTTTTTTTTGAAAGAGAAAAAATCCAGCATTAGAAAACTAATTTTTTCGGTAAATGATGAAGAAGTTCCGTGTTGATGATCTCTGCGCAGATGCTTGGTTTTTCCCAATGTCCATTGTGTCCGCAATCCAGGATATAAGATTTTATATTGGTTCTGTCGGGAAGATTTTTAATCATCAATTCTGTTTTTACTGCATTATCATGTTTTCCGGCAAGCACTAGAATTTTTGCCTCAAGATTTTCTAATACGCTCTTTTTGTCGGTTCTGTTTACCATTCCTTTTACGGAGGCTAATGCTCCCAGGTTATTGGTGGAAAGGGCAACTTCCAGCGCGGTTTCAATTTTTCCTTCAAGAACATCTCTTTCATTCGGATTGAATAAATTAGGAACTCCGGCTCTCACGTAATGCGAAAAAGCATCTTTTATGATTCTGTAGCTTTTAATGCGTTGTTCTTTTTTTTCTTCGTCGTCAGCCAGGTAGCTGGAGAAAAATAAGGTTAAACTTTTAAGATATTCAGGATATTTTTCAGCAAATCCTAAAGAAACATAACCTCCCATTGAGTGACCCAGCAAATGAATTTGTTCCAGATTCTGATCGTCCAGAACTTTTTTTACTTCTTCAGCCATCAGCTCCATGGTCTGGACTTCTGCTAAAATTTCCGACTGCCCGTGCCCAGGAAGGTCAATTTTCAGCAAAGAAAAATGCTCGGAGAGATGAGGCTCCATATCATTCCAGATAGAAATATTTTCCATGAATCCATGAAGTAAAACCAGGGTTTCCTTACCATTTCCTTTTCTCTCAAAGTTCAGCATAATTCAAAAATTAAAAGTGAATATCAATATGATCAACAAATCCCGAACCATTTACCATATCCTGCAATCTGAAAGTTTTTCCGCCGTCTTTGGACATGAAAGTGGTAGTTTTTTTCTGCTGTACGGTTTTCCGTTGCTGTCCTCAGTGATGCTTTGGGTAATTTCTCCTGTGAAATTCATATGCTTGTCTGAAACTACAGCCATAAAACCTTCCATTTCAACCACATTTCTTCCGGATTCAATGCTTCCTTTTACAGTATAATGATCGCCTTCACCATCAATTTTTTTGAACTCAATTGAGCCGGGTGTTTTGATTAAGTTATGGGTGAATTTATGTTTTCCTGAAAAATCTTTGAAATGATTTTTTGATCTGATGCTGTTATTTATTTTTGTTCTTGCAGCGTTGATGGAATCTACAATTTTTGTACTGTCAATTTTGTGGGTTGTAGGGGTTGCTTCTTTTTTAGAACATGAAATAAATAAAGCTGAAATTATAATTGCGGTTAAAAATTTTTTCATTAATAAAAATTATACCCAAAAATAAATAAAAAAGAGCACTTTAAAAATGCTCTTCCTCTTTTATTTGGTTAATTCTTCGTAAACTTTCTTTTCCCAGGGCTTGATGTCGGTAATTCCGTACCGTTCTTTTTTGGAAATCGCAATATTGTCCAGAATATCTACGAAATTTTTATAGTTGGCTTCATCGGTTGGTTCAATAATGATTGTGAAATTTTCCTTTTTCGGAGCATTATTGTAGGCTTCAGAAATGATTTTAGTGATATTAATTCCACTGAAGTTGGTTTCTTTTAAATTGCTTGAATTTAAATCTTCCTTACTGCTTTGATGATAAAAAACTCTGTTATCCTTCCCTAAAATAAAAGTGACCTGATTCTTAGTATCAACTACGTTTGTTGGAGGGTGAGGACTTTTCGCTGGCAGTCCCAGATCCATTACATTGGGTTTTGTAAAATTAGTGGTAAACATAAAGAATGTGATCAGCAAAAATCCGAGATCTACCATGGGAGTCATATCCACCCGGATCATTTTCTTTCTCTGCTTGCTTCCTCCCTGCTTTTCTTGTGCAATTACTTCAGCCATAATTAATATTTTTTAAATGTTAAACGGTATTTTAAGAAGAATGGAATTGTATGTCTCTATTTTGTTGAATTCATACAAATTATATACCTTAAATTTAAAAATCGTAAAGAAATTTAAAATTTATTTAAAAATTAACCTTAAATATTGTTAAAATCAATGTATTAAAAAAGCCTTACCAATAAAATTGATAAGGCTTGCTTATTTTGATAAGAAAAATTACTTGTTCTTTTTATAAAATTCAACCCCGCATTCCAGGAACTTTTTAAAATCCTCTTTCGGCATGTAGCCTGACACCGGTGTGTTGATCACTTTTCCGTCCGGGGTAATCAAAACATAATGCGGCTGGGAATTGTTGTTAAAATTCACCTGCTGGAATAAGCTCCATCTGTCGCCAATGGTTTTTACTTTCTTCACCTGTCCGTCTCCAAGATCAATTTTGGTCTGCTGATCTTCAGGAAGCTCTTCCTTGTCGTCTACGTACAGTGAAGCCAGAACAACATCATTCTGAAGAATCGGTAAAATATCACCTTCGCTCCAGACAAACTCCTCCATTTTTCTGCAGTTTTCACAGCCGTAGCCTGTGAAATCAATTAAAATAGGCTTGTCTTCTTTTTTGGCCAGTTCAATGGCTGTAAAGAAATCGTGTTCAGGGTGCATTCCCAGGATTCCGTCTTTTTCGTCATGGAAATAGCTTACATTCAACGGAGGTAAAATTCCGCTTAATAGCTGCAGTTTGGGACGGTCGGAAGGAATTAACCCCTGAATTAAATAAATCACAAATCCAAACCCTAAAACTCCCAATATTTTTCTTGTAACGGAAATTTTCGGTTTTTTATCATCATGCGGAAATCGTATTAATCCAAATAAATATAAGGCCAGCCCAAGGGCTATAATGATCCATACAGCAATGAAAAGCTCCCTTTTTAAGAAGAAAGTTTTAGAAACCAAATCTGCCTTTGATAAGAATTTCAATGCTAAAGCCAGTTCAACAAAACCTAATACCACTTTCACCGTATTCATCCAGCCTCCGGATTTCGGAAGGCTCTGCAATGCCTGCGGGAATAAGGCCAAAAGTCCAAAAATAATCGCCCACGCCAGTCCGAAACCTGCCAGAGCAAATGTCAGAAGCATCGGAACGTTTGCCGAACCCGTCACCGCACTTCCCAGCAAACTTCCTAAAATAGGGCCTGTACAGGAGAAAGAAACGATCACTAAAGTCAGTGCCATAAAGAAAATCCCGATAATTCCACCGGCTTCTTCTGCCTTGGAAGATTTGTTGGCAATTGAGCTTGGCAAAGTGATATCGTAATACCCGAAGAAGCTTCCCGCAAAGAAAATGAATATGATGAAAAACACAATATTCAGCCATACGCTGGTGGAAATTTCATTAAAAATATTCCCTGCAATTCCATCAATAATATGGAAAGGAATACTCAGCAGCACAAAAATTAAAAGGATAAAAAATCCATAAATGAGCGCATCTCTTTTTCCTTTTGCCTTGTTTTTATTCCCTTTTGTAAAGAAGGAAACGGTAAGGGGAATCATCGGGAAAACGCACGGGGTAAGCAGTGCAATTAATCCTCCGATGAATCCGAGGAATAAATAAGTCCAATAATTTTCATCCACTTTGGCTGCTGCAGTTCCGCAGTCAGTCAGTGGTTTCTGGAAATTGATGGATTCTATTTTTAATTGTTTTGGGTCAAGCTTTGAGGCTGC
>NZ_AUMT01000016.1 GCF_000430825.1 Chryseobacterium daeguense DSM 19388 | reverse complement strand
ATTCCCATTACAAAAAGATTGAGGGCAGGTTTTATGGTCAACACCGATATGGAATATATGACAGAGCTAAAATATATTATCAATAAAAATGTGGGCATTCGTACACATTATGACAGTGATATGGGCTGGGGTATAGGATTATCTTTAAATTATTAAAACAAAGGATAAACAGCTAAGCCAGGAAACCGAAAACGTTTTTTCAACCCGTTTGTGCTGTCTCGACTATTTAGCACAATATTACAATTTAAAATTGCACAAAACAATGATAGAACTTATAAAGACAACACCCGCATTTCCTGTCAGGGAAATTGACAAAGCAGTTCAATTTTACAAAGACAAATTTGGTTTTGATTGTCGGCACAAGGAAGACACTTTTGCAATTTTGGTTCGGGGCAACATAGAACTGCATTTGTGGGCTTCCTGCAATTATAGTTGGAAATGGAAAAGCATTTTTCTATTTCTAAAACCTATTAGTAGTGGGGCAGAAAGCTTTTTAGCAGGAACACACAGTTGCAGAATTGAAGTAAAAGGAGTTGAAGAGCTGTATAAGGAGCTAAAAGAAAAAGAGGTGCTTCACAATGAAAAAACAGAGATAGAAAGTACCTATTATGGCACAAGAGAATTTGCAGTATTAGACTTATACGGAAATCTTTTATCCTTTTATGAAAATGTATAAAAATATGTTTTTAAATTTTAGTATTTGCTTAAATAAACAATTTGCATATCTTTGTACTTATGGATAATCTTTCTTGTATAAGGCAGCAGGCGGACGTTAAGCAGATAATGCGTTGCAAAGACCGGATTAGTGAAATCAAAGGGACAGTTGATTATTTATCCAGCGGACTTGAGTTAGCGGGTAACAATGTAAGACTGAAAATACTTTTTCTTCTTTATGAAGAAAAGAAACTTTGTGTTTGCGACCTAAGCGATATTCTCAGTATGACCATTTCGGCAGTTTCTCAGCACTTGCGAAAACTCAAAGACAGAAAACTCATTGAAACGGAAAGACAAGCGCAAACTATTTTCTATTCGTTGGCAAAAGAGTATGAAAAAATGCTCAAACCTTTTTTCAAAATCCTTAACGAAAACAAAATTTTGGAAGCAATATGAAAACAGAAAAAAAATTAATCGGTGCAGGACTTTTGACAGCAATTGCTTCGTCCTTGTGCTGTATTACGCCAATTTTGGCTATAGTTGCGGGTTCAAGCGGAATTGCTTCTACCTTTTCGTGGCTTGAACCTTTTCGACCTTATTTTATTGGTATGACTGTTTTAGTTCTTGGCTTTGCTTGGTATCAAAAACTGAAACCTCAAAAACAAATTGACTGTAATTGTGAAACAAATCAAAAACAAAATTTTATGCAAACGAAATCATTTTTAGGAAGTATTACCGTAATATCAGTTTTACTTCTATCATTTCCGAGTTATGCTCACATCTTTGTTCCAAAGACAAAAATCACGGCAATTGTTACCTCGACTTCTAAAATTCAGAAAGTTGAATTTACTATTAAAGGAATGACTTGTTCAGGATGTGAACATCATGTAAAGACAGAAATTAGCAAACTAAAAGGCATTGTTGAAGTTATTGTTTCTTACGAAAAAGGCAACGCAATTGTAAAGTTTGACAACAAACAAACCAGCATCGAGCAAATCGAAAAAGCTATCAACTCGACTGGTTACAAATCACTAAAAAGCAAAATTATTTCATAATGGACATCATTTTAATATCCGAAATAACTTGTCCAACCTGCGGACATAAGAAATCCGAAGAAATGCCAACTGATGCTTGTCAATTTTTCTATCAGTGTGAGAATTGCAAAACAATCCTAAAACCAAAAAAGGGGGATTGTTGCGTGTTTTGTAGTTACGGCACAGTGAAGTGCCCACCTATTCAAGAGGGAAATGCTTGTTGTAAATAAATGGAAGTGAGGTTAAATTTAGCCTCACTTTTTATAACTATGATTTTGTCATTTACAAGTTTGGGTATCAACTCATCTATAAGTAAAATTCCTAACCTTGCTATATATAGCGATCTTAAAAAAGCATCATTAAATACATTGTTATAATGCAACTTAGAGAGGATGTATTGATAGCTTTTCATTTCAACTGCTGAAGAAATTAGTTCTTTTTTAATATCTTTAAATGAGAAATTTATTTTGACAGGAGTGTTCAGTGAGAGTTCCGGATATGGTTTGCTGGATTTATAAATCTATCTTATATTCATTTCCTTCAATATCTACAATAGAAATATCGGTAATCGTCATTTTTTTGTTCTCATCTTTTGTTTAGACAAGAAAACTTACAGCAATATTTTTCGTGGCTTTATTTCCAACGACTTTTGTTATTTTGAATGAAGAATTGTCTTTTTCCGAATCGAGAATTGGATTATTAATATCAAGTACTTTTTTTATAGATTAATTTTCTAAAGACAAAGTTTTAACCGTCGATTGTAAAGCTTCGTTTTCCTTTTTGAGAGATTCACAGTTGGTCTGGCTGTACGCCAATGAAGCCAGTGATATTGAAGATAAAAATAATATTCTTCTCATCTTTTTTTATTAAAATTTTTTTGTTTAGTATTTTGATAAGAGTTTCAAATATACCAAAAAAAATGATAATGAATCTTGTGCTCTTTTTTGATATTTATCCAAAATAGTTCTATACTCATCATTTTTTCATTTTCTGCCAAACAGAATTTTTTCGGATAGTAAATAAAAGGATTCCCGTAACTGTTAAAATACATCATTGAAAATTCATTAATTAAAGCAAGTTCAATACATCATCTAACCTGCGTAATACGAATACAGGTTGAACCCCATACCTGTATAAATCAGATACAAGTTACATGAGTAAAAAGGATTATGCCAATCATCAAACCTGCGTAAAATACATACAGCTGGAATTCACACCTGCATAAATCAGATACAGCTCACCTGTATAAAAAGGATTATGCCAATCATCAAACCTGCGTAAAATAAATACAGTTGGAATTCATACCTGGGTAAATCAGATACAGGTCATCTGCAAAAAATAGGACAATATTACTCATCGAACCTGCGTAATACGAATACAGGTGCAATCTCATACCTGCGTAAATTAGATACAGGTCACCTGCGTAAAATAAGTACAGGTCAAAATCATTACAATTTGATTTACAATACGGTAGGTAAATTTTCACTTTACAAGCAATTATTATTTTTCTTTCATACTCAAAGAATTCACTTCTGTAATTTCCCAATAAAAACAAAAGAAGATTAAAACTTACTGATTATCAATAATATAAATCGATTTTCAGAACTCCGAAAAATAAGCGGCCTTTTTGGCAAGATGTGTCTTTGTATATACAAACTTTTCAAGTTTGATATCCAAAGACGATCTTGCCTTTTTTGCAAAAAGGGGAAAAAACTGCGGAACTTGTTTTTTTTAGTTTAAATAATTAAATTTATTAATCTTACCGAAAGGTTCATCTCAAGAATTCCATGAGAAAGTTATCTAAGATGTTTTTTTTTGTAAAAAGAGAGCAACGATAATTCCATAAAAAATTCCCAAGAATGCTGCCACAATAACATCCGTAGGATAATGAACACCGTTGTAAATACGGCTGTATGCAACCAAAACAGCCCAGCAGACTAAAACATATTTTAGCCAATTATATTTTCTTGGTAGCAAAAAGATTAGGAATGTTGCTAAGCCAAATGCGTTCGCAGAGTGAGACGATATAAAACCATACTGACCACCTGGTCCTGCTTTGCTTAAATGTATCAAATTTTCGAGAGATGGTTCATGTGATGGTCTTAGTCTTTTGAACGCATTTTTTATAAGATGAGATGCGGTCTGGTCACAGATCGTGATCAGAAAAGCAATTGCCAAAAGTACGTAAGCACTTTTCTTTTTAAATTCTCTCATAATGATATACAAAAGAAAAGTATAAAATGGTATCCAAAACAGTTTATCACTTGCCCAATACATGATCGGATCAAAAAATGAATTGTGCTTTCGGTTTATAAAAAGAAAAAGCTGAGTGTCGAGTTGGTTTATATTTTCGAGCATAGTAATGTCTTAATAATGAATATTTTAAGTTGTTGTTATTTTTATTTGAGAGTCAATATTAATATTCCCCCGATGATCATAAAACCGCCCACAGCAATTTTCCAGGTAAATTGCTCGTTTAGGAAGAAAAAGGAAAGAGCCAGCGTAATAATTATACTTCCCTTGTCTATTAATGCTATTTCTGAAACATTACCCACCTTCATTGCCCTGTAATAGAATATCCACGAAATTGTGGTCGTAATTCCCGAAAATCCCAGCAATAAAATATCTTTTTTGGTAAGATTTGAAAAATCTTTGGCGTTATTAAATGCGAATATATTGAGCCAAATTAGAAAAAACACAAATGAAGTCCGGACAGCCAAACCTGTATCTGATGCAACATTTTTCAGTCCTGCTTTTGCTATGACTGAGGTTAAACCTGCAAATATCATCGAAATGATGGCGAAAATTTGATATTGTTTCATAAAGTGTTGTGTGAGAATATGTGATATTAAAAGGCTAACTTTTTAGTATTGAAATTAGCCTTCAATAAATTTGATATTTTGTGTATTATTTAAACGCTTTGATTCCCGCAAACTTTGCTGCACTTCCAAGCTCCTCCTCAATTCTCAATAGTTGATTGAATTTTGAAACCCGCTCACTTCGGCAGCCACTTCCTGTTTTCAAATGCCCTGCACCAACTGCCACTGTCAAGTCGGCGATTGTTGTATCTTCTGTTTCTCCGCTTCGGTGCGAGATAAAGCAGTTGTAATTGTTTTTATAGGCCAGGTCAATCGTTTCCAGAGTTTCTGTAACGGTTCCAATTTGATTTAATTTTATCAAAACAGAGTTTCCAATTTTTTGGTCAATGCCTTCCTGTAGAATCTTTGGATTCGTACAGAAAATATCATCTCCCACCAGTTCTACTTTGTTTCCTAATCTCTCCGTCAATTGCTGCCAGCCTTTCCAGTCATTTTCTCCAAGACCGTCTTCCAACAAAACAATCGGATATTGTGATGTCCAGCTTTCCCAAAGTTCAATCATCTGTTCACTTGTTTTTTGTTCTTTGGTGCTTTTGAAAAATTCATATTTGTCATTGTTCCACATCTCACTTGTTGCAGGATCTAAGCATAACGACACATCTTTTCCAGGCGTAAAACCGGCTTTGGTAATCGCTTCTAAAATGACATCAACGGCTTCTTCATTGGATTTTAGATTTGGTGCAAATCCTCCTTCATCGCCAACTCCTGTGTAATATCCTTTTCCCTTTAAAATTTCTTTTAAGGTGTGGAAGACCTCTTCACCCATTCGAATACTCTCCTTAAAGTTTGGGGCATTGTGTGGTGCAATCATAAATTCCTGAAAATCGATATTATTGTCAGCGTGTCTTCCGCCATTGATCACATTCATACAAGGTACAGGCATGGTATATGTTGATTCATCCCTGAATTGTCGGTACAGTGGGATCTTGTTAAAGGCAGCTGATGCTTTGGCATAAGCAATGGAAACGGCTAAAATGCCATTGGCACCGAGATTAGATTTGTTGGGCGTCCCATCCAACGAGATCATCAAGGCATCTACATCGTTTTGAAGAAGCATTTCTTTACCGACCAGTGCATTAGCAATAATAGTATTGACATTACTGACTGCTTTTGAAACGCCTTTGCCCTGATAGCGTGTTTTATCGTTATCTCTTAACTCCACAGCTTCCTTTTCTCCTGTGCTGGCTCCTGAAGGAGAGATTGCTCTCCCTTTAAACTCACCATTGATGGTGATCTCTGCTTCAACTGTCGGGTTTCCTCTGGAATCGAGTACTTCTCTTGCGTGTACTTTTGTAATTTTCATAATATTTTTTGATGTATTTAGGTGAATAATATTTCAGAACTAGGTTGAATAAGTAATATTTTAGTTTGTTTTAAATGGTCTTTATTCAATTTTAAAAATTGGTCGATCTTACTTTTATTATCAATAAGTTCAAGACAGGCAGGATTCTCCAAAGCAGGAATTTCCGAAATATTGTACGTAATAGTCTTATAATTCAGGTAACCTGATTTTGCGATAAAGATGTTGGCTTGCTCTATTTTGCTCTCTTTTGCCTTCTTTAACAACAATTCACCAAGGGAATTGTTCCATAATCTTTTCCAAAACGATTGATCTTTTACAGATGCTCCGTATTCGAAATAAATCCTTGCGATCACTGTTGGTTTATTTTCCATTGTGTTCATTTATTTGGTTTCGTTTATATTTTTTCCGGACTGATTTTGAAATCTGGAATGTTTTGCTTCCCCGATGACCTGTTTGCCGTAAATGCTGTTATGACCGGAAAGAAGATATGATACCACGCAGGCAATGGCCATATAGATTCCGCTTTCAGCCCCGAAGAGTTCTATTCCCATCAGCATACAGGCTAAAGGGGTATTGGTTGCCCCTGCAAATACCGCCACAAATCCCATCCCTGCCAAAAGACCTGTCGGAAGAGGGATGAATAATGACAAGGCACTTCCCAAAGTAGCTCCGATAAAGAATAAAGGCGTTACTTCGCCACCTTTGAATCCTGCTGCGAGGGTGATAATGGTAAAGGCCATCTTCAATGCAAAATCGAAAGGCGGTAATTGCTGCTCAAAAGATTGAACAATGGTCGGAATACCCAATCCGATATATTTCGTGGTTCCCATTGCAAACACAGCGACGGCAACTATGATCCCTCCCACAAAAGGGCGGAGCGGCGGAAAAGATATTCTGGATTTGAAAATAGAAGTAACATAATGGATGACCTTGCTAAAGGTCGCTGCACAAAGGCCGAATAAGATCCCTGCCAGTATACTATAGATGATTGGCAAAGCTTCCAATTGGGGAACAAGGTCGATATGATAATGGGTGTGTTTAACCTGCCAGAGGTTAGTGACCAGGTCTGCCAGTATTGCTGAAGCAAACGCAGGAAATATCGCATCATATTTTATTCTTCCTATCAGAAATACTTCGAGACCGAACAAGGCACCCGCCAAAGGTGTTCCGAATATAGAACCGAAACCAGCAGCAATAGCCGAGATCAGTAGTATTTTGCGCTCAGGTTCAGTTAGTCTGAAAGGTTTTGTGAATTGATCAGCGATTGCTCCCGCCATCTGCAATGCCGTTCCCTCTCTACCTGCGGAACCTCCAAAAAAGTGGGTTGCAATCGTTCCTAAATAAACAAAGGGTGCCATCCTGAAAGGAATAATTTCCTTTGGATTGTGGATGCTGTCAATCAATAAATTATTTCCAGCCTCAATATCCTTCCCCAGATAATTGTAAAGCAAGCCGATTAACAGACCTGCAATTGGCAGAAAAGCAATGAGCCACAGATGATTCTCCCTGAAATTCGTAGCCCAGTCCAGTGATACCAGAAAACCTGCCGAGGCAGACCCTACACAGATCCCAATGATGGAACTGATTAAAAACCATTTAACGATGTATGGGAGAGTAGGGTATTTACGGAAAAAGATCTTTGTGTGAAGCTGAGCTGCTTTGCTGTTGGATCTAAAATGCTGATTTTTGGACATAATTTACCTGATTAAATGTGTTAACATTGTCTAATCAGGCGTCATCAGCTTTTTTAGGGCGGTTGGGTAAGGAAGAGCACCATTTCCTTTCAACAAATGTACAAAATAGTTTTTAGAAAATACTATTGACAGACATTATAATAATGTTTTTCAGGGATAATACTTTTTCTTCAGCCACAAACTAACCCTTACCAATAAAATTAAAACAGGTACTTCCACAAGAGGACCGATGACCCCAACAAATGCTTGTGAGGAATGGATTCCGAAAACCGCTATAGCAACAGCAATGGCTAATTCAAAATTGTTTCCTGTTGCAGTAAATGCAATCGATGCATTTTTGTCATAAGGCACTTTCAATGCTTTACTAATGAAAAAACTGATGAAGAATGTAAGAACAAAGTAAATTACTAATGGGATGGCAACTTTAACAACGTCCATTGGTAGCTCTAAAATTTTGTCTCCCTTTAAACTGAACATCAATACTATAGTAAACAGCAAAGCATACAAAGTAACAGGTGAAATAGCCGGAATGAATTTTCTATTGAACCAATCTTTTCCTTTTAATTTAATCAAGAAATAGCGGCTCAAAAATCCTGCAATAAATGGAATTCCTAAATAAATGAATACACTCTCGGCAACATCTTTCATTGGTACCGCAATGTTAAAATTTCCTAAGCCTAGTTTTTGTGGTAATACATTAATGAAAAGCCAAACATAAAAACTATAAAAAACCAATTGGAAAATACTGTTTAATGCGATTAGCAGAGCTGCGTACTCCCGATTGCCTTTTGCCAGATCATTCCATACAATTACCATTGCAATACATCTTGCTAAACCGATCAAAATTAGACCAATCATATAGTCTGGCTCATCTCGTAGAAAAATGATAGCTAATACAAACATTAAAATAGGACTGATAATCCAATTGAGTAGCAATGATACCGACATTACTTTTTTGTCTTTAAAAGCCATTGGTAATAGAGTATAATCCACTTTTGCCAAAGGTGGATACATCATCAAAATCAAGCCTATTGCTAAGGGAATATTAGTTGTTCCGACAGACAAAGAATTTGTGACAGTAGAAATATCAGGAAAGAAATATCCTAACCCAACGCCCAAAAGCATTGCTAAAAAAATCCATAGGGTAAGAAAGCGGTCGAGGAATTTTAATTTTGGTTGCATCTTCTAATTATTGAGTTGAGCGTATTGTTCCGCTGTTAATAAATTTTCTGTTTCTCTTACGTCTTCAATTTCAATTTTCACCATCCAGCCATTATCAAACGGATTAGAATTTACAAGCGTTGGCTCGTTTAAAAGTTGCTCATTGGTTTCAATAATTTTTCCTGAAAGAGGCATAAATAGGTCGCTGACGGTTTTAATTGCTTCTACAGAGCCAAATACTTCGTCTTGATTGAAGTTATGATTAACATTCGGCAAGTCAACATATACGATTTCTCCCAATTCCTTTTGAGCAAATGCTGTAATACCGACCGTTGCAGTTTTGTTCTCAATACTAACCCAAGTATGTTCTTTTGAATAATGTAGATCTTTTGGAAGTTCCATTTTTTTAGATTTTAAAGATTAATAGCCACGTCTTAGATTTTCTGCATACTCGTTTGGAAGAGGGCTGTCTTCCACTGCCTTTGCCGCCTTTTCAAAGTCATAGTCGAAGCGGATAAATTCTACACTGATGCTTTCTTTGTTTAAAACAGAACTATTTTCATCAACTGTCAACATCACGTAACCACCTCTGATATCATTGTCTTTCGGCTTCCCAACGGAACCGATATTTACTGCGTGACGAAAATGATCTTGTCCATCAATACCCGAATTTAAAACTCTATGATATGGTTTGTGTGTATGTCCGAAACACATAATGTCGGCATCGGCCTGTTCCATAATACGAAGCATACTTTTTTCTTCACGGTCTTCGAAAAGATATTCATTTATTTTTCTCGGACTCCCGTGTACCAAAAGCAGGTTCAGTTTGTCTTCGTTCAGTTGAAATTCTACTTTTATATGTGCTGGAAGTGTGCGCAGGTACGCCCTTTCATCATCTTTCATCAAAGAATTGGTAAATGAAATGGAGATATTTCCGTTGTCCTTCTCAGCATCTGTTTTGTAGGCGCAACCGCATTCATTACTCATTCTCCCAATGCCAAAATCGTAGTTGCCTGCAATAGTTGGTATTCTTCTTTTACGGATTTCATTGACCACTTCGTTTGGCCAAATATTGTAACCTACTAAATCTCCCAAGCAATAAATGCTGTCGGGATTTCTTTTTTCAACATCTGCAAAGAATGCTTCCAATGCAGGGAGATTAGCGTGAATGTCGCTGAATAATGCAATTTTCATTTTATTTATTTTTATTTAAGAATTCTTCTATTTCAATTATTGTTTGTTTTGCAGATCTGTTTATACCAATTAATGTTGCAGATGCATAGCCTGTCCAGTTACCATAGCCAACAAACCATAAACCTTCCATTTCCAAAGATCTGCTATCTGTGGTTTTAGCGATACCACTTTCATCTATACGGACGATTGATCTTAAGTAGGCGGTGTCATAACCAAAGCCTGTGCACCAGACAAAAGCATCAAACTCTTCTGAATTTCCATCATCCCATACCACACCTTGATCATAAATTTTATGAAATGAACCGCTTGAAACTAAAACGCCTCTTTTCTGAGCTTCTTTAACAGGAGGAACCATAACGATATTTCCTAAATTGTACTGCGATGCATCAAAGGGTTTTCCTTCTTTTTCCGCTTTGTATTTCGCTGACGCAACATTAAATAGGTAATAACCATCTACATTGTCTGGAAGAAATTGAGGTTCTCTTTTTGTAGACCATTTTGTTTCAGTAAATCTTGAAACTTCAGCTACAATCTGTGCACCTGAATTCCCTTCACCAATGACTAAAGTTTTCATTCCTATAAAGTCCTCTGGATTTTTGTAGTTTCCGGAATGAATTTGTATTCCCTTAAAACTTTCGATGCCATCTATGTTTGGAATAGTAGGGTTTCCCCAGGTTCCGGTTGCTGAAATAATTGACTTAGCTTTTATAGTGTTCTGTTGTATATCAACGATAAAAAAATCTCCATTTTTTTTGATATTATTAACCTCAAATCCCCGTCTTATATTCAGCTGATAGTGTGCTTCGTATTGCTGTAAGTAATTTATTACTTCTTGCTTAGGAGGAAATTTATTTTTAGATTTCGGCATCGCCCAGCCAGGCAAGGAACTGTAATCGGCTGGTGAAAAAAGGGTTAGACTGTCCCAAGTATGAAGCCAGGCACCTCCAGATATAATTTGTTTATCCAATATTACATAATTCAGTTTAGCTCTTCTCAAATAATATCCACAAGCTAAAGCACTTTGTCCTCCTCCAATAACAACGACGTCGTATATTTCATCCATTAATCTTTGGTTTTGATTATTTTATAATGGCAGATTAGTGAGTAAATTATGTTTAGCAGCAACCTCCGCCAGGCGTACAAGAACTGTTTTGGTTTACACCAAGTTCAATTAGATTCTTTTTTTCTTTTTCTGATGGGATTCCGCAAGCATCCTGTGCTAAACAAGCTGTAGTTTTATTTTTTAGAATAAATGTTTTTCCATTGAATTCTAAGTCATATTTTCCGATAGTATCACTTTGATATTCAACTTCAATATCAAAATCCCCGATTCCCAATTTGTCTTCAGAAAGTTTGATAATGTTGAGTAATTTGTTAGGCTTTAAACGGTGTTCAAAATCGTCTGCATTCCAAAGCTGAAAATTCACAACCTTCTCTGAACGGATGACACCGCCACAATCAATAAAGTTTTTATTAATCATTCCTACTTCTGTAACGTGAAAATGTTCCGGAACATAAGCTCCATTTTCTAACTGGAATTCAACATTTTCTAATGTTGGTAAAATTTGTTTTACTTCTGATAATTTCATAATTAAATGTTTATAGGTTAAATGCAATATTGCGATATATTTAGGTAAAAAAACGCTTAACAGCATTTTGATTTGGTAACAGTTTGTACTATTGCGGAAAAATAAGTGTTGAGAATTTCGATGGTCTTTTCGTCTATACAATAGCAGATAGCGTTTCCGGAAATGTTACCTTTTATGATCCCGGCATTTTTCAGTTCTTTCAAATGCTGAGAAACGGTAGGTTGAGCTAAGGGTAATTCATTCACGATGTCGCCACAAATACACTCATTGACTTTCATCAAATACTCAATAATAGCTATTCTGGCAGGATGTCCTAATGCTTTTGCAATAGTTGCAATTTGATTTTGTTTATCTGTAAAATGTTCTGTTTTAGTAGCTCCCATAATTGCAAAGTTTAATATTGCAATATTACGATAAATATTTTGAAGAATCCAAATTAATCCAGATTATTCTTTTTTAATCTTCGTAAGTTTCCAGACTAATCCAGATTATTCTTATTTAGCCAAAACCCATTGAATACTATTGTTTTAGAAGGTTTTAACGCCCAATTTTGTCACAGAATTTTTAATCAAAATACTAATGAAAAAATTGAGTCATCTTCTACTAACATTAATTGTACTATCAATCCAAGGTCAGGTCGGCATCAATACCCAAACGCCTGAAGCGACTTTAGAAGTTGTAGGAAAACCAAATGATGCCAATCATTATGATGGAATAATTCCTCCAAGGATTGCAGGAGACCAACTTGCGGCAAAAACATATTCATCTTCAAAAAAAGGATCTGTCGTCTTTGTAACATCTCCGGCTACCAATTTATCGGGACAAGTCATTCAAATAACTGAACCCGGATTATATTATTTTGATGGCAATTTGTGGCAAACATTTTCAAAGGAAAAGCAACCCACTGAATATAGAATTCTATTAACATTTGACCATAACAGTACTGCAGCTCTTAGTGCAACTTCTACCTGGTCCGCTCCGGTTAATTATAATGGAAATACTAATGCCTATTTAATGGCTTCCAAATTCTATACGATTGGAACCAAAAATTATGGAGGACTAAAAGGATCCGTATCATTCAGAAAAGTTAATGGTATCGTCAATGTAAAATTTCAAATATTCAGGTCGACTGATTCAGAACCAATTACTTCAGATGCACTTATAAATATTTCGGATATCTTTAGTGACATAGGGTATATCCCTAACC
Source organism: Chryseobacterium daeguense DSM 19388 (assembly GCF_000430825.1). Classification (GTDB taxonomy): domain Bacteria; phylum Bacteroidota; class Bacteroidia; order Flavobacteriales; family Weeksellaceae; genus Chryseobacterium; species Chryseobacterium daeguense. The sequence continues at coordinate 76,510 of NZ_AUMT01000016.1, read as the reverse complement.
AGATTGTTTTTTTACATCCTGAGAATTCAACAATGCTTATTCCTGCCTTGCTTGAAAATTTTACCATAAAAATTCCTCAAGCTTCTTTAGGCGCAATATCAACATCATATTATACTTATGGAGAACTTCAGGGCTACTCAAATTGGATCAGACCCTATCTACAATAGGGTGCTAAAATTATAGCAATTAATACAAATTAAAACAGTTAATACGATTCTTAAGACCAAATGAATTTTAATAAAAAATAAAATGAAAACATTAATTTATTTTTTTCTGCCTTTCATAGCAATATCAATACAGGGACAGATTGGCATCAACACCCAGACGCCCGAGGCCACTTTAGAAGTTGTAGGGAAACCAAATGACACCAATCATTATGACGGGATTATTCCTCCACGGATTACAGGAAACCAACTCGCAGCAAAAACATATTCATCTGCAAAAAAAGGAGCTGTCGTGTTTGTAACATCTCCAGCTACTAATTTATCCGGTCAGGTCATTCATATCACAAAGTCCGGGTTGTATTATTTTGACGGTGATCTATGGAAGTCATTTATACAAGAAGACCCACTAAATACAGTTGCACTCAAGGGCAACACTTCTACGGTTGAACTTATTGTCAAGAACAGTCTTCATCTTAATTTTGATGAGAAAGAAAATTACATACTGGGCATTTCCAGAAGTCCCATCACTGGTGACTACAATTCTATTTTTGCAACCGACTCTAATATAACCTCTGGAAAAGGAAACTCAGCCAGTGCTTATGCAATGTCTCAAGGCGAAGTAACGGGCAAGCTCAATTATGGCGCAGGAGTTTCGGCATTGAATGGGATTGCAAACGGAGTGATTTCCGGAAGCAGAAATATTGGAATTGGTCCAGGAGCGATGTCCTACATTACGTCAGGAAATGATAACATATCTATTGGCTATCTGTCAGGAACAGGAAACCGAACAGGGTCTAACAATATTTTCATTGGCATTGGCGCTGGTAGTCCGGCCACAGGAAACAGAAGCGTAAGTAATAAACTAGCTATACATTCAACCCCCGTTACAACAAGTTCAACCAGCTTTTGGGATAGTATCACGAACAATTATACGGATTACAAATTTGCTTTGATCTCGGGGGATTTTTCTGAAAGATGGTTAAATATCAATGGCAAGCTAAGCGTTACACCTTCCCAAATGCCCAATGCAGACGGAGATTCATCCTATACAAAAAAAGTAGTTGCCAAAGCTGATGGCTCATTTGGTTTTGCAACAGAGACAGTTCCTAACCCTCCCTCGACCGGAACGTATATTCTGAAAAGTGTGAATGGAGTAGCGAGTTGGGTAATACCCTAAGATCAATGTAATAAAAGACTTCTACCAAGCATTTCATAATCTAAAAAACAGAACAATGACAATCTATTTCAAACTCATTATCCTGGTTATTTGTATGTGTCTCACATCCTGTAAATCTATTATTTCCAATCCTGTTAAGCCTTTAAAAGATGATTCTTTAGAATTAAATCAGAAATATGAAGTTCAGGATTTCACTACAAAAATTCATAAAATAAAAATAACATCAATTGACAGCAAAAGTATTTACGGCATTTCCAATAAAGGAGATTTTATATCAATTGATAAAAAACACATCAGGGAAGTGAAAAAAGTAAAAGTCGTGAGTTCCATTGTTGTGGGCATTATGGCAATTGCAGCGGTCATCTTCATTCCTATTTAGTAATAGCATTCATTAGATCAAACTTGATTTGAAACTGAGTATGGACGAATTAAAAGATGAGGTGATTTTGATCAGGATAAAGAGTCAAAAAAAGAAAGACTGGAAAAATCTTTGTTCCAAAAAGCAAATTTCTCTGACAAGCTTAATCATCGACTCTGTTGAGAACAGGATTTTAAATGATGAGAGGAGAAAAATATTGGCGTTCATAGAAAAACAGGATAACATTTTCGGGAAAATTGAAACCAACATCAATCAGGTAGCAAAAATAGCAAATGGTCAAAAATTTATCAGCGAAAATGAACTCAGAAATTTTTCAGATAAGTTATTGGAGATCATAATTCTGAAAAAACAACAGAACGAAATCTTTACAAAAATCTATGCAAAGCTATCGAGATGATTGTTAAGATCATGGATCCGGCAGGTCCCAGTTTTCCAGGAGTTCATTATAATGATAAGAAAATTGACAAAGGAACCGGAGAATTAATGCTGATGAAAAATTTTCCTTCCTTCATTAACGAATCAAGCAGCAAGGAAGAAGTAAGAAACTATTTGATAGCTATTTCGATTGGGAACAAAAAAGTATTAAAGCCTCAATTTCATGCGATGATCTCTACGAAATTTCAAGGACATTCGAAAGAAGAGCTTACTAAGATAGCGGAGAATTTTATGGATGAAATGAAATATAGCGGACAGCCTTTTATTGTGGTTTTTCATAAGGATACAGATAATAATCACGTACACATTGTTTCAACCCGGGTTGATAAACAGACAGGGAAAAAGATCAATGACAGTTATGAAAGGCTTAAAGCCCAAAAAGCATTAAGCGTTACAATGGAAAAATTGTATGGTCAGAAACCGGAAGAAGAACTGGAAAAACTGCTGAACTACAAAATAAGTTCGCTTAATCAGTTAGAAACTCTACTCAATAGAAATGGATATAAGATAGGCAAAAACACAAATGATGAAAATTCTTTTAACATTTTAAAAAACGGCGTAATACAGCAAACACTTTCAGGAAATCAGATTGTTTTTGATAACAGTAAAAATGATAAAAGGGCAAAGCAGATCAAAGCCATACTAAGCAAATACAAAGAATTGTATTCCACCAAGGTTTTTAAAGTGGAAGATGATAGGCAACAGCAATCGATGCTCCCAAAGGAAAAGTTACGAGAAAATGAATTAAAAATAAAAATCAGTTTTGAAAGTGAACTCCAAAAGAAGCTGAAAGATGTTTTCGGGATCGATATGGTTTTTCATCATAAAGAAGATAAAAATCCTTTTGGCTACACTTTAATCGACCACAAAACAGGAAAAGTATATAAAGGAAGTGATATTCTGAAAATGAATGAAGTGTTTGAATTTACTTATGACAGGCTGGATAAGAAGACTTTTGAAATACTGAAGGATTATAATACCCGCAGTCAGGAAACAAAAAATATCCTGTTTCAATTTTTCAATAAAAACAATCCGGAAACGCAAATCAAGGATTTTATGCTTTTTGAGAACAAAGGAAAGAAAGATCTGGAAACCTATCGAAAAGTCCAGTTTGAAGTAAAGGATTTTATTAGAAATCAAAAAAACACAAATGATGAAAAAAAAGATATTTCTATAACGACTGCTGAAGACGGAAAGCTGTATGCTGTTCATACCAGATTCCATTACGTGGGTGAACTTCAACCATTAATCGGAGAAAAGGAATATCAAAAATTTCTGAATCCGACAGGTGTAAATGAAGTGCAGACAGAAAACCGGACCGAAAACAATGAGAAATCAGAATTAAACAAAGCCGTTAACAAGATGCTGTTTGAGTTAATGAAAAGTTCGGGAACTGCAAAAGACCCTGCCGAAAATGAACTCAAAAAAAGACGAAAAAAAAGACGATAAAATTGGTAGTTGTCGGTTGATAGAAAAATCTTCTCCAGTCCAACAACATTCAACTAAAAACAAAAAACTAGACCCAATGATCATCACATTTGCCACACAAAAAGGAGGAACCGGAAAAACGACATTAGCCATCGCTTTTGCCAATTACATTTCGGCAATTTCGGAAAGGAAAATCAATGTTTTTGATTTTGATTATCAGAAATCATTTTACTACAAATGGAAAGATGATGAATTATCGGAAAGTCCGAAATTATATGAAGTGGAAATTATTGGCGATGAAGACCAACAGCCATTTTCAGACTTTGAGACCCTCATTAATTTAAAAGATAGCGATGAGATCAACCTTTTTGACTTGGCAGGGACACTCGATGCAAAATACAGCGATCTGCTCATTTACAGTGATTTTATCGTGATTCCATTTGAGTATTCAGATGTTTCTGTCAAGTCCACATTGGTCTTTATCAATATGCTGGGACTATTGGAAAGTGAGGCAGAAAGAGTATTTATCCGCTCCAAATATGATAAGGGCTACAAGTATCTGAATCAGGAAGGAATGGACATTGAGCTGAAAAAATTCGGATTGCTGCTAGAAAATCCTGTATTCAAAAAAAATGTCCTGCAAAAGATTGATACCAGAAAGCTGACCTACGAACAAAAATACGGGGTAAGAAAATCTTTCGATGAATTGATAGAATATATTAATCAAACATTGAAGATCACCCTTTGAAATAAAAAATATACCTAAGTATTAATCTCTATAACTTCAGTAAAAATGATAAAAATCTCGCTTTGCATCTTAGCTGTTTATCTGACGTATTACGCCGGAAATATCTTATACGATCTGTTTCTAAAAAAAGAAAAAGAAATCTATAAAGAAGAGACGGAGGAATTTTCGTTGTCCGAAATTTCCGAGCAGTACGAAGATCTTACTGCAACTATAGGGATTGAAGATGTAGAAAATCTCAACACTCCCAAATCCTTTAATAAAAATCCAGTCCATTCTGATATCACTGAAGGAAATGAAGAAAGACAAGATCTGGAGCATTTGAGGGAACTATTTGAATCTGAACAAGATTTGGATGAATTCGACAATCCATCAAAAAAGGATTCCACGGAAATTGAAAACCAACCTTACCCTCAAAAAGCTGAATTAAGCGATGCGTATTTTGACCAGAAAGAAAAAATACCAGACGAAATTGAAAACGAGAAACCTAACGAAGTGATTAGCGAAAACCCAATCACGGTTAGTGCAGACCAGGAAACTTCCAGAATAAAAGATTGGAAGGCGATGCTTAATCTTTCTGAAACCTTGGTTCAAATGGTGGCGAACTACGATGGATACAAAGTTTATCAATCCACGATGTAGTTAGCCAACTTAAACAAAATCTAACGCACTGATTATTAGAATTAACAGCGGATTTCCATCCGTTGTCCGGGACTTCTATGCCCAAAATTTAACACTCAATTGATTATTAACCCTTTATAAATTTTTTGAATTATGATGAAAAATTTTTTCACAAAAAACGTGACAACAAAAAAAGTTCTAACCCTAGCCTTGGCAATTATGGCAATAACCCCAGCATTTGCACAAGGAGGAGCAACCGCTATCTCCAACGCAGCAAGTGATATTACAGATTATTGGGATCCCGTAAAGCTGATCTTGAAAGCAGTGGGTGGATTGGTCGGTTTCATCGGAGGTCTTCGTGTGTATAACAAATGGACGAATGGTGACCAGGATGTCAACAAAGAGATCCTTGGTTATGGAGGAGCGATGATCTTCTTGATTGTAGTTCCGGAATTTGTAACAGCATTCTTTGCCTAGTATGGGATTCTATCTTTACAAGGGGTTGAAAAAACCCCTTGTATTCTTCGGGCTCAAAGGGAAGTACATCATTTATGCAGTCGGCGTTATCGGAGGCGGGGTGATTTCAGCATTGGTACTCTCAAAGTTCGGTCTATTAGGCTCTCTGCTTGGTCTTGCAGTCACTGCGGGAGGTGTTTACTTCATTTTCAAAAGACAGGATAAGTATGGTTTGTATGATAAAACCAAAAACTTCGATCAGATTTTAATTTTTCCAAAAAGATTACATAATAATAAACTTCTTAAGAATGGCAACAGCAAAAAAACAAGCCTTTAGCATCCCATTTATTGGATACGATTATGGAAAAGATTTCAATTGGGATTTTGATGTTCTTTTCGGACAATACGGAAACCCTATTATTGGGATTAAGGTAAAAAATATTGTCGAACAATATTCGGCAGATCCTGACAGCTATCTCAATTTCCACACGGTGTTAAATCAGGTGGTGTCGATCATTGGAGAAGGAAGAATTGTTCAGAAGCTCGATATTTTTTCTAAAAAAAGATACACCGCTGAACAATCAAACCAATTTCTACAACAAAAATATTCGGAACATTTTGACGGCAGGCTTTTCAAAACCATTGAAACGGTTCTTTTCTTTACAGATATCATCGATGATAAGCTGAAAAAGAAAATGAAGCATTATCATTTTTCGGATAAAAGCTACAAAGAATTAAGGGATAAGTGCCAAAAAGTATTGATGCTTTTGAAGCAGAACAATTGTGAACCTGAGTTTCTATTTGAGAAAGATTTCGAATACTACATTTCCGGAGTTTTGTCGATGCAGTTTTCCGAATCTCCAACATTTGATAATATCAAAAGCACCAACGAATTTTTACAGATTGGGAACCGATTCGTGAAGAATATTTCTTACGTGGATGTAGAAAATATTGATCTGCCTTCAGAAATTGAGCCTTACTCTTTTCTCGGAGGAAACGGTGCGGCAGCTGAAACGGCGGTTGATAATTTTAGTTTTATTAATGAACTGGAAGATTATGAGACCATTGTCTACAATCAGATCATTACCATTCCGCTTCAGGCACAACAACAAAGGGAGCTTGATAAAAAGAAGAAAAAACACGAAGGAGCAGCTAACAATTCTCCGTCCAACGCGATTATAGCAGATGAAATTCAGACCCTGCTTCATAATATAGCGATTGACGGACAGCTCGTTGTCAATGCTCATTTTTCAATCTTATTTTCCGCAGAAACACTGGAGAAAATGGAAAATATTCAGTCGATGATTGAAAACAAATTATTCACGAAAGGAATTATTGTTTCTAAAAATGCCTACAACCAACTCGAACTCTGGCGATCAGCCATTCCTGGCAATGGAACAGAACTTAGGGAATACGATCTATTTATGACGACAAGCGAAGCGGCCTTGTGTTTTTTTTTTAAAGAAAGTTACCCCGTGAATGAAGAATCCAATTTCTATTTACGATTTACCGATAGACAAGGTGTTCCGCTGAAAGTTGATCCTTCGGATTTACCGATGAAAACAGGAAGAATTAATAACAGAAATAAATTTGTATTAGGACCATCAGGTTCCGGAAAGTCATTTTTGATGAACAATATTATAGAGCAATATCTCACGTATAACTATGACGTAGTTATTGTTGACACTGGAGATTCTTATTCAGGAACTTGTAAATACAAAGGAGGAAGATACATCCAATACACAGAAGAAAAACCGATTACTATGAATCCTTTTCTGATGGATCAAAAAGAATTTAATATCGAAAAAATAGAATTTTTGACCAACCTGATCTTCCTGATCTGGCAAGGTCCCGATGCTGCAATGTCATCGGCTCAAAAATCCATTTTAGATAATGTTTTGATGTCTTATTACCATCAATACTTCAACTCAGGAACAGAGTGGTATGAAAATAAAACTTCTGAAGAACTCATTCTCTATCTGGGTAAATACAACATTCACGAAGATGATCTTTTTTCTGAATATGAAAACGAAGCCAAAGGACAGTATACTTACTATGACATTTTGGGAATTACTTTCGATGCCAGTTCCGATGAAATAAAGGAAGCGGGAAGAAAATTATTGAAATTTTATCATCCCGACAAGAACATTAATAACCCGGAATATGAAAGCGAAAATTTCTACAAGGTTTATGAAGCGTATGACACGCTGAACGATGAAGAAAGAAGGAAAATATACAATGAAACGCAGTTGATTTTAATCAGGTCGAATGATATCATCAGGCAACCCAGATCAGCTGAAGAATGGAATGAATCCTTTAGAAAAGCCATTATCAGAAAAATAAAAGAACTGGAAGAAAAGCTGGTTGTAAAAGAACTTTCGTTCAATGGGTTTTATGATTATTGCGATCAATTTCTTCCTATTTACCTGAATAATAAGAAACACAATATCATAGAAAAGGAATTCAATCTCCGCACCTTTTTATTTGTACTGAAAGATTTTTACAAAGGCGGAAGGTACGGAACCACTTTAAATGAAAGTGCCGATAATACGCTTTTTGACGAATCTTTTATTGTTTTTGAAATTGATAATGTTAAGGATAATCCGAAATTGTTTCCGATAGTAACGCTCATTATTATGGACACTTTTATTCAGAAAATGAGACTCAGAAAAGACCGCAGAAAAGCCTTAATAATCGAAGAAGCGTGGAAGGCCATTGCTAGTAAATTGATGGGTGGATACATTCTTTATTTATATAAAACGGTGAGGAAATTTTGGGGAGAAGCGGTGGTGGTAACGCAGGAACTGGATGACATTATTGGAAATGCAGTGGTTAAAGATTCCATCATCAATAATTCGGACACTTTTATATTGCTTGACCAGACGAAGTTCAAAGACAACTTTGATAAAATCGCTTCATTGCTATCGCTCAATAAAGTAGAGCAAAACAAGATTTTTACCATCAACAATCTCAACAACAAATTCGGAAGAAGCCGATTCAAAGAATTTTACTTAAAAAGAGGTTCAAAAGGAGAGGTCTATGGAAATGAGGTTTCATTGGAGCAATATCTCACCTACACTACAGAAAAACCGGAAAAATCGGCAGTTGAATATTATGTATGTCAATATGGCGACTATGATGAAGCATTGCGCAAAATAGTTGGTGATCTCAAAACCTTCGGAGACAGTCTGGAAAACTTAGTGTCACTGGTGAACTTATATCAAAATCCATTGGATGATAAAATCAATTCTTTCTACAGAATGATGAAAAAGGAACACAAAGGGAAGAATGTCTTCAAGACTATCACACAGGAATTAGAAGACCGCAATATCAGTTTTTCAGAATTAATCAGTAAACAAAATTACGCTTATGAAAACGTTTAGACCTATAAATTTACCAAGAGGATTTCGTCACGTTTCATCTCTGGCGAACCATATTATATTGAAGGTTTTTCTACTAATTTTCTCCTTCTGGGAGACAATGGGATTCGCTCAAAACACTTACATCGACCCTACGGTAACAGCGGCAATGATTCTTTATTCTGAAAATCTAAAAGCCAAACAGAACGAAGTCATTGATGAAACTTCAAAATTAAAGGACGCACAGACCTGGGTGGGGACTCAGATGGTGGCAGCTAATGACATTCAGAATAAAATTCTGAAGGGTTTAAAAGAGGTTTCCGGCACTTTACAAAATGGAATTCAGGCACAGGAAATCTACTCTGAACTTAATAAATGCTACAATTATTCATCACAAGTGATACAACTAGCATCAGAACATCCTGAGTATGCCATTTTTGGGGTGAAAGCTTCACAAAAAACGTATGAGCAAAGTCTAAAGATTGTTACAGATGTTTCTGATATTCTCGCTTCCGGAGAGCTGAATCTTGCAACAGCAGGAGACCGCTACAAAATTCTTCATAATATTTCAGGTAATGTCAAAAATCTGAAACTATGGCTTTTGGCGATAAAACTACGACTGGAAAAAGCCAATCGATTGGGATTCTGGAATTCCATTAATCCATTTGCAGGCTACATCAATACAGACAAAGCTATTGTTGAAAACATAATGAACAGGTACAAACGGAATTTTTAAATTTTTCTATTATGAAATCGAAAAATGAGATTTGCCGACTATGCGGAGTCAAAAAGAAAATTGTTGTCAGTTTGCTTATTCCTGTAGTTTATTTCGTATTGACATCCTCCGGTGGTGGCTCTACACCGGCTTGGCAACAGGAAAATGTATCATTTCCGATGATGGATATAGAAATCAATGCCACGATGAAAGAACACGACAGGCAAAAAGAAATGCGACAAAAACAAATTGCCAATGCTACCGTAGAAACAGCTAATAGAACCCAATGGAACCAATTCAAGGAAAAGATTACCAAAGTTCAGGACAGATTGCGGATTATTTCATTTGCCATTCAAGCTGTACCGACAGGAATAGCAATGAGCAGGGAAATAACCAAAATAACAAACAATCAGACTGCTATTATCAATGAAATAAGTGATGCTCCTTATTCAATTATTGCGGTATTGCCTTCCCAGGTTCAATTTGTTGATGATCTGCAAATGGTAACAAGGTTAGTAACAGGGATCATTTTGTCTTACGGAGCCATCAACCAAATGGAAAAATCAGAACGTAAAGTATTATTGGACTATGCTTTAGGGGAACTAAAGGCAATAAGCAGGAATTCTACGCATATGCTGCTCAAGATAAGAGATATTAAAGCCAAAGTAAAACGTAACAAAAGAGCCTTTCAATATTATGTCAATAGGGATAAGCAAGTAGTTGAAAGCATCATGGATAACATCAAATCTTTCTAAAATGAAAAAACTATTTTTTTCCGGAGTTTTATTCTTCACTGTTGCATCCGTAAAAAGCCAGCAGATAGTTATCAATGACAAACTTTTATCACAGATCACCGTAAATCACGGCGTTCGATTGGGAAGTGAACAGACTTTTTTGGATTCGTATGAAAAGCAAAAAGAACTGTATGACGATGTCAATAATAAGATAACGCAGATCATAGCCATTCAGGAATACATCTATCAACAACTGAAAAATGTGAATTCAGCCCTGACCCAGAGTAAAAAACTCATTTACCTCTATCAATATTTGGGTAAAATAGTGACGAACTCCAACAAAATGCTGGATTTATCGGCACAACATCCTGAATACGCCGTCTTGGTATCAAAATATTATGTTGAGATAGGCAAGCAAACGATCAAACTTCAGCAGGAAGTTACCCAGGATATTCTCAATGAAGATAAAGATTTTCTGATGGATGCTATGGATAGGGAAATGCTTATTGAAAAGATATTTACCCGTGTCAGAAATATCAACGGAAATATTCTGTACATCAATCTGCGATTAGAGAATGCCAAGAAAATCCCTTATCTGTATCAGGTTCCGGTTCTCCGCAATTACATCAATATAGACAAAGCCATTGTTGGCGACATCATCACTAAATACCAGTACCTCTTTAATTAAAAAATTATGGAAAATCTACTAAAAAAAATCAGTCTATTTCAGTTGCTCTTTTTTGCAGCCACTGTGTTTGCACAATTGAGTGTAAAGAGATTGAATGACCCTTCCATTGTTGCCCAGCATAAAAGAATGGTCTTTCAAGATTGGGGAGATTGGAGACCTTACCCAAAATATTTTTTAGGCATTCAAACCAATTTTGCCTACGCCACGGTTTGGGGAATGTGGGCTCCGAAAATTAACAGGGATTATAAAGATGGCGAAGACATTCGACCATTAAAACCTACCGGAGTGCAAAATCAAAGATTCGCTCAATTAAAATTTCAGGAGGAAGAGGCAAAAAATATAAAAGCAGCTTCAGACACTATTCATAAAAGAAGTATTCAGGATTTTGCCCATTGGACTTCCGCTACTGTCGATGCAGACCCTCTATGGTTATTGTATTACAAACGAATGCTAAAACCAATTACCGAATTCCCCGATACACCTCAAAATTTTCAAGAATGGCGACTGAAATACCAACAAACGTTTGAAACACTCAGCTCAACAGGCACCATAAGAAGACTTCAGGAAGAATTGGATCTCATCAAAGAAAAATATTCAATGTCGAGAAGTATGGATATGCCAAGGGGAAAACGATTCATTATGTACCACGAAACCCTTATCAAATGGAGAAAATTTGTAACGGAATTAAGGAAGCACAATAATAAGACAACACTTCTTACAGATTATAAAAATATTTTGAAAAACCATTCAAATTATGCCTTACCACCGGGATGGATACCTGCTTCAGACCAGCAGATCGTTCACAATGTGATGAGCCAATATAAACACCGATATTAAAAATGAATAAAACGATAACCGTAACTTTTTGCGTATTCGCAATTCTACTGCCTGTCATGGGTTTCGCCCAAACAGACGGCGATTACAGTAATCTACTCCAATTTTTAAAAGGAGATGGCGCCTTTGAAAAATGGTTTATGGAGGTTTTTACCAAATTAGATAATAGTGTACAAGATAGCGCAGCAGGATCTGCTTTGGTAGGAAAAGCGATAGGCGGATTAGGCGCTCTTATGTACCTCGGATATATGGGTTGGCAAATGGCAGCAGGAGATAGAGAATGGGAAATCACCCCAATGCTGAAACCAATTCTTATCGGATTTACACTTGTTTATTGGAGCGGATTTGTCAATATGATTCAAGCGCCATTTGAAGCCATTGCAGAACCAGGAATCTCAATTTTCAGTGAGATAGAGTCTGAAGTCAATGATTTGCGGGTCGAGAGATTTAAAAAGCAACAGCAATTGCTCGATGCTGTTATAAAACTGAAAGCGGAAGAAGATGCGAAGCAGGAAGTCATTGAGAACACTACCGAAGATGCAGATGATTCCTGGTTTGACATCAGCGAGGGATTAGATAAACTCATTCAGCCCATCAAAGAATGGCAGATAAGAATGGAATTCCAAATGCAGAAATTAGTTGCAGAACTTATTGAATTTTTTTGCCTTTCCATTCTTCGGGTTTGTGTTTATCTCATTTTCTTCATTCAAAAAATATGGGCTTACATCCTGATTATTTTAGGGCCGATAGCCGTGGGGATGGCTCTTGTCCCTGGATTTGAAAGCTCTTTATATAGCTGGGTGTCCAAGTTCATCAATATTAACCTTTACACTTTTGTTGCCTACACCATAATCAATATTGGTCAGCAATTAATTGCTTCAGGCTATACAATGGAGATTGAAAGGTATGATACACTTTTATCCAACGGAACAATCACCAACCTTGATGCTTTGATGGTTTATGTTTCAAATTCAGGAATGATCTATAATCAGCTGTTCACCTGTGTTGCTTATGTTGTTACAGGAATCGGGGTTTTAATGACCCCAACCATTGCAGACAGTATTGTTTCAGCCGGAGGAGCGGGGACGATGACCAAAATGAAAAATGCTGCAGGAAAAATGGCAAGCAGTGCAAAAACAGCAATATTGGCAGCCAAAACAGGAGGCGCTTCAGTAGCAGCAGCTACAGCAAAAAATGCAGCAGCAGGTTCTGCATCGGGAAGAGCTCAGGGAGCGATGAAAAACGGAAAATAACCTTTAAAAAATACCAAAACAAAATGCTTATCAAAAATATAGAACAAAGAATTAAGATCAACAAGGTCGTTTCATTATCTGCCATTGCTTTTGCTGTTTTCATTGTTATTGCGGGATTTTTTTTTGCATACAGAATGATCGAGGATTCCAGAAAATCAATTTACATTTTAGACAATGGCGTTCCGGTACTTGCCAAGCAGACTGATGTTTTGCTTAACCGACCTGTTGAATATAAAGCTCAAATTGAATTATTCCACCGATTGTTTTTCACACTCGCTCCTGATGACACCTATATCAAAGATAATATTCAAAAGTCATTATATCTCATTGATGACAGCGGAAAAAAAGAATATACCAACTTAAAGGAAAAAGGATTTTACAATCAGATCATCGCCTCTAGTTCAATGGTAAGTATCCATACCGATTCAATTGCACTCAATATGGAAAAGAAGAAATTTTCTTTTTTTGGGAAACAGATGATCACACGAAAATCTTCTGTCATCACCAGGAAGCTCATCACCGAAGGATTCTTTGAAGACATCATTAGAAGTCCCAATAATCCTCACGGTGTGATTCTTAAAAACTGGCGAATCATCAATAACGAAGAACTATCCAATCAAAACAAAAACTCTTACTAAAATGAATACGACATTAAAACAAAAGGGTCAGAAGTGGCTGCAATGGGCAGTTCAAAATCCAAAGAAATTCTTCACCTATTCAATGATTCTACTGTCGGTTTCATTTATTGGGTCTATCATTCAAGGTGTCTTTTTCCCTTCCGACAGTACGTTCAAAATCAAACCTCCGGTTTTATACTCTAAAAATAAAACTACTCAAAATCTGAGCGTAAACAATGAGAAAGAAATGGAGAAAATTGTGACTGAACTTAAAACTTTAAAAGTGAAAAGAGACCAAAACGAACTGAAAAAAGAAGACAGCTTACGAATTGACTATCTGTTTAACCAATACCAAAAATTAAAAAATGGACATTAAAAAAATCAATTTTAAAGAAAAAAAATATGTTTTGCCACTATTGGCTCTACCGTTTCTTTTTCTTTTTGCTTACGTAGGAGCGCAGTTTGTCAAAGAGGACACGTCTGAAAAAGACAAGCCAAAAGAATTATCTCTTTCATTGGGCGACACTCAGGATTCTATTATGACAAAAAATGATGCTTATGATGCGTTTTTCAAAAAAGAGGATAACAGAACAATGCTTGGTGGATTGGATAAGGAAGAAGATAGTTTATTGAACTATGATGACCAATTGTCTTTAGCTCAAAAGAGAAAAATAGATTCATTAAAAGCAGTCAATGGCAGACAAAATCAATATGAGGCAAAAGGAAAGCAATCCTCATATTACAAGCCAAATCAACAGCAAAGGGAAGATAAAGATTACAACAGGTCTTCGGAAATCATCAAAATGCTGAATGACAAATCTTACGGAAACCAGGAAGAAAAATACGCTGATACACCTAAAGAAAAGACACAAAGTGTCCAACCAGACCCTGTAAAATATCTGAAAGAACAAATGCTCGTGATGGATTCTTTAGAAAAATCCCGTGATCCTGAGTACCAAAGTAAACTCGCAGCAGAACAAAAACTGAAGTCCAACAAAGAGAAAATGGAAGATTTTCTTAATTCAACTTTCAAGGTGAGCAAATCCGGAATCAACAGTGGTTTCAATGCTTTCTATAAGGAGAAAGAAAACAGCTTTATCAAAGCGGTCATTGACGAAAATAACAAAGGTTTTCTGGGAAGCAGGATCAGATTCCGGTTGCTGGAAGACATCTTTGTCGGAAACAAAAAAATAAGCAAAGGTTCCATTTTATATGGTCAAATCTCAGGATTTTCCATGCAAAGAGTAAATCTGAATATTGTGTCGGTTTTTACGAAAGGAGAAATCTACCCAGTCAACCTGTCCATTTATGATATTGATGGAATGAAGGGATTATACGTTCCACAAAGTGTTTTCAGAGATATGATGAGGGAAATGGGAAGTAACTCCGTACAAGGAACTCAGATGGATATGGGCGGAAAAGGATTCTTCTCAAGCATTGGATCCAGCCTGTTTACATCAACATCCAAATCAATTGCCAACCTGATCAAAGAGAACAAGGCAAAATTGAAGTACAATTCTTATGTCTTTTTAATCGACGAAAAACAACTGAAAGAATCACAAAACCAACAAAAAAAATAAATCAATGAGAACTTTATTATACACCCTTTTAATTTTCGCAGCTCAATTTTTCACAGCTCAAACAGCAACCAAGGAACAGATTATTTCCGACTTACCGGAAATTGAAATTACCGAAGGGATCAATCTGCATATTATTTCGCCTGAGCCCATTCAGTATGTGGATCTTTCAACAGAAAAACTGACTGGAGATTTACCAGCCACAAATATTGCCAGGATAAAAATCACAGACCATCCTGATTCTGACGAGAAGGGAAAAATCAAAATACCATCGGTTCTTTTTAATGGAGATAAAATCGGAGTGATAACCGTCGTTGCTCAATCTTTCATCGCTCAGTACAAAGTTGTTTACAGAAATCAGGACAACCTAAACACAATTACCAATATCCATATTCAACCCGAAGCGATGCAACCCATTGAGTTTGAAAAAATGGTTTTTTCAGATCTTGAATTAAGAAAATTCGCAATGGACATTATTCAGAAAAAATCTGAGAAAAATCCGATAAGGGAAGAAAAAAATCTCAAACTAAGCTTTCAGCTCAATAATGTCTATGTAATAAGCGACTATATTTTTTTAGATATGACCATCAAAAACAATTCTAATCTGAGCTATGACATTGAGGATTTGAAATTCTCCTTAGAAGATAAAAAAATCCATAAAGCAACTAATAACCAAAGTGTAGGTCTTACCCCAATTTTACAACTCAATCCTCAAAAACATTTCAGAAAGAATTTCAGAAACATTTATGTTTTCAAAAAATTCACCTACCCGAACTCTAAAGTAATGATGATAAGATTAATTGAAGAACAACTCTCTGGACGCACCATCGAAATGAAAGTTAACTATTCTGAAATTCTTAAAGCCGATACCTTTTAATTTTTTTATTATGGAATACTTAATTGACAATGTGAAAAATCTTTATATCGTTCTATTATTTACAGTGATTGTATTAGTGGTTTTAGATATAATTTTTGAAAAACGAAAAAATAGAAAACTAGAAAGGGAACTTGAAATCTATAAATTGGAATACCAAAAATTGGAAAAACATTTCAGTGAGTTTAAAGATAATGTGTTGAAAAATATTGAAGATGCAAGCTGCTCATACATTATTAAGAACGTCGAAAAAAGAGGAAATGAATTAATTAATCGATTGAATCTGTTGAATGCCAAACTTGTTAAAATACAGGAACATCATAAAAATTTGCAGGAACGGCAACAGAAGCTACACGATAGTTTACTAGATGAACACAAATTACTGAATCAATATTTCGAAAATTATTCTTAATGCAAGAGCAACAACACCAAATAAAGATCTATGGCTTTTTACAAAAAACGGTGTACGCAGTCGTAGCACTCGATTGTGCTTCGCTTTTCTACCTTAATGGCAATGTTCCGGTAGTATCAAACTTGTTGAAGAATTTTTCAAAGCTGAGTTTTATTTACCCACCTATCAATGCCAAATTTGCAACATTGATTCTGATTGGATTAGTGGCTGTCGGAACAAAAGCCAAGAAAAAGAAAGACCTTAATATTAGTAAAGAGATTATTGCTCCTATGATTTTGGGATTGCTGATGATTTTTTCTTCACTGGTTTGGCAGAATGAAGCAGGAAATGAAAAACTTCCAAGAGTGTTTCCCGGATTCAATCTCTATCAGGTAATCTATGCAGTTCTTTCTTTTTTAGGAGCAGTTATACTTCAAATGGGTGCAGACAGTATTTCAAAACTGGTGCAGCAGAAAATGGGAAAAGACCGATGGAATGTTGAAGAAGAATCCTTCGATCAAAATAGAGAATTGGTGAACACTGATACTTCGATTAACATTCCTTATATCTTCAGATATAACAATAAGACTTATGAAGGGTATATTAATATTGATCCTTTTAGAGGAACGATGGTCATCGGAACACCAGGTTCTGGAAAGTCGTTTGGTGTCATCAATCCTGCCATAAGACAAATGATCGCCAAAGGTTTCTGTCTCTGCATCTACGATTTTAAATTTCCTGATCTAGCACAGATTGCATACTACCATTATTTGTTGAAAAAAAGTAAGGAAGCAGACTACGGTTACAATTTCCACGTCATTAATCTGAACGAGGTTGAAAAATCAAAACGAGTCAATCCATTTCATAAGAAGTACATCCAAACTTTAGCAGAAGCCCAGGAAATGGCAGAATCAATGGTTTCATCTTTGCAAAAAGGAGGTTCCAGTTCTGGAGGTGGTTCTGAAGCTTTCTTTACCCAATCTGCGATAAATTTCCTTTCGTCCTGCATTTATTTTTTTGCAACATTCGAAAATGGAAAATATTCTGATTTGCCTCATATTCTTTCCTTTATGAATAGAAGCTATAAAGAAATTTTCGACACGCTTTTTACCAATGAAGAAATTTTCTCTTTGCTGTCACCTTTCAAGACGGCCTATGACAACAAAGCATTTGACCAATTGGAAGGACAAATCGGAACACTCAAAATTTTCCTTTCAAGATTGGCAACTAAAGAAAGTTTTTGGGTGTTTTCAGGAGATGAAGTGGAATTGAAGATAACCGACAGAGATAATCCTTCTATTATTATTCTGGCATCAGACCCGGGAACACAGGATATTAATTCTGCATTGTATTCTTCGGTATTAAACAGGACTTTAAGATTGATCAATTCCAAACACAATTTGCCGGGAGGAATTATCGCAGACGAATTTCCGACGATTTACATTCATAAAATTGATAACATCGT
The DNA here is from genome assembly GCF_000430825.1 of Chryseobacterium daeguense DSM 19388. Lineage (GTDB taxonomy): Bacteria > Bacteroidota > Bacteroidia > Flavobacteriales > Weeksellaceae > Chryseobacterium > Chryseobacterium daeguense. Next base: position 58,598 of record NZ_AUMT01000016.1, on the reverse strand, counting down.
AGCAACTGCAAGAAGCAATAAAGTCGCTGTAATGCTTGGACTTCAGGAAATTCCGCAGCTCAGACAGTTCTACAAAAAAGAAGTTGCTGATACAATTTCTGCCATTGTCGGAAATATTCTTTCCGGATCTGCCAGAGACAAAAATACATTGGATTGGTTGGAAAAACTTTTCGGAAAAATTAAGCAAAAATCATACTCACAATCCATTTCTCAGCAAGGAACAACCACCAGTATCAATGAAAAGATGGATAATATGATTCCGGCAGGTAAAATAGCAGCCTTGAAAACCGGAGAAATGGTAGGAATGATCGCACAGGGAGTAGAAAATGATGCTGAGGAGTACAAAACCTCTGCAGTCAGCGGTAAAATTAATTTGGATAAGAAAACCATTCAAGAAGAAGAAAAAAACTATGTGAAAATGCCCTCATATTACTCCTTTGTGGATAAAAAAGGAGTTAACCGAAAAGAAGAAGTGTTGATGACCAATTTTAGAAAAATCAATAAAGAAGTGGAACTCATTGTAAATGAAAATATAAAAGCTGCATAAAATGAAAAAACTAAAATACATATTTACTTTGATGGCATTGTCCTGCAGTTACTTATCATTTGCGCAATTCAATACGATTACAGCAACAATACAAAAGAAATCTGAAAATCCGAATGTATCAGAAAAATCTAATATCGAAGAAACGGTACAACGAAAGAAGGCTAAGAAATCTTGGAAGCAAGTTTTAAATATCACCACTAAATCAGATTTAAAAAATGAAACCAAAGGTTCGACGAAATGGCTAACGAGTCAAATCGATTCTTTGAAAATGTTGATGAAAGAGTATAGCAGTGTAAAAGAAGTACAAAGAAATGAGTTTCAAAAACTGAAAGATTCTTTGATGTTGCTAACACAGAATAAATTAGAAGAAACAAAGCAAACATCAAAAAAACAAAGCTTTTTCAGCACGTATGATTTGGTTGAAGAACCGGCAGCATATTTTCCAAAAATTGTAATGCCTCTTAAAAACAAGATCACCATTACATCTTCTTATGGGACAAGAACTCATCCTATTTTCGGAACAAAAAAAATGCACAATGGGATTGATTTAAAAGCCAGCTATGAAAATGTCTATTCTGTAATGGATGGAATCGTTACTTCAGCCGGATGGGATTCTAAAGGTGGAGGGAATTACATCAAGGTAAAACATTTTAACCGTTTTGAAACATCTTACCTGCATCTCTCAGAAATATATTATCAAATAGGAGAAAGAGTAAAAGCCGGCTTTATCATTGGAAAAAGCGGGAATACCGGAAACTCCACAGGTCCACATCTGCATTTTTCGGTAAAAGAATTCGGACAAAGCATCAACCCTTCTCATTTTTTAAATGACCTTATTAAAGTAAACAATTTAATAGCAAACCATTATGAACACTAATACTTTACCAACAGACGAACTAAAAAAATACGGAATTATCAATGAAGATCTGTCATTCTCTAAAAAACTAAATGCAGATGATATTCAGAAATTTCTGAAGGGATACACCATTGTGGCGGACAACGACAAAAACAGGGCAACTTTTCAGCTTACGGATAATAATACTCAATTGAAAGTTATCTTTCTAGAAAGAGACAAAAGTATTTCTGAAATTCTTGTAAACAGTAAAAACAAAATTGAATACAGCGAAATTCAAGACATATCAAATCAAAAAGAAGCTGGATTTTCCATTGAGAAAAAAGCTTTCATTTTCGATAAAGAAACCAACAAAATAGTTGAGTTTGATTTTATTAAAAATGCAATAGAATTGACCGCAATTATTGCAGATAAAAAAAACACAGAAGAACTTAACCGTTACAAAGCAGAACTTCTAAAACTTAAATCTTTTCTGCAAGATAAAATTGTTCAGTTCCCAGAAATGGCAAAAGAAATTACGAATGATTTGAATATTGTGTCCAAGGAATTCAATACGGTTGCTGGAATCTCTGAAAAGCAAAATCACTCTCAAAAACAGGAAAAATCAAACGTACAACTGAATGTGAATGACCCCGATGTTTATCAGGATGCCAATCGAATGAGAGAAGAGGAAAGCCAGGAGCAGGACGAGGAAATTCAAAAATCGAGAGGATTCAGAAGATAAATTAAGAACTTGAAAAATGGAAGAGAATCTAACCTGGTTTGATAAGAATATAGTTCCCAGAACGAAGTCTTATAAAAATTTTGTGAAGGAAATCGAAAACACTTCACCTGAACAGTTTTTTCGGGACGGGGAGAGGCTGTTTACTGATAAAGAGAAAAAGTTTATGTCCATTCACCAATCTAAGGGAAGAGAAGTTATCATAGGTTCAAATTTTACATTGAAAACAATTTTTCATTCAAATCCCGATCTCGTTATTAGGGATACATTTAACAATACTGCTGAATTAGTCAGATTTATTGAAAAGCAGCAACTAGCCAATAAACATTTGATTTTGCAAAATAACAGGGCGTCTACTGAAATCTCTATAAGTAGCGAGTCAATAAAGCAGAAATTTCTCTCTGATCTCTGGGCTCAGGAATTGGAGAAAAAAACTGATTTAAGTTCCGGATTGGCCTATACACAAATTGATGAAAAGCAAGCTCATCATTATCGAAATTATGAAGTTGAAGCTGCAAAGTTATCATCAGAAGGGGTTCATGAAATTGAAATGACTGATCTGGAAGAAAATGCAGACTTTTTTTCAGATGAAGGTTTTGAAGAAAATTTAACCCCTGCATCTGACCTTCCGGACGGCTGGACCTGGAACGATTACGAGGATGGAAGTGGTTCGCTGAAGAGTCCAAGCGGTCATAGGTATTACAGCTATGATATGCAAACTCAGGAATATACATTACCGTACGGTCGGCGAGAATGGACAGGTATGAGAGATTTTTATGACGCTCCAAAAAGTTTGAACGAATTCAAAAGCTATGTCGAAAGCGACTTAAAAGCAAAAGCAGTGCAAAATAATCTTTATCCGAAACTTTCCGAAGAGGAAAAAAATGATATTCTCAATTACAGGATCTTTATGAAAGAAAACGAATTCATACTGGGGAACTTGCAGATCACAGCGAACCAAAGAAAAGCTTATTCAGAAAAAATGGAATTCGGAACAACAGATGGAGATTATTCTCTTACAAAGGCACAAATGGACACAATCCCAAATGTTATTGATGGTCATACGCTGTCAAAAAATGACAAATACGAATTGGCTTTCGGCCTATTGGAAAAACAGCTATATGGGGAATCCTACGAATTATTGGATAACGGTGAAATTCTAAAAAATTATCTGGATGAAAATGTTTTTTCAAGACACAGAATATTAACAATGAATGATATAAAATTTAACAATCAAAACCCAAACATTATGGAAACACAGAACGAATATGAACCATCTCAGTATCCGAAATTTCAATTAAAATATCTTGGTTTCGGAGAAGGAGAACAACTGCACAAAGATTTAGAAAATGGGATTAATGCTCCCGAAAAAGAGTTCGAAATTAAAACCACTTCCGACAAAACGATGCCTGGAAATGAAATGGAATTCACATTAAAATTCAATAAGATAGAAAATGGAAGTGTCTTTATGAATTTTTATAATGCTAAACTCACTAAAGAAAATGGCGACGTTATCTCCCATAATTTTCCGGTTAACAGGGTAAATACATTTACAGCTAAAGAAGCAATAAACTTGTTAGAAGGGCGGACAGTTAAAATAGAATTTCACAATCCGAAAACCGAAAAAATAGAACCTGCATTTGCCAAGCTCAATTTTAACGAACCCAAAACTGAAAAAGGAAATTATAATTTCCAGAATTTCTACAAAAATTATGGTGTTGATACGGCTCAGATCGTAGAAAAATCCAAACTGATCTTCGATAAGCCGGAATGGAAGGAAAGTACCATAAAATCTTTGGAAAAAGGAAATATCGTCAAGGTAAAATTTGAATTGGACGATAAAGTGGTAGAAGGCAAAGCGGTGCTGAATCCGCAATACAAAAATCTGAATCTGTATGATTCCGATATGAACAGAATCAACACCAACAAGCCTTTAGAAGGTTTGGAACAAGACAACAGGCACGAAAAAAATAACGTGAAAGAACAAAGTATTAAACGATAGATAAAACGTACAACCAATCATTTATTTCCCAGCGGTAAGTCAAATTAATTAGGCTGCCGCTTTTTTAAACCCTATATCTATGAAAAAACTTTTAATACTACCCAGCTTGTTTTTTCTTTTTGTAAGCACTTCCTGCCACAAAGAAATCAAATCCGAAAAAGGAGGAATCGATGTTGTCTCCAATGTCTATTTTGATGTTTCCAAAAATCTGGACAACATCCAAAGCTTTCATTTGTCAAGCCTTAATTATTCGGGAGATTCCATTATAGAAAGGATTCCGGATGCTGATGCTCCCGAAATAACCCAACAGATTTATTTCATTAAAGATTCATTGTGCTATACCATTGAAAATGAAAATCCCGGCAAAATTATTCTGTCAGACATCATAAAGAAACAAAAGCCTCTTCCTGTTGAAAAGAAAAAAGGAGGAACATTGTTTTCTCAGGAAAAAATCCCCAATTACAGAAACAGAAAAAATCTGAGTGATACGGTTTTGTTTAAGAAAAAATACAAACGATTTGAAATCAACTCACCTTGGATGTATACCCGGTTTTACATTTATCCCACGGATACTATTTTACCGTACTCTATTTACAAACACGCGGAAAAGGACTACCACGGAAGGCTCGAAAGGATTGATTCTTACAATAAAAAGACGGACATATTCGTGACTCTTCAATTAATATCAAGAAAAAACTGGGACAGTGAAACCAAAGAAATTTTTGAATTTAACCACTTCATAAAAAACAGAAAAAAGTGAAAGATGAAGATTTTTTTAATGAGATAAATGATGACATTTCTGTAGTTGAAGGAAATAAAAAGGAACTTATTGTTTTCACAAACAGTAAGGATACGCTTTCATTCTTGGAGCTTCTTCAATTGAACAAGCAAGTCAATAATAGAACATTGATTACCCTTAATTCAGGTTCAAATAGCAAAAAGTTCCTCAATAGATACCAGAATTATGATGGTAAAATGTTTCTTTGTCTTACCGGGGATAGAACGGGAAATGCAATAACCAGGAAAATTCTTACAGAATTTAATGGCAAAAATATCAAAGACGTTCGTCCTTTGTATGAAATTTCTGAAAATGGGAATCAAGACCTGACCGAATATCTACAGAATAAACTCAAGCTTCAAGATAAAAATACTAATTTAGTTGAACCAAAAATTTCTGAAAATGAAAGCAATGCAATTGAATCCGGAAGAACATCCGATTCTCAGCAAGTGGGAAACGGAACACCTGAACAAAACCCTGGAGAACCTAGCCCTAAGATCCAATCCGAGCAAAACGGAAGTTACGGAAGCGGACAAGCAGTGGGCAGCAACAATGCTGGAAATGGACTTGCAAGCGCAGAGCGGAGCAATTTGGGAAACCGAGACCGAGGAAGAGGATCCTATGACGACTCACAACAGAATAATGTTGGAGAGACTCAAGGACGTTCCGTGGGCGGAATCGTACCCGGGAGAACTGTATCCGATAGAAGAAGACCTGATGGAGGACTTTCCGAGATAAGTGAGGAGTCAACAAATAATGTAGAGTTAGATGCTCTTATTTCAAAATATAAAGGGCAAAAACTGAATAATGATCAAGTTGCAGAAGTAGTTTCTGCAGCTTGTTTTGTTTCCGACAATCACAAAATTAATCTGAAGGAAAATCTTAACATCACTTATGACTTAATAGAAATTTGCAGCCAATTCCAAAGTGGCGGGACGGCAAAAGAAGGGAGAGGGATTTTAGACGAATATTATACGCAGGAAAAAATTGTTGATTCAGTTCATAATTTAATTAAAGACCATTTCAAAACTCAAAAAGAGATTTCCGTTTTAGAACCAAGTGTTGGAACTGGAAATTTCATCTATGCTACTCACGGATTATCTGTAAATTCTAAAATTACAGGTTTTGAAATCAACGAGACCACCGCAAAAATTGCTAAAATTCTGCATCCCGAATCTGACATCAATCTTCGTTCGTTTGAAACTGAATTCATTGACGAAAAAGGAAATAAAAAGGACTTTTCTCAGCAATACGATTTGGTAATTGGAAATCCGCCCTATGGTGAACATCGGGGACTTTACAAAGGGTTGGGAGAAGAGCCTAAAATTTCAAAATACGAAGATTATTTCGTTAAACGTTCACTTGACTCTTTAAAACCAAACGGCGTTTTGGCGATGGTTCTTCCATCAGGTTGGCTCAACCGACAAAAGAATTTGCAGAATGCTAGTGTTTTGGAAGGTTTCCGTTTACCCAATGGCGCTTTTGCAGGAACACAAATCGGAACCGACATTATCATTCTAAGAAAAAACACTCAAAATATCTCGACGGATATTTCTAATTATTTTGAAAATAATCCAACAAGAATTTTGGGAGAAACCCGAGAAAAAACCAACCGTTTTGGTCGATTAGAAAAATATATTCACGGTAATTTAGATGAAGCTTTATTTAAGATTGAACAGTTTAAAAATAGGAATGAAACCCAGCGGATCGGAAATCTGTTTGAAGATTTGTTTTTAGAGGAAGAACCTAAAGCTGAAAATAAAGTTCCTGTACCCAAAAAAGGAAGTGCAGAAATCGAAGATTCTACGAGGATTACAAACCAAAATGAAAATGAACTCAATGTAAGAGAAACTCAAGAAAAAATTGACCAGGTACTTTCCAAACTTAATGACATCAAGTTTAAATCTCCCACAATTACGACTGAAATTAGCAAGTATCAAAAACTGCGCGAAGATCTAATCACAAAGCCGAAATCGTTTTCTGATGAAAAATTAAAAGAATTGATTGAAAAAAGTGATAGGATTATTTCTATTTACAATACCAAAAATCAGAACGAGTATAAACTTCAAACAAAACCGGAAATAAAGAAAGGTGTTTTAAAATATCAATTCTCAAAACAGGATGAAATTGTAAATACTTCCTTGCAAAATAGTTCTGATATTACGAAAGAACAAATTGAAGCATTCAGAGATACCTCTTATGACGGCACATTAAATAATCGTGGAAAGCACCATCAGTTTGCGAACTTCATTGATGGAAACTGGGTTCACGATTTTTATTATACTGAAGGAAATATTTACGCAAAACTGGAACAGCTGGAGCGGGATTTTTGCCGAAGTTCGGCTTCCAATTTTTTAATTAATGATAAAATTGGCGCCGGCACTGCCGGTCAATACGAAAAACAAAAAGCATTATTAGAAAATGTACTACCAAAAGCGAAATCGCTAGATGAGATTTATATCAGTCCGAATCACGAGTTCGTACACAAATTTGAGCTAGGTCAAATAGAGAAAGACCAATATAATCATGTTACAAAACGTACCGAATCAGTCATCGTAGATTACAATCTTGCCGAAAGATTCAAAGATTTTCTCGGCACTTTGTCAAGTGAAGCCTTTGCGGGTTCTTCAGCTTGGGAAGTAAAAAGTTTTGTAGATAATGAAACAGTTACAGGAAGCGATAAAGAGAGGAATGCGTTAGTCAGAGAAAGGCGAAAAGCTGCTGCGAATGATTTGTTTTACAAATTTGTCCGGGAGGAACTTTCCGATGATATTAGAAATCGTTTTGTAAAAGACTTTAACCGCAATTACAATAATATATACGTTCCGGATTATTCTAAATTCCCATTATTTTCCAGAATCTATCTGCATTTCAGAGGTCAGGAATTGCGATTGACCGAAGTTCAGAAAGCAGGAATCGGAAGACAGACCACAAAAGGAGTAGGGCTCTTAGCGCACGAAGTTGGTTTTGGAAAAACGCTTTCCGGAATCCTTTCGATGCACGAAGCAATGGAGAGGGGAAATGCTAAAAGACCAATCATCGTAGTTCCCAATGACAGCATTCTGAAACAATGGGTGGAAACCATTTTTGAAACCATTCCCAATGGTAAAGTCAATGTTTTAGGGAATTTGGGGAAAGATTATGACCTTTCAAAATTTGATAATAAAGATGGAGAAATTACCATTGTTACTTATGAGGGTTTCAATAATATTGGATTTTCATCAGAAATTACCGAAGAACTTTCTTCAAAATTCAGTTACATCTCTGCAAACGAAATGAAGGGCATTACCAATACGGAAAGAGACCTCCAAATTGAACTTCAGAAAGAAAAGGAGATTGAGGGAAAAATGAAGCGTGGTAAAATCTATGATTGGGAAGATTTTGGATTCGACCATTTGACCTTCGACGAAGTTCACAATGCCAATCATATTGTAGGAAAAGTAAAAATTGAGGACCGAAGATTTGCTTCCGATTTCAGAAGTCAAAACCAACAGACTTCCAAATTGGGAATCAATACCTGGATGGCAGCTCAGTACATTCAAGACAAAAATGATGGCAGAAATGTAACCTTGCTTTCCGCAACGCCTTTTACCAACAAACCCCTGGAGTATTATTCCATTCTTTCTTTAATAGCAAATAAAAGATTAGAAGAATCGGGGTATTTCAATGTGAATACATTCTTCGAGACCTTTATGGAAGCGGATAATGATATGGAGATTGATGCAAAAGGTGATGTGAAGTTTAAAGCCAATGTTCGGAGATTTAAAAACAATTCGCTGTTTCAACAACTGTTATCTGAATTTATCGATATAAAAGGAGAGGAGGATAACCCTGAATTGATTCGTCCCAACAAAATCAACAAAGAGTATAAAATTGAGCAGAATGATCTGACAAAAGATCAATATGACTTGCTCAATGAAAATTTCAGTGAAACCGAAAAGGGTGCAATTCTAACGCATATTCTCAATGCCCGATTAATTGCGATTTCGCCGTATCTATCACCATACTATGATGATGAAGAACCTTCTGTAAAAGAATTTATAGAAAATTCTCCGAAGTTGAAACAGACGATGGATTTAATAAGGCAGAACAAAAAAGATCTTCCCGAATCCGGACAAATTATTTATTCTGAATTAGCTGTTGCTCAATTTCCAAAACTGAAAGAATATCTCATAACAGAAATTGGTTACAAACCCGAAGAAATCGGAATTATTAATGGAGCGACCAATAAAAATCAAAGGATTTCTATTCAAAATGATTTTAATGAAGGAAAAATAAAAGTAGTTATTGGAAGTGAAGCCATTCAGGAAGGAATGAACCTTCAGGAAAATACAACAGATGTTTATATGCTAACGTTGCCATATAATTTTACTTCTTTGCGACAGGTGGAAGGACGGGCGTGGAGACAGGGAAATAAAAACGAAAATGTGAGAATTAATTTTATGCTGACCAATGACAGTATTGATGTTTTTATGCTTCAAAAACTACAATCTAAACAGGCAAGATATTTAGAAGCTATGAAAAAAGGTGCCGATGTTTTGGACGTATCTGATATTAGCACTCAAGAGCTTAAAACTTCCATCATTACCAATCCCGAAACCCGAGCCAATATTGAAATTGAATTAATGAAAAAAAGGATTGAAAGCGAGAAAAATAAGCATCTCGCAGATAGTGCTTTTGTCTTGAGAAAATACGAAGATGTTTTGAAAGTTCAAGAGTTAGTTACCAAAGCTGAGCATTCATATAATAGAATTGAAGGCTATTCGAAAAATGGCGATGCAAATGCTGAATATTGGGCAACCCAATTACCATCATATCAAAAAACAATTGACCTTCATAAAGTTCAAGTACAAGAAGTAATTGAAAATTTAGCTCAGAAAGGAATAGATGTTACTCAAATTGAATTTCAAACCAAAATGACTGAGGATAAGATTGCGGAACTGGATAAGAAGCTGGAAGAACTTCCAGCAGTTAGAGAAAGTCTAGTAGTTCAATATAAAATTGAAAAGGCGGAACAGTTGAAAATTAATGAGCATAAAGATTATGTAAAAGAGAGGACGATTGAAAATAGTGTTCTGTATAATGCTTTTCTGAAAGTAAAGTCTATTAATGATGTTGAATTTAAAAATTCTTTAGATAAATCACTAAATCAAATTGAAGAAATAAATTTGAAAGATGTACCAGCTGTAATCAGAAAAAGATAAATGAAATATTTTAATTTATACCTAACTCAAGACTGTCATAAAATACAGTATACTACATCCAATAATGATGCAACGGATTTAGCTAATAACAAACATAATTAGTAGATAGATGCTTATTAGTGAGTATAAAGGGCAATACGGATTTGATATTCTGCTTATAATGCAATGTTTAAGATTCAAAGTACATATTATAGCAATTAAAGAAATAATTTCATAATTTTGTTGTGTTGAAAACTTTTAGTAAACATATCAGCTTTATTATCTTACTATGTTTGGGCTTTTTTCTAATTCCAACCATAGGCTATGCTTGTGCAAAAAAAACAGCTAATACAGAACAAAAAAGCTGCTCTAAAGATCAATCTTCAAAAGCAGAACATAAAAGCAGTTGTAAGGATAAGTCCTGTAATAAGTGCAACGATGGTCACGACTGCAACGGTAAGTGTAAACACGGCTCTTGCAAATGTAGCACTTCTTCATCTTCATTAAGTTTACCTATACTGGTAGATATAAAAACAGAAAACCACTTTGCGGAAATTAAAACGCAAAAATTCGGTTTCAAACAAGCCTATTATTCTTCGGGTTACCATTCCTTTTGGCAACCGCCTAAAATAGGTTAAAACGATGGCTTGTAAGCCACAGTTATGTCTTGTCGAAAGCTAATATTAGTTTTCGTAAACTCTCTATTCCTTAATAATTTAAAAAAATTCAGAATGAAATCAATATCAAAAATATTGATGGTAATCATCGTATTACTATCAGCCGTAAATAGTTTTGCCCAAATCAAAAATGCAAAAACAGAAACCGTAAAAATATATGGCAATTGTGAAATGTGTAAAACAACCATAGAAAAAGCGGGAAATTTAAAAGACGTAGCCACGGTAAATTGGAATAAAGATACCAAGATGGCTACACTCAACTACGATAGTAAAAAAACAAATCAGGACGAAATTATGAAACGTATTGCCTTAGCGGGTTATGACAGCGAGAAATTTTTAGCCCCAGATGATGTATATGCAAAATTATCCGGCTGTTGCCAATATAACAGGGAACTAAAACCAGTTGCAAAAGGCAAAGATGATGGTATGAATATGAAAGCCGAACATGCCAACCACAACCCTAAAGAAATGGCTGCCACAACTACGGCAACTACTCAAAATGTACTACAACTGAAAACTGTTTTTGATAATTATTTTTTAGTGAAAGATGCTTTGGTAAAAACTGATGCAGGTAATTCATCTGCAAATGCCGCTGAATTGGTAAAGGCAATAAAAGCGGTAGAAATGGCAAAACTATCTACCGAGGAACATACCGTATGGATGAAAGTAATGAAAGATTTAACAGCAAATGCAGAGAAAATTGCTACAGCTAAAGACGTTTCAAAACAAAGAGAAATTTTCGCTTTACTGGCTGATAATATGTACGAATTATCGAAAGTTTCAAAACAAGAAACACCTGTTTATTATCAGCATTGCCCAATGTATAATAATGGTAAAGGAGCAAATTGGCTAAGCAAAGAAGAAGCAATTAAAAATCCGTACTACGGTTCTAAAATGCTTACCTGTGGAAGCGTACAGGAAACTATTAATAACAAATAAACCCCCTTTATTATGGACAATATGGAAAACCAACACGAAATGCATCATAATCCCGAAAATGAAGAACATAGCGGTAAACATTCTTTAGCAATGTACAAACGCTTTGCGATTATGGCGGTTGTGATGTTCGCAGCAATGTATTTCATTATGTATGCTATGATTGACGGTTTGCAGAACCTTATCCCCAACATAAATAATTTGTATATGACATTGCTGATGGTTTCTGCAATGTTGATAATAGAATTATGGATAATGAAGGGTATGTATGAAAATAAGAAAATCAATTGGGGCATTATAATAATTTCTGCTGCAATAGGTATCTTTTCGTGGTTTGGTATTCGGGAGCAGTTATTTGTTGGTGATAAGGAATTTGTAAAAGGTATGATACCACACCACGCAGCGGCAGTATTAATGTCTGAAAAAGCAAACCTTACCGACCCTGAACTGATACAGTTGCAAAAAAACATACTCAAAACCCAAGCAGAAGAAATAGAATTTATGAAGCGAAAGCTTAAAGAATTTGAAAATAAGTAAAAAAAAACATATTCATTATTATTTAAAATCATTACAATGAAAAATATAATCTTATCCATCATAACAATTACAACAATTGCAGGTGCTACAATTTCCTGCAACCAATCATCAAATAAAAACACGGAAGCAAAAGCGATTGATACTATCGCTACAGCAGAAAAACTATCCATAGAAAACCCAATGCGCAATGATTCAATGAGTGCATCTGCAATGGATACCACAGTAAAAAAAATTGAAAATCAAGAGGTAAAAGACCAGGTTCAAAACTTCTCTATCGCACCTATAGTGAAAGATTATTTGGCTTTAAAAAATGCACTTGTAGCAGATAATGACAGAGCAGCAGCCAATGCAGGTAAGCAATTATTGACGACATTTAAAAACGTAGATATGAAATCCATTCCTGCCGACAAGCACAGTAAATATATGGACATTGCTGACGATGCCAAAGAACATGCAGAACATATTGGTGCCAACGCCGGAAAGATAGACCATCAAAGAGAGCATTTGGCAATGTTGAGTAAGGATGTTTCAGACCTTATCGTATTGTTTGGCTCTACTCAGAAATTGTATCAAGACTATTGCCCAATGTATAATGATGGTAAAGGTGCTATTTGGATTAGCGAAGCCAAGGCAATCAAAAATCCTTACTATGGTAGCCAAATGCTTACCTGCGGTTCAGTGAAAAAGGAATTATAAATGAAAAAAGTTTTAAAGATAATTCTGGTAACTATGCTGATTATTTTTATTGCTATTCAATTTTATCAGCCTGCTCTCAATATAAATAAGGGGCAGGTTTATACAACCGATTTTACCCAAGTCTATAAAATGCCTGTTGAAGTTAAAGCGATATTTCAAACCTCTTGCTACGATTGTCACAGCAACAATACCAAAAATACGTGGTATTCTAATATTCAACCCATGGCTTTGCTGATGAAAAGACATATTGATAACGGTAAAGAAAAATTAAACTTTAATGGGTTTGGCAATTTAGGTAGGCGAAGGCAAATAAGTAAATTGGAAGGAATAGCAAACCAAATTAAAAACGATGAAATGCCATTAGCTTCTTATAAAATAATGCACAGCAATGCGAAGCTTTCAAAGGAGCGAAAAAAAATCATCATAGATTGGATTAACAAAACAGCCGACAGCCTTTCGACCGTAAATTAAAAATAATGCGTAAAATATAATGCAGAAAACTACGCAAGGTTGCCATAAATGCAATTTTTTTTAAATTAATAAAATTAATAAATGAAAAAGATAACACTAATACTATTCATCCTTTCTACATTTTCCTTTGTACAAGCACAGGATATGAAAGGTATGGATATGAGTAAAAAAGAAAAGGCTCAGCACACAACTTATACTTGCTCAATGCATCCCGAAATCCACGCCACAAAACCAGGCAACTGCCCAAGGTGTGGCATGAAATTGATAAAAGAAAAGACTAAAACAGTAAAACAATCATCGAACGAAAAGAACGATGAAATGCAGATGCCCCCAAAAGAGCAGCCAAAAAAGGTAGACAAAATGAACAATATGTCTATGCAAAAAGAAAAGCATCAAACCGTAAAAAGAATTGTAAATACAAAACCCCCAAAAACAGTTCGATACGAATTGTATGTAAAAGATACGCTTGTAAACTATGCAGGTAAAGAAAAAAGAGCCATTGCTGTAAATGGGCAAATACCGATGCCAACCCTAACTTTTACTGAAGGAGATACAGCCGAAATTGTAGTACATAATCAATTAAAAGAAAGTACATCGTTGCATTGGCATGGCGTTTTTTTACCCAATAAGGAAGATGGAGTGCCTTGGCTTACACAAAAACCCATTCCAGCAGGTTCAACTTACACCTATCGTTTCCCAATTATCCAGCACGGAACACACTGGTATCACTCTCATTCGGGTTTGCAGGAGCAGATTGGAATGTATGGCAGTTTTGTAATGAAAAAGCGTGAGGATGATAAAACTTTTAGAGAAGGAATTGATGATTTGCCCACCGTACCAATGATTTTAAGTGAGTGGACAAACTTAGACCCTGATAATATTAATCGTATGTTACATAATGCAAATGATTGGGCAGCTATCAAGAAAAATGCAACCCAGTCTTACGTTGAAGCCATTAAGGAAGGTCATTTCAAAACAAAAGTGACCAACGAGTGGAAACGCATTTTAGCAATGGACGTTAGCGATGTCTATTATGACAAAATTTTAATCAACGGAAATAATACTACAGATTTAAAAAAAGTTGATGGTAAAACACTAAAAGCAGGCGATAAAGTACGGTTGCGAATATCAAATGGTGGAGCATCCTCTTACTTTTGGTTGCGTTATGCAGGTGGTAAAATTACTGTAGTAGCCAATGATGGTAACGATGTAGAGCCAGTAGAGGTAGATAGATTAATCATTGCAGTTTCCGAAACTTATGATATAGTAGTAACAATTCCTAACGATGGAGTTGCCTATGAGTTTCTAGCCACTACAGAAGACCGAACACAATCTGCAAGCTATTTTGTAGGCAACGGCATCAAACAGCTTATTTCTCCGCTTCCTCGCCTTAAATATTTTGAGGGGATGAAAATGATGAATGATATGATGAAAATGAATGGGGATTTGGACGATATGGGAATGAAAATGAGCCTGAACCAAATGGATATGAATGTAGTGATGTATCCTGAAATTACTGGAGATGCGAAGCAAAAGCAAGACCACAGCCAACACAATATGAGGATGGATAACGACCCTAATCGTTATAATGCAAATGCTTTGGGAGAAATCAAAACGCTGAATTATGCAATGCTACAATCTCCTTCCAATACGGAACTTCCTAAAGATGCTCCAGTAAAAGAATTGAAATTTACCCTTACCGGAAATATGAACCGTTATGTGTGGAGCATGGATAATAAAATACTTTCAGAAGTTGATAAAATACCTGTGAAAAAAGGAGAAATTCTACGAATTACCATTTATAATAACTCAATGATGCGCCACCCGATGCACCTTCACGGTTTTGATTTTAGAGTAATTAATGGTAAAGGTGAAAAATCTCCCCTAAAAAATGTGTTGGACATAATGCCAATGGAAACTGATACCATAGAGTTTTTAGCAAATGAAGAAGGAGATTGGTTTTTCCACTGTCATATCCTATATCATATGATGTCGGGAATGAACAGGGTATTTGCTGTTGACGATTATCAAAATCCGAATTTACCTGACAAAAAACAAGCATATAATATGTTGCAAAGAGAAAGCAATATGCCACACTTTATGGTACAGAATGATTTTGCTACCAATGGAAATGATGGTGATGCGATGCTTCAAAACGCAAGATGGAGTTTAGGTACAGAATGGCGATTAGGTTATAATGATATGCACGGTTATGAGGTAGAAACTCACTTAGGAAGGTATATTGGAAAAATGCAATGGTTTATGCCATTTATAGGTTTTGATTGGAGGTATCGTAAAATGGGTATGGATGAACACGAAACCAATTTATTCGGACAGAAAAACGAAAAAGATACACGTAGAGCATTTAGTTTAGGTTTTATGTACACCTTACCAATGTTGGTTAATTTGCAAGCAGAAGTATATCATGATGGCATAGTTCGCCTTTCTCTAATGCGTGAAGACATTCCCATTACAAAAAGATTGAGGGCAGGTTTTATGGTCAACACCGATATGGAATATATGACAGAGCTAAAATATATTATCAATAAAAATGTGGGCATTCGTACACATTATGACAGTGATATGGGCTGGGGTATAGGATTATCTTTAAATTATTAAAACAAAGGATAAACAGCTAAGCCAGGAAACCGAAAACGTTTTTTCAACCCGTTTGTGCTGTCTCGACTATTTAGCACAATATTACAATTTAAAATTGCACAAAACAATGATAGAACTTATAAAGACAACACCCGCATTTCCTGTCAGGGAAATTGACAAAGCAGTTCAATTTTACAAAGACAAATTTGGTTTTGATTGTCGGCACAAGGAAGACACTTTTGCAATTTTGGTTCGGGGCAACATAGAACTGCATTTGTGGGCTTCCTGCAATTATAGTTGGAAATGGAAAAGCATTTTTCTATTTCTAAAACCTATTAGTAGTGGGGCAGAAAGCTTTTTAGCAGGAACACACAGTTGCAGAATTGAAGTAAAAGGAGTTGAAGAGCTGTATAAGGAGCTAAAAGAAAAAGAGGTGCTTCACAATGAAAAAACAGAGATAGAAAGTACCTATTATGGCACAAGAGAATTTGCAGTATTAGACTTATACGGAAATCTTTTATCCTTTTATGAAAATGTATAAAAATATGTTTTTAAATTTTAGTATTTGCTTAAATAAACAATTTGCATATCTTTGTACTTATGGATAATCTTTCTTGTATAAGGCAGCAGGCGGACGTTAAGCAGATAATGCGTTGCAAAGACCGGATTAGTGAAATCAAAGGGACAGTTGATTATTTATCCAGCGGACTTGAGTTAGCGGGTAACAATGTAAGACTGAAAATACTTTTTCTTCTTTATGAAGAAAAGAAACTTTGTGTTTGCGACCTAAGCGATATTCTCAGTATGACCATTTCGGCAGTTTCTCAGCACTTGCGAAAACTCAAAGACAGAAAACTCATTGAAACGGAAAGACAAGCGCAAACTATTTTCTATTCGTTGGCAAAAGAGTATGAAAAAATGCTCAAACCTTTTTTCAAAATCCTTAACGAAAACAAAATTTTGGAAGCAATATGAAAACAGAAAAAAAATTAATCGGTGCAGGACTTTTGACAGCAATTGCTTCGTCCTTGTGCTGTATTACGCCAATTTTGGCTATAGTTGCGGGTTCAAGCGGAATTGCTTCTACCTTTTCGTGGCTTGAACCTTTTCGACCTTATTTTATTGGTATGACTGTTTTAGTTCTTGGCTTTGCTTGGTATCAAAAACTGAAACCTCAAAAACAAATTGACTGTAATTGTGAAACAAATCAAAAACAAAATTTTATGCAAACGAAATCATTTTTAGGAAGTATTACCGTAATATCAGTTTTACTTCTATCATTTCCGAGTTATGCTCACATCTTTGTTCCAAAGACAAAAATCACGGCAATTGTTACCTCGACTTCTAAAATTCAGAAAGTTGAATTTACTATTAAAGGAATGACTTGTTCAGGATGTGAACATCATGTAAAGACAGAAATTAGCAAACTAAAAGGCATTGTTGAAGTTATTGTTTCTTACGAAAAAGGCAACGCAATTGTAAAGTTTGACAACAAACAAACCAGCATCGAGCAAATCGAAAAAGCTATCAACTCGACTGGTTACAAATCACTAAAAAGCAAAATTATTTCATAATGGACATCATTTTAATATCCGAAATAACTTGTCCAACCTGCGGACATAAGAAATCCGAAGAAATGCCAACTGATGCTTGTCAATTTTTCTATCAGTGTGAGAATTGCAAAACAATCCTAAAACCAAAAAAGGGGGATTGTTGCGTGTTTTGTAGTTACGGCACAGTGAAGTGCCCACCTATTCAAGAGGGAAATGCTTGTTGTAAATAAATGGAAGTGAGGTTAAATTTAGCCTCACTTTTTATAACTATGATTTTGTCATTTACAAGTTTGGGTATCAACTCATCTATAAGTAAAATTCCTAACCTTGCTATATATAGCGATCTTAAAAAAGCATCATTAAATACATTGTTATAATGCAACTTAGAGAGGATGTATTGATAGCTTTTCATTTCAACTGCTGAAGAAATTAGTTCTTTTTTAATATCTTTAA
This sequence comes from Chryseobacterium daeguense DSM 19388, assembly GCF_000430825.1. Lineage (GTDB taxonomy): Bacteria > Bacteroidota > Bacteroidia > Flavobacteriales > Weeksellaceae > Chryseobacterium > Chryseobacterium daeguense. The sequence goes on along the minus strand of NZ_AUMT01000016.1, from coordinate 40,593 downwards.
ATGAGAAATTTATTTTGACAGGAGTGTTCAGTGAGAGTTCCGGATATGGTTTGCTGGATTTATAAATCTATCTTATATTCATTTCCTTCAATATCTACAATAGAAATATCGGTAATCGTCATTTTTTTGTTCTCATCTTTTGTTTAGACAAGAAAACTTACAGCAATATTTTTCGTGGCTTTATTTCCAACGACTTTTGTTATTTTGAATGAAGAATTGTCTTTTTCCGAATCGAGAATTGGATTATTAATATCAAGTACTTTTTTTATAGATTAATTTTCTAAAGACAAAGTTTTAACCGTCGATTGTAAAGCTTCGTTTTCCTTTTTGAGAGATTCACAGTTGGTCTGGCTGTACGCCAATGAAGCCAGTGATATTGAAGATAAAAATAATATTCTTCTCATCTTTTTTTATTAAAATTTTTTTGTTTAGTATTTTGATAAGAGTTTCAAATATACCAAAAAAAATGATAATGAATCTTGTGCTCTTTTTTGATATTTATCCAAAATAGTTCTATACTCATCATTTTTTCATTTTCTGCCAAACAGAATTTTTTCGGATAGTAAATAAAAGGATTCCCGTAACTGTTAAAATACATCATTGAAAATTCATTAATTAAAGCAAGTTCAATACATCATCTAACCTGCGTAATACGAATACAGGTTGAACCCCATACCTGTATAAATCAGATACAAGTTACATGAGTAAAAAGGATTATGCCAATCATCAAACCTGCGTAAAATACATACAGCTGGAATTCACACCTGCATAAATCAGATACAGCTCACCTGTATAAAAAGGATTATGCCAATCATCAAACCTGCGTAAAATAAATACAGTTGGAATTCATACCTGGGTAAATCAGATACAGGTCATCTGCAAAAAATAGGACAATATTACTCATCGAACCTGCGTAATACGAATACAGGTGCAATCTCATACCTGCGTAAATTAGATACAGGTCACCTGCGTAAAATAAGTACAGGTCAAAATCATTACAATTTGATTTACAATACGGTAGGTAAATTTTCACTTTACAAGCAATTATTATTTTTCTTTCATACTCAAAGAATTCACTTCTGTAATTTCCCAATAAAAACAAAAGAAGATTAAAACTTACTGATTATCAATAATATAAATCGATTTTCAGAACTCCGAAAAATAAGCGGCCTTTTTGGCAAGATGTGTCTTTGTATATACAAACTTTTCAAGTTTGATATCCAAAGACGATCTTGCCTTTTTTGCAAAAAGGGGAAAAAACTGCGGAACTTGTTTTTTTTAGTTTAAATAATTAAATTTATTAATCTTACCGAAAGGTTCATCTCAAGAATTCCATGAGAAAGTTATCTAAGATGTTTTTTTTTGTAAAAAGAGAGCAACGATAATTCCATAAAAAATTCCCAAGAATGCTGCCACAATAACATCCGTAGGATAATGAACACCGTTGTAAATACGGCTGTATGCAACCAAAACAGCCCAGCAGACTAAAACATATTTTAGCCAATTATATTTTCTTGGTAGCAAAAAGATTAGGAATGTTGCTAAGCCAAATGCGTTCGCAGAGTGAGACGATATAAAACCATACTGACCACCTGGTCCTGCTTTGCTTAAATGTATCAAATTTTCGAGAGATGGTTCATGTGATGGTCTTAGTCTTTTGAACGCATTTTTTATAAGATGAGATGCGGTCTGGTCACAGATCGTGATCAGAAAAGCAATTGCCAAAAGTACGTAAGCACTTTTCTTTTTAAATTCTCTCATAATGATATACAAAAGAAAAGTATAAAATGGTATCCAAAACAGTTTATCACTTGCCCAATACATGATCGGATCAAAAAATGAATTGTGCTTTCGGTTTATAAAAAGAAAAAGCTGAGTGTCGAGTTGGTTTATATTTTCGAGCATAGTAATGTCTTAATAATGAATATTTTAAGTTGTTGTTATTTTTATTTGAGAGTCAATATTAATATTCCCCCGATGATCATAAAACCGCCCACAGCAATTTTCCAGGTAAATTGCTCGTTTAGGAAGAAAAAGGAAAGAGCCAGCGTAATAATTATACTTCCCTTGTCTATTAATGCTATTTCTGAAACATTACCCACCTTCATTGCCCTGTAATAGAATATCCACGAAATTGTGGTCGTAATTCCCGAAAATCCCAGCAATAAAATATCTTTTTTGGTAAGATTTGAAAAATCTTTGGCGTTATTAAATGCGAATATATTGAGCCAAATTAGAAAAAACACAAATGAAGTCCGGACAGCCAAACCTGTATCTGATGCAACATTTTTCAGTCCTGCTTTTGCTATGACTGAGGTTAAACCTGCAAATATCATCGAAATGATGGCGAAAATTTGATATTGTTTCATAAAGTGTTGTGTGAGAATATGTGATATTAAAAGGCTAACTTTTTAGTATTGAAATTAGCCTTCAATAAATTTGATATTTTGTGTATTATTTAAACGCTTTGATTCCCGCAAACTTTGCTGCACTTCCAAGCTCCTCCTCAATTCTCAATAGTTGATTGAATTTTGAAACCCGCTCACTTCGGCAGCCACTTCCTGTTTTCAAATGCCCTGCACCAACTGCCACTGTCAAGTCGGCGATTGTTGTATCTTCTGTTTCTCCGCTTCGGTGCGAGATAAAGCAGTTGTAATTGTTTTTATAGGCCAGGTCAATCGTTTCCAGAGTTTCTGTAACGGTTCCAATTTGATTTAATTTTATCAAAACAGAGTTTCCAATTTTTTGGTCAATGCCTTCCTGTAGAATCTTTGGATTCGTACAGAAAATATCATCTCCCACCAGTTCTACTTTGTTTCCTAATCTCTCCGTCAATTGCTGCCAGCCTTTCCAGTCATTTTCTCCAAGACCGTCTTCCAACAAAACAATCGGATATTGTGATGTCCAGCTTTCCCAAAGTTCAATCATCTGTTCACTTGTTTTTTGTTCTTTGGTGCTTTTGAAAAATTCATATTTGTCATTGTTCCACATCTCACTTGTTGCAGGATCTAAGCATAACGACACATCTTTTCCAGGCGTAAAACCGGCTTTGGTAATCGCTTCTAAAATGACATCAACGGCTTCTTCATTGGATTTTAGATTTGGTGCAAATCCTCCTTCATCGCCAACTCCTGTGTAATATCCTTTTCCCTTTAAAATTTCTTTTAAGGTGTGGAAGACCTCTTCACCCATTCGAATACTCTCCTTAAAGTTTGGGGCATTGTGTGGTGCAATCATAAATTCCTGAAAATCGATATTATTGTCAGCGTGTCTTCCGCCATTGATCACATTCATACAAGGTACAGGCATGGTATATGTTGATTCATCCCTGAATTGTCGGTACAGTGGGATCTTGTTAAAGGCAGCTGATGCTTTGGCATAAGCAATGGAAACGGCTAAAATGCCATTGGCACCGAGATTAGATTTGTTGGGCGTCCCATCCAACGAGATCATCAAGGCATCTACATCGTTTTGAAGAAGCATTTCTTTACCGACCAGTGCATTAGCAATAATAGTATTGACATTACTGACTGCTTTTGAAACGCCTTTGCCCTGATAGCGTGTTTTATCGTTATCTCTTAACTCCACAGCTTCCTTTTCTCCTGTGCTGGCTCCTGAAGGAGAGATTGCTCTCCCTTTAAACTCACCATTGATGGTGATCTCTGCTTCAACTGTCGGGTTTCCTCTGGAATCGAGTACTTCTCTTGCGTGTACTTTTGTAATTTTCATAATATTTTTTGATGTATTTAGGTGAATAATATTTCAGAACTAGGTTGAATAAGTAATATTTTAGTTTGTTTTAAATGGTCTTTATTCAATTTTAAAAATTGGTCGATCTTACTTTTATTATCAATAAGTTCAAGACAGGCAGGATTCTCCAAAGCAGGAATTTCCGAAATATTGTACGTAATAGTCTTATAATTCAGGTAACCTGATTTTGCGATAAAGATGTTGGCTTGCTCTATTTTGCTCTCTTTTGCCTTCTTTAACAACAATTCACCAAGGGAATTGTTCCATAATCTTTTCCAAAACGATTGATCTTTTACAGATGCTCCGTATTCGAAATAAATCCTTGCGATCACTGTTGGTTTATTTTCCATTGTGTTCATTTATTTGGTTTCGTTTATATTTTTTCCGGACTGATTTTGAAATCTGGAATGTTTTGCTTCCCCGATGACCTGTTTGCCGTAAATGCTGTTATGACCGGAAAGAAGATATGATACCACGCAGGCAATGGCCATATAGATTCCGCTTTCAGCCCCGAAGAGTTCTATTCCCATCAGCATACAGGCTAAAGGGGTATTGGTTGCCCCTGCAAATACCGCCACAAATCCCATCCCTGCCAAAAGACCTGTCGGAAGAGGGATGAATAATGACAAGGCACTTCCCAAAGTAGCTCCGATAAAGAATAAAGGCGTTACTTCGCCACCTTTGAATCCTGCTGCGAGGGTGATAATGGTAAAGGCCATCTTCAATGCAAAATCGAAAGGCGGTAATTGCTGCTCAAAAGATTGAACAATGGTCGGAATACCCAATCCGATATATTTCGTGGTTCCCATTGCAAACACAGCGACGGCAACTATGATCCCTCCCACAAAAGGGCGGAGCGGCGGAAAAGATATTCTGGATTTGAAAATAGAAGTAACATAATGGATGACCTTGCTAAAGGTCGCTGCACAAAGGCCGAATAAGATCCCTGCCAGTATACTATAGATGATTGGCAAAGCTTCCAATTGGGGAACAAGGTCGATATGATAATGGGTGTGTTTAACCTGCCAGAGGTTAGTGACCAGGTCTGCCAGTATTGCTGAAGCAAACGCAGGAAATATCGCATCATATTTTATTCTTCCTATCAGAAATACTTCGAGACCGAACAAGGCACCCGCCAAAGGTGTTCCGAATATAGAACCGAAACCAGCAGCAATAGCCGAGATCAGTAGTATTTTGCGCTCAGGTTCAGTTAGTCTGAAAGGTTTTGTGAATTGATCAGCGATTGCTCCCGCCATCTGCAATGCCGTTCCCTCTCTACCTGCGGAACCTCCAAAAAAGTGGGTTGCAATCGTTCCTAAATAAACAAAGGGTGCCATCCTGAAAGGAATAATTTCCTTTGGATTGTGGATGCTGTCAATCAATAAATTATTTCCAGCCTCAATATCCTTCCCCAGATAATTGTAAAGCAAGCCGATTAACAGACCTGCAATTGGCAGAAAAGCAATGAGCCACAGATGATTCTCCCTGAAATTCGTAGCCCAGTCCAGTGATACCAGAAAACCTGCCGAGGCAGACCCTACACAGATCCCAATGATGGAACTGATTAAAAACCATTTAACGATGTATGGGAGAGTAGGGTATTTACGGAAAAAGATCTTTGTGTGAAGCTGAGCTGCTTTGCTGTTGGATCTAAAATGCTGATTTTTGGACATAATTTACCTGATTAAATGTGTTAACATTGTCTAATCAGGCGTCATCAGCTTTTTTAGGGCGGTTGGGTAAGGAAGAGCACCATTTCCTTTCAACAAATGTACAAAATAGTTTTTAGAAAATACTATTGACAGACATTATAATAATGTTTTTCAGGGATAATACTTTTTCTTCAGCCACAAACTAACCCTTACCAATAAAATTAAAACAGGTACTTCCACAAGAGGACCGATGACCCCAACAAATGCTTGTGAGGAATGGATTCCGAAAACCGCTATAGCAACAGCAATGGCTAATTCAAAATTGTTTCCTGTTGCAGTAAATGCAATCGATGCATTTTTGTCATAAGGCACTTTCAATGCTTTACTAATGAAAAAACTGATGAAGAATGTAAGAACAAAGTAAATTACTAATGGGATGGCAACTTTAACAACGTCCATTGGTAGCTCTAAAATTTTGTCTCCCTTTAAACTGAACATCAATACTATAGTAAACAGCAAAGCATACAAAGTAACAGGTGAAATAGCCGGAATGAATTTTCTATTGAACCAATCTTTTCCTTTTAATTTAATCAAGAAATAGCGGCTCAAAAATCCTGCAATAAATGGAATTCCTAAATAAATGAATACACTCTCGGCAACATCTTTCATTGGTACCGCAATGTTAAAATTTCCTAAGCCTAGTTTTTGTGGTAATACATTAATGAAAAGCCAAACATAAAAACTATAAAAAACCAATTGGAAAATACTGTTTAATGCGATTAGCAGAGCTGCGTACTCCCGATTGCCTTTTGCCAGATCATTCCATACAATTACCATTGCAATACATCTTGCTAAACCGATCAAAATTAGACCAATCATATAGTCTGGCTCATCTCGTAGAAAAATGATAGCTAATACAAACATTAAAATAGGACTGATAATCCAATTGAGTAGCAATGATACCGACATTACTTTTTTGTCTTTAAAAGCCATTGGTAATAGAGTATAATCCACTTTTGCCAAAGGTGGATACATCATCAAAATCAAGCCTATTGCTAAGGGAATATTAGTTGTTCCGACAGACAAAGAATTTGTGACAGTAGAAATATCAGGAAAGAAATATCCTAACCCAACGCCCAAAAGCATTGCTAAAAAAATCCATAGGGTAAGAAAGCGGTCGAGGAATTTTAATTTTGGTTGCATCTTCTAATTATTGAGTTGAGCGTATTGTTCCGCTGTTAATAAATTTTCTGTTTCTCTTACGTCTTCAATTTCAATTTTCACCATCCAGCCATTATCAAACGGATTAGAATTTACAAGCGTTGGCTCGTTTAAAAGTTGCTCATTGGTTTCAATAATTTTTCCTGAAAGAGGCATAAATAGGTCGCTGACGGTTTTAATTGCTTCTACAGAGCCAAATACTTCGTCTTGATTGAAGTTATGATTAACATTCGGCAAGTCAACATATACGATTTCTCCCAATTCCTTTTGAGCAAATGCTGTAATACCGACCGTTGCAGTTTTGTTCTCAATACTAACCCAAGTATGTTCTTTTGAATAATGTAGATCTTTTGGAAGTTCCATTTTTTTAGATTTTAAAGATTAATAGCCACGTCTTAGATTTTCTGCATACTCGTTTGGAAGAGGGCTGTCTTCCACTGCCTTTGCCGCCTTTTCAAAGTCATAGTCGAAGCGGATAAATTCTACACTGATGCTTTCTTTGTTTAAAACAGAACTATTTTCATCAACTGTCAACATCACGTAACCACCTCTGATATCATTGTCTTTCGGCTTCCCAACGGAACCGATATTTACTGCGTGACGAAAATGATCTTGTCCATCAATACCCGAATTTAAAACTCTATGATATGGTTTGTGTGTATGTCCGAAACACATAATGTCGGCATCGGCCTGTTCCATAATACGAAGCATACTTTTTTCTTCACGGTCTTCGAAAAGATATTCATTTATTTTTCTCGGACTCCCGTGTACCAAAAGCAGGTTCAGTTTGTCTTCGTTCAGTTGAAATTCTACTTTTATATGTGCTGGAAGTGTGCGCAGGTACGCCCTTTCATCATCTTTCATCAAAGAATTGGTAAATGAAATGGAGATATTTCCGTTGTCCTTCTCAGCATCTGTTTTGTAGGCGCAACCGCATTCATTACTCATTCTCCCAATGCCAAAATCGTAGTTGCCTGCAATAGTTGGTATTCTTCTTTTACGGATTTCATTGACCACTTCGTTTGGCCAAATATTGTAACCTACTAAATCTCCCAAGCAATAAATGCTGTCGGGATTTCTTTTTTCAACATCTGCAAAGAATGCTTCCAATGCAGGGAGATTAGCGTGAATGTCGCTGAATAATGCAATTTTCATTTTATTTATTTTTATTTAAGAATTCTTCTATTTCAATTATTGTTTGTTTTGCAGATCTGTTTATACCAATTAATGTTGCAGATGCATAGCCTGTCCAGTTACCATAGCCAACAAACCATAAACCTTCCATTTCCAAAGATCTGCTATCTGTGGTTTTAGCGATACCACTTTCATCTATACGGACGATTGATCTTAAGTAGGCGGTGTCATAACCAAAGCCTGTGCACCAGACAAAAGCATCAAACTCTTCTGAATTTCCATCATCCCATACCACACCTTGATCATAAATTTTATGAAATGAACCGCTTGAAACTAAAACGCCTCTTTTCTGAGCTTCTTTAACAGGAGGAACCATAACGATATTTCCTAAATTGTACTGCGATGCATCAAAGGGTTTTCCTTCTTTTTCCGCTTTGTATTTCGCTGACGCAACATTAAATAGGTAATAACCATCTACATTGTCTGGAAGAAATTGAGGTTCTCTTTTTGTAGACCATTTTGTTTCAGTAAATCTTGAAACTTCAGCTACAATCTGTGCACCTGAATTCCCTTCACCAATGACTAAAGTTTTCATTCCTATAAAGTCCTCTGGATTTTTGTAGTTTCCGGAATGAATTTGTATTCCCTTAAAACTTTCGATGCCATCTATGTTTGGAATAGTAGGGTTTCCCCAGGTTCCGGTTGCTGAAATAATTGACTTAGCTTTTATAGTGTTCTGTTGTATATCAACGATAAAAAAATCTCCATTTTTTTTGATATTATTAACCTCAAATCCCCGTCTTATATTCAGCTGATAGTGTGCTTCGTATTGCTGTAAGTAATTTATTACTTCTTGCTTAGGAGGAAATTTATTTTTAGATTTCGGCATCGCCCAGCCAGGCAAGGAACTGTAATCGGCTGGTGAAAAAAGGGTTAGACTGTCCCAAGTATGAAGCCAGGCACCTCCAGATATAATTTGTTTATCCAATATTACATAATTCAGTTTAGCTCTTCTCAAATAATATCCACAAGCTAAAGCACTTTGTCCTCCTCCAATAACAACGACGTCGTATATTTCATCCATTAATCTTTGGTTTTGATTATTTTATAATGGCAGATTAGTGAGTAAATTATGTTTAGCAGCAACCTCCGCCAGGCGTACAAGAACTGTTTTGGTTTACACCAAGTTCAATTAGATTCTTTTTTTCTTTTTCTGATGGGATTCCGCAAGCATCCTGTGCTAAACAAGCTGTAGTTTTATTTTTTAGAATAAATGTTTTTCCATTGAATTCTAAGTCATATTTTCCGATAGTATCACTTTGATATTCAACTTCAATATCAAAATCCCCGATTCCCAATTTGTCTTCAGAAAGTTTGATAATGTTGAGTAATTTGTTAGGCTTTAAACGGTGTTCAAAATCGTCTGCATTCCAAAGCTGAAAATTCACAACCTTCTCTGAACGGATGACACCGCCACAATCAATAAAGTTTTTATTAATCATTCCTACTTCTGTAACGTGAAAATGTTCCGGAACATAAGCTCCATTTTCTAACTGGAATTCAACATTTTCTAATGTTGGTAAAATTTGTTTTACTTCTGATAATTTCATAATTAAATGTTTATAGGTTAAATGCAATATTGCGATATATTTAGGTAAAAAAACGCTTAACAGCATTTTGATTTGGTAACAGTTTGTACTATTGCGGAAAAATAAGTGTTGAGAATTTCGATGGTCTTTTCGTCTATACAATAGCAGATAGCGTTTCCGGAAATGTTACCTTTTATGATCCCGGCATTTTTCAGTTCTTTCAAATGCTGAGAAACGGTAGGTTGAGCTAAGGGTAATTCATTCACGATGTCGCCACAAATACACTCATTGACTTTCATCAAATACTCAATAATAGCTATTCTGGCAGGATGTCCTAATGCTTTTGCAATAGTTGCAATTTGATTTTGTTTATCTGTAAAATGTTCTGTTTTAGTAGCTCCCATAATTGCAAAGTTTAATATTGCAATATTACGATAAATATTTTGAAGAATCCAAATTAATCCAGATTATTCTTTTTTAATCTTCGTAAGTTTCCAGACTAATCCAGATTATTCTTATTTAGCCAAAACCCATTGAATACTATTGTTTTAGAAGGTTTTAACGCCCAATTTTGTCACAGAATTTTTAATCAAAATACTAATGAAAAAATTGAGTCATCTTCTACTAACATTAATTGTACTATCAATCCAAGGTCAGGTCGGCATCAATACCCAAACGCCTGAAGCGACTTTAGAAGTTGTAGGAAAACCAAATGATGCCAATCATTATGATGGAATAATTCCTCCAAGGATTGCAGGAGACCAACTTGCGGCAAAAACATATTCATCTTCAAAAAAAGGATCTGTCGTCTTTGTAACATCTCCGGCTACCAATTTATCGGGACAAGTCATTCAAATAACTGAACCCGGATTATATTATTTTGATGGCAATTTGTGGCAAACATTTTCAAAGGAAAAGCAACCCACTGAATATAGAATTCTATTAACATTTGACCATAACAGTACTGCAGCTCTTAGTGCAACTTCTACCTGGTCCGCTCCGGTTAATTATAATGGAAATACTAATGCCTATTTAATGGCTTCCAAATTCTATACGATTGGAACCAAAAATTATGGAGGACTAAAAGGATCCGTATCATTCAGAAAAGTTAATGGTATCGTCAATGTAAAATTTCAAATATTCAGGTCGACTGATTCAGAACCAATTACTTCAGATGCACTTATAAATATTTCGGATATCTTTAGTGACATAGGGTATATCCCTAACCAGATTGTTTTTTTACATCCTGAGAATTCAACAATGCTTATTCCTGCCTTGCTTGAAAATTTTACCATAAAAATTCCTCAAGCTTCTTTAGGCGCAATATCAACATCATATTATACTTATGGAGAACTTCAGGGCTACTCAAATTGGATCAGACCCTATCTACAATAGGGTGCTAAAATTATAGCAATTAATACAAATTAAAACAGTTAATACGATTCTTAAGACCAAATGAATTTTAATAAAAAATAAAATGAAAACATTAATTTATTTTTTTCTGCCTTTCATAGCAATATCAATACAGGGACAGATTGGCATCAACACCCAGACGCCCGAGGCCACTTTAGAAGTTGTAGGGAAACCAAATGACACCAATCATTATGACGGGATTATTCCTCCACGGATTACAGGAAACCAACTCGCAGCAAAAACATATTCATCTGCAAAAAAAGGAGCTGTCGTGTTTGTAACATCTCCAGCTACTAATTTATCCGGTCAGGTCATTCATATCACAAAGTCCGGGTTGTATTATTTTGACGGTGATCTATGGAAGTCATTTATACAAGAAGACCCACTAAATACAGTTGCACTCAAGGGCAACACTTCTACGGTTGAACTTATTGTCAAGAACAGTCTTCATCTTAATTTTGATGAGAAAGAAAATTACATACTGGGCATTTCCAGAAGTCCCATCACTGGTGACTACAATTCTATTTTTGCAACCGACTCTAATATAACCTCTGGAAAAGGAAACTCAGCCAGTGCTTATGCAATGTCTCAAGGCGAAGTAACGGGCAAGCTCAATTATGGCGCAGGAGTTTCGGCATTGAATGGGATTGCAAACGGAGTGATTTCCGGAAGCAGAAATATTGGAATTGGTCCAGGAGCGATGTCCTACATTACGTCAGGAAATGATAACATATCTATTGGCTATCTGTCAGGAACAGGAAACCGAACAGGGTCTAACAATATTTTCATTGGCATTGGCGCTGGTAGTCCGGCCACAGGAAACAGAAGCGTAAGTAATAAACTAGCTATACATTCAACCCCCGTTACAACAAGTTCAACCAGCTTTTGGGATAGTATCACGAACAATTATACGGATTACAAATTTGCTTTGATCTCGGGGGATTTTTCTGAAAGATGGTTAAATATCAATGGCAAGCTAAGCGTTACACCTTCCCAAATGCCCAATGCAGACGGAGATTCATCCTATACAAAAAAAGTAGTTGCCAAAGCTGATGGCTCATTTGGTTTTGCAACAGAGACAGTTCCTAACCCTCCCTCGACCGGAACGTATATTCTGAAAAGTGTGAATGGAGTAGCGAGTTGGGTAATACCCTAAGATCAATGTAATAAAAGACTTCTACCAAGCATTTCATAATCTAAAAAACAGAACAATGACAATCTATTTCAAACTCATTATCCTGGTTATTTGTATGTGTCTCACATCCTGTAAATCTATTATTTCCAATCCTGTTAAGCCTTTAAAAGATGATTCTTTAGAATTAAATCAGAAATATGAAGTTCAGGATTTCACTACAAAAATTCATAAAATAAAAATAACATCAATTGACAGCAAAAGTATTTACGGCATTTCCAATAAAGGAGATTTTATATCAATTGATAAAAAACACATCAGGGAAGTGAAAAAAGTAAAAGTCGTGAGTTCCATTGTTGTGGGCATTATGGCAATTGCAGCGGTCATCTTCATTCCTATTTAGTAATAGCATTCATTAGATCAAACTTGATTTGAAACTGAGTATGGACGAATTAAAAGATGAGGTGATTTTGATCAGGATAAAGAGTCAAAAAAAGAAAGACTGGAAAAATCTTTGTTCCAAAAAGCAAATTTCTCTGACAAGCTTAATCATCGACTCTGTTGAGAACAGGATTTTAAATGATGAGAGGAGAAAAATATTGGCGTTCATAGAAAAACAGGATAACATTTTCGGGAAAATTGAAACCAACATCAATCAGGTAGCAAAAATAGCAAATGGTCAAAAATTTATCAGCGAAAATGAACTCAGAAATTTTTCAGATAAGTTATTGGAGATCATAATTCTGAAAAAACAACAGAACGAAATCTTTACAAAAATCTATGCAAAGCTATCGAGATGATTGTTAAGATCATGGATCCGGCAGGTCCCAGTTTTCCAGGAGTTCATTATAATGATAAGAAAATTGACAAAGGAACCGGAGAATTAATGCTGATGAAAAATTTTCCTTCCTTCATTAACGAATCAAGCAGCAAGGAAGAAGTAAGAAACTATTTGATAGCTATTTCGATTGGGAACAAAAAAGTATTAAAGCCTCAATTTCATGCGATGATCTCTACGAAATTTCAAGGACATTCGAAAGAAGAGCTTACTAAGATAGCGGAGAATTTTATGGATGAAATGAAATATAGCGGACAGCCTTTTATTGTGGTTTTTCATAAGGATACAGATAATAATCACGTACACATTGTTTCAACCCGGGTTGATAAACAGACAGGGAAAAAGATCAATGACAGTTATGAAAGGCTTAAAGCCCAAAAAGCATTAAGCGTTACAATGGAAAAATTGTATGGTCAGAAACCGGAAGAAGAACTGGAAAAACTGCTGAACTACAAAATAAGTTCGCTTAATCAGTTAGAAACTCTACTCAATAGAAATGGATATAAGATAGGCAAAAACACAAATGATGAAAATTCTTTTAACATTTTAAAAAACGGCGTAATACAGCAAACACTTTCAGGAAATCAGATTGTTTTTGATAACAGTAAAAATGATAAAAGGGCAAAGCAGATCAAAGCCATACTAAGCAAATACAAAGAATTGTATTCCACCAAGGTTTTTAAAGTGGAAGATGATAGGCAACAGCAATCGATGCTCCCAAAGGAAAAGTTACGAGAAAATGAATTAAAAATAAAAATCAGTTTTGAAAGTGAACTCCAAAAGAAGCTGAAAGATGTTTTCGGGATCGATATGGTTTTTCATCATAAAGAAGATAAAAATCCTTTTGGCTACACTTTAATCGACCACAAAACAGGAAAAGTATATAAAGGAAGTGATATTCTGAAAATGAATGAAGTGTTTGAATTTACTTATGACAGGCTGGATAAGAAGACTTTTGAAATACTGAAGGATTATAATACCCGCAGTCAGGAAACAAAAAATATCCTGTTTCAATTTTTCAATAAAAACAATCCGGAAACGCAAATCAAGGATTTTATGCTTTTTGAGAACAAAGGAAAGAAAGATCTGGAAACCTATCGAAAAGTCCAGTTTGAAGTAAAGGATTTTATTAGAAATCAAAAAAACACAAATGATGAAAAAAAAGATATTTCTATAACGACTGCTGAAGACGGAAAGCTGTATGCTGTTCATACCAGATTCCATTACGTGGGTGAACTTCAACCATTAATCGGAGAAAAGGAATATCAAAAATTTCTGAATCCGACAGGTGTAAATGAAGTGCAGACAGAAAACCGGACCGAAAACAATGAGAAATCAGAATTAAACAAAGCCGTTAACAAGATGCTGTTTGAGTTAATGAAAAGTTCGGGAACTGCAAAAGACCCTGCCGAAAATGAACTCAAAAAAAGACGAAAAAAAAGACGATAAAATTGGTAGTTGTCGGTTGATAGAAAAATCTTCTCCAGTCCAACAACATTCAACTAAAAACAAAAAACTAGACCCAATGATCATCACATTTGCCACACAAAAAGGAGGAACCGGAAAAACGACATTAGCCATCGCTTTTGCCAATTACATTTCGGCAATTTCGGAAAGGAAAATCAATGTTTTTGATTTTGATTATCAGAAATCATTTTACTACAAATGGAAAGATGATGAATTATCGGAAAGTCCGAAATTATATGAAGTGGAAATTATTGGCGATGAAGACCAACAGCCATTTTCAGACTTTGAGACCCTCATTAATTTAAAAGATAGCGATGAGATCAACCTTTTTGACTTGGCAGGGACACTCGATGCAAAATACAGCGATCTGCTCATTTACAGTGATTTTATCGTGATTCCATTTGAGTATTCAGATGTTTCTGTCAAGTCCACATTGGTCTTTATCAATATGCTGGGACTATTGGAAAGTGAGGCAGAAAGAGTATTTATCCGCTCCAAATATGATAAGGGCTACAAGTATCTGAATCAGGAAGGAATGGACATTGAGCTGAAAAAATTCGGATTGCTGCTAGAAAATCCTGTATTCAAAAAAAATGTCCTGCAAAAGATTGATACCAGAAAGCTGACCTACGAACAAAAATACGGGGTAAGAAAATCTTTCGATGAATTGATAGAATATATTAATCAAACATTGAAGATCACCCTTTGAAATAAAAAATATACCTAAGTATTAATCTCTATAACTTCAGTAAAAATGATAAAAATCTCGCTTTGCATCTTAGCTGTTTATCTGACGTATTACGCCGGAAATATCTTATACGATCTGTTTCTAAAAAAAGAAAAAGAAATCTATAAAGAAGAGACGGAGGAATTTTCGTTGTCCGAAATTTCCGAGCAGTACGAAGATCTTACTGCAACTATAGGGATTGAAGATGTAGAAAATCTCAACACTCCCAAATCCTTTAATAAAAATCCAGTCCATTCTGATATCACTGAAGGAAATGAAGAAAGACAAGATCTGGAGCATTTGAGGGAACTATTTGAATCTGAACAAGATTTGGATGAATTCGACAATCCATCAAAAAAGGATTCCACGGAAATTGAAAACCAACCTTACCCTCAAAAAGCTGAATTAAGCGATGCGTATTTTGACCAGAAAGAAAAAATACCAGACGAAATTGAAAACGAGAAACCTAACGAAGTGATTAGCGAAAACCCAATCACGGTTAGTGCAGACCAGGAAACTTCCAGAATAAAAGATTGGAAGGCGATGCTTAATCTTTCTGAAACCTTGGTTCAAATGGTGGCGAACTACGATGGATACAAAGTTTATCAATCCACGATGTAGTTAGCCAACTTAAACAAAATCTAACGCACTGATTATTAGAATTAACAGCGGATTTCCATCCGTTGTCCGGGACTTCTATGCCCAAAATTTAACACTCAATTGATTATTAACCCTTTATAAATTTTTTGAATTATGATGAAAAATTTTTTCACAAAAAACGTGACAACAAAAAAAGTTCTAACCCTAGCCTTGGCAATTATGGCAATAACCCCAGCATTTGCACAAGGAGGAGCAACCGCTATCTCCAACGCAGCAAGTGATATTACAGATTATTGGGATCCCGTAAAGCTGATCTTGAAAGCAGTGGGTGGATTGGTCGGTTTCATCGGAGGTCTTCGTGTGTATAACAAATGGACGAATGGTGACCAGGATGTCAACAAAGAGATCCTTGGTTATGGAGGAGCGATGATCTTCTTGATTGTAGTTCCGGAATTTGTAACAGCATTCTTTGCCTAGTATGGGATTCTATCTTTACAAGGGGTTGAAAAAACCCCTTGTATTCTTCGGGCTCAAAGGGAAGTACATCATTTATGCAGTCGGCGTTATCGGAGGCGGGGTGATTTCAGCATTGGTACTCTCAAAGTTCGGTCTATTAGGCTCTCTGCTTGGTCTTGCAGTCACTGCGGGAGGTGTTTACTTCATTTTCAAAAGACAGGATAAGTATGGTTTGTATGATAAAACCAAAAACTTCGATCAGATTTTAATTTTTCCAAAAAGATTACATAATAATAAACTTCTTAAGAATGGCAACAGCAAAAAAACAAGCCTTTAGCATCCCATTTATTGGATACGATTATGGAAAAGATTTCAATTGGGATTTTGATGTTCTTTTCGGACAATACGGAAACCCTATTATTGGGATTAAGGTAAAAAATATTGTCGAACAATATTCGGCAGATCCTGACAGCTATCTCAATTTCCACACGGTGTTAAATCAGGTGGTGTCGATCATTGGAGAAGGAAGAATTGTTCAGAAGCTCGATATTTTTTCTAAAAAAAGATACACCGCTGAACAATCAAACCAATTTCTACAACAAAAATATTCGGAACATTTTGACGGCAGGCTTTTCAAAACCATTGAAACGGTTCTTTTCTTTACAGATATCATCGATGATAAGCTGAAAAAGAAAATGAAGCATTATCATTTTTCGGATAAAAGCTACAAAGAATTAAGGGATAAGTGCCAAAAAGTATTGATGCTTTTGAAGCAGAACAATTGTGAACCTGAGTTTCTATTTGAGAAAGATTTCGAATACTACATTTCCGGAGTTTTGTCGATGCAGTTTTCCGAATCTCCAACATTTGATAATATCAAAAGCACCAACGAATTTTTACAGATTGGGAACCGATTCGTGAAGAATATTTCTTACGTGGATGTAGAAAATATTGATCTGCCTTCAGAAATTGAGCCTTACTCTTTTCTCGGAGGAAACGGTGCGGCAGCTGAAACGGCGGTTGATAATTTTAGTTTTATTAATGAACTGGAAGATTATGAGACCATTGTCTACAATCAGATCATTACCATTCCGCTTCAGGCACAACAACAAAGGGAGCTTGATAAAAAGAAGAAAAAACACGAAGGAGCAGCTAACAATTCTCCGTCCAACGCGATTATAGCAGATGAAATTCAGACCCTGCTTCATAATATAGCGATTGACGGACAGCTCGTTGTCAATGCTCATTTTTCAATCTTATTTTCCGCAGAAACACTGGAGAAAATGGAAAATATTCAGTCGATGATTGAAAACAAATTATTCACGAAAGGAATTATTGTTTCTAAAAATGCCTACAACCAACTCGAACTCTGGCGATCAGCCATTCCTGGCAATGGAACAGAACTTAGGGAATACGATCTATTTATGACGACAAGCGAAGCGGCCTTGTGTTTTTTTTTTAAAGAAAGTTACCCCGTGAATGAAGAATCCAATTTCTATTTACGATTTACCGATAGACAAGGTGTTCCGCTGAAAGTTGATCCTTCGGATTTACCGATGAAAACAGGAAGAATTAATAACAGAAATAAATTTGTATTAGGACCATCAGGTTCCGGAAAGTCATTTTTGATGAACAATATTATAGAGCAATATCTCACGTATAACTATGACGTAGTTATTGTTGACACTGGAGATTCTTATTCAGGAACTTGTAAATACAAAGGAGGAAGATACATCCAATACACAGAAGAAAAACCGATTACTATGAATCCTTTTCTGATGGATCAAAAAGAATTTAATATCGAAAAAATAGAATTTTTGACCAACCTGATCTTCCTGATCTGGCAAGGTCCCGATGCTGCAATGTCATCGGCTCAAAAATCCATTTTAGATAATGTTTTGATGTCTTATTACCATCAATACTTCAACTCAGGAACAGAGTGGTATGAAAATAAAACTTCTGAAGAACTCATTCTCTATCTGGGTAAATACAACATTCACGAAGATGATCTTTTTTCTGAATATGAAAACGAAGCCAAAGGACAGTATACTTACTATGACATTTTGGGAATTACTTTCGATGCCAGTTCCGATGAAATAAAGGAAGCGGGAAGAAAATTATTGAAATTTTATCATCCCGACAAGAACATTAATAACCCGGAATATGAAAGCGAAAATTTCTACAAGGTTTATGAAGCGTATGACACGCTGAACGATGAAGAAAGAAGGAAAATATACAATGAAACGCAGTTGATTTTAATCAGGTCGAATGATATCATCAGGCAACCCAGATCAGCTGAAGAATGGAATGAATCCTTTAGAAAAGCCATTATCAGAAAAATAAAAGAACTGGAAGAAAAGCTGGTTGTAAAAGAACTTTCGTTCAATGGGTTTTATGATTATTGCGATCAATTTCTTCCTATTTACCTGAATAATAAGAAACACAATATCATAGAAAAGGAATTCAATCTCCGCACCTTTTTATTTGTACTGAAAGATTTTTACAAAGGCGGAAGGTACGGAACCACTTTAAATGAAAGTGCCGATAATACGCTTTTTGACGAATCTTTTATTGTTTTTGAAATTGATAATGTTAAGGATAATCCGAAATTGTTTCCGATAGTAACGCTCATTATTATGGACACTTTTATTCAGAAAATGAGACTCAGAAAAGACCGCAGAAAAGCCTTAATAATCGAAGAAGCGTGGAAGGCCATTGCTAGTAAATTGATGGGTGGATACATTCTTTATTTATATAAAACGGTGAGGAAATTTTGGGGAGAAGCGGTGGTGGTAACGCAGGAACTGGATGACATTATTGGAAATGCAGTGGTTAAAGATTCCATCATCAATAATTCGGACACTTTTATATTGCTTGACCAGACGAAGTTCAAAGACAACTTTGATAAAATCGCTTCATTGCTATCGCTCAATAAAGTAGAGCAAAACAAGATTTTTACCATCAACAATCTCAACAACAAATTCGGAAGAAGCCGATTCAAAGAATTTTACTTAAAAAGAGGTTCAAAAGGAGAGGTCTATGGAAATGAGGTTTCATTGGAGCAATATCTCACCTACACTACAGAAAAACCGGAAAAATCGGCAGTTGAATATTATGTATGTCAATATGGCGACTATGATGAAGCATTGCGCAAAATAGTTGGTGATCTCAAAACCTTCGGAGACAGTCTGGAAAACTTAGTGTCACTGGTGAACTTATATCAAAATCCATTGGATGATAAAATCAATTCTTTCTACAGAATGATGAAAAAGGAACACAAAGGGAAGAATGTCTTCAAGACTATCACACAGGAATTAGAAGACCGCAATATCAGTTTTTCAGAATTAATCAGTAAACAAAATTACGCTTATGAAAACGTTTAGACCTATAAATTTACCAAGAGGATTTCGTCACGTTTCATCTCTGGCGAACCATATTATATTGAAGGTTTTTCTACTAATTTTCTCCTTCTGGGAGACAATGGGATTCGCTCAAAACACTTACATCGACCCTACGGTAACAGCGGCAATGATTCTTTATTCTGAAAATCTAAAAGCCAAACAGAACGAAGTCATTGATGAAACTTCAAAATTAAAGGACGCACAGACCTGGGTGGGGACTCAGATGGTGGCAGCTAATGACATTCAGAATAAAATTCTGAAGGGTTTAAAAGAGGTTTCCGGCACTTTACAAAATGGAATTCAGGCACAGGAAATCTACTCTGAACTTAATAAATGCTACAATTATTCATCACAAGTGATACAACTAGCATCAGAACATCCTGAGTATGCCATTTTTGGGGTGAAAGCTTCACAAAAAACGTATGAGCAAAGTCTAAAGATTGTTACAGATGTTTCTGATATTCTCGCTTCCGGAGAGCTGAATCTTGCAACAGCAGGAGACCGCTACAAAATTCTTCATAATATTTCAGGTAATGTCAAAAATCTGAAACTATGGCTTTTGGCGATAAAACTACGACTGGAAAAAGCCAATCGATTGGGATTCTGGAATTCCATTAATCCATTTGCAGGCTACATCAATACAGACAAAGCTATTGTTGAAAACATAATGAACAGGTACAAACGGAATTTTTAAATTTTTCTATTATGAAATCGAAAAATGAGATTTGCCGACTATGCGGAGTCAAAAAGAAAATTGTTGTCAGTTTGCTTATTCCTGTAGTTTATTTCGTATTGACATCCTCCGGTGGTGGCTCTACACCGGCTTGGCAACAGGAAAATGTATCATTTCCGATGATGGATATAGAAATCAATGCCACGATGAAAGAACACGACAGGCAAAAAGAAATGCGACAAAAACAAATTGCCAATGCTACCGTAGAAACAGCTAATAGAACCCAATGGAACCAATTCAAGGAAAAGATTACCAAAGTTCAGGACAGATTGCGGATTATTTCATTTGCCATTCAAGCTGTACCGACAGGAATAGCAATGAGCAGGGAAATAACCAAAATAACAAACAATCAGACTGCTATTATCAATGAAATAAGTGATGCTCCTTATTCAATTATTGCGGTATTGCCTTCCCAGGTTCAATTTGTTGATGATCTGCAAATGGTAACAAGGTTAGTAACAGGGATCATTTTGTCTTACGGAGCCATCAACCAAATGGAAAAATCAGAACGTAAAGTATTATTGGACTATGCTTTAGGGGAACTAAAGGCAATAAGCAGGAATTCTACGCATATGCTGCTCAAGATAAGAGATATTAAAGCCAAAGTAAAACGTAACAAAAGAGCCTTTCAATATTATGTCAATAGGGATAAGCAAGTAGTTGAAAGCATCATGGATAACATCAAATCTTTCTAAAATGAAAAAACTATTTTTTTCCGGAGTTTTATTCTTCACTGTTGCATCCGTAAAAAGCCAGCAGATAGTTATCAATGACAAACTTTTATCACAGATCACCGTAAATCACGGCGTTCGATTGGGAAGTGAACAGACTTTTTTGGATTCGTATGAAAAGCAAAAAGAACTGTATGACGATGTCAATAATAAGATAACGCAGATCATAGCCATTCAGGAATACATCTATCAACAACTGAAAAATGTGAATTCAGCCCTGACCCAGAGTAAAAAACTCATTTACCTCTATCAATATTTGGGTAAAATAGTGACGAACTCCAACAAAATGCTGGATTTATCGGCACAACATCCTGAATACGCCGTCTTGGTATCAAAATATTATGTTGAGATAGGCAAGCAAACGATCAAACTTCAGCAGGAAGTTACCCAGGATATTCTCAATGAAGATAAAGATTTTCTGATGGATGCTATGGATAGGGAAATGCTTATTGAAAAGATATTTACCCGTGTCAGAAATATCAACGGAAATATTCTGTACATCAATCTGCGATTAGAGAATGCCAAGAAAATCCCTTATCTGTATCAGGTTCCGGTTCTCCGCAATTACATCAATATAGACAAAGCCATTGTTGGCGACATCATCACTAAATACCAGTACCTCTTTAATTAAAAAATTATGGAAAATCTACTAAAAAAAATCAGTCTATTTCAGTTGCTCTTTTTTGCAGCCACTGTGTTTGCACAATTGAGTGTAAAGAGATTGAATGACCCTTCCATTGTTGCCCAGCATAAAAGAATGGTCTTTCAAGATTGGGGAGATTGGAGACCTTACCCAAAATATTTTTTAGGCATTCAAACCAATTTTGCCTACGCC
Source organism: Chryseobacterium daeguense DSM 19388 (assembly GCF_000430825.1). GTDB lineage: Bacteria > Bacteroidota > Bacteroidia > Flavobacteriales > Weeksellaceae > Chryseobacterium > Chryseobacterium daeguense. Next base: position 18,914 of record NZ_AUMT01000016.1, on the reverse strand, counting down.
ACGGTTTGGGGAATGTGGGCTCCGAAAATTAACAGGGATTATAAAGATGGCGAAGACATTCGACCATTAAAACCTACCGGAGTGCAAAATCAAAGATTCGCTCAATTAAAATTTCAGGAGGAAGAGGCAAAAAATATAAAAGCAGCTTCAGACACTATTCATAAAAGAAGTATTCAGGATTTTGCCCATTGGACTTCCGCTACTGTCGATGCAGACCCTCTATGGTTATTGTATTACAAACGAATGCTAAAACCAATTACCGAATTCCCCGATACACCTCAAAATTTTCAAGAATGGCGACTGAAATACCAACAAACGTTTGAAACACTCAGCTCAACAGGCACCATAAGAAGACTTCAGGAAGAATTGGATCTCATCAAAGAAAAATATTCAATGTCGAGAAGTATGGATATGCCAAGGGGAAAACGATTCATTATGTACCACGAAACCCTTATCAAATGGAGAAAATTTGTAACGGAATTAAGGAAGCACAATAATAAGACAACACTTCTTACAGATTATAAAAATATTTTGAAAAACCATTCAAATTATGCCTTACCACCGGGATGGATACCTGCTTCAGACCAGCAGATCGTTCACAATGTGATGAGCCAATATAAACACCGATATTAAAAATGAATAAAACGATAACCGTAACTTTTTGCGTATTCGCAATTCTACTGCCTGTCATGGGTTTCGCCCAAACAGACGGCGATTACAGTAATCTACTCCAATTTTTAAAAGGAGATGGCGCCTTTGAAAAATGGTTTATGGAGGTTTTTACCAAATTAGATAATAGTGTACAAGATAGCGCAGCAGGATCTGCTTTGGTAGGAAAAGCGATAGGCGGATTAGGCGCTCTTATGTACCTCGGATATATGGGTTGGCAAATGGCAGCAGGAGATAGAGAATGGGAAATCACCCCAATGCTGAAACCAATTCTTATCGGATTTACACTTGTTTATTGGAGCGGATTTGTCAATATGATTCAAGCGCCATTTGAAGCCATTGCAGAACCAGGAATCTCAATTTTCAGTGAGATAGAGTCTGAAGTCAATGATTTGCGGGTCGAGAGATTTAAAAAGCAACAGCAATTGCTCGATGCTGTTATAAAACTGAAAGCGGAAGAAGATGCGAAGCAGGAAGTCATTGAGAACACTACCGAAGATGCAGATGATTCCTGGTTTGACATCAGCGAGGGATTAGATAAACTCATTCAGCCCATCAAAGAATGGCAGATAAGAATGGAATTCCAAATGCAGAAATTAGTTGCAGAACTTATTGAATTTTTTTGCCTTTCCATTCTTCGGGTTTGTGTTTATCTCATTTTCTTCATTCAAAAAATATGGGCTTACATCCTGATTATTTTAGGGCCGATAGCCGTGGGGATGGCTCTTGTCCCTGGATTTGAAAGCTCTTTATATAGCTGGGTGTCCAAGTTCATCAATATTAACCTTTACACTTTTGTTGCCTACACCATAATCAATATTGGTCAGCAATTAATTGCTTCAGGCTATACAATGGAGATTGAAAGGTATGATACACTTTTATCCAACGGAACAATCACCAACCTTGATGCTTTGATGGTTTATGTTTCAAATTCAGGAATGATCTATAATCAGCTGTTCACCTGTGTTGCTTATGTTGTTACAGGAATCGGGGTTTTAATGACCCCAACCATTGCAGACAGTATTGTTTCAGCCGGAGGAGCGGGGACGATGACCAAAATGAAAAATGCTGCAGGAAAAATGGCAAGCAGTGCAAAAACAGCAATATTGGCAGCCAAAACAGGAGGCGCTTCAGTAGCAGCAGCTACAGCAAAAAATGCAGCAGCAGGTTCTGCATCGGGAAGAGCTCAGGGAGCGATGAAAAACGGAAAATAACCTTTAAAAAATACCAAAACAAAATGCTTATCAAAAATATAGAACAAAGAATTAAGATCAACAAGGTCGTTTCATTATCTGCCATTGCTTTTGCTGTTTTCATTGTTATTGCGGGATTTTTTTTTGCATACAGAATGATCGAGGATTCCAGAAAATCAATTTACATTTTAGACAATGGCGTTCCGGTACTTGCCAAGCAGACTGATGTTTTGCTTAACCGACCTGTTGAATATAAAGCTCAAATTGAATTATTCCACCGATTGTTTTTCACACTCGCTCCTGATGACACCTATATCAAAGATAATATTCAAAAGTCATTATATCTCATTGATGACAGCGGAAAAAAAGAATATACCAACTTAAAGGAAAAAGGATTTTACAATCAGATCATCGCCTCTAGTTCAATGGTAAGTATCCATACCGATTCAATTGCACTCAATATGGAAAAGAAGAAATTTTCTTTTTTTGGGAAACAGATGATCACACGAAAATCTTCTGTCATCACCAGGAAGCTCATCACCGAAGGATTCTTTGAAGACATCATTAGAAGTCCCAATAATCCTCACGGTGTGATTCTTAAAAACTGGCGAATCATCAATAACGAAGAACTATCCAATCAAAACAAAAACTCTTACTAAAATGAATACGACATTAAAACAAAAGGGTCAGAAGTGGCTGCAATGGGCAGTTCAAAATCCAAAGAAATTCTTCACCTATTCAATGATTCTACTGTCGGTTTCATTTATTGGGTCTATCATTCAAGGTGTCTTTTTCCCTTCCGACAGTACGTTCAAAATCAAACCTCCGGTTTTATACTCTAAAAATAAAACTACTCAAAATCTGAGCGTAAACAATGAGAAAGAAATGGAGAAAATTGTGACTGAACTTAAAACTTTAAAAGTGAAAAGAGACCAAAACGAACTGAAAAAAGAAGACAGCTTACGAATTGACTATCTGTTTAACCAATACCAAAAATTAAAAAATGGACATTAAAAAAATCAATTTTAAAGAAAAAAAATATGTTTTGCCACTATTGGCTCTACCGTTTCTTTTTCTTTTTGCTTACGTAGGAGCGCAGTTTGTCAAAGAGGACACGTCTGAAAAAGACAAGCCAAAAGAATTATCTCTTTCATTGGGCGACACTCAGGATTCTATTATGACAAAAAATGATGCTTATGATGCGTTTTTCAAAAAAGAGGATAACAGAACAATGCTTGGTGGATTGGATAAGGAAGAAGATAGTTTATTGAACTATGATGACCAATTGTCTTTAGCTCAAAAGAGAAAAATAGATTCATTAAAAGCAGTCAATGGCAGACAAAATCAATATGAGGCAAAAGGAAAGCAATCCTCATATTACAAGCCAAATCAACAGCAAAGGGAAGATAAAGATTACAACAGGTCTTCGGAAATCATCAAAATGCTGAATGACAAATCTTACGGAAACCAGGAAGAAAAATACGCTGATACACCTAAAGAAAAGACACAAAGTGTCCAACCAGACCCTGTAAAATATCTGAAAGAACAAATGCTCGTGATGGATTCTTTAGAAAAATCCCGTGATCCTGAGTACCAAAGTAAACTCGCAGCAGAACAAAAACTGAAGTCCAACAAAGAGAAAATGGAAGATTTTCTTAATTCAACTTTCAAGGTGAGCAAATCCGGAATCAACAGTGGTTTCAATGCTTTCTATAAGGAGAAAGAAAACAGCTTTATCAAAGCGGTCATTGACGAAAATAACAAAGGTTTTCTGGGAAGCAGGATCAGATTCCGGTTGCTGGAAGACATCTTTGTCGGAAACAAAAAAATAAGCAAAGGTTCCATTTTATATGGTCAAATCTCAGGATTTTCCATGCAAAGAGTAAATCTGAATATTGTGTCGGTTTTTACGAAAGGAGAAATCTACCCAGTCAACCTGTCCATTTATGATATTGATGGAATGAAGGGATTATACGTTCCACAAAGTGTTTTCAGAGATATGATGAGGGAAATGGGAAGTAACTCCGTACAAGGAACTCAGATGGATATGGGCGGAAAAGGATTCTTCTCAAGCATTGGATCCAGCCTGTTTACATCAACATCCAAATCAATTGCCAACCTGATCAAAGAGAACAAGGCAAAATTGAAGTACAATTCTTATGTCTTTTTAATCGACGAAAAACAACTGAAAGAATCACAAAACCAACAAAAAAAATAAATCAATGAGAACTTTATTATACACCCTTTTAATTTTCGCAGCTCAATTTTTCACAGCTCAAACAGCAACCAAGGAACAGATTATTTCCGACTTACCGGAAATTGAAATTACCGAAGGGATCAATCTGCATATTATTTCGCCTGAGCCCATTCAGTATGTGGATCTTTCAACAGAAAAACTGACTGGAGATTTACCAGCCACAAATATTGCCAGGATAAAAATCACAGACCATCCTGATTCTGACGAGAAGGGAAAAATCAAAATACCATCGGTTCTTTTTAATGGAGATAAAATCGGAGTGATAACCGTCGTTGCTCAATCTTTCATCGCTCAGTACAAAGTTGTTTACAGAAATCAGGACAACCTAAACACAATTACCAATATCCATATTCAACCCGAAGCGATGCAACCCATTGAGTTTGAAAAAATGGTTTTTTCAGATCTTGAATTAAGAAAATTCGCAATGGACATTATTCAGAAAAAATCTGAGAAAAATCCGATAAGGGAAGAAAAAAATCTCAAACTAAGCTTTCAGCTCAATAATGTCTATGTAATAAGCGACTATATTTTTTTAGATATGACCATCAAAAACAATTCTAATCTGAGCTATGACATTGAGGATTTGAAATTCTCCTTAGAAGATAAAAAAATCCATAAAGCAACTAATAACCAAAGTGTAGGTCTTACCCCAATTTTACAACTCAATCCTCAAAAACATTTCAGAAAGAATTTCAGAAACATTTATGTTTTCAAAAAATTCACCTACCCGAACTCTAAAGTAATGATGATAAGATTAATTGAAGAACAACTCTCTGGACGCACCATCGAAATGAAAGTTAACTATTCTGAAATTCTTAAAGCCGATACCTTTTAATTTTTTTATTATGGAATACTTAATTGACAATGTGAAAAATCTTTATATCGTTCTATTATTTACAGTGATTGTATTAGTGGTTTTAGATATAATTTTTGAAAAACGAAAAAATAGAAAACTAGAAAGGGAACTTGAAATCTATAAATTGGAATACCAAAAATTGGAAAAACATTTCAGTGAGTTTAAAGATAATGTGTTGAAAAATATTGAAGATGCAAGCTGCTCATACATTATTAAGAACGTCGAAAAAAGAGGAAATGAATTAATTAATCGATTGAATCTGTTGAATGCCAAACTTGTTAAAATACAGGAACATCATAAAAATTTGCAGGAACGGCAACAGAAGCTACACGATAGTTTACTAGATGAACACAAATTACTGAATCAATATTTCGAAAATTATTCTTAATGCAAGAGCAACAACACCAAATAAAGATCTATGGCTTTTTACAAAAAACGGTGTACGCAGTCGTAGCACTCGATTGTGCTTCGCTTTTCTACCTTAATGGCAATGTTCCGGTAGTATCAAACTTGTTGAAGAATTTTTCAAAGCTGAGTTTTATTTACCCACCTATCAATGCCAAATTTGCAACATTGATTCTGATTGGATTAGTGGCTGTCGGAACAAAAGCCAAGAAAAAGAAAGACCTTAATATTAGTAAAGAGATTATTGCTCCTATGATTTTGGGATTGCTGATGATTTTTTCTTCACTGGTTTGGCAGAATGAAGCAGGAAATGAAAAACTTCCAAGAGTGTTTCCCGGATTCAATCTCTATCAGGTAATCTATGCAGTTCTTTCTTTTTTAGGAGCAGTTATACTTCAAATGGGTGCAGACAGTATTTCAAAACTGGTGCAGCAGAAAATGGGAAAAGACCGATGGAATGTTGAAGAAGAATCCTTCGATCAAAATAGAGAATTGGTGAACACTGATACTTCGATTAACATTCCTTATATCTTCAGATATAACAATAAGACTTATGAAGGGTATATTAATATTGATCCTTTTAGAGGAACGATGGTCATCGGAACACCAGGTTCTGGAAAGTCGTTTGGTGTCATCAATCCTGCCATAAGACAAATGATCGCCAAAGGTTTCTGTCTCTGCATCTACGATTTTAAATTTCCTGATCTAGCACAGATTGCATACTACCATTATTTGTTGAAAAAAAGTAAGGAAGCAGACTACGGTTACAATTTCCACGTCATTAATCTGAACGAGGTTGAAAAATCAAAACGAGTCAATCCATTTCATAAGAAGTACATCCAAACTTTAGCAGAAGCCCAGGAAATGGCAGAATCAATGGTTTCATCTTTGCAAAAAGGAGGTTCCAGTTCTGGAGGTGGTTCTGAAGCTTTCTTTACCCAATCTGCGATAAATTTCCTTTCGTCCTGCATTTATTTTTTTGCAACATTCGAAAATGGAAAATATTCTGATTTGCCTCATATTCTTTCCTTTATGAATAGAAGCTATAAAGAAATTTTCGACACGCTTTTTACCAATGAAGAAATTTTCTCTTTGCTGTCACCTTTCAAGACGGCCTATGACAACAAAGCATTTGACCAATTGGAAGGACAAATCGGAACACTCAAAATTTTCCTTTCAAGATTGGCAACTAAAGAAAGTTTTTGGGTGTTTTCAGGAGATGAAGTGGAATTGAAGATAACCGACAGAGATAATCCTTCTATTATTATTCTGGCATCAGACCCGGGAACACAGGATATTAATTCTGCATTGTATTCTTCGGTATTAAACAGGACTTTAAGATTGATCAATTCCAAACACAATTTGCCGGGAGGAATTATCGCAGACGAATTTCCGACGATTTACATTCATAAAATTGATAACATCGTAGCAACTGCAAGAAGCAATAAAGTCGCTGTAATGCTTGGACTTCAGGAAATTCCGCAGCTCAGACAGTTCTACAAAAAAGAAGTTGCTGATACAATTTCTGCCATTGTCGGAAATATTCTTTCCGGATCTGCCAGAGACAAAAATACATTGGATTGGTTGGAAAAACTTTTCGGAAAAATTAAGCAAAAATCATACTCACAATCCATTTCTCAGCAAGGAACAACCACCAGTATCAATGAAAAGATGGATAATATGATTCCGGCAGGTAAAATAGCAGCCTTGAAAACCGGAGAAATGGTAGGAATGATCGCACAGGGAGTAGAAAATGATGCTGAGGAGTACAAAACCTCTGCAGTCAGCGGTAAAATTAATTTGGATAAGAAAACCATTCAAGAAGAAGAAAAAAACTATGTGAAAATGCCCTCATATTACTCCTTTGTGGATAAAAAAGGAGTTAACCGAAAAGAAGAAGTGTTGATGACCAATTTTAGAAAAATCAATAAAGAAGTGGAACTCATTGTAAATGAAAATATAAAAGCTGCATAAAATGAAAAAACTAAAATACATATTTACTTTGATGGCATTGTCCTGCAGTTACTTATCATTTGCGCAATTCAATACGATTACAGCAACAATACAAAAGAAATCTGAAAATCCGAATGTATCAGAAAAATCTAATATCGAAGAAACGGTACAACGAAAGAAGGCTAAGAAATCTTGGAAGCAAGTTTTAAATATCACCACTAAATCAGATTTAAAAAATGAAACCAAAGGTTCGACGAAATGGCTAACGAGTCAAATCGATTCTTTGAAAATGTTGATGAAAGAGTATAGCAGTGTAAAAGAAGTACAAAGAAATGAGTTTCAAAAACTGAAAGATTCTTTGATGTTGCTAACACAGAATAAATTAGAAGAAACAAAGCAAACATCAAAAAAACAAAGCTTTTTCAGCACGTATGATTTGGTTGAAGAACCGGCAGCATATTTTCCAAAAATTGTAATGCCTCTTAAAAACAAGATCACCATTACATCTTCTTATGGGACAAGAACTCATCCTATTTTCGGAACAAAAAAAATGCACAATGGGATTGATTTAAAAGCCAGCTATGAAAATGTCTATTCTGTAATGGATGGAATCGTTACTTCAGCCGGATGGGATTCTAAAGGTGGAGGGAATTACATCAAGGTAAAACATTTTAACCGTTTTGAAACATCTTACCTGCATCTCTCAGAAATATATTATCAAATAGGAGAAAGAGTAAAAGCCGGCTTTATCATTGGAAAAAGCGGGAATACCGGAAACTCCACAGGTCCACATCTGCATTTTTCGGTAAAAGAATTCGGACAAAGCATCAACCCTTCTCATTTTTTAAATGACCTTATTAAAGTAAACAATTTAATAGCAAACCATTATGAACACTAATACTTTACCAACAGACGAACTAAAAAAATACGGAATTATCAATGAAGATCTGTCATTCTCTAAAAAACTAAATGCAGATGATATTCAGAAATTTCTGAAGGGATACACCATTGTGGCGGACAACGACAAAAACAGGGCAACTTTTCAGCTTACGGATAATAATACTCAATTGAAAGTTATCTTTCTAGAAAGAGACAAAAGTATTTCTGAAATTCTTGTAAACAGTAAAAACAAAATTGAATACAGCGAAATTCAAGACATATCAAATCAAAAAGAAGCTGGATTTTCCATTGAGAAAAAAGCTTTCATTTTCGATAAAGAAACCAACAAAATAGTTGAGTTTGATTTTATTAAAAATGCAATAGAATTGACCGCAATTATTGCAGATAAAAAAAACACAGAAGAACTTAACCGTTACAAAGCAGAACTTCTAAAACTTAAATCTTTTCTGCAAGATAAAATTGTTCAGTTCCCAGAAATGGCAAAAGAAATTACGAATGATTTGAATATTGTGTCCAAGGAATTCAATACGGTTGCTGGAATCTCTGAAAAGCAAAATCACTCTCAAAAACAGGAAAAATCAAACGTACAACTGAATGTGAATGACCCCGATGTTTATCAGGATGCCAATCGAATGAGAGAAGAGGAAAGCCAGGAGCAGGACGAGGAAATTCAAAAATCGAGAGGATTCAGAAGATAAATTAAGAACTTGAAAAATGGAAGAGAATCTAACCTGGTTTGATAAGAATATAGTTCCCAGAACGAAGTCTTATAAAAATTTTGTGAAGGAAATCGAAAACACTTCACCTGAACAGTTTTTTCGGGACGGGGAGAGGCTGTTTACTGATAAAGAGAAAAAGTTTATGTCCATTCACCAATCTAAGGGAAGAGAAGTTATCATAGGTTCAAATTTTACATTGAAAACAATTTTTCATTCAAATCCCGATCTCGTTATTAGGGATACATTTAACAATACTGCTGAATTAGTCAGATTTATTGAAAAGCAGCAACTAGCCAATAAACATTTGATTTTGCAAAATAACAGGGCGTCTACTGAAATCTCTATAAGTAGCGAGTCAATAAAGCAGAAATTTCTCTCTGATCTCTGGGCTCAGGAATTGGAGAAAAAAACTGATTTAAGTTCCGGATTGGCCTATACACAAATTGATGAAAAGCAAGCTCATCATTATCGAAATTATGAAGTTGAAGCTGCAAAGTTATCATCAGAAGGGGTTCATGAAATTGAAATGACTGATCTGGAAGAAAATGCAGACTTTTTTTCAGATGAAGGTTTTGAAGAAAATTTAACCCCTGCATCTGACCTTCCGGACGGCTGGACCTGGAACGATTACGAGGATGGAAGTGGTTCGCTGAAGAGTCCAAGCGGTCATAGGTATTACAGCTATGATATGCAAACTCAGGAATATACATTACCGTACGGTCGGCGAGAATGGACAGGTATGAGAGATTTTTATGACGCTCCAAAAAGTTTGAACGAATTCAAAAGCTATGTCGAAAGCGACTTAAAAGCAAAAGCAGTGCAAAATAATCTTTATCCGAAACTTTCCGAAGAGGAAAAAAATGATATTCTCAATTACAGGATCTTTATGAAAGAAAACGAATTCATACTGGGGAACTTGCAGATCACAGCGAACCAAAGAAAAGCTTATTCAGAAAAAATGGAATTCGGAACAACAGATGGAGATTATTCTCTTACAAAGGCACAAATGGACACAATCCCAAATGTTATTGATGGTCATACGCTGTCAAAAAATGACAAATACGAATTGGCTTTCGGCCTATTGGAAAAACAGCTATATGGGGAATCCTACGAATTATTGGATAACGGTGAAATTCTAAAAAATTATCTGGATGAAAATGTTTTTTCAAGACACAGAATATTAACAATGAATGATATAAAATTTAACAATCAAAACCCAAACATTATGGAAACACAGAACGAATATGAACCATCTCAGTATCCGAAATTTCAATTAAAATATCTTGGTTTCGGAGAAGGAGAACAACTGCACAAAGATTTAGAAAATGGGATTAATGCTCCCGAAAAAGAGTTCGAAATTAAAACCACTTCCGACAAAACGATGCCTGGAAATGAAATGGAATTCACATTAAAATTCAATAAGATAGAAAATGGAAGTGTCTTTATGAATTTTTATAATGCTAAACTCACTAAAGAAAATGGCGACGTTATCTCCCATAATTTTCCGGTTAACAGGGTAAATACATTTACAGCTAAAGAAGCAATAAACTTGTTAGAAGGGCGGACAGTTAAAATAGAATTTCACAATCCGAAAACCGAAAAAATAGAACCTGCATTTGCCAAGCTCAATTTTAACGAACCCAAAACTGAAAAAGGAAATTATAATTTCCAGAATTTCTACAAAAATTATGGTGTTGATACGGCTCAGATCGTAGAAAAATCCAAACTGATCTTCGATAAGCCGGAATGGAAGGAAAGTACCATAAAATCTTTGGAAAAAGGAAATATCGTCAAGGTAAAATTTGAATTGGACGATAAAGTGGTAGAAGGCAAAGCGGTGCTGAATCCGCAATACAAAAATCTGAATCTGTATGATTCCGATATGAACAGAATCAACACCAACAAGCCTTTAGAAGGTTTGGAACAAGACAACAGGCACGAAAAAAATAACGTGAAAGAACAAAGTATTAAACGATAGATAAAACGTACAACCAATCATTTATTTCCCAGCGGTAAGTCAAATTAATTAGGCTGCCGCTTTTTTAAACCCTATATCTATGAAAAAACTTTTAATACTACCCAGCTTGTTTTTTCTTTTTGTAAGCACTTCCTGCCACAAAGAAATCAAATCCGAAAAAGGAGGAATCGATGTTGTCTCCAATGTCTATTTTGATGTTTCCAAAAATCTGGACAACATCCAAAGCTTTCATTTGTCAAGCCTTAATTATTCGGGAGATTCCATTATAGAAAGGATTCCGGATGCTGATGCTCCCGAAATAACCCAACAGATTTATTTCATTAAAGATTCATTGTGCTATACCATTGAAAATGAAAATCCCGGCAAAATTATTCTGTCAGACATCATAAAGAAACAAAAGCCTCTTCCTGTTGAAAAGAAAAAAGGAGGAACATTGTTTTCTCAGGAAAAAATCCCCAATTACAGAAACAGAAAAAATCTGAGTGATACGGTTTTGTTTAAGAAAAAATACAAACGATTTGAAATCAACTCACCTTGGATGTATACCCGGTTTTACATTTATCCCACGGATACTATTTTACCGTACTCTATTTACAAACACGCGGAAAAGGACTACCACGGAAGGCTCGAAAGGATTGATTCTTACAATAAAAAGACGGACATATTCGTGACTCTTCAATTAATATCAAGAAAAAACTGGGACAGTGAAACCAAAGAAATTTTTGAATTTAACCACTTCATAAAAAACAGAAAAAAGTGAAAGATGAAGATTTTTTTAATGAGATAAATGATGACATTTCTGTAGTTGAAGGAAATAAAAAGGAACTTATTGTTTTCACAAACAGTAAGGATACGCTTTCATTCTTGGAGCTTCTTCAATTGAACAAGCAAGTCAATAATAGAACATTGATTACCCTTAATTCAGGTTCAAATAGCAAAAAGTTCCTCAATAGATACCAGAATTATGATGGTAAAATGTTTCTTTGTCTTACCGGGGATAGAACGGGAAATGCAATAACCAGGAAAATTCTTACAGAATTTAATGGCAAAAATATCAAAGACGTTCGTCCTTTGTATGAAATTTCTGAAAATGGGAATCAAGACCTGACCGAATATCTACAGAATAAACTCAAGCTTCAAGATAAAAATACTAATTTAGTTGAACCAAAAATTTCTGAAAATGAAAGCAATGCAATTGAATCCGGAAGAACATCCGATTCTCAGCAAGTGGGAAACGGAACACCTGAACAAAACCCTGGAGAACCTAGCCCTAAGATCCAATCCGAGCAAAACGGAAGTTACGGAAGCGGACAAGCAGTGGGCAGCAACAATGCTGGAAATGGACTTGCAAGCGCAGAGCGGAGCAATTTGGGAAACCGAGACCGAGGAAGAGGATCCTATGACGACTCACAACAGAATAATGTTGGAGAGACTCAAGGACGTTCCGTGGGCGGAATCGTACCCGGGAGAACTGTATCCGATAGAAGAAGACCTGATGGAGGACTTTCCGAGATAAGTGAGGAGTCAACAAATAATGTAGAGTTAGATGCTCTTATTTCAAAATATAAAGGGCAAAAACTGAATAATGATCAAGTTGCAGAAGTAGTTTCTGCAGCTTGTTTTGTTTCCGACAATCACAAAATTAATCTGAAGGAAAATCTTAACATCACTTATGACTTAATAGAAATTTGCAGCCAATTCCAAAGTGGCGGGACGGCAAAAGAAGGGAGAGGGATTTTAGACGAATATTATACGCAGGAAAAAATTGTTGATTCAGTTCATAATTTAATTAAAGACCATTTCAAAACTCAAAAAGAGATTTCCGTTTTAGAACCAAGTGTTGGAACTGGAAATTTCATCTATGCTACTCACGGATTATCTGTAAATTCTAAAATTACAGGTTTTGAAATCAACGAGACCACCGCAAAAATTGCTAAAATTCTGCATCCCGAATCTGACATCAATCTTCGTTCGTTTGAAACTGAATTCATTGACGAAAAAGGAAATAAAAAGGACTTTTCTCAGCAATACGATTTGGTAATTGGAAATCCGCCCTATGGTGAACATCGGGGACTTTACAAAGGGTTGGGAGAAGAGCCTAAAATTTCAAAATACGAAGATTATTTCGTTAAACGTTCACTTGACTCTTTAAAACCAAACGGCGTTTTGGCGATGGTTCTTCCATCAGGTTGGCTCAACCGACAAAAGAATTTGCAGAATGCTAGTGTTTTGGAAGGTTTCCGTTTACCCAATGGCGCTTTTGCAGGAACACAAATCGGAACCGACATTATCATTCTAAGAAAAAACACTCAAAATATCTCGACGGATATTTCTAATTATTTTGAAAATAATCCAACAAGAATTTTGGGAGAAACCCGAGAAAAAACCAACCGTTTTGGTCGATTAGAAAAATATATTCACGGTAATTTAGATGAAGCTTTATTTAAGATTGAACAGTTTAAAAATAGGAATGAAACCCAGCGGATCGGAAATCTGTTTGAAGATTTGTTTTTAGAGGAAGAACCTAAAGCTGAAAATAAAGTTCCTGTACCCAAAAAAGGAAGTGCAGAAATCGAAGATTCTACGAGGATTACAAACCAAAATGAAAATGAACTCAATGTAAGAGAAACTCAAGAAAAAATTGACCAGGTACTTTCCAAACTTAATGACATCAAGTTTAAATCTCCCACAATTACGACTGAAATTAGCAAGTATCAAAAACTGCGCGAAGATCTAATCACAAAGCCGAAATCGTTTTCTGATGAAAAATTAAAAGAATTGATTGAAAAAAGTGATAGGATTATTTCTATTTACAATACCAAAAATCAGAACGAGTATAAACTTCAAACAAAACCGGAAATAAAGAAAGGTGTTTTAAAATATCAATTCTCAAAACAGGATGAAATTGTAAATACTTCCTTGCAAAATAGTTCTGATATTACGAAAGAACAAATTGAAGCATTCAGAGATACCTCTTATGACGGCACATTAAATAATCGTGGAAAGCACCATCAGTTTGCGAACTTCATTGATGGAAACTGGGTTCACGATTTTTATTATACTGAAGGAAATATTTACGCAAAACTGGAACAGCTGGAGCGGGATTTTTGCCGAAGTTCGGCTTCCAATTTTTTAATTAATGATAAAATTGGCGCCGGCACTGCCGGTCAATACGAAAAACAAAAAGCATTATTAGAAAATGTACTACCAAAAGCGAAATCGCTAGATGAGATTTATATCAGTCCGAATCACGAGTTCGTACACAAATTTGAGCTAGGTCAAATAGAGAAAGACCAATATAATCATGTTACAAAACGTACCGAATCAGTCATCGTAGATTACAATCTTGCCGAAAGATTCAAAGATTTTCTCGGCACTTTGTCAAGTGAAGCCTTTGCGGGTTCTTCAGCTTGGGAAGTAAAAAGTTTTGTAGATAATGAAACAGTTACAGGAAGCGATAAAGAGAGGAATGCGTTAGTCAGAGAAAGGCGAAAAGCTGCTGCGAATGATTTGTTTTACAAATTTGTCCGGGAGGAACTTTCCGATGATATTAGAAATCGTTTTGTAAAAGACTTTAACCGCAATTACAATAATATATACGTTCCGGATTATTCTAAATTCCCATTATTTTCCAGAATCTATCTGCATTTCAGAGGTCAGGAATTGCGATTGACCGAAGTTCAGAAAGCAGGAATCGGAAGACAGACCACAAAAGGAGTAGGGCTCTTAGCGCACGAAGTTGGTTTTGGAAAAACGCTTTCCGGAATCCTTTCGATGCACGAAGCAATGGAGAGGGGAAATGCTAAAAGACCAATCATCGTAGTTCCCAATGACAGCATTCTGAAACAATGGGTGGAAACCATTTTTGAAACCATTCCCAATGGTAAAGTCAATGTTTTAGGGAATTTGGGGAAAGATTATGACCTTTCAAAATTTGATAATAAAGATGGAGAAATTACCATTGTTACTTATGAGGGTTTCAATAATATTGGATTTTCATCAGAAATTACCGAAGAACTTTCTTCAAAATTCAGTTACATCTCTGCAAACGAAATGAAGGGCATTACCAATACGGAAAGAGACCTCCAAATTGAACTTCAGAAAGAAAAGGAGATTGAGGGAAAAATGAAGCGTGGTAAAATCTATGATTGGGAAGATTTTGGATTCGACCATTTGACCTTCGACGAAGTTCACAATGCCAATCATATTGTAGGAAAAGTAAAAATTGAGGACCGAAGATTTGCTTCCGATTTCAGAAGTCAAAACCAACAGACTTCCAAATTGGGAATCAATACCTGGATGGCAGCTCAGTACATTCAAGACAAAAATGATGGCAGAAATGTAACCTTGCTTTCCGCAACGCCTTTTACCAACAAACCCCTGGAGTATTATTCCATTCTTTCTTTAATAGCAAATAAAAGATTAGAAGAATCGGGGTATTTCAATGTGAATACATTCTTCGAGACCTTTATGGAAGCGGATAATGATATGGAGATTGATGCAAAAGGTGATGTGAAGTTTAAAGCCAATGTTCGGAGATTTAAAAACAATTCGCTGTTTCAACAACTGTTATCTGAATTTATCGATATAAAAGGAGAGGAGGATAACCCTGAATTGATTCGTCCCAACAAAATCAACAAAGAGTATAAAATTGAGCAGAATGATCTGACAAAAGATCAATATGACTTGCTCAATGAAAATTTCAGTGAAACCGAAAAGGGTGCAATTCTAACGCATATTCTCAATGCCCGATTAATTGCGATTTCGCCGTATCTATCACCATACTATGATGATGAAGAACCTTCTGTAAAAGAATTTATAGAAAATTCTCCGAAGTTGAAACAGACGATGGATTTAATAAGGCAGAACAAAAAAGATCTTCCCGAATCCGGACAAATTATTTATTCTGAATTAGCTGTTGCTCAATTTCCAAAACTGAAAGAATATCTCATAACAGAAATTGGTTACAAACCCGAAGAAATCGGAATTATTAATGGAGCGACCAATAAAAATCAAAGGATTTCTATTCAAAATGATTTTAATGAAGGAAAAATAAAAGTAGTTATTGGAAGTGAAGCCATTCAGGAAGGAATGAACCTTCAGGAAAATACAACAGATGTTTATATGCTAACGTTGCCATATAATTTTACTTCTTTGCGACAGGTGGAAGGACGGGCGTGGAGACAGGGAAATAAAAACGAAAATGTGAGAATTAATTTTATGCTGACCAATGACAGTATTGATGTTTTTATGCTTCAAAAACTACAATCTAAACAGGCAAGATATTTAGAAGCTATGAAAAAAGGTGCCGATGTTTTGGACGTATCTGATATTAGCACTCAAGAGCTTAAAACTTCCATCATTACCAATCCCGAAACCCGAGCCAATATTGAAATTGAATTAATGAAAAAAAGGATTGAAAGCGAGAAAAATAAGCATCTCGCAGATAGTGCTTTTGTCTTGAGAAAATACGAAGATGTTTTGAAAGTTCAAGAGTTAGTTACCAAAGCTGAGCATTCATATAATAGAATTGAAGGCTATTCGAAAAATGGCGATGCAAATGCTGAATATTGGGCAACCCAATTACCATCATATCAAAAAACAATTGACCTTCATAAAGTTCAAGTACAAGAAGTAATTGAAAATTTAGCTCAGAAAGGAATAGATGTTACTCAAATTGAATTTCAAACCAAAATGACTGAGGATAAGATTGCGGAACTGGATAAGAAGCTGGAAGAACTTCCAGCAGTTAGAGAAAGTCTAGTAGTTCAATATAAAATTGAAAAGGCGGAACAGTTGAAAATTAATGAGCATAAAGATTATGTAAAAGAGAGGACGATTGAAAATAGTGTTCTGTATAATGCTTTTCTGAAAGTAAAGTCTATTAATGATGTTGAATTTAAAAATTCTTTAGATAAATCACTAAATCAAATTGAAGAAATAAATTTGAAAGATGTACCAGCTGTAATCAGAAAAAGATAAATGAAATATTTTAATTTATACCTAACTCAAGACTGTCATAAAATACAGTATACTACATCCAATAATGATGCAACGGATTTAGCTAATAACAAACATAATTAGTAGATAGATGCTTATTAGTGAGTATAAAGGGCAATACGGATTTGATATTCTGCTTATAATGCAATGTTTAAGATTCAAAGTACATATTATAGCAATTAAAGAAATAATTTCATAATTTTGTTGTGTTGAAAACTTTTAGTAAACATATCAGCTTTATTATCTTACTATGTTTGGGCTTTTTTCTAATTCCAACCATAGGCTATGCTTGTGCAAAAAAAACAGCTAATACAGAACAAAAAAGCTGCTCTAAAGATCAATCTTCAAAAGCAGAACATAAAAGCAGTTGTAAGGATAAGTCCTGTAATAAGTGCAACGATGGTCACGACTGCAACGGTAAGTGTAAACACGGCTCTTGCAAATGTAGCACTTCTTCATCTTCATTAAGTTTACCTATACTGGTAGATATAAAAACAGAAAACCACTTTGCGGAAATTAAAACGCAAAAATTCGGTTTCAAACAAGCCTATTATTCTTCGGGTTACCATTCCTTTTGGCAACCGCCTAAAATAGGTTAAAACGATGGCTTGTAAGCCACAGTTATGTCTTGTCGAAAGCTAATATTAGTTTTCGTAAACTCTCTATTCCTTAATAATTTAAAAAAATTCAGAATGAAATCAATATCAAAAATATTGATGGTAATCATCGTATTACTATCAGCCGTAAATAGTTTTGCCCAAATCAAAAATGCAAAAACAGAAACCGTAAAAATATATGGCAATTGTGAAATGTGTAAAACAACCATAGAAAAAGCGGGAAATTTAAAAGACGTAGCCACGGTAAATTGGAATAAAGATACCAAGATGGCTACACTCAACTACGATAGTAAAAAAACAAATCAGGACGAAATTATGAAACGTATTGCCTTAGCGGGTTATGACAGCGAGAAATTTTTAGCCCCAGATGATGTATATGCAAAATTATCCGGCTGTTGCCAATATAACAGGGAACTAAAACCAGTTGCAAAAGGCAAAGATGATGGTATGAATATGAAAGCCGAACATGCCAACCACAACCCTAAAGAAATGGCTGCCACAACTACGGCAACTACTCAAAATGTACTACAACTGAAAACTGTTTTTGATAATTATTTTTTAGTGAAAGATGCTTTGGTAAAAACTGATGCAGGTAATTCATCTGCAAATGCCGCTGAATTGGTAAAGGCAATAAAAGCGGTAGAAATGGCAAAACTATCTACCGAGGAACATACCGTATGGATGAAAGTAATGAAAGATTTAACAGCAAATGCAGAGAAAATTGCTACAGCTAAAGACGTTTCAAAACAAAGAGAAATTTTCGCTTTACTGGCTGATAATATGTACGAATTATCGAAAGTTTCAAAACAAGAAACACCTGTTTATTATCAGCATTGCCCAATGTATAATAATGGTAAAGGAGCAAATTGGCTAAGCAAAGAAGAAGCAATTAAAAATCCGTACTACGGTTCTAAAATGCTTACCTGTGGAAGCGTACAGGAAACTATTAATAACAAATAAACCCCCTTTATTATGGACAATATGGAAAACCAACACGAAATGCATCATAATCCCGAAAATGAAGAACATAGCGGTAAACATTCTTTAGCAATGTACAAACGCTTTGCGATTATGGCGGTTGTGATGTTCGCAGCAATGTATTTCATTATGTATGCTATGATTGACGGTTTGCAGAACCTTATCCCCAACATAAATAATTTGTATATGACATTGCTGATGGTTTCTGCAATGTTGATAATAGAATTATGGATAATGAAGGGTATGTATGAAAATAAGAAAATCAATTGGGGCATTATAATAATTTCTGCTGCAATAGGTATCTTTTCGTGGTTTGGTATTCGGGAGCAGTTATTTGTTGGTGATAAGGAATTTGTAAAAGGTATGATACCACACCACGCAGCGGCAGT
>NZ_AUMT01000015.1 GCF_000430825.1 Chryseobacterium daeguense DSM 19388 | reverse complement strand
TTTACGTCAATAGTCGGGAAAAATATTACCCGAAGTATGAGTGGAAAGGGAAATTGCTATGATAATGCTGTAGCGGAGAGTTTTTTCAAAACTCTGAAAACCGAACTTGTCTATCAAAATAAATATGAAACTAGAGACCACGCCAAAAACTCTGTGTTTGAATATATAGAAACATTTTACAACACCCAGAGAAGGCATTCAGCTTTAGGAAATTTAACCATAAGAGAGTATCAAAATTTAATGTCTAATCAATCTAAAAATGTAGCATAAAGAGTATATAAATTTTGTCTCAAAAATAGTTGCAAGTTCATTACAGTCCGTATAAGTTTAATGGTAAAGAACTTGATGCAGAAACGGGATATATGTATTATGGTGCCAGGTATTACAATCCGAGGGTTTCTCTTTGGTTGAATGTCGATCCGCTCGCGGAGAAGATGCCGAGCTGGTCGCCGTACGTTTACAGCTTTAATAATCCGATAAAGTATATTGATCCTGATGGAAGGCAACCATATGATTGGTATAGAAATACAGAAACAGGAAATTATAAATGGTTTGATGGGAGTGATCATGTAGCTGGATATTCACATTTAGATGGTAGCGGAGAAAGAAGTATTCCTATTATTGAAAACAGCTCTAATGGAACTCCACATTGGGGAGTATTATTAAACCCGGACGGAACAGTTACAGACTGGATAAATCGCGAGCATACCTCTCAAGATGGACGGATTATGGTAACTCCAGACGGTGTACATTATGCTTCAGGAAGCAGGGAAACTAGATTAGAGTACGAACACCAAACATTAAGAACAATTGCTGATGTCATGGAGTGGACAAGTATAGGTCTTGATGTTGCAGGTGCAGCATCCTTTATTCCATCCGGAGGTACGGGAGGATCCCTATTGTTAGCTGGAGAAATTATAGGGGGTGTTTCCACAGCTATGAACGTAGCCATGGATTTTAGAGAAGGTAAGAATAACTCTGCTTATACTAGAATGGCAATTTTTGCAGTTACTGCCGGATTTGGGAGTGGAATTAATAAATTAACTACAAGAACAAGTGATAAAATGGCAGGAACAATTTATAAAATTGGAAATGATAAAGCTTTAGATAAAGCGAGAGATTTAGAAGTTCAAAGGCAGCGACAGAAAGAAGCTGATAAGCAAAGACTAAATGAAGCAATTAAGTTAGAAAAATTTAAATAAAATTAAAAATGGATGAATATTTAGAAGAACATTTTGTAGTTAAGTTTTTTATTACTTTTTTTATTGGTGTTGTTCTTTTCATATGTATGTATTTACTTTTTAAATCATATAGCAAAAAGGATATTGAACCTATACCGGAAAATAACTTAAAAAGAATGGAATATTGGCGCTCAATAGTTGGAATGTGTTTAGGAATATTTGTTGTAATAATGTCTTTTTATATGTTATATGATGATTTAACAAACCCTAAAGAAGATAACAGCAACAAGATTGAGAAAGTTGAGGTTAGAAAATAATAATAAGAGCATCTTAAGGGCAACCTTTTCCAAGAGGATATTTCAGCAATAACACAAATTGACACGAGAAAGGCAATCTCTGTCTGTAATATTAAAAACAAAACCCACCGCAATTGCAGTGGGTTTTTATTATCGTCAAAATCAGATTATTCTTCTTAAGATTTTAAAAATAAAAGAAAAAAAAACCATAATTTTTTCATAATTTTACGCCTTCACAATATTTAGAATCACCTCAACCGCCTTTTCCATGCTCTCCAGCGCTACATATTCATAAGGTCCGTGGAAATTAATTCCCCCCGCAAAAATATTAGGACAAGGTAATCCCATGTAGGATAATTGTGCGCCATCCGTGCCTCCTCTGATGGCCTTTATTTTAGGCTCTATTCCGGCTTCTTTCATAGCCTCTGCTGCAAGATCTATGATGTGCATTTTTCCTTCGAACTGCTGCTTCATATTTCTGTATTGCTCTTTAATCTCAATTTCAGCGGTTCCCGCCCCGTGCTTTTGATTAAATTCCGCCACTTTTTCTTCCATGAATTTTTTTCTTGCCTCAAATTTATCAGCATCGTGGTCACGGATAATATATTGCAATTTAGCTTCAGAGATATCTGCATTGATATCCATCAAATGATAAAACCCGTCAAAACCTTTCGTAGTCGCGGGAGTTTCATTGGCAGGAAGCATTTGGGCAAATTCTGAAGCCAGTAAAGCAGCATTTACCATCTTTCCGTAGGCGTAACCGGGGTGAACACTCAATCCGTGAATTTTTACAACAGCTCCGGCTGCGTTAAAGTTCTCATATTCAAGTTCTCCCACTTCTCCGCCATCCATGGTATAAGCGAATTCTGCTCCGAATTTTGCCACATCAAATTTGTGCGCTCCTCTTCCGATTTCCTCATCAGGTGTAAATCCAACGGCAATTCTTCCATGCTTGATTTCAGGATGGGCAATAAGGTATTCTGCAGCCGTTACAATCTCTGCACAGCCGGCCTTGTCGTCTGCTCCAAGAAGCGTATTCCCGTCCGTAGTAATTAAAGTCTGGCCTATATATTTTTTTAAGCTTTCAAATTTTGAAGAGGATAAGGTAAATCCGGTAGCCTGGTTTAGCACCAGATCACTTCCATCGTAGTTCTCCCACACCTGCGGCTTTACATTTTCCCCGCTGAAATCCGGTGAAGTGTCATAATGTGAAATAAATCCAATTGTAGGCCTGTCATCATTTTCAAGATTGGAAGGCACATAACCCATGATATACCCGTTGTCATCAATCGAAACATCTTCCAGACCGATCGTTTTCAGCTCTTCCACAATGTATTTTGCGATGTCCCACTGTCTTTCCGTAGAAGGTGTTGTTTCACTTTCAGCATCGCTGGTTGAGTATATTTTTACATAACTTAGAAAACGGTTCAGTAATTTTTCTTTCCACAATTGGTTGAATTCTATTGCGCTCATTATTAGTATAAATTTCAACAAAGTTAACAAATTTGATGCTGAGATAATTTATTTGTAATCGAATATAAAGTATCGAAATTATAAATCGGAGATAATCATTTGAAAATCAAAATAATGATAGATTTGTAACAGGTAAATACTAAATTGTTTAGTTTTATTATATTTGAGAAAATCTAAAAGTAAAATGTTTCTTACTGAATGTCCGCGTGATGCAATGCAGGGTTGGGGAGAATTTATCCCCACCGACAAAAAAATAGACTATATCAACTCATTAATGGATGTTGGTTTTGATGTGTTGGATTGTCTGAGCTTTGTATCCCCAAAAGCAATTCCCCAAATGGCAGACTCTGCAGAGGTCGCAGAAAACATAGATAAATCCCGCTCCAATACAAAAGTCTCCGCGATTATCGGAAATTACAGAGGGGCGGAGAAAGCGCTGAAGCACCAGTCTGTGGATATTCTGGGGTTTCCGTTTTCCATATCAGAGACATTCCAGCACAGAAATACGAACAAAAGCCAGGAAGAGGCATTTAATGAAATTGTAAAAATGCTCGAACTGGTAAAAACGGAAAACAGACAGCTGAACATTTATTTCTCCATGGCATTCGGTAATCCGTATGGCGAAATGTGGAAATGGGAAGATGTGGATTTCTGGGCAAAACGATTTTCAGAAATTGGAGTTAAAGATATCTTACTTTCTGATACTACGGGAGTTGCAACGCCGGAAACAATCTCTCTTTTATTTGAAAAGATACCTTCAAAATATCCTGAAATCAATTTCGGAGGGCATTTTCACAACCGTTATGAAGATTCTTATTCTAAATTGAAAGCAGCTTACGATAAAGGATGCAAAAGATTTGATAGTGCCATAAAAGGAATCGGCGGCTGCCCAATGGCAAAAGACGATCTTGTGGGAAATATGCCTACAGAACAGGTGATCAACTTCATGAGCGTAGAAAAAATAAACCATAAGCTGAATTTGTTACACTTCGAAAGTTCTTACAATAAAGCGAAAGATATTTTTCATTTTTAAAAATAACAATACTAAATTAACAGATTAATTATCCGGCTGGTATTAGCGCTGTCACCCTGAGGCTCTCGAAGGGCACTATGAAGGCTTCGAGAACCTCAGCCTGACAATATTGAAAATCGAGGGTGTTCTCTAAGCAGAACAATGATTTCAAACAAGAATAAACATCAATACGGGCGGGCTTTAGCCCGCTACTATTCAAAAACAAAATCGGCTTTAGCCAAATAAATTTAAATTGATCCAAAAAAATCAACAAAATGGTGCCTATAATTTCCCCATCTGAATTAAAAAATCTCCCAAAAGAAAGCCTTATCATTCTTGATGCAAGAGTCGGTAAAGATGTAAAACAAAATTATTTGAACAAGCATATTAAAGGAGCAAGATTCATTGATTTGGATAAAGACTTGGCGGAAATTGGTGAAGATGCAGCTTTTGGCGGGAGGCATCCGCTTCCTGATATTGACAAATTTTCACAAACAATTTCAAATCTGGGAATTTCAGAAGGTTCTCATATCGTTGTTTATGATGACAAAAATGGTTCAAATGCAGCGGCTAGAGCTTGGTGGATGCTGAAATCTTTTGGATTTAAAAATGTTCAGGTTTTGGATGGAGGGTTTCAGAATGCAGAAAAAGAAGGATTAGAATTTTCTTCAGGTGAAGAAGCTTTTGAAAAAGCACAATTAATTAAAAAAGAAGGCTGGCTTCTTCCGACTTCAGGTCTGGAAGCTGTTGAAAATGAATTGATAAGACATTCGTCAACGGTAATTGATGTGAGAGACGCTTACCGCTACAAAGGAGAATCTGAGCCGATTGATTTGGTGGCGGGGCATATTCCGGGAGCCATTAATATTCCTTTTTCTGAAAATCTGGATGAAACCGGGAATTTCCTGAAACCGGAAGTTTTAAAAGAAAAATATTTAAAAATCTTACAGGATAAGCCTCAAAATCTGATCATTCACTGTGGTTCAGGAGTTACTGCCTGTCATACTATTTTAGCTTTGGAATATGCAGGTTTTCCAACTCCGAATTTATACGTCGGTTCCTGGAGCGAGTGGAGCAGGAGAGAAGGGAAAGAAATCGCAACAGAGATTTAATATTAATAAAGTAATCGTTCTATTTGTATTCTGATCAGTCTGAAGGTATGCGGAAAAAGTAGTAGTTTATAGATTCTTCACTCCAGAATAGCATTGCGAAATTATAATGACAAAATAAAAGGCTGCCAGATTTGACAGCCAATTTTATTTTTGATCCGAATTTTAAAGCATTCCCAGCTCAAACTTCGCTTCTTCACTCATCATATCCTTATTCCAGCTAGGTTCGAAAGTAAGCTCCAAATCAACGCTTTTTACGTTTTCCACCTCTGCTACTTTGTCTTTCACTTCCTGTGGAAGGGTTTCTGCAACCGGACAGTTCGGTGTAGTAAGCGTCATGACGATTTTTACATCCGCGTCATCGGAAATCTGAACATCATAAACCAGCCCCAACTCGTAGATATCTACCGGAATTTCTGGGTCATACACGGTTTTTAAAACATTGATGATCTCCTCACCAATGTCAGCAATCTGATCGTCTGTAAATTTCATTTTTTAATCTAAATTGATGTACCTTTTCAACAAATCTTCCTGACGCATGCGCCGGAAAATATTTGCCAAAGTTAAGACATCTTTTTCACAATAGTCAACTATTCTTTGCAAGTCTTTTTCTATGTAGTAGATTGATGAAACCATTGAGCCGTCGATATCGTCTTTCGGAGTAGGAATTCCGAAAAGATGGGCAAGCAGTTCCAGTGATACAAAACTTTTGTAATCCCCGAATTTCCACAGTTCCATCGTGTCAATGTGCGGTATTTCCCAGGGTTTCTTACCAAACATCTGAAAAGGGGTAGGTGGATGCATCCCATTGATCAGGAATCTTCTTGCAATCCACGGAAAATCAAATTCTTTCCCTTTGTGGGCACAGAGAATCACGTCCCGGAGTCTCGGGCTGTTAAAAATTTCACCAAATTCCTGCAGCATCTTTTTTTCGTCATGATCTGCGAAACTTTTGATTTTCAGCGTGTCATTCTTTTCCACCATTCCAATGGTAATACAGATGATCTTCCCGAATTCGGCCATAATTCCGGCTCTCTCGGAGTAAAATTCTTCTGCGGATATTTCATCTTTTCTCTGATATCTTGTTTTTTTGTCCCAAAGCATACGCTCGGTTTCAGAAAGCTCTTCCCATAATCCCGCTCCCGGAACGGTCTCAATATCAAGAAATAAAATCCTTTCTAAAGGAATATTTTGTATCATTTTGTTTTTACTTTATTCATTAAACCTCCAAGTTTTAATTATCCAACCTGCATTCCATTTTTTGTAGGTAATGAAGGTGTCAAAAGTGTAATCTCTTTTTTATCTTCACCATAAACTCCCAGAACGAGGCATTCGCTGAAAAAATTAGCGATCTGTTTCTTAGGAAAATTAACAACGGCCAGAATCTGTTTTCCGACCAATTCTTCTTTATGATAAAGGGCTGTGATTTGTGCGGATGATTTTTTGATGCCCAAATCTCCAAAATCTATTTCCAGCTGATAAGAGGGATTTCTGGCCTTTTCAAAATCTTTTACTGATAGTATTGTTCCTGATCTGATGTCTATTTTTTCAAAATCTTCCAATGAGATTTCGGGTTTTATTGTCATGATAATGAATTGATTAGTTGTTCTACTTCTGTTTTCTGTTCTGCATATTTCTGCTGTAGCTCAGAGCCTTCACCCATTCTTTTGTAGTATTCCAGCGCTTTGTTTCCAAACGCTTTTTTATGAAAATCTGATACTTCCGGAATCTGGGGGAAAACTTTATGGAAAAGCATTTCATAGTAGGCCTGAAATTCTCTTTCATTTTTATCTTCCACAAGGGTTTCCGGGGCTTTTTGGCGTACGTGAAGCATTTCGTGAGCGACCATATTCAAGACTAAATTCAGATCAAAATCAAATAAATTCTTAGGAATCATTACCTTTTGCGGACCTCCCAGTTCACCTTCTGCTGTTAAAAGCATGGAATTGTGGGAAAGTTCCGGCCTGAAGCCGAATCCTGCAAAATTTTTATGTTCAAGCTGAAAAGCATTGATTAAATATTCTGCCGCATCAATAATTTGATCATGCTCTTTATATGCCTGAAGGTGGAAATTGATTTGTTCGAAATTCATTTCAAATTTGGTTTAAACAAATGTATTAAAATATAAAACTCGAAAAAAATTATTTTAAATGTGAAAGTTTTACTACTAAAAATCAATTTGTTATGAAATATTTAATAACTTTTTGTTAATTCTTGTGCAAGGTTTCCGAAAATCCGTCTTTATATAAATGAGTACTCAAAGAAATAATATTAATGCTAAAATTTAAAATAATGAAGAAATCAATGGTACTTAAATCTATATTAGTTGCGGTTATCATCTCTCTGGGGTTTTCCTTAACATCTTGTAATAATGAAAGTTATGAACCCATTCCTGTAAAGCTGAGCGATGTGGACGGAAGCTACAGGGCTAGGCTGATAACCACACAGGGTAATAAATTTAATGAAAAAGTAATTGAGTTTACTGCAAAAGATACCATCATCACTTTTAAAGACTTTCCGATTAGAGAAATTGTAAAAACAGTGGTAACGGATCCTGTAAAAGCGGATACGGCTTTGGCTCATATCGGAAAAATAGAATATAAGCTGGATTATAAAACAAAACTGAATACAGGTCAGAATGTAGTGGAGCTGACATTTGAACCAAAAACGCTGGCGATCCAGATTCCGATAGACGGAGCTGTTAAAAATACAGTAGTAAAGCTGGGCGCAAAGCAAAAAGGGTTCTTTGTAGGCTACGACTGGTCGTTGAGATTTGGGTTGGAAGCAGAAAAAATAACCGTTGATGGAGTTGAGCTGACTCCTTATCAGACTATAAAATATGATATCCCGATTAGTGTTAAAAAGTAAGTAATGGTTATTATCTGGTAGGTAAAGCCTCAATTTGAGGCTGCCTATCTTTGCATGATGTAATTGATGAGTTAAATGCTGTCAAATTAATCAATGGAAGAAAATAAGGAGCAGATTTTAGCGGACCGCCTTTTGAAAAAGGAAGAAGCGGCCTGGAAAGAGTTTTTCGGAGCTTATTCAGGCAGTCTTACCTATGTCTGTTCCCGATATATCATTGATAGCGAAGATGTTCATGATGTTCTGCAGAACGGTTTTATACAGATGTTCCGGGCTATTGATTCTTTTGAATTCCGGGGAAAAGGATCCTTAAGAGCGTGGAGCACGAAAATTATTGTAAATGAATCTTTAAAACATATTAAACAGAATCCTGACCTGAAAAAAGTGTCTGAAAATTTTGAAATTCCGGATGAGCAAAATGAAGATGAACCGAATTTAGAAGAAATTTCGCAACATACTATAATGAAGATGATACGCTCACTTCCGGATGGTTACAGGACGGTTTTTAACCTTTACGTATTCGAGGAAAAAAGTCATAAGGAAATAGCTGATCTGCTGGGAATTGCAGAAAATTCTTCTGCCTCGCAGCTTCACAGAGCAAAATCAATGCTTGCCCAAAAAATAAAAGAATATAAAATGTCTAAAACAGCGCAATATGAATAATGAATGGTTAAATGATCTGCGCAGGAAGATGGAGGATCATACGGAAGATGTTCCTGATGGATTGTGGAAAAATATCAGAGACGAACTATTTGCGGATGATGAAGCGAAGCTGGTTCCCGGTTTTATGAGTAATGATCTGAAAGCGCAGGATAAAGCTGTTAAAAAATTTAATTTTACACCTCTTTACCGCATCTGCGGAGTTGCGGCTGCTATTGCTATGTTCTTTATTCTGGGCAGGTTATTTGACTTTAATGATAAAAAGCCTTCTTCCCAGCCGAAAATCTCATTCAATCAGATTCAATCAGATTCTCAGAAAACAATTTTATCTCAAAAACAGCCAGACTTAAGTGTTGAAAGTTTTAAGGACAGAAATGGTTTAAACAGTATTAATTCAAATAAATCAAAAAATACAGATTACAATTTCAAAAAAAATATTCTTGGAAATATTTTAAATAAAACACAAAATCAGATAAATAATCGTTGGGAGAATAAAATCCTTCAAAATCCGGATAAAATAGAAAATATTCTTTCTCAGGAAAATCAAAATCTCGCGCAGGAACAAAATAAAAACCTGGAAACACAGAAAACCGCTGAAGAACCGGAAACCCACGAGCTTCTTACCAAAGAGGAAAGGGAATGGAAGGAAAAATTTGAGGATGCAGAAAAGAAAAAACTGGCTAAAAATAAAAAAAAATGGATGTTGGGTGTAGGAACAGGAAACGCTTCTTCCAATTCCAGCGAGCAGTTTCCGGGATATGCAACCCTGAACGGAACTACGCTGAGCCTGCCGGAAATATGGACTTCAGGATATGGCGAAGATCCACTAATGTCCATCCTTATTGCCAATCAGAATAAAAAAGTGGACGCCACCATAAAACACAAGACGCCCATCACTTTCGGAGCTTCTGCACTTTATAATATTAATAAAAAATGGGGAATCGGGTTGGGAGTTAATTACACCAGACTTTCGGCAGACCTTACCACAGGAAGCAATGATAATTTTATCAGCAGTGAGCAGAATATTCACTATGTGGGAATTCCCGTACAGGTAAATTACAATGTAATTCAGAAAGGGGCTTTTACGGGATATGTTACAGGTGGAACTGTCATTGAAAAGGCTGTTTCAGGCGATATTAAAACCAAATACATCGTTGATGGAATCGTGAAGGAAGAAACCATGGAAGAAATCACCGAGAAACCGGTTCAGGTCTCCGTAAATACGGCCTTGGGGCTTCAGCTAAAAGTGATCAAAAACATTGGAATTTATGCCGAACCGGGCGTAGGATATCATTTCAATGACAACAGCTCTTTGAAAACCATTTATAAGGAAAAACCACTGAATTTCAACCTGAAATTCGGAATCAGGCTCTTGCTGGATTAATTTGTGTCAAATCAATTAAATATTTTTTATATGAAATCAAAATTAATTTTTTTAAGTCTTCTGCTTTTAAGTTTTCTTAATTTAAATGCACAGCAATGTACACCAACCATCACAAGTCCGAGACTGGGAACTATGTTTCCGAACAGCGTAGTTTTTTGTAATTCTGAAAGCGAGGTACTTTCTACACAGACTTTTGGAAGCTATCAGTGGTACAAGCAAGAATGGTACTGGCAAACCCCAAACCCGAATCCATGGGTTCCTATTTCAGGAGCAACTTCACAGACACTTACCATCAACGGAACAGACGATATGCTTTATAACTTCAAAGTAGCAGTAACAGACGGAGACTGTACAGCAGAAAGTGCGTCAATCCTTGCTGATGGTTATGCTTATGGACTTCCTTTCATGATGGTAGACCTTCAGCCAGGAACTTACCAGGAAGTGCAGCCCGGTGAATATAATGTATGCCAGGGAGCGTCAGTATTGCTGCAAAACGGATTTCCTGCCGTATATGGTACCCACACCTGGTTCAGATGTCTTCCGGGGAGCAACCCTCCGTCACCCACAGACCCTTGTATCATCAGCGGTGCAACAGGAGATACTTACACAGCAACAGAAACCGGGTTCTACGGCTTTTATGCCTGCACGGAATATTGTCCGGACCAATGTGAAATGCTGAGTGATGCGGCTTACATCCAGTTGAACTTCGGGGCATGGAATTTCTGTAACCTTTCAACTGATGAGACTAAACCTAAAGAAAATAACCTGAGCATCTACCCGAACCCTACGACTCAGTTCCTGTTTATCGGGAAAGAATCTGATAAAAAATATACAGAAATCTCTATTGTTGATATGTCCGGAAAACTGGTTCAGCAGAAAAAAGACCACAAGTTTTCTGAAGCTATTGACGTGAGTGCTTTGGTTCCGGGAACTTATCTTGTAGTTTCTAAAAGTGCAGACGGAAAAGTATATAAAAATAAATTCATTAAAAAATAACATGTAAAAGTCCATACGTGGATTTTAGTTTTTTCAATAATTCTCTCTTGGCGCAAGGTTTTACTTTGCGCCTTTTTGTGATGAAAGCACTTGATGATATTGTTAAAAAATCACATTTTAAAATTTAAATCAAAGAAAATTTTAAACAGATTAAAAAGTTTTGTAAAATGATATATTTTCTACTTTTACACCAAAACACAATTCATGCTCGTCAAAATTTTTGGAAGTGTAATACACGGCGTTGCAGCGCAGACTATTACTATTGAAGTAAATGTAGATACCGGCGGGGTAGGATATCATCTGGTAGGCCTGCCCGATAATGCTATTAAAGAAAGCAGCTACAGAATCTCTGCAGCACTGAAAAATGTAGGCTATAAGATTCCCGGGAAAAAAATCACAATTAATATGGCACCTGCTGATCTCAGGAAAGAAGGTGCGGCTTACGACCTGAGCATTGCTATTGGAATTCTTGCCGCATCGGATCAGATTCTTGCCGAAAATGTACACGAATATATTATCATGGGAGAATTGTCCCTGGATGGTGCTTTACAGCCGATCCGCGGAGTATTGCCTATTGCTATTCAGGTCAGAGAGGAAGGTTTTAAAGGAATCATCTTACCGAAACAGAATACAAGGGAGGCAGCCATAGTAAATAACCTGGATGTGTACGGAGTAGAAAATATAAAAGAAGTTATTGATTTTTTTAATGAAGGAAAACCTCTCCAGAAAGTTGAAATTGATACCCGAAAGGAGTTTCAGGAAAAGATCAATGATTTCCCATTTGATTTTTCCGAGGTAAAAGGTCAGGAAACCGCAAAAAGGGCGATGGAAGTCGCTGCAGCAGGAGGTCATAACATTATCCTTATTGGTCCGCCCGGAAGTGGAAAAACTATGCTCGCCAAAAGAGTTCCGAGCATTTTGCCTCCATTAAGCCTTAAAGAAGCTTTAGAAACTACAAAAATACATTCCGTTGCCGGAAAAATGGGTACGGAGACTTCTCTCATGACGGTCCGCCCTTTCCGGGCGCCTCACCATACCATTTCAGATGTTGCACTCGTTGGTGGGGGAAGCTATCCGCAGCCGGGAGAAATTTCCCTGGCTCATAACGGCGTTTTGTTTCTGGATGAGATGCCGGAATTTAAACGGACTGTTCTGGAAGTGATGCGACAGCCGCTGGAAGACCGGGAAGTAACAATCTCAAGGGCAAGATTTACCGTCAATTATCCTGCAAGCTTCATGCTGGTTGCTTCTATGAATCCAAGTCCGAGCGGCTTTTTTCCCGATGATCCTAATAACACGTCTACTACTTTTGAGATGCAGCGCTATATGAATAAACTTTCCGGGCCGCTACTGGATAGGATAGACATCCATATCGAGGTTCAGAAGGTTGAATTTGAACAGCTGGCGGAACGAAGAAAAGGAGAAAAAAGTGAGGATATCAGAAAGCGCGTTCTTATCGCCCGAGAGATTCAAAGGGAAAGATATAAAGATTTAAAGATCAGTTATAACGCCCAAATTGGTCCAAAAGAGATTGAGAAGTTTTGCGAATTGGATGAAGCTTCCTTTAACCTCATCAAACTAGCCATGGAAAAACTGAATCTTTCTGCGAGAGCGTATGACAGAATTTTAAAGGTTGCCAGAACCATTGCAGATCTTGAAGAATCGGAGAATATTTTGTCAAGCCATGTTTCGGAGGCGATACAGTACAGGAGCCTGGATCGGGAGTTTTGGAATGTTTAGAACTGTTTTTCAGATTTTAAAAATTATTTAATCAAAAAACCCGCGGAAAAAAACTTCCGCGGGTTTTAAAATATATCAATGAAGATTATTTTTTCTTTCCTTTTGCTGTTGTAGCTTTAGGCATTTTTGTTTTTGTATCGGCTGGAGTATTTTCGTCTCTTACTAATTGCAATTCGTCGATCAATCTTCTTGCCCCTG
This sequence comes from Chryseobacterium daeguense DSM 19388, assembly GCF_000430825.1. Taxonomy (GTDB): domain Bacteria; phylum Bacteroidota; class Bacteroidia; order Flavobacteriales; family Weeksellaceae; genus Chryseobacterium; species Chryseobacterium daeguense. Next base: position 81,353 of record NZ_AUMT01000015.1, on the reverse strand, counting down.
CGTATTTGTCGATTGTCCAAAGAACAAAACGAACGTCTACGTTAATTGTTTTCTGCCATTCCGGTTCGAAAACGATGTCACCGCTTAATGCTTCACTGTTTCCGTCGAATGCAATACCGATAAGGTTTCCGTCTCCGTCAATTACCGGCGAACCTGAGTTACCACCTGTAATATCGTTGTTGGAAAGGAAGTTTACAGGCATGTATCCTTTTGCATCAGCATACTGCCCGAAATCTTTAAGGTTATAAAGATCAATCACTCTTTGTGGAAGATCAAATTCTTCATCACCTTTCTTGTATTTTCCTACAAGGCCGGTCATATCTGTATAGTAGTTATCAGTAACCCCGAAGTAGTTTCTGTCTTCTCTGATTGGCAATTTATCAACCGTTCCGTACGTTAATCTCATTGTAGAGTTAGCATCCGGATAGAATTTTTTCTCAGGCATAGCCTTCATTAATCCTGCTAAGAAAAGTCTGTTGTTTTTAGCAAAATTATCATCAATTTTCACAAATCTGTCAGCTGAAGCCTTTTGATCTGCAACAATTCCGTTTGCAATTTTCCAAAGCGGGTCTGCATCAAGCTTTAGTTTATCAGGATTCAACATAAAGTTGGTCGCAGAAGTTTTATTAGCAAAAATCGAAGAATAAGCAACGTTTGATAGATTATTAGCGTCTAATCCCATAATTGTCGGAGAGGCAACATCAGGATTTACTCTTGTTTTATAAAGATTTACCATAGAATTCATCATTTCACCTTCAAGCTTGGTATTGATGTTTTCGTATGCCGTTTTAAGGGCAGCTTCTACTTTTGGCCTCATGGCTACTCTGCCTTCCATATTCTGGTCTGCGTAGGTCTTCAAAACATTTCCTACCTGTAATGCAAGGGTGAAATATTTAGAGTTTCTTGAAAGCTGGCTCATGTACATTCTTTCTACATTTCTGTTAGAAGTCTGCTTGTAATAAATTGCAATATCATCCAAAACAGTTTCATATTCTGCAACATTTGCCGGCTGTACAGCCCATGTTTTAAATGTTTCTTCTAATTTCTGCTTGCTGGTAATTGTTCCGTTTTTTACCACAGCGTCAATTGTTCCCTGTCTGTTCTTCCAATAGTTGGCTACAGAAGCATATTGAGAAGCGTAGTTAAGCTGCGTTCCTTTATCTTTATCCATGTACTTTTTCATTACATCCATGGCTAGTTTGGAAGCTTCTACCCATGCCGGATAGTCTTTATTTACCATTTGCTGGATTCCGTAAGAAGTAAGATAACGGTTCGTTCTTCCAGGATAACCCAAAATCATTGAGAAATCACCAGGTTTGATACCTTTCAAAGAAACCGGTAAGAAATGCTTAGGCTTCAAAGGAACATTCCCCGGAGCATATTCAGCAGGGTTTCCTGCCGCATCAGCATATACTCTGAAAACGGTAAAGTCTGCAGTGTGTCTCGGCCATTCCCAGTTATCTGTATCACCACCGAATTTTCCTAATGATGATGGAGGTGCACCTACCAATCTGATATCTTTATAATCCTGATATACGAAATAATAGAATTCATTCCCATTGAAGAAATCTCTTACAACAACGGTATATTTTCCGTTTTCAGAGTTTTCTGTCTGGATCGCTTTTGTTTCAGCATCGATCACAGCTTTTCTCTCTTCAGCGGTCATTTTATTGTTTAATTTTGAATTGATTCTCTGTGTAGCATCATCCATTCTTACTAAAAATCTTACGTAAAGATCTTTTGCATTGAATTCGTCTTTCTGCTTCATTGCCCAGAAACCATTCTTTAAGTAGTCTTTTTCCGGAGTGGAAGCTGCAGCTACAGCTCCGTAACCACAGTGGTGGTTGGTAAAGATAAGGCCTTGGTTTGAAACGATTTCTCCTGTACAGAACCCTCCAAAACTTACGATCGCATCTTTTAAGCTTGAATTGTTTACGGAATAAATTTCTTCGGGTGTAAGATGCAATCCTTCTTTTTGCATATCTACACCATTAAGTCTTTTTACGAGCATTAACAGCCACATTCCTTCGTCTGCCCTCATCTGAGCGAAGCTCAAAAGGAAAGTGAAGAGTAGAAATAGTCTTTTCATTTTATAAAATAATTTTTGTGTCGCTAATTTACTAAATTTTATGCTATCCTGTCCTGAAATGGTATGAAAATGGATTTCAAGGTTATATGAAAAAAATATTTGTATCTTTTTTTGCGGTTTTATTCCTTGGTATGGCGATAAACTGTACATCATCACAGAAGCAAAATAACATCAATACCATCAGAAATCATCAGATTCAGAGAGAATGGATGCTTGTAGCTTTTGACAATTATACAAAGCAGGATCTTGTAAAGAATAATGCTAAGATTAATCTTACACAGGACATAGAAAACGGAAAAATAAAAGGGACTGCCTTTATGGGCTGTAATTCTATGTTTTTTACTTCCGAATTTAAGCAAAACGGGGATGTTGAAATCTCTGATATAGGCTCAACAATGAAGGCCTGCGCTGAAATGAAGCTGGAAACAGATTTTTCTGCAAGCTTCAAAAATATGAAAAAGTACTCTGTACAAGGTCATTTTCTGACTTTATCTGATGATAATGGAAATCAAATAAAGTTTGTCGCGGCGGATTGGGATTAAATTAAATACTTATTGAATCCTGCGACTGCTTCGTGCTCAGGATGACATTGCTAATACTAATTGTCTTTTGTGAGCGTATGATTTACCAGTGTCATCCAGAGCGCGAAGCAGTCGAAGAATCTCTATCAAATTAAAAATAAAAGTCCGCTGTTGAGCGGACTTTCTTTTAGTGTTGAAAAATCTAGTGTTAGTTATTAGTTTTTGGGGATCGTTTTTTTAATGTCGGATATGGTAAGGTCCGGTGTGCTCATTAACCCTTGAACACTATTGCTGTGTTTTGCAGGACTTACTTTGCGGGCCTGTCTGCCAGGAATTGTTGCCCTGATTTCGTCCAGGCTTGCAGATCCGGGAATAGTTTTACCGGAATTATTAGCTGTTGTCTGTTTTGGAGCCTGTTTTAAATCCAGACCCTGTTCTGAAACTAATGTTGTTGAAGGTTTTTGTGCTGCTCTTTCTTCAGCATCCTTCATCATTCTGGCTTCGAATTCTTTGGACTCTTTGTAGTTGGGAGCTTCCTGCGTTTCCGATGCTCTTTTGTTTTCCTGAGCATAAATATTGATACTTAATGCTAAAAAAGCAATGATATATAATGATTTCATGTTTTATTTTATTTAGTGTTTACCAATACGTTTATTTTTCCGATTCCGTTTTGATCATAATCCTGAAGCGCTTTTCCGATAACCTGCCCTATTTTTACTTTTTTAGGGTTGGCTTTCATAGCTACTCCTGATTTCGAAGAAGTCACCAGAAGATCACCTCTTTTGATTTTTCCTCCTTCAAGACAAACTTTGGTAGGAATTACCCCGATTACTCCCATCGGAACTTTATCCGATAAATCGGTATCAATATGTTCCTCGGTTAATAAAACCCCTGGTTTAGTAGCATAAACTCCCGCCACAAGATTGGAATAAGGTTTTGATGATTTTTCTACTGATCTGTCTTTGGTAGTAGAAATAACAAGGATGTCTCCCGGCTCATAAGCTGAAATATTTCCTTCTACATCAAATGCTTCTGCAACGTCCGCACCACTGTTTTGAGTACCTCCATCGAAGAATCCTCTTCCTGCTTTATTGATACGGGCTACATTAGCTCCCGCACTTTGATAAGTTGCAATATTGCCCGAAGCTCCTGTATGATTGATGAGTTCTGCACTACCTGTACCATTGGTGGTTATATATAGCGTTGGCTGAGCGTTGGCGCTGTTAAAGTTAGAAAATCTAGCTGCTTTACCGGTTCCGAAGTTAGGAATCCAGCCATAGATCGCATTACCTGTTCCGTCTGCTGTAGCCTCAACACCGTCTCCGGTTCCACCTGCATTGGCAGTAATACCATTTCCATTACCTTCTGTAAGGGCTAACACTGCAGGTCCGTTACCACTGGCATTGGAAGAGTAGAATAATCCCGCATATCCCCCAGTTCCTGATGAAACACCGTAAATGCCTGCTGTCCCGAAGTTCGCAAACTGAGATGTTACTTCTCCTTTTACTGCTGCAGACGTACCTGTTACGCGGTCTACTTTAAAGTTTCCTCCGATTCCGTTTCCTACTGTTTTTACTGAGATAACTTCTTTTTGATTGTCCTCGTTAAAGATTTCAAATCTGGCAGCACGTCCTTGTGAGAAAGTTGGAACCCATGCATAAAGTGCGTTTCCGGCTCCGTCTATATTGGTTTCTACACCATTTCCGTCTTTACCGGCATTAGCAGTGATGGCATTTCCGTTTCCATCGGTTAATGCAATTAATGAGGCTCCGTTTCCTGAAGGATTGGATGCGTAGAATAATCCTGCACGACCTCCGGTTCCTGATGAAACCCCAAAGATACCTGAGGCACCGAAGTTTCCGAAGATTGTATTAACTTCTCCTCTTACGGCAGCACCTACACTGTTGGTATTATTTAAAAAGAAAGAAGATGCGTTACCTTGTGTATTATCAGGGATATTTCCGTTTGTATTGGATGCAACTTCAAAAGTATTTCTGTCATTGGCTGTATTTGTATTTTCAAAACGTCCTGCACGTCCGGTACTGCTGTTTATACCAACCTGGCCGAACACGCCGATTGCTGTACCTGAAGTATTTGTAGCTACAAAACCTCTTACACCGTAACCGGCACCATCATTTCGTCCTACCACAGCTCCTGCAATATTACTTGTAGTTCTACCCACGATAGCTTCACCAGCTCCGTTATTGTCACCCACGATACCAGCGGAAGTCTGAGAAGATGTAATACCTTGAACTCCAAATCCTCCACCTGTTGAGCTTCTTACTCCGGCTCCGTTTCCTGTTGTGGTAACGTTTACCACGGTTCCGTTTCCTACAGTGCTGGCGTTTAGTACGTTATTGTTGTTTGCATTATTGGCTATTGTGATATTTGCTGCAATACCATTGTTACTGGTTGCATTAAGACCTGTCCCGGTGTTACTGTTTGCATAAACCCCATATCCTGCAGCTGTAGCATTACCATAAACCCCAAGTCCGGCAGGTGTTACCCCGTAAACGCCCCATCCGCTTCCGTCCTGGCTTCCATAGACTCCTACACCTAGTCCGCCGGTACCGCTATTGATACCTCGTACGCCGGAAGAAAATCCGCCTGGAGCGGTATTGCTTACAATACCTCTTACTGAAGCAATATTTGATGTAGTTGTATTATTTATACCTTCAATGGAAGTTCCGTCACCATTATTGGTTAAAGAGAAAAGGTTTCCGGCATTGTTTACCGTATTGGTATATGGAATTGAAAAAGCTCCTCCGCCACTTACAGCCCCTGCTGATTTGGCAAACATGGCATAAGGAACACTTAGGAGCTGGCTGGTTCCTGTTATTGTATAATTGGTTCCTCCTGCAGGATCGGTTTCTGTTTTTAGATAGTAACTTCCGGTAGACCAGTCAATTGTATTGAATGCCCCGGTAAGTACAGTTCCTGAACCTACTTCTAATGTAATAAGTCCATTGGCATTGGTGTTCCCTGTAAGTCTTTCGGAATGCTTTGATTAGGCAAAACCTGTCCGCCTGCATTTCGGATGATAGCCTGGTAGCTCATTTTTTCGGGTACCTGTGCGAAGGCTAGGTGTGTACCAAGCAGAAGTCCCGCTGCGAGTAATATTTTTTTCATGGTTGTTATTTTTTAATGATTTTGAATGTTTTGATATTTTCTCCGTTTTGGCTGATCCTTATAATATACATTGCGGATGGGAGAGAAGAGAAGTTGAATTCAGACTTAGACTGAGTAATTTTGTCTTTTTTAATAAGTTTTCCCTGAGCGTCGAAAAGCTGATACTCGGAGCCTTTAAAAGGATTGTTTGTAAAATCTAAATACAGGTAATCTTTAAAAGGATTGGGATAAAGTAAAATTCCTTCATCAGTAGATGTTGAGGTTTCATTGGTTGCCAGTGTGGTGATTTCGTAAACTTGCTGTACTCCTTCAGAAATTTCCCGGTTGGGGCCCTTGATGATAAAGGCGGGCTGCCCTACACTGTATGAAACCGAGCCGTTGCTTCCTGTGGCATTCGCTCCTGTCGCCAAGACTGCTGATTGTGCTCTCAGCAGGCCGATGGGGACCAGAAACAGAATGAGAAAGAAGCATTGAATAGATGTTCTTTTCATATAAAAATGGTTTGTGGTTACTAATTGGTTATGTCAAAATTTTAAAGAGAATTTTGGAAGACTAAATTACCACATATCACAGACAGATATTTGGAAAATAGACAAACGACATAAATAATAGACAAACGACAAAAAGTGGAAATATTGCCGAAAATATCACTATTCATGGATATTTTGAAGAAATAATTTTAGGGCTCAAAAAAAGATAAATTTTCCTTGTATGCTCTCCCGATAGGAAGCTTAATTTGGTGTACAAGCTCTACTTCATGATTATTTTTACTGCGGATCAGGTGTCGGGGAACCGCGAAGCTCCTGTGGATCCTTACAAAAGATTCAAAATAGCTTTTATGCAGAATATTCCCGATAGAATTAAGGATGCAATGCTTTTTATCCGGGGTCACGATTCGTGTATAATCTTTTAAGGCTTCCAGATAAAGGATATCGGTGATTTTTATATGATGAATATTACAGCCTTCTTTAATTTTGATGATGTTTTCGCCCAGTAAAGCATCAAAAAACTCACATTTCTCCTTCATTTCAAAAAAAGAAAAGAGCTTTTGCATCGAAGTATGAAAACGATCTGTTTTTAATGGTTTTGCAATGAAATCAAGGGTGTCTATTTCAAAAGTTTCCAGGGCATATTCTGTGTGTGAGCTTATAAAAATGCAGGCAGGTATTTTATGGGCTAGTTTTCTGAATTCCAGTCCGTTCATGCCTTTAAGCCCGGCTTCGATTATTAAAAGATCAATAGGAAGCTCAAGAAAAGGAATTGCTTTTTCCGCAGTGTCAAAAGACGCAACGACCTCAATATTTTCATATTGCTTAAGGTGATGAAGAAGAACAAGCCTGTCCAGCTCATCACCATCAATAATCATACATCTTATATTAGTAATCATGGTGTTCAGGAATTAGTTTTATTATAATTTTTAAAATGTAAAAAGAAAACCTAAAAATTATTCCTTAAAGGTATTAATTTTCTATAAATCAATAACATTATGAATTTAATTTAACAGTAAATTTTAGATGCCACAAAAATTCATTTTGTTTTTTTTACTGAAAAATCTTATCTTGTAAATCTCACAAACTATAGATAGAACTTAATGCTAGAAAAGAAAGAACATAATTATGAGAAGGCGGTTTTGGTAGGATTAATCACCAAAGACCAGGATGAGGATAAGCTTACGGAATATATGGATGAGCTGGAGTTTTTGGCGTACACTGCCGGAGCTACAGTGGCAAAAAGATTCACCCAGAAAATGTCTCAGCCGGATTCCAAAACATTTGTAGGAAGCGGAAAAGCCATCGAAATAAAAGATTACGTAAAAGAAAACGAAATTGGAACTGTAATCTTTGACGATGAACTCTCACCTTCACAACTTAAAAACCTTGAAAGAGAACTTGAGGTAAAAATTTTAGACAGAACCAATCTTATCCTTGATATCTTTGCCCAAAGAGCTCAGACCTCTTATGCAAGAACACAGGTGGAACTCGCTCAGTATGAGTATCTTCTTCCTAGGCTGACAAGAATGTGGACCCACCTTGAGCGTCAGAGAGGGGGGATCGGGATGAGAGGACCCGGGGAAACCGAAATTGAGACCGACAGACGTATCATCCGAGACCGAATTTCCTTATTAAAAGAAAAGCTGAAAACGATTGATAAGCAGATGGCTACCCAAAGAAACAACCGCGGAAAAATGGTGCGTGTTGCTTTGGTAGGATATACCAACGTAGGAAAATCTACGCTCATGAATTCTCTTTCGAAATCTGAAGTTTTTGCGGAAAATAAGCTTTTTGCGACACTTGATACTACCGTAAGAAAGGTTGTAGTCGGAAATCTTCCGTTTTTATTGACGGATACCGTAGGATTTATCAGAAAGTTACCTACACAGCTTGTAGAATCATTTAAATCCACCCTGGATGAGGTAAGAGAGGCAGATTTGCTGATTCATGTGGTAGATATCTCCCATGAAAGCTTCGAAGATCATATTGATTCCGTAAACCAGATTTTGCAGGAAATCGATGCGCACAGAAAGCCAATGGTGATGGTTTTCAATAAAATAGATGATTTCAGCTACGAGAAAAAAGATGATGATGATCTTACACCATCTACAAAGAAAAATATCTCTCTGGACGAATGGAAAAACACCTGGATGGCAAAATCCAAGTATCCTACTGTTTTCATCTCTGCCCTTACAAAAGAAAACTTCCCGGAAATGAAGAGAATGATCTATGATGAGGTAATGAAGATTCATATTTCAAGATTTCCTTACAATGATTTCCTTTTCGAATATTTCGATAACGACGAGGAAGAAGAAAACAAAGATTAATGAAATATCACTTTTTCCTTTTATTGCTTTTTGTATCGGTTTTTGGTCTTGGCCAAAAATCAAAAATAGATTTTAAGGCGATCGAGAAAGATCTTAAGAATAATAAATCTCCCTACAACAATGAGAAGCTTATGTTTAAATACAAAGCTTACCCGAAATCCCTGGATTCTATTGAGGCTCAGTATCTTTACTATGGAAGAAACTTTAAAAAAGACAATGTTTCCACGATAGATGATGAGTTCAAAACTCTGGCAGAAGCCTTTAAAAAAGGAGATTTTGATGAATGTATAAAACAGGGAAAGATTTTATATGAAAAAGATCCCACTAATCTTGATATTCTCCTCATTTTGCTAAAAGCATATGATTCCAAAAAAGACGGAAGCAATTTTATGCACCATCTGAACCAGTTCCGTACACTCACCGAAGCTATAAGAAGCTCCGGAGACGGAAAAACTGAGAAGACGCCGTATCTCGTTAACTCTGTGGGAGATGAATATATTTTATTGAATATTCTGAATCTTGGACAGGATTATTCAAGAGGATCCAAACCTTCAAAAGACGGAATGCTTGACATTTGGGAAAAAGACAACAGCAAGATTTACATAAAAGTACTTTATATCGATTACTAATTAAAAAAGACAAACTTTAAAAACAGCTTAGTGGAATTATATTATTCATTTTCAGCATTAATAGTTTTAGCATCAATATTTTCATACCTTAATTACAGATTTCTTAAACTTCCGAGTACCATCGGAATCATGGTGATAGCCATTGCAGTTTCTATCATACTGGTTTTATTTGGCGAAAGCTTTCTTCCCCGTACTTTCGGGCACCTTAATAAATTGATGATAAGCATCGATTTTACGGAGGTTCTGATGGGAGCAATGCTTAATTTTCTGCTCTTTGCGGGAGGAATTCATATTAATATCGACGATTTAAAAGAACAGTTCCGGCCTGTGGTTATATTTTCTACTGCGGGTGTGGTAATTTCCACTTTTGTAGTAGGTTTCGGGATGTTTTATCTGCTTCCGCTTGTAGGGCTTCAGCTGCCGTTTATTTACTGCCTGCTCTTTGGAGCATTAATTTCGCCCACAGATCCGGTTGCCGTTTTGAGTATTCTTAAGCAGGCAAATGTCTCAAAGGCTCTTGAAACCAAAGTTGCGGGAGAATCTCTTTTCAATGATGGGATGGCCGTGGTAGTTTTCACGGTAGTTCTTGAGCTTGCTGTGGGAAATAAAGTAAATCTCAGCGCGGAAAGTATAGGTTTTCTGCTAATGAAAGAAGCTGGTGGCGGGCTTTTGCTGGGCGTAGTTCTTGGATGGGTCACTTCCAGGCTGATGCGTGAGGTGGATGATTATATTATCTCTGTTCTGGTTACATTATCTGTAGTAATGGGAGGTTATCTTGTTGCAAGGCAGATGCATATTTCAGGGCCATTGACGATGGTGGCGGCGGGATTATTTATGGGTAATTTTAATATTAAATTCAAAATGAAATCCATCACGCAGGATTATCTTATCAAATTTTGGGAGCTGATCGATGAAATTCTGAATGCCGTATTATTCCTCTTTATCGGTTTCGAATTATTAATGATAAAAGATCTGAAGAACTTTATGATTCCCGGGCTTATTGCTATTGTTGTGGTTCTGCTGGCAAGGCTTATTTCCATCTGGATACCTACGAAGTTCATGTCATTCAGAACGAGGTTTAGCCCGCAGACGGTAAAAGTGCTCGTTTGGGGTGGTATCAGGGGAGGTGTTTCCATTGCACTGGCTTTATCAATCCCCAAAAATGAATACAGCAATATTGTGTTAAGTATCACTTACTGTGTGGTGGTGTTTTCCATTATTGTTCAGGGACTTACCATCGCAAAAGTAGCCAATCCTAATAAGATTGCGGAAGAAGAAGAGGAATTGGAAAGCGTTGCTGCAGGTAATATTGATTAATATTCTGATCAGATTTAAATTAAAAAAACAAATGAGTGAAGTTATTAAGGAAATAGAAGAAGCTCTGGCGGTATTATCCATTCCGGAAAAAGCAGCATTTTTCACGAAGTTTTTTAAAACAGGAAAAGGCGAATATGGAGAAGGAGATGTATTTCTGGGAGTAAAAGTTCCGGATCAAAGGGCTGTTGCTAAAGAATATTATGCTAAAATTTCATTGAAAGACCTCAGCAGGCTTCTTTCTTCAAAATACCATGAACACAGGCTGACAGCTTTATTTATCCTTATTTTAAAATTTGAAAAATCAAAAGATAAGACAGCAAAAGATGAAATTGTTGAATTTTACCTGAATCATCTGCAGTATGTCAACAATTGGGATTTGGTGGATTCCAGCTGTTATAAGATATTGGGAAGATATGCCTTTGAAAATCAAAAAGAAGATTTGTTAAGAACGCTTTCAAATTCTGAAGAAATGTGGCATAAAAGAATTGCTGTTGTAGGAACGATGCACTATGTGAAAAAAGGCTCATTTGATTTAACTAAAGAATTCGTCACTCAAAATCTTAAGCATCATCACGACCTGATGCACAAGGCAAACGGCTGGCTGCTGAGAGAAATGGGGCAGAAAAATGAAGCCGAGCTGATAACTTACCTCAACCGGTTTTACAAAGAAATGCCGCGAACATGCCTGCGATATGCCATTGAAAAGCTGAGCGAAAATGTAAGGCAGGACTATTTAAAAGGAAGAATCTGATGGATTGCTTTTTCTGGAAAACAGTTACCCATTATTTTTTACATCTTATTTTCCCGGTGTTGATTGCTTTAATTTTTTACCGTGAAAATTGGAAAAAGGTGTATTTAATTTTACTTGCAACCATGTTGGTGGACCTTGATCACCTGTTCGCCCATCCTATTTTTGACCCGAATCGAGGAAGTATAGGATTTCACTTTTTACATTCGTATTATGCCATTGCGGTGTATTTTTTGATGCTGTTTTTTAAAGGAAATATCAGGATTATAGGCATTGGGCTTTTGATGCACATGATAACGGATTTTCAGGATTACCATCTTTGGTGTCATTAAATTATAATTAATATTTTCTTTTAAAATTCCAATTTTCATAGATTTTTTGTATTTTGTAAATGCTTTATGAAATTAAAAGAACTATTACATTACACGTATATTTTTCCTGTTCTGGCAGTGGGATATTATTTTTCCGGGCTTATGGGCGCCGGGGTAGTTTCTGATGTAATTGCAGGGCTCTTGTTGACGGGAAGTGTTCTGTCTGCAGTACACCATGCAGAAGTTGTAGCGCATAAAGTAGGTGAACCTTTCGGGACAATTATCCTTGCGCTTTGTATTACAATCATTGAAGTAGCCTTAATCATCTCACTGATGGTTGCCGGTGGAGATCAGGCGATCACACTGGCCAGAGATACGGTTTTTGCCGCTGTAATGCTTATTCTTAACGGAATTTTGGGAATTTGTATTCTTGTAGGCGGTGTGAAATATTATGAGCAGTTTTTTGCGAGAACTTCTGCTACTACTTACCTGGTAAGTATTGTTTCAATCCTGGTTTTAACATTAGTCCTCCCGAATTTTACATCAAGCATTAATGGTCCGTTCTATAACCGGGCACAGCTAATATTCGTTTCTATTGCCTGCCTCGTGATTTATGGAATATTTTTGATGGTTCAGACGGTAAGGCACAGAAATTATTTTATTGTTCCTGATGAGCATCCGGAAGAGCATTACATACCGTCGGTAGCAAAAACGGGAATCAGCTTTGCATTCCTTGTGATTTGCCTAGCGATTGTGGTGATGATGGCAAAAGGTCTTTCTGCGACGATAGAGGACATGGTTCAGAGTTTCGGGGCTCCGAAATCCCTGGTAGGGGTCATTATTGCTGCAGTGGTATTGCTTCCGGAAGGTTTGGCGGCGATCAGGGCTGCTCGAAGTAACCAAATTCAGTCGAGTCTTAATCTGGCTTTAGGATCGGCTTTAGCAAGTATAGGTCTTACAATTCCTGCGGTTTCTGTGGTGTGTATAATGTATGATATACCTTTGGTTTTAGGTTTGGACAAAAAAGATATCATTCTTTTGTCATTATCAGTTTTTATAGTAATGCTTTCTCTTAGCAGAGGAAAAACCAACATCCTTTACGGAACCGTTTTGCTGGTAAACCTTGCAGCCTATATTTTCACAGTCATTGTTCCTTAACTTTAAATCTAAAACTTTAAGTTTTAAATCATCAAAGCCTTCTTGCCATATCCATTTTAAAAGCCATTAATTTTGCAATGTTTTCGGATTTATAAATAGCCATATTGGCATTTTCTCCCACGAAGTTTTCTTCGATAGTTGTTCTCCAAAGTTCCAGCCAGCGATCAAAATGTTTCTGTTCCATTGCTTTTACTTCATTGATTGGAAAATGAGCTCCCATCGGGTTTCCTTTGTAAGACATCTGTCCAAAAAGAACGGATTCCCAAAATGCATACATTTTAGGTAAATGATTATCCCAGTTTACTTTAGCGATATCAGTAAAGAATATGCTTATGGTATCATCCTTTACTACTTTTTCATAAAATGAATTGACCAGATGCTCAATATCTTCTCTTGTTTCCAGCTTTTTCATACTTCAAAGTTAGTTTAAAATCAATTGAGAAATTCAATCGTGGTGTTGATAAATTTCATGAAAACAATATTTTATCTTTGCATATTATATATAAAAGGAAATTAGCAAAAAGGTAAATCAGGAAAAGAATGAGGCAATTGTCCTTTTTCGATTTTGCCTTATTAAAATATTACAGTTAAAAACAAAAATGATATAAAGAAATGGCAACAGGATTCAGGCAGAAAATCAGGCAGAAGAATACGGAAAACAGTGGTTTCGGGGATAATGCTTCAGGAAGGTTCATCAATAAAGACGGCCTTCCGAATGTGAACAAAAAAGGGGTGAATATTTTTAACAGATTTAGCTGGTATCACACGATGCTGGATTTACCGAGGTTTCAGTTTCTTTCTTATCTTGTAGTTGCTTATATTCTTATTAACCTGCTTTTTGCTTTTATTTATTATCTGATTGGGGTAGAACATTTAACGGGAATAGATAAAAGTGACCCATTAAATGAATTTATCGATGTGTTTTTCTTCAGCTCGCAGACTTTTACGACAGTGGGCTACGGAAGAATTGCCCCGATTGGCTTCATGGCAAGTCTAGTCGCAACCTTTGAGGCTTTTCTGGGATTGCTTACCTTTGCCATTGCAACCGGTCTTTTTTACGGAAGATTTTCAAGACCTCGGGCGTATCTTAAATTTTCTGATATTGCCGTTATTGCTCCGTTTAAAGAAAGTTCAGCCTTGATGTTCAGGCTGGCTCCTTATAAAAACAATGCGCTTACAGATGCTGAGGTTATTGTTTCTTCAGCGATTCAGGTGATTGAAGACGGAATTCCAAGGAGTAATTTTTATACCTTAAAAATACAATTAAGCAAGATCAATACATTAGCCCTGAACTGGACTGTTGTTCACAAAATAGATGAAGAATCGCCTTTTTTCGGATTTTCAGAGGAAGATTTCAGAAATACGGATGTTGAAATTATTGTTCATGTTAGGGCATTTGATGAAGTGTTCTCCAATACGGTGGTTCAGAGAACGTCGTATGTTTCGAAGGAAATTATTTACGGAGCAAAATTTACTCCGATGTATTATCCTGACAAAGAAAAACTGTCCACAGTATTGGATCTGGAGAAAATTAACCATTATCAAAAAGCAGATCTTCCTGTTGCAGCGGAAGTACAGTAATGAATATAGAAGTTTACAAAAAACAGGCTTTACAAAAGCAGAAAGAGCATAAAAAATTTCTGGACGGACTGAAAAACAAGCCACCCAAAAACCTAGACTATGTGGTTCAGGAAACCCACGATGAAGTTTTTGAAAAGGTAGACTGCCTGCAATGTGCAAACTGCTGCAAAACAACCGGACCCCTATACACCGAAAAGGATATTGAGCGGATTGCAAAGCATCTTCGGATGAAACCTGCTGATTTTGAGGCGAAATTCCTGCGTGTGGACGAAGATAATGACAAGGTTTTGCAAAATCTTCCCTGCTTTTTTCTGAATTCTGACAATACTTGTTCTATTTATGATGTTCGCCCGAAAGCCTGTAGAGAATATCCTCATACAGACAGGAAGAAAATTTATCAGATCAATAATTTGATGATAAAAAATACGGTAATATGTCCTGCAGCGTATGAATTCGTGGAAAGGATTATGAAAAATTTAGAAAAATAATTTATAATCCAAATTCATCTTAAAGTATTATAAAGTACGTTAAATAACAATTTCGGATATAATAATGAACTGAAATGTGTCGTTTTAAAAATATTAAACAACCATTTAAAATATTATTATTATGAAAAAGTTAGTTTTAACAGCAGCGTTTACATTAGTCGGAGTAATTGCGGTGTCGGCTCAGACGGGAACTCCACAGAACCCTTCGCAAAACTCTAATAACCAATTGAATACTCAAGCACAACAAAATACTCAGGCGGCTACCAGCTTGGAAACAGTTTCTGGTACAGCTGCCCAAAATCAAAGTACAACGGCTGCCACATCTGTGGTAGAAGCTACTCCTGTAGAATCTGCAACCAGCGCTACGGCTACGGTAAGTGCAGATGCTGCGGTGGATTCTGTAAAGCCGGTAGAAGCAACTAAAGAAGAAAAGAAATCTAAAAAGAAAAAGTCTAAGTAAGTATTTTTAAGCAAACAAGTAGAAATGAATCCTGGAACTTTATAGTTTCAGGATTTTTTGTTTTTTAGATTTTATAATGTAAATTTTCTTAAATAATTATAAATCAAGTTAAAAGAATTAACTGAAACGCATTTTAGTATAAAAATTGTACTTAAAATATTACACCATTTATAAAATATTAAATAATATGAAAAATTTAGTTTTAGCCGCTGCATTTGCAGTTTTTGGGTTGACAACTGTTTCAGCACAAACAACCCCACAGAAGAGAGACACGGTAAGACCGGACACGACACGTACGCAGAACAACATGCGAAATGACAACATGAATAATAATAACAATTTGGATAAGTCTAAAACTGACACAGCCAATTGGAAGAACAAAGATGCAGTGAAGGAGGACAAGAAAATGAAGAGGAAAAATAAATAGATTAAATAAAGAGTGAAAGGAATCCTGGAATATAATATTTCAGGATTTTTTATTCTATTTCTGCCATCCTGAACAGAACCATCTTTTTTACAAGATCAAACGGAATATCCTCATTTAAAGGGAACTGTACAGCTCCTTTTGAGAATTTATATTCTCTTTCAAGAAAGTCTTTTTCAAATTTTTTGATTCCTTCAGGACCCGGATAAAAACCGATATGTTTTTTATATCCGGCAAAATATACCAATGGCTTCTTTTTATACCTGAATGCAGGCATCTGATATCCGATGTATTCTTCAATTTCTGGATTTTCAGCAAGTATAAATTTTCTTAATTCTTCCAATTTCTCCTTTATTTCCGGAAATAAAAGAATGTATTCATCAATATTTTCAAAGGTGTTTTTCATCCATTAAATTTAATAAAATTATTGATTAAGCTAGTCTGTTAAACCTCAATGTTGTCATTCCGTAGGAATTAAGCAACAATTTGAAAATAATTGAGAGGTCTGCATTTTTTAAGGAATGACAAACATTGAGTATAATCTTAATCAAGTTTAATCCCTTTATTTACAAGGCCCATACAATAAAAAAAGCGCTGAAATAAATCAACGCTTTCTCCTTTCACTTTTTACTTTTATCCCATTTGTAGTCCCGGGAACAGGTTATATTAAAAAAGGTCGGGAATATTCCCAACCTTTGTATCTCATACTACTCCCTGAGCCAACATTGCCTCTGCTACTTTCACGAAGCCGGCGATATTTGCACCTTTTACGTAGTTTACATAGCCGTCTTCCTCTTTTCCGTAATCTCTACAAGCTTTGTGGATCCCGATCATGATTTCTTTTAATCTTGCATCTACCTCCTCAGAAGTCCAGTTCAGACGGATAGAGTTTTGCGTCATTTCCAATCCTGAAGTAGCTACGCCACCTGCGTTGGAAGCTTTCCCCGGAGAGAATAACACTTTATTGTCAAGGAAATAATTAATGGCGTCAAGCGTTGAAGGCATATTAGCAGCTTCAGTTACACAAACACATCCATTTTCTACAAGAACTTTAGCATCTTCAAGATCAAGCTCATTTTGAGTAGCAGAAGGGATGGCAACATCACACTTCACTTCCCAAGGACGCTTACCTGCGTGGAATTCTGCAGAAGGGTATTTTTTTGCATAATCTTCCGCTCTGTTATTTCCGGAAGCTCTAAGCTCTAATAAATAATCGATTTTTTCTCCATCGATTCCGTCTTTATCATATATATATCCGTCAGGTCCGGAAATAGTTACTACTTTTCCTCCCAGTTCAGATACTTTTTTGATAACTCCCCAAGCTACGTTTCCGAAACCTGAAACCGTTACCGTTTTATCTTTAAATGTCTGTCCGATAGTTTTAAGCATCTGCTCTGCAAAGTAAACCACACCGTATCCCGTAGCTTCAGGACGGATCAGTGAACCTCCGTACGCAAGACCTTTTCCTGTAAGAACTCCCGTAAATTCGTTTCTGATTTTTTTGTATTGTCCGAATAGATACCCGATTTCTCTGGCTCCTACACCGATATCTCCCGCCGGAACGTCCGTTTCAGGACCTACATGCTTGCATAATTCTGTCATGAAAGCCTGGCAGAAACGCATTACTTCCATATCAGATTTTCCTTGCGGATCGAAATCCGAACCTCCTTTACCACCTCCCATCGGAAGCGTAGTCAATGAGTTTTTGAAAACCTGCTCGAAAGCTAAGAATTTAAGAACAGAAAGGTTTACGGTAGGGTGGAAGCGGATTCCCCCTTTGTATGGGCCAATCGCAGAGTTCATCTGGATTCTGAATCCTCTGTTTACCTGGATTTCCCCTTTATCATCAACCCACGGAACTCTGAAGATGATGATTCTTTCAGCTTCAGCCATTCTTTCAAGAAGCTTCATTCCCGTATATTCCTTTTTCGTCATGATGAACGGAATTACTGTAACAGCAACTTCTTTTACGGCTTGTAAAAATTCTGGCTCATTAGGGTTTTTTGCCTCAATTTTTGCTATAAACTCTTGGATTTTCTGGTCAATATTATATTGTTCCATATATTAGGGTTGAATATTATTGCCAACAAATTTAATTTTTTTTTCAAAATTCACAACACCTTAATTGATGATTATTGAAATTTTAATAATATAATGTGTTAATATTATTAAACTGATAATTTGCGCTTTTATTTTATTAATAATTAAATGTTATATCTAAAACAATGAAATATTAAGAAATCGTTAATTCTCAAATTGCCATAAATTGCCTCCCTGAAAATGATTTTACTTTCCCCAAAAGTTCCAATTCTAAAATTACGGGTAAAATTTTGTGTGAAGAAAGGCCAATTTTAGCAGCAAGATCATCTAGTGAAATCTGCGGATTATTAAAAATGGTTTTAAATATGAGTTCTTGATTTTCAGTAAGGTGAATATCTATTTCATAGCTTGGAAATAATTCCGGATTTTTTGTCACGGCCTTATTAAATCCTAAATTTTCCACCAGGTCTTTTATAGTGGAAATGGCAGATGCTTTATGATGAAAAATAAGCTGGTTGCAGCCTTGGCTTTGCTTGTCTGTAATTTTTCCGGGAAGAGCAAAAACTTCTCTGTTGTAATTGTTGGCGAATGTTGCCGTGCTTACAGACCCGCCTCCGAAAGCTGTTTCCACGACAATAGTGGATGGCGAGATCCCGGCTACAATTCTGTTTCTCTGGATAAAATTCTCGCGGTCGGGTTTTCTTGAAGAGTTAAATTCGGTTAATAAGCAGCCGCCTTCCTCCAATATTTTTTCTGATAATTTTTTGTTTTTTGAAGGATATAAAACATGAAAACCATGAGCTAAAACTGCAACAGTCGGTATTTTGTTATTGATTGACTGTTCGTGGACTTCCTTGTCAATACCCAACGCCAAACCACTTACAGAGATATAGTTGCAGGATTTCGTTTCTTCAAAAAAATCATGAATGAACTGTTTGCCGTATGAAGTCATATTCCGGGTTCCTACGATGCTTACTTTTTGTTTTGAATGGTCAAAGTTTCCCTTTTGATAAAGAATTGCGGGCGCATCATCACATTCATTCAGTAAGTTTGGAAGCTGCTGAAGATGTCTTAAATTAATTTTAATATTGTTCTTATCACAGAATTGAAGCTCATTTTCCGCAAATTTCAGATGTTTGTGATTTCCAATGTCTGCAACGGCTTTTCTCCCAATGCCATCCACTTTTGAATATTCTTTTTTTGCATTTTCCCACGCTTTTTTTGCGCTTCCAAAGCATCGGACAAGTTTATAGAAATTGATGTCACCAATTAAGCTGCATTCACGTAAAGCAATGGCATAAAGATGTTCTTCAGAGTACATTTGTGTTGTTTTCGCAAATGTAAAGAATTGTAGAGATATTTTTTTAAAAATTTATGCAAAGTTTGTCATTCTGAAAGAATCTATGCGTCGTTGCTGAGATGCTTACAGCATGACAAACTACTATAAGTATAAATATTATTTCCCCCGCAATTCATCCAGCCGGTCCCAGATATCATCTTTCTTTTTATAAGGTAATTCAAGGAAATCTTCGGGATGGTTTTCTTTGTATTCCTGCCACAATTTATCATCTTTTTCGCTATAGTAATTGGGAAATTCCCAGATGAATTTTTTCTTTTTTTCGCCCACTTTTTTAAACATAAAAGCAAGGATAACTCCCACTACGGCACCTGCAAGGTGAGCCTGCCAGGAAATTTTGCTCGGTTCTTCAAGGTTATAAAATAATTCTTCCGGAAGCATTCCCCATACCAGACTTCCGTAATATAAAACCACCAGTAAGGAAATGGTAAGAAGTTTCATATTCCATTTGAAAATACCGCTGAAGAAAAGGAAAAATGCAAGCACATAGACTACGCCGCTGGCTCCGATAGTACAGATATACAGATAATCACCGGTAATAATATCGATAGGGGGAAGAAGCCATACCAAAAAGCCTGTGGCAAGCCAGGCAATGATAAAGACCTTGTTGGCTACCAAAGGATAAAACTGATACAACAAAAACATCAGAATAGCAATAGGAATGGAGTTTCCCACAATATGATCTAAGTTTCCGTGCAAAAGAGGAGAAGTGATAATTCCCAGCAAACCTTCCGGCAGCAATGGAATAATCGCCCCGAAACAGCTTGAAAAGAAGCCGTGCAGCTGAAGGAAATAACCCAGCCACATTGCCGCCAGCATCACCAAAGGATATAGGATAGCTTTCTTGGAAATTACATTATTTTTTAACATGAAGTGGTTACGTCAAATGAAAAGCCAATGATAAATTTCGGAAAAAATGGCGATGAATTTTATGTTTTACATTTTTATTTCAGACAAAAAGGATGTTTTTATCAATTTTAAAATAATAAGCTTAACATCCTGTCACTGATTGATATGAAAGCAATTCATTTTATAATTTTAATTAAAACTTTTGTTTTTTGGGCATATTCCGGTGTGTGTTTCTTTCACCAAAATTATATTTAATACTTTTGTAAGGAACTTTGTAAATGAAAAATTTGGATAATGAAGAAGTTTTTGTTAATTCTTACCCTTTCTATGGGAATTTTTGCAAGTGCTCAGGAAGAAATAAAAAAAGATTCCGTAATTATTGATACGGTAAAGCACTGGTCAGTTTTAGGAAAAAATTCATTAATGATTAATCAGGCGGCCTTCTCAAACTGGGTAGGGGGCGGTGCCAATAATGTGGGCTGGCTTGCAGGAATAGATTATAATATTACTTATGAAAATGATAAGGATCTTTGGGAAAATATCATCCTTTTAAATTATGGACAAAATGATACCCAGGGAATTGGAGTAAGAAAAACCCAGGATGTTATCAATGTTTCCACCAACTACGGGAGAAAAGTTTCCAAGAGCTGGTATCTTTCTGTAGGAGCGGGCTTCCAGTCGCAGTTTTCTACGGGATATGAAGATGGTAATAATCCTGAAGCTAAGAAAATTTCAAACTTTATGGCGCCCGGTTATGTGAATGTCGGGATGGGTATTACTTACAGGCCCAATGACAATGTAAATGTCACACTGCGGCCTACCAACGCAAGGTGGACTTTTGTTCTGGACAGAGATCTTCAGACTGCAGGAACGTATGGTCTGAAGGCAGACGGAGATTCTTCCTTACTGCAGTTCGGTTTTTTGGGGACAGCTTTGTATAAAGTGAAATTAATGGAAAATATCCATCTTACCAATACTGCCTCCGTTTTCTCAAATTATCTGGATCATCCGGACAGGCTGGTTCTTGCTTACGGAATGATTTTGAATTTGAAGGTTAATAAATTTATTTCGTCAAATATTACAGTCGATTTGCTGTATGATCATAATCAAATCCAAAAAACACAGCTTAAGCAGACACTGGGAGTAGGTTTCGCCTACACTCTGAATAACGGGGTAAAAAGATCTGACAGAAAAGACAGCCAGTGGTGGTACAAAAAGTAATTGCAGATACTACATAAAATCAAAAAGCACTTCGTTGGAAGTGCTTTTCTATTTATCAATTATATATTGTTAAAACTCTATATCTACTCCTAATTTCTCTGCCAGCAGCTTAGAAATTTTTTCTTTTAAAGGCTCAATGTCAATATTCTGCATTGCATCATTTGCAAAAGCATATAAAAGCAGTGCCTGAGCTTCTTTTTTAGAAATCCCTCTTGCTCTTAAATAGAATAAAGCATCTTCATTAAGCTGGCCAACCGTACAGCCGTGAGAACACTTCACATCATCTGCAAAAATCTCCAGCTGAGGCTTAGTGTCAATTGTTGCGCCTTCACTAAATAAAACGTTGTTATTTTGCTGGTAAGCATTCGTTTTCTGAGCAATTTTATCTACAAAAACCTTCCCGTTGAAAACCCCGTGAGATTTACCATCGAAAATACCTTTATAATTTTGGTAGCTTTCACAGTTTGGCTGATTGTGGTGAACTGCCGTGTGGTGATCTACCAGCTGATCTTTCCCGATAATGGTGATCCCGTTCATGAATGAATTGATATTCGATCCGTTTTGGATGAAATCAAGATTGTTTCTTACCAGCTTACCACCGAAAGAGAATGTGTTTACAGTCGTTAAGCTGTCTTTTTCCTGTTTCGCGAAAGTATTGTCAATTAAGTAAGAAGTATCATTATCGTTCTGAACTTTATGCCAGTCTGCCTTTGCATTCGGATAGGTGAAAATTTCCGTCACGGAATTTGTCAACACATACGTGCTGTCGAAATTATGATGGCTTTCAATTATTTCCACTTTTGCTCCTTCTTCTACAATCAGTAAATTTCTTGTATTGTAGAATGTGTTTTCTTCCTGATTCTGAGAAATGTAGAAAACGTGGATTGGTTTTTCAATCACTACATTTCTAGGAACTTTCAAAAAGAAACCATACTTGCAATAAGCTTGATTCAAGTTTGTGAAAGCAGATTTATCTGAAGCAATTGTATTAAAATATTTATCAAAAATTTCTCTGTGCTTTTCATCATTTAATGCATAGTTAAATGAAAGAAATTCAACATTTTCAATAGAAACTTTTGACAATTCTTTACGAAGCTTACCGTTTACAAAAGTAATCCAGTCAAAATTTTCTTCACCCAGATGCAGCATATCCAGCTGTTCTTTGGTGATGTTGTGACCTTCTTTCGGGAAAAAGTTATATTCTTTTTCGGTAATCTCTTTTAGGTTGGTATATTTGTATTCTTCGTCTTTTTTCGTCGGAAAACCAATTTTCTCAAATCTCTGAAGAGCAGCTTTTCTATCATCATCCAGAAATCTGTGACGAAGACTCTCCAAAAACTCATTATGGTTGTCTGTAATCTGTTCTTTTAATGCCATTACTGGTATATCTGTGGTTTGCACCATTTTTTTCTTTTTATTTGGCTGAAATTGTTAAACGAGGAGATTTTTAATCTCTAAATTTCTTAATCTTTTAATTAATTTAAAAGCCAGTCGTACCCTTTTTCTTCCAATTCCAAAGCAAGAGATTTATCACCTGTTTTGATGATTTTTCCGTCTGCTAAAACATGAACGAAGTCAGGTTGGATATAATTAAGCAATCTCTGATAGTGGGTAATCAAAAGAACTGCATTTCCTTCATTTTTGAATGCATTTACACCATCTGCAACGATTCTCAATGCATCAATATCTAATCCTGAATCTGTTTCATCAAGAATAGCCAGTTTTGGGTTAAGCATCATCATCTGGAAGATTTCGTTTCTTTTCTTCTCACCTCCGGAAAATCCTTCGTTCAGTGATCTTGAAAGGAAATCTTTTTTAATGCCCAGCTTCTCAGATTTCTCACGAATCATGGCCAGCATTTCTTTGGCAGGCATTTCTCCTAAGCCGTTTGCTTTTCTGTTTTCGTTTAAAGCTGCTTTGATAAAGTTGGTCACAGAAACTCCGGGAATTTCTACCGGATACTGAAAAGAAAGGAAAATACCTTTGTGTGCTCTTTCTTCAGGAGCATCTTCAATAATATCTTCACCTCCGAAAATAATTTCACCATCTGTAACTTCGTAGTCTTCTTTTCCTGCAATCACAGAAGAAAGTGTAGACTTTCCGGCTCCGTTCGGCCCCATGATAGCATGAACTTCACCCGGTTTTATTTCAAGATTGATACCTTTTAAAATTTCTGCGCCATCTTCAATTTTGGCGTGCAAGTTTTTTATCTCTAACATATTTTCAAATTTATCGCAAGGGCAGACTAATATTTATCTTTTATAATCCTAAACCATTAATTACAAAAGCGCTGATGCTTGCAAATGAAATACTATTTTTTTATCTTTTTTAAACATTAAGAATTTAAGATAATTAAAAACTTAACTCCTTAATGTTTAAAATATATTTAACCCACAGAACCCTCCAAAGAAATCTCCAATAATTTCTGAGCTTCAATGGCAAATTCCATAGGTAATTTATTTAAAACATCTTTACTGAAACCATTTACAATCAAAGCAATTGCTCTCTCTGTATCAATTCCTCTCTGGTTACAGTAGAAAATCTGGTCTTCCCCGATTTTTGAAGTTGTTGCTTCATGCTCCAATTGTGCCGTAGGATCTTTGATCTCAATATAAGGGAAAGTATGTGCTCCGCATTCATTGCCCATCAATAAAGAGTCGCACTGAGAGAAGTTTCTCGCTCCCTTTGCAGAAGGCATTACTTTTACCAGACCTCTGTATGAGTTCTGGGATTTTCCGGCAGATATACCTTTGGATATAATCGTAGATTTTGTATTCTTTCCAATGTGGATCATCTTTGTTCCTGTATCGGCATATTGGTGATTGTTCGTCACTGCGATGGAGTAGAACTCACCGATTGAATTGTCACCTTTTAAAATACAGGAAGGATATTTCCATGTTACAGCAGAACCTGTTTCTACCTGAGTCCATGAGATTTTTGCATTCTTTTCGCAAAGCCCTCTTTTCGTTACAAAATTGAAAACTCCACCTTTTCCTTCTTCATTTCCCGGATACCAGTTTTGTACGGTAGAATATTTAATTTCAGCGTTATCCATTGCGATTAGCTCAACAACCGCAGCGTGCAGCTGGTTTTCATCTCTAGAAGGAGCTGTACAGCCTTCAAGATAAGAAACATAACTTCCTTCATCTGCAATGACAAGTGTTCTTTCAAACTGACCTGTTCCTGCCTGGTTGATACGGAAATAGGTTGATAATTCCATCGGGCATCTTACCCCTTTTGGAATGTAACAGAAACTTCCGTCAGAAAATACTGCAGAATTTAATGCTGCATAAAAATTATCTCCTCTTGGAACCACTTTTCCAAGATATTTTCTTACCAGATCAGGGTGATTTTTAATGGCCTCAGAAATAGAGCAGAAAATAATTCCTTTTTCCATTAAGGTATCCTGAAAAGTAGTCTTTACAGAAACGGAGTCCATTACGATATCTACTGCAACTCCTGAAAGTCTTTTCTGTTCTTCTATATTAATTCCCAGTTTTGCGAAAGTTGCCAATAATTCAGGATCCACCTCATCCAGACTTTCCAGCTCAGGCTTTACTTTTGGGGCAGCGTAATATTTGATAGCCTGGAAATCCGGCTTTTCATATTTTATATTGGCCCATTCCGGCTCTACCATTTTCAGCCAGATTCTGAAAGATTCCAAACGCCATTCCGTCATCCATTCCGGCTCTTCCTTTTTTGCAGAAATAGCCCGAACGATATCTTCATTTAAACCCGTCGGGAAATCTTCGTAATCTATTTTCGTTTCCCAGCCGAATTCATATTTTTTATTTTCTAAGTCGACTCTTAGATCGTCTTCAGTATATTTACTCATAATGTATTAAGAGATTCAGAGATTAAGAAATTTTGAAATTACTTAATGTCCAAGCTGCTCTTTTCAAGATATTTTATAAAATGATAAATCTCTTTTGTTATTTCCAGACACTCATTATTAAGTGTATTGAAAATCTCATCATTGATTTTCTCTAAACTGTATAAAACAAACAACATATTTCTTACTTCAGCACAACTTCCTTTTGCAATCCAAAGAAACCTGATAAATTGTTTGTTACTTCCATATTCTGAGCCTTCTGCAATATTGTTTGTTATTGACAAAGTAGCTCTTTTAAGTTGATCTTTGAGTGAAAATTCTTTTTGTAAATTTTCGTTATTAAGAATTTTAAAAATTTTGACTGTAAATGAAACTGCCTTTTTGTAAATAGGAAAATCTTCAAACGAAACAGCCATAAATAATTTCTAAATTTCTTAATCTCTAAATCTTTTAATCAGTCTTAAAGACTGAAACTCTCACCACACCCACATGTTCTGGATGCGTTCGGATTGTTAAAAACGAATCCTTTTCCGTTTAACCCTCCTGAATATTCAAGAGTAGTTCCTGCTAAATAGAGGATTGATTTTTTATCTACAACAATTTTTATGTTATTGTCTTCAAAAATTTGATCAGTGTCTGCTTTTTGGTTGTCGAACCTCAAAACATATTCTAAACCAGAACATCCTCCGCTTTTCACGCCCACTCTTATATAATCTTCAGCAGCGTTGAAGCCTTCTTCCGTCATCAGCTGGATGGCTTTTGCTTTTGCTTGATCTGATACTTTTATCATTGTATTTATTTAGAATGATTTAATGGTGCAAAAATACGAACAATAATTAGGAAATAAAAATCGGCAATTTTATTTTATCGATTTTTATTATTGATAGCTTTAACTTTGCTAATATTTTGAAATCCAAAGAATAAATAAACCTACTATGAGAAAATTGAGCATTATTGCTTTAGCGCTGTTCGTGCAGACCGTTTTTGCGCAGACCAACCGGTTTGTGTATCAGGTTACCATGAAGCCGGACGCCTCTAATAAAAATGATATTAAAACAGAAAATGCATATCTTGATATTTCCGCTGAAAAGTCGGTTTTTTATTCTGAAAACAGGATTAAAAGAGATTCTATCATGCAGAAAGCCTTTCAGGGCGGTGGCGGAAGAGGAAGCATAAACCGGGACCAAATGGAAGGATTAAGATCAAATATCAATTATTCTGTTGAAAAAGATAAAAAAAATCAAAAAACATTTTTCAAAGACAGAATTGGAAGAGATATTTATACTTATGAGGAAGACCGTCCTATCAACTGGAAAATTTCATCTGAAACCATGAAAATAGGTGAATATAAAGTTCAAAAAGCAGAAACAGATTTTGGAGGAAGAAAATGGACGGCATGGTTTACCACGGATCTGCCGTATCAGGACGGGCCGTATAAATTCGGCGGACTACCGGGACTGATTGTAAAGGTGGAAGATGATAAAGGAGAATATTCCTTTGATTTAATGAAGAACTATAAAATTGAGGATTTCCCCGCAATGAACCAGTTCGGAAATACCATCAAAGTAAAAAGGGCGGATTACATAAAACAACAGAAAAAATTTATGGAAGATCCCATGTCCTTTATGACTCAGGGCGGTGGCTTTATGCAAACAAGAGTCGGGGGTGCTGGAGGTGGAGTAATTGCTGCGCCAAGAAGTGGCGGAGGCAACCAAAATCCGGCTGAAATGAGGAAAAGAATGGAAGAGAGAATAAAAGAGGAAGCTAAGAAAAACAGCAATCCTATTGAATTACAATAAAATAAAATCCTGAAGAACAAAACTTCAGGATTTTTTATTTATAAATTTTTAATTATTTTAAAAGTTGGTTGAAAGTATCACCCTGTCTTATATCTCCGGTGTTATAGCCTTTCATAAACCATTCCTTACGTTGCGCGGATGACCCGTGTGTAAAGCTTTCCTGATTCACATATCCTTGAGATCTTCTCTGGATATTATCATCGCCCACAGCTTCTGCTGCTTCTATAGCTGACTGGATATCTCCGGGCTCCAAAATATGTTTGCTTGCATCTATTCTTTTTGCCCAGACACCGGCATAGAAATCTGCTTGTAACTCTGTTGCTACAGAAACTCTATTCATATCAGCTTCAGAATATTGTCCACTTCTCCTTAGCTGATCCACTTTTTGGGTGGTTCCTAAAAGAGTTTGCACATGATGGCCCACTTCATGCGCTAATACATAAGCTACTGTAAATTCTGTAACCTGTGCCCCAAATCTTTTTTGTAATTCATTAAAAAAGCTCATATCCATATAAACAGACTGGTCTGCAGGGCAATAAAAAGGACCCATTGCAGATTGTGCAGTTCCACAGGCTGATTGTGTTGTATTTTCAAAAAGAATGATTTTCGGATCATCATAAGTCATTCCGTTTTCTCTAAAAATTTGATCCCAGGTAATGGTATTCCATTTTCCCATCATATCTACCATTTCACCGATTTTTTTGTCTTCGGCAGTGAGCGCTCTCTGCTCAGTATTAACCGGGCCTGCTCCTGAAGAAAGAACGGAAGAAGGGTCTCCTCCAAGGAAAAATATAATGGCTGCAATAATGATTGTTCCCAATCCGCCTCCTACAACGGCACCGCCGCCAAGTCCGCGCCTGTCTTCCACATTGCCGTCTCTATCGTCTGTCCATCTCATAGTTGTAATTTTTTTATATATGTAAATTTAAAATTAATATTAAAGCCAATTGATTATTTTTTTCAAAAATTATGCTTAAATGACGAAAATTAATTTTAAGATATAAAAGAGATGGGACAAATCTAGTATGATCACCGATTAAGCAGGTTCTTTTTCAGCCAGCCGGAAGTCGACTGATAAGCAGAAATAGTTTCTTCCACAAGGTTTTGTTTTGGTATTTTTAATTTTTTTTCGTCGTAATAAATATTGAATTCCGGAGATATTTTACCAGGCTTCTGGCTTACAGAATATTGTTTTACCTTTCTTAAAGGCAAAATAATGGTCAAATGATTGTCTTTTATCATTCCAAGATCCTGATAGGTGGCAATATAAGCTTTAGGCTGAAATTCTTTGCTGAAAACATCCTGACCTAGAAATTTAGATTGATAATTGAAATTAAGCAGGCCGAAAAGGGTAGGCATTACATCAATTTGTGACATGGTTTGGGTAAATTTTTGAGGCTGGATAAATCCTTCGGAAAATATCATGGCCGGGATTCTGTACTTATCCATCGGAAGCTCAGTTTTTCCTGCACTTGAGGCACAATGGTCAGCTATGATTACAAAAACTGTATTTTTATACCAGCTCTGTTTTTTAGCCATTTCAAAAAACTTTTTTAATGAATAATCGGTGTATTTTACTCCTCCTTCACGGGATTTTGCATCTCCGGGAATGTCAATTCTTCCGTCCGGATAGGTAAAAGGCCTGTGGTTGGAAACCGTCATCCAGTGATTAAAAAACGGCTTTCCGGTTTTTGATTCTGTATTCATCACCTGAATTGCTTTTTTGGCCATATCTTCATCAGCAACACCCCAAACATTGGCGAAAGTGATTTCTTCAGGCCTGAATTGGTTCCTGTCTACAATTCCATAACCGTTTCCTGCGAAAAAATCTTTCATATTGTCAAAATAACTGTAACCGCCGTATAAAAATTTCACATCATAGCCTTTTGATTTGAAAACGCCTCCGGTTGTGAATTTATTTTTATTATTTTCCCGCTTGATAATGCTCTCTCCGGCTGTAGGGGGAATACAAAGGGTTAAAGCTTCAAGCCCCCTCACGGTGCGGTTTCCCGTAGCATACAAATTAGTAAACATCAGCGACCGGTCTGCAAGGCTGTCCAGAAAAGGGGTGATATTTTCTGTATTACCGTAATGTTTCAGAAAATCTGCAGATAAGCTTTCTATAGAAATTAACACTACGTTTTTCTTCAGTTCCGGTTTTGAAGAAACAATCTTTCTTATCAAAGAAGGCTCGGAAAAATGGCTCAGGAAAATTTTCTCGGCTTTCTGTTCGTTGATTGTAGGATAGAACTGAAAATAATCCAGTTCATTATGGGTAAATGCCCAGTAAAACTTTGGCAATCCGTTTGCCTGAATTTCTTCTTCGAAAACATTGTCCGTTTTTATCTTTGTTGTAATGCTTAAGCCGAAAACACTAATCCCTACTAAAACACAAAACACGCCCAAAAATAAAATCTTCTGTTTCAGACCCGGAAGTTCAGCCAGCTCTGACTTTGTTTTTTTATAAATAAATGCTGTAATGGAACCCGCCACAGCAAATATTGCCAGAAATAAAGGAATAACAGGATAGCTTTCCATAATATTCCCAATCACTTCATTGGTATAGATAAGATAGTCTACAGCGATAAAATTGTATCTTAAACCAAATTCATTGTAAAAGAAGTATTCACTTACCGCATTAAAAGTAATTAATAGAACGTACAAAAATACAGTAATAAAATAAAGAGTATTTCTGATTTTTATGCGCTTTTCAGGTAAGAAAAGCATTAAAGCAAAGAAAATTATTTTTACTCCTACAAAGGCCAGAGTGATTTCTGCAATGGAACCTCCGTACTGTTTAAAGATATTGTTCGGGATAAAAAGTATGTAGATGAAGAAAAGCGATAAAGCTACTAAGATAATTTGCCCATAAGGTTTTTTATATTTTGAATTCGACAGAAATAAAAAGTACAGCGCTAGAAAGGGACAGGTTAAAATAAATACAAAAGTATCATTTAGTAGCCCCATCACTATAATTTTCAAAACTTCAAGAAGTCCAAATCTGGCTGTAGTAATGGGATGAAATAAAAAAACAATTCTCAGAATCAAAGAAATAAGAAGATAGAAAACGCCTAAATATAAAAAGGGTCTTATTTTTTTAACATGCATTTGCTGAATAATATAAATTCGTGCAAATGTAATTTTTTGATATATTAATTCAAAATAAAACATTGTATTTGTGAAATTGTTATGATAAATTCACAAATATTAAAAATTAATTAAAAGCGTAAAATATTCTTTGATTTAATAATTATAATAAAAAAAGAGCTATTAGAATAGCTCTTTGTATTTTTAAATTCTATAAAAAATGTTAAAATTAAGAATATCCGAAACCAATGTTTCCTTTTCTGTCAGAAAGATTCTTTTTAAAATCAATCATTCTTAAAGCTGTTACGGCTGCTTCAACTCCTTTATTTCCCAAATCACCGCCGCTTCTTGCGATAGACTGTTCTTTTGTGTCATCAGTCAAAACACAGAAAATAGTTGGAGTATCTGTAAGAATATTACAATCTTTAATTCCCTGAGCTACTGCCGAACAGACATATTCGAAATGAGGAGTTTCCCCGCGGATCACGCACCCGATGGAGATTACCGCATCATACTTACGCTCTTTACAAAGCTGCATGCTTGCATAGTTCAGTTCAAAAGCCCCGGGAACAGGGAAAAGTTTTATATTTTCAGCTTTTACGCCTTCTTTTTGAAGGATTTCTAGAACTGCATCACGAAGATTGTACGTTACAAAATCATTCCACTCAGAAAAAACAATGCCGATAGAAAATTCATCGGCATTTGTTATATTAAGTGGCTTGTAATCAGAAAGATTAACTGTTGCCATTGTTTAGTAATATTTAGTCATTTCAATATAAGAATCAGACATTCCGTTGTCGTAGTCCTGATATTTTTCGTCAATTGTAGCAAAATATTTTTTAGCTTCAGCTTTTTTGTTCAATCCCAAAGCTAAAATCCCTGCTTTTCTTGTGAAGTAATACACTGTATATGGATCATCTGTAGCAGAAGCAGCTTTATCCAGTAATTGCAAAGCATCGTCATTTTTGTTAAGACCAGACTGTGCATCTGCCATTGCTCCGTATTTCATCGCCATCAATGTTTTGTTATCTGAAGAAAATTTATCTAAAAGATCATACGCTTCCTGGAATTTACCTTCTTTAAACTTCAAAATACCTGCGTTATAAGCAGAAAGCTTTCCTACATTAGTAGCAGCATATTCATTATAAGTTCCCAGGAAACCAGGGTTTGCGGCAGATTTACCTCCCAGTGCTTCCTTTTCCTTACCGTCTGCAAGATTTTTCTGTGCAGCAAGGAAACTCTTTACAGCTTCAGCGTTTTTAGGAGCTACAACGAATTGTTTGTACCCGAAGAAACCCAGAACACCTAAAATAAGCACCCCAAAAATAATCCCCAGAGGTTTTGAATATTTCTCAAGGAATCTTTCTGTGTTTAAAGCTTCTCTGTCAAGATCTTTAAAAAACTCCACTGTTTCTTTACCTTCTTGCTCGTTTTGAGCATTCTTTGTAAGTTTTGCCATAAATTCTTAAAAATTGAATTGCAAATTTAATTGTTTCTGAATGATTTACAAAATACTTTGTGAGTATTATTGATTTTATTTAAACAAATTAAGCGAATTGTTAACTGTGAATGAGCGAATAGTGAATTCTTAATCGTAAAAAATGCCTCGGCGGGCTCAGCATGGCATCCCTAATACTATACGTCTATTTTCCGGATTAAATAAACAGCAGTCTCAAAAGTGTCATGCTGAGCGGAGCCGAAGCATCTATATTAAAGTTTAATATTCTAAAATATGATAAACTTCTGCATTGAATTTTTTAAGCTTTTCCTCGCCTTTCAATCCTTTCAATCCAATTAAAAAACTGAATTGTGACACGGTTGCGCCCTGCTTTTCAATCAGTTTTGCTGCGGCTTCTGTAGTTCCGCCGGTAGCCAGAAGGTCGTCATGGATTAAAACTCTTTGTCCGGGTTTTATCTGTCCTTCCCGGGTTTCTATAATTGCGCTTCCGTATTCCAGATCATATTCTTCTGAAATAACCGGTGGCGGAAGTTTTCCTGCTTTTCTTATCAGGACAAACTGCACTTCTAAAGCTACGGCAATAGCAATCCCGAACAGATAACCGCGGCTTTCTATTCCGCAGACCGCATCTACTTTCCCTTTACTGAACTGTACAAGGTCTGCTATGACCTCTTCATACAGCTTTGGATTTAAAAAAATAGGAGAAATATCTTTGAACTGAATCCCCGGAATCGGGAAATCAGGAATATTTTCAATTGTTTCTTCCAGTTTTTTAATTAAATCTTGTGAAGCCATTAAGGATTGATTTTATAGCTGGAGATTTTCCATTCTCCGTTTACATTTTTAAGTCCGAAAGTCACTTTCAGTGAAGTCGTTTTCCCGCTTTTATCGGTTACATCATACGTTGCGTTTACGCTGGAAACATTAGCGTTTGTAGCGTTTGTGGTGATATTTTTTACGCTTACATTTTTCACTGATCCAAATCCTGATGTAGGATTGGAAAATGATTCATAGCTTCCCCAGCTTGGGTTGTTTGAAGCATTGAAAGCGGCTTTTAAGTTTTGTGAGCTTACGTTGTTCAGGAAGCTGCTTACAGTAGTTTTTGGATCTGCTGCCTGTTGTTTTGGTGTTGCCGGAGTTGTTGTCTGTCCCGGTATTGCATTAGGATCTGTAGTCGGTGGCGTAGTTGCTCCCGGATTATTTGGGTCAATGACCGCCGGATCCTGGTTTACTGCTGTGGAATCTACTTTTGGCGGTGCTGGAACCTTCAGCAGAGCAGAATTTACGTCTAATCCTATTTTGCTCATTTTGAAAGTTTTGGCTGTAGTTTTTACAGAAACGGTGATGTCTATTTTATTGTCTACAACTTTTGCCGCCGGAATTGATGAGAATTTTAAATTAAATCCTTTAAAATTATTATCCTGCATTAAATTTTTCGCAGTAGAAAGCTTTACTCCGTTACTGAAAACTTCAAGAGTAGCTTCTAAACCAGCTCCTGTGAAAGCCACGGGATTTCCTGCACTATCTACAAGTCTTGGAATAATCTGGATGGCTGTAGGTGCACCGGCTCCGTCGTCACCGGTAGGTCTCGTAATGATGCTCAACGAGCTTGCTTTTACATCATTAGGGTCGCTTTCTTTTGCGGTTTCATCGCCGAAGATGTTCATTTCACCTAATGAAGGCGGAGCTGTACTTGCCCATTCTATTCCGTTTTTTTGTGCAACCTGATCTGCAAGTGCCATAATTTCCGGAACTTTCTTTCCGTTAATCAGCTGTCCGAGCGCTTTAAGCTCTTCCACATCGCCTTCTGCTTCCACCCCGAATGTTTTAAGGATGTAAAGGGCTTCATTAAACTTGATCTGCTTAATGGTAGGAAGGCTGGCCGTCATATCGTTGATACTTGACTGTAAAGTTTTTGTGCTTGTAGCATCTACAGAGTCTTTTTTACATGCTGTGAAGAGCAATAAGCTGAAAACTAGAAGAAAAGATAACTTTTTCATTTTTAATTCGGTTTGCCACAAATTTACTAAAACCTTTATTAATAGAGGATTTTATTTTTTATTTTGTTGTTCTTTAAGATTGGACCCGAAGAAAGAGCTGAAAATAGTCTGCATATTCTGATAATCAGGATCTTGCCAGTAAGGAGCTGTATAGTAGCTGGAATAGGTGTCAAATTTTACTTTTTCCAGGTTATTTTCATTACCAAAGCTCAGTTCGGTAGGGTAAAAATTGTCATAAATAATCACTGAATTATAGTCTGGTTCACTTTTATGCTTTAAATGAAGAGAAACAATTTTATTGTATTCTAAAAGATCTTTTAATGTTTTTTGAGAATTTTTTTCGTAAGCAACATTTAAAATGCTTTTGAAGTCAAAAAATCTTAATCCTAAAAAAGAAAATTCTTTCTCCTGAAATGCTTCACCGGTAATTTCTATTTCATCTTTAGTTTCGCCTTTCAGTTCTTTTATCTTTGTGTTTTTACTTTTTTTGTATTCAGCTATGTCTCCTATCTGCTTCATTTCAGGAACTTTTAAGAAAAATGCATAATCCCATGAAGAAGCCTGCTTTCTGTCTTCTGCTGCATTTTGTATTCTGAAAACCCTGTACTGCTCAATGCGTGTGCTCTTTAGTTTTTTCGTTTTATTGTCGAAAACATAAGTTATGATTCCGTCTGTAAAAGAATTTAATTTATTGTTTAAAGTAACATAAGAGTTGAAATTTCCTTTCACAAAAATGTATTTTGCCGGCTTGTTATTTTTGATCACAACTGTTTCAATGTCTCTCACATTATCTATGATTTTAATGACATCTTTATCAAAATCCGCATACGAAAGTGTTGCTACATTAGCATTATTATAAACCAATTGAAATTTTTCCTGATCAGGCTTTAAGGCCTGCTTATCAATTTTACCGTCAATATCAGAATAAGCCACAATGCTTCCGTCTTTTCCGAATACTGAAACTTTTGGAAGAGGCTTATTGGTTCTTTCTGAAATAAAAGTGATGGTTTGTGCGTTAAGAATATTTACTATCAATAGAAATACAAATAAGAAAAAATTCCTTTTCATAACAATTTTGGTTTTATTATTATTTAAAAATCAGATTTACAATTATAAGACAGGAAAAAAATTAAAAAGGTTGCATCAAATTTTTAATTATTCTTTTTATTACATAAAAAAAAGACTGATCATTACAATCAGTCTTTCTTATTTTTATCTTGTTACAAATTCCTTAGAAAGGATATTCATAAATTTCAGATTCATGTAAATAAGGGTTTCCTGTAGGGATCAGTTTAAGCTTAGATAATGCTGTAAGCACTGTAAACATGAATAATCCTGCTACGAATAGGATAGCTCCCAAGATTAGTAAGAATACTTCAGGAGTTTTCCAGTAAGGCCCTACCGTTCCCGGCATTACCATATTGAAATAATCCAAAATGTGTCCTAATAAAACTACTACTGCCATTATTGTAACCACTTTGTAGTTTCTCTTGATGCTGCTGCTCACCAATACCAGTAGTGGTAACAAGAAATTGATGATCAGCATCGGTAAGAATGTAGGAGAGTAGTGCTGGAATCTTCCGAAGAAGTAGTTAACCTCTTCCGGAACGTTTGCATACCAATAAAGCATGAACTGAGCGAACCATGTATACGTCCAAAGCATACTTGTAGCAAAAAGGAATACTCCTAAATCATGCAGGTGATTGTCATTGAACTGTGGTAAGAAACCATTTTTCTTAAGATAAACACTTAGAAGAATGATCACCGCAATACCACTTGAAAGGCAGCTAACCATTGAATACCAGATATACATTGTAGAATACCAGTGAGGGTCAATAGACATCAACCAGTCCCATGCCCAAGCTGCAGAAGCAAATCCGAAGAATGCAATATATCCTACTGCCCATCTGTAAAGCATTTGATAATCTACTTTAGATTTTGTTTCGTCTACAAGTTTAGATTGTGCTTTCAGTTTCCAGGCGAAGAAAGAGGCTCCAGCAACGTAGATAATCGTTCTTACTGCATAGAAAGGTATGTTTAAGAATTTTTTCTTTTCAAATAAGATCACATCAAAATGAGGTGAGTTCGGGTCTGTCAATTCAGGATCCATCCAGTGGAAAAGGTGGCCGTTGTGTGTGATATTCAAAATCATCAGGATGATCAAAATAGCACCTCCGTAAGGAATATAAGAAGCAATAGCTTCCATTACTCTTGTAATAATAATTGGCCAACCTGCGTGTGCAGCGTGCTGAATAGAGTAGAAGAACAATACGCAGCAGCTAACTCCGAAGAAAAATACAGCTACAAAATGTATTGCCGCTAAAGGCTGGTTGTGAACCTGAAGAGTGGCGTGCTCAAGGTGAGCTGCATGGTCCTGAGGTCCTACCATTTCACTGGAATGTGTAGGAGCAGTATGACCAGAAGCATGAACAGCCTCCATCATATGTTCTATCTGTTCTGTAGAAATCCCTTTATTCATAAAGAAACCGATAGCAAATAGAACTAAACCTACAACAAGAAGGATTATAGAAGTTGATTTTAATTTTGGTGAAAAACTATACATTTCTTTTCTTATTTTTTAGTTTCGGTAGTTTCAGTCTTTGCTTTTGCTTCAGGTGCCGGTGCTGCTGTTGTAGCAGTTGCTGTTGCCGCTGCAGGTGCCGCCGCTCCTTTTTTGAATGCGCTCATTACGTACATTGCAACTCTCCATCTGTCGCCAGCGTTAAGTTGTCCTGCATAAGATCCCATTGCGTTTCTACCGTTTGTTAATACATAATGAACAGATCCTACAGTAAGTTCTCTATCAGCATAGTTTGGTACACCTGAGAAAGCTCCTGACTGTACAATTGGGCCCTGTCCGTCTCCACCTACACCATGACAAGCAGCACAAGTGCGGTCAAATAACATTTTTCCTCTTTCAATATCCTTAGCTGCATTAGCCGGATTTAAAGGAGAAGTTGTCATTGATTTTGACGCTTCATATCCTGCGTTATATTCATCTACATTTTTTGGAAGTAATCCTTCTTCAAAAATACCGTCTTTATTTTGAGCTACTGATCCTTCTACAGGAGAAAGACCTGTTGCACCATTATTTTTTACGAAAGCTGGAATTTCATTTTCATGATCTGAATAAGCATCCTGAGCTTTCATCAATGGATCATAAGCTACCGGGAAATACATATCCGGGAAATATACCAGTGGTGTATTCTTTTTCGGTCCGCAAGAATTAAGTAAAACTGTTGTTAGACCTAAAACTGCTGTAATTCTTAATACGTTCTTTTTCATTTTAAGCGTCTTTAACAGTTATTTCTTCTACTCCAGTTTCAATAAGTAACTGTTTTACAGATTCTACATCATCAGTTACAAATTCCATCATGAATTTATCATCCGTAGTTCTCGGATCCGGGTTTTGTGCAGGTGCTCCGGGATACATTTTGTTTCTTACCAAGAAAGTTAATGACATCATGTGAGCAGCACAGAATACCATAAGCTCGAACATTGGTACTACGAATGCCGGCATATTGTGTCCCCAATCGAAAGCTGGTTTACCACCGATATTTTGAGGCCAGTCGTGGTTCATCACATACCATGTCAAAGTAGCACCGATAGTAACCCCATAACAAGCATAGATGAAAGCGGCATCAGAAATTCTTGTTTTCTTTAAACCTAAAGCTTTATCTAGTCCGTGAACCGGAAACGGAGTATAGACTTCGTTTATCGCGATTCCTTTATCGTTGAATGCTTTAACGCCGTTCATTAAATCGTCGTCGTCAGCATAAAGTCCGTATACAATTTTAGTGGTGCTCATCTCCTTCTTTTGCTTTATAAGTTTCACCTGAGATTTTCAAAATCGATTTTAATTCGGCCTGTGCAATTACAGGGAATGTTCTTGCGTATAATAAGAATAATACAGAGAAGAATCCGATTGTTCCTAAATATACACCCACATCAATGATCGTTGGTTTAAACATCGTCCAAGATCCTGGTAAGTAGTCTCTTGAAAGGTTGATAACAATGATATCAAAACGTTCAAACCACATACCGATGTTGATGATTAATGCAACAATGAATGTCCAGATAATGTTCGTTCTAAGTCTCTTGAACCAGAAAGAAGCAGGAACAACAAGGTTACAGATAATAAGTGACCAGAAAGCCCACCAGTAAGGTCCCACAGCAGCACCTGGAGAAAGATACGTAAAGTCTTCGAATCTTGATCCGGAGTACCATCCGATGAAATATTCTGTTGCGTAAGCTACCGTTACCATACCACCTGTTAAGATAATTACGATGTTCATAATTTCAATATGATACATTGTAATGTAGTCCTCAAGGTGACAAACTTTTCTTGCAACCAACAATAGGGTCTGTACCATTGCGAATCCTGAGAAGATCGCACCGGCAACGAAGTAAGGAGGGTAGATTGTAGAGTGCCATCCTTTAATAACCGAAGTTGCGAAGTCAAAAGATACAGTAGTGTGTACCGAGAATACAAGTGGAGTTGCCAAACCTGCAAGAACCAAAGAAAGTTCTTCGAATCTTTGCCAGTGTTTTGCTTTACCACCCCATCCGAATGCAAGGAATGTATAAATTTTCTTAGTCCAAGGAGTTTTTGCTCTGTCTCTGATCATTGCAAAATCAGGGATAAGACCCATGAACCAGAATACTGTAGATACTGAGAAATATGTAGAGATTGCAAATACGTCCCAAAGTAGAGGAGAGTTAAAGTTCCCCCAAAGAGAACCGAACTGGTTTGGTAAAGGGAATACCCAATATCCTACCCAAACTCTACCCATGTGAATTACCGGGAAGATTGCCGCCTGTACAACCGCAAAGATCGTCATCGCCTCTGCAGATCTGTTTACAGACATTCTCCATCTCTGTCTAAATAATAATAATACCGCTGAGATTAGGGTTCCGGCGTGACCGATACCTACCCACCATACGAAGTTGGTAATATCCCAACCCCAGTTAATAGTTCTGTTAAGCCCCCATGCTCCAATACCTGTTCCGATAGTATAAGCGATACATCCGAATCCATAGATGAATAGAACTAAGGCTGCATATAATGAGATCCACCATAATTTACCTGCTCTTTCTTCGATAGGTCGTGCGATATCTTCTGTAATATCGTGATAAGTTTTGTGACCAATAATCAGAGGTTCCCTTATCGGAGCTTCGTAATGTCCTGACATTTTTTACCTATTTATTATTTAAACTTTATTTTTCTACTCTGTTTCTTACTTTAGTGTGATAGAACACGTTTGGTTTGGTTCCGATCTCTTCCAGTAAATAATATCTTCTGTTTGAAGCATATTGCTTTCTCACTTCAGATTCTTTGTCATTCATGTCTCCGAAAGTCATAGCTCCCGTAGAACAAGCAGCAGCACAAGCACAAGATGCCTGGAATTCTTTATCTGTTACTTTTCTGTTCTCTCTCTTAGCGTTTAAGATAGTAGCCTGAGTTTCCTGGATACACATTGAACATTTCTCCATTACCCCTCTTGTTCTTACAACAACGTCCGGGTTAAGTACCATTCTTCCTAAATCATTGTTCATATTAAAATCGAACTTATCATTCAGGTTGTATGTAAACCAGTTGAAACGTCTTACTTTGTAAGGACAGTTATTTGCACAATATCTTGTACCGATACATCTGTTGTAAGCCATGTGGTTCTGACCCTGTTTACCGTGTGAAGTAGCCGCTACCGGACATACCGTTTCACAAGGAGCGTGGTTACAGTGCTGACACATTACCGGCTGGAAGATTACGTCCGGATTATCTGCAGGGTGGTTCAATGCTCCACCGTCTCCGAATGCGGTTCCGTATAATTCCGGAACAGCCATTCCCTCTTTTAATCCTTCGTATACTTCTACCTTCTGTCTTGAAGAATAGTAACGGTCAATTCTTAACCAATACATATCTCTTGACATTCTGATCTCTTCTTTACCTACAACCGGAGTATTGTTTTCTGCCTGACAGGCAATAACACAGGCTCCACAACCCGTACAAGAGTTCAGGTCGATAGAAAGATTAAAGTGAGGTCCGTCTGTATCATCGAAAGCATCCCAAAGGTCAATCTTTCTTGCAGGAAGTGCCCCGCTTATTGTATGATATTCCAAAGGCTTATTCCATCCTTTATGCTCATCATCGAATGCTACTGTTAGGAATTCATTTAATGGAACTTCTTTAGCAATTTCGTAACGTCCCATCAATGTATTCTGAAGCTGGATACCAGCGAACTCATGATCTTCTCCTGTTTTTTCGATCTTTACATTAGAAATAGCTAAGTTAGACCCGTCAAATAAAGGATAAGCATTTACACCTGTATCAGCTGTAGTTCCTGAGTTTTTCTTACCATATCCAAGTGCAAGACCTACAGATCCTTCAGCTTGTCCCGGCTGTATGAATACAGGAACATCTTTTATTGTTACTCCATTTACAGTAAGGTTTACGATAGAACCGTCCAACTGCATTCTTGCGTTAAGATCGTTTTCAATACCGAATTTTTCTGCATCTTTAGGAGAAATTGTCAAATAATTGTCCCAAGACATTCTTGTGATAGGGTCCGGTAATTCCTGCAGCCAAGGATTGTTTGCCTGAGTACCGTCTCCCATTGAAGTCTTAGTATATAATACCAATTCTAGATCAGAAGATTTGAAACCGCTTAATTCAGCAATTGCCTGGGCAGCATTTCCTCCGGCGTAAGACAATGTCATAGCATTTGGAGAAACATTGATACCGTTATATAAAGCTTTGTTGAAAGAAGTTCCTCCTAAAATAGAAGAAGCATTAGCTTTTAAATAATCATAATAATTATTAGCAGCGTTGTTTTTACCATTTTTCCAAACCAATAAAGATTCTTCGATCTGTCTTGATTTATAGATTTTCTGGATCGTAGGCTGCATTAATGAATATACACCTGTCTGAGGTTCAATATCACCCCAAGATTCCAGCCAGTTAGCTACAGGAATTACAGCTTTCGCTGCTTTGTACATTTCATTTTTCTTATCTGCAACAGCAATTACATAAGGAACTTTTGCTAAAGACTTTTTGAAGTCTTCTCCCTTGTGGTAAGAATAAATAGGGTCTACATTGTTAGCGATCAACACGCCAACCTGACCTGCATTTACCCATCCAAGGAATTCTTGGAATCTTGCCTTATCGAATTCTTTTAATAAGTTCGCTTTACCTGTGAAGGCAACTGAACCTAATTTTTGGTTAATTAAGTGTGCTAAAACCTGTGCACCTTTAGAACCATCAGCTAAAACAACAGCTTTGCTGCCTTTTGCCTGAAGTTCTTTTGCCAATTCAGAAGCTGTTTTATCAGAAGTACCACCTCCTACGATTGCGTTGTAAACCTCAACTAAAGTTTTATTTACTAAGCTTGGCTTTAATCTGATTCTTTCGTCTGAGTTAGCACCTGTCAACGACATGTTTGATTCCACCTGAATGTGTCTCAACATAGTTGCGCCCGGCTTTCTTGCTGCTGCGTAAGAAGTTTCTAAACTTCCACCGTTATAATCTCCTAAGAAATCAGCCTGGAAAGAAACTACCAATTCTGTCCCTTTAAGGTCATAAACAGGTAATGCTCTTGTTCCAAATACTTCCTGAGCCGCATCTAAAGCTGCTGCGTAAGGAAAAGCATCATAAGTTACTAATTCTGCTGTAGGATATTTTGCTTTAAATTCAGCGAATAATTTTTTGAAAGTAGGTGAAGCAAAAGAATGTGACAATAATACGATTCTTTTACCTGCTGCTTTAGCTTCCTCCAGCCCTTTGATTACAAAACTGTCTACTTTATCGAAAGTTTCATCTTTACCTTCAAATTTCGGCTGTTTTACTTTATCATTATCATAAAGAGAAAGTACACTTGCCTGAGCTCTTGCGTTAGTTTTACCTAAATCACCTGCAGCCGGGTTTGGATCTATTTTGATTGGTCTGCCTTCTCTGGTTTTTACTAAAACACTGGCAAAGTCGAACCCATCGAAATATGTTGAAGCGTAATAATTCGGAACCCCCGGAATAATGTCATGCGGTTTTACCACATAAGGGATTGTTTTGATTACCGGAGCTTCACATGCAGCTAATGTTACCGCTGCAGTAGAGAAACCTAATAGTTTTAAGAAATCTCTTCTTGAAGTACCAGATCCGTTCTGTTCAGCATCTCCAAGGAAATCTTCTACCGGAATTTCTTCCTGGAACTCTTTTTGAGCCAGCTTATTGTTTAAAGCCGGGTCTTTAAGTTCGTGAATACTTCTAAATTGTATTTTGTTTGAAGCCATTTATACTTCTAATTTTTAGTTATTAATAATGACATTTACCACACTCAAGACCTCCAATAGCATCTACAGTAATCTTACCACCATCCTTAGGGTATTGTTTTTTCAACTTGTCATGTAGATTCTTGAAGTATTCTTTATTATAACCGTTGTTCATATCAACTTCTGTAGTTCTGTGGCATTCAATACACCATCCCATTGTGAAGTCATTAGCCATTTGAACAACATTCATTGTGTCAATTTTTCCGTGACAAGCCTTACATACAACATCAATTTTGTTGTTTGGATTCTTTTTGTTGAAAGAATTGATGATCGCCTGCTCACCTGCTACAACGTGCTGAGAGTGGTTGAAGTAAACGAAGTCCGGCATGTTGTGGATTCTTGTCCATTCAACTGGCTGAGTTTTCCCTGTGTACTGTTGTTTTGCAGGATCCCAACCTGTAGCAGCATAGATTTTCTGGATTTCTCCGTCGTAGAATGCCTTGTCTTTTCCTGGCTCCATGTAGTGCTCTGCGTTGTATTCAGAAATTGTTCTGTGACAGTTCATACAAACGTTCATAGAAGGGATTTCAGATACCTTACCGTATTTAGCACTTGAGTGACAAAGCTGACAGTCAATCTTCTGTTCTCCAGCGTGGATTTTGTGTGAGAAATAGATAGGCTGTTCCGGCTTATATCCTTTGTAAACCCCGATCCACATGATCCAGTTCCAGATTCCATAAGTTGCCAGAAGCGCAAGGATTGCGATTAATCCTTTACCTACATAGTGATATTTTGCATAGATTTCACTGAAAGAACGAACTCTTGATTCGTTTAGTCCCGCTAAGTCATCAGACTGGCCTAATTTTACTAATTGTCTTAGTTTAATTAAGATCCAAACCAATAAACCAGCAATGGCAATAAGTGAAATAATTACGATGTTTGTAGTCGTAGAGCTGTTTGTCGGAGCTGCCTGCGCTGCATCTGCTGCTGGTGCAGCTTCTGCCTTTTTCTCTTCAGGAGCCGGCGGATTAGTTGTGTATGCTAAGATGTCATCAATGTCCTTATCCGTAAGATTTGGAAAGACCTGCATCTCAGTCTTATTATATTTTTCAAAAATCTCATTGGCGTACTTGTCTCCAGAAGCCCTCAGAGCTTTGTTGTCCTTGATCCACTTGTGAAGCCAATCTGTATCTACACCGCCTTCCGTCTTTACTCGTTCTACAACACCTTTCAGGGGTGGTCCTACAACTTGTTTGTCTAGTGCGTGACATGCAGTACAATTCGCTTTGAAAAGTTTCTCACCATTCTTAGG
Organism: Chryseobacterium daeguense DSM 19388; assembly: GCF_000430825.1. Classification (GTDB taxonomy): domain Bacteria; phylum Bacteroidota; class Bacteroidia; order Flavobacteriales; family Weeksellaceae; genus Chryseobacterium; species Chryseobacterium daeguense. Next base: position 38,462 of record NZ_AUMT01000015.1, on the reverse strand, counting down.
ATCGCCGTCTTGCCCGTAAATTGAAGCACTGGTTGATAACAATAAGCCTATTGCGATCAACGTTTGTCTATAATGCTTTCTCCAACTAATCATTTAAATTATCTTATGTTAGTAAAATATTGAACATTCAATCAATTCCGCAAAAATAATATTTTTAACAGGAATTTAACGGTATATCCAAAGGGGAAAATATCATTTACGTTTAATTTGTATTGATTCTAAATAACTGTGTTTGGTATAATTTTTTAATTTGTATAAATTTGCGGAAACAAGTTTAAATGAGAAATTTAATCAAAATAATTTCGGTAGTATCATTATTTGGATTTTATAATGTTGATGCTCAACAGATTGTAAAAAAAGACACATTGGCCGGAACAGAACTCATCATGGTGATGGATTCTAAGGTAAGCGGAGCGCTGGAAAGCCTTGAGGACAAATGTTCTAGGGTAGCTTCTAATACGCCATCCAGAGATATGGACAATGATGATACACCGGCAAGACCTACAAAAATCTACGTTCCGAGCAGAGAGCTTACGAACGCTGAAATCTGTAGAAAAAATCCAAGGATTTTAGGATACAAAATCCAGATAACAACGGTAAAAAGTAATGAAGAGGCCAATGAGGTGAAATCTTATTTCAGAAAAAGATTCCCGAACCTGAAAGTGGAAACTGATGCATCTCTGAGACCGAATTATAAAATTTTAGCAGGAAGTTATTTCACAAAACAAAGTGCAGCATCGGACCTCTCCAAAGTAAGAGAATATTTTAAATCTGCAATCGCAGTACAGTACAGAATTTTCTGCTCAGAAGCAAAGTAGATTTAAGTAAAAATAATAAAATTGAAGCCGGAATTTTTCCGGCTTTTCTTATTTAGATACTAATTGTGTCATTATTTTCAGAAATTCATAATGAATTTTGGGGCTTAAACCCATTGATTTAATAATATTGATTCAAAAACCAGAAGAATTCTGCCATTCGGAGGAAATTATTTGCAACAAGGTAGGTGAGCATTATACAAAAGATCACTCCAAGAAAAGACAGGGTTTTAGGGGTGTTTTTATATGCATAAAACAGCCATCCCAGCAATAGCGGATAGATGAAAACAAAATGGCCGCCGTAAATGTAGGAAGTATGCAGCCCGAACCTCATCACACAATGGATAATGATATCAAACAGGAAAGAAATCATCAGGACTTGGACCAGTTTATTTTTGAAATTTTTAAAGTAACTCCAAAAAATTAAAGACAATAATACGGCAATAAAAATGTAAGGAACCCATGAAGAATAAACGTCCATTACAATGCCTTTATAGTCGAGCCCCTTCATATTATGCTTGTCCCGGATGATGAAATTAGAGAACAGGATATTTCCTCCAAAAAAGTAAGAAAGAATCATGTCCCAAGTGGGTGTAGAGTTCACATTTGAGAATTTTTCGTACTGTTCACTTGTTTTATTGAAGATGTTTTTATAGTTAAAATCAATCCTATTTAAATACAGCAAAATAAAGCAAACACAGGTGAAAAGAACCCTCAATACCGCATTTCCAAATTTTTTCCAGTTTTTAAATATACCTTTTTCAAATGCGATGGGAATGAAGACTTTAACAATATTTGTGACCGTTAATCCTCCGATGGAGGTTCCCGAAAAAGCAAGCGCTAATGCCGGGATCTTTTCCTCTTTTTTTAGTTTTATTGCTGAATAATGATTAAATAAAGTCAATAAGAATAAAGTGTACGTAAAGTTTTCCGGGGTAAAGGAAAGGAGCAGGGTAGTTGAAAAGGAACCGAAAAATAAGGTTAGTAACGAGTTCATTATCAAAGGCAGTCCAATGATATTTTTCAAATATTTGAAAACTTGTAATACGCTCAGACTTACTGCAATATTGCTGAACCAAGCCAAGGCAAACCGAAAGTTACCATCCATTTTTCCATGTGAAAGAAATAAGGCTGTCTCTCTGATCCAATTAAAAAAATAATAGGATAGTGGGTGCCTCTCAAAGCTCCCGCCGCTCATTACAATCGATTTATTATCAAAACTAAAATAAGCATCCCACGGAATTCTGCTGTCAAAAATGATTTTATAATGAATCGCGATATAAGATCCTAAATATCCGTAAGCAACCAAGAAAAAGAGAAAGACAATCAATTCTATTCCGGTTGAAGGGAAAATTAGCTTAAAAAAATGAAGAAATTTTGTTTTGAACTTAGACACCTGTTAAAAGTTTTTACAAAAGTAAAAATAAAAAACTCACCAAATGAGGTGAGTTTTTATAACTTATTTGATATATAATTATTCTTTAATTATTTTTTCAGAAGTTGAAGAACCATCTGTGAATTCTACCTGCATCACATATGTTCCTTTTGGAAGTGAAGATAGATCTGTTTTTTCTGAGGCAGACCTCAGGATTGTTTTCCCAGTGAAATCTACAATGCTGGTAGATTTAATCTTCTTATCTGATTTGATATTGACTTCTCCTTTTGTAGGATTAGGATAGATTTTTACGGATTTTGCTTTCGTATTAACTTCGTTAGTTGCTAACGTTGTTGCAGATACTATCACATCATCTATCGCAGCAATATCCGCATCATTACCAACATAACGGAATCTTATCTGCACATTTGCCTGACCAGCATAAGCGGCAAGACTTCTTTGCACGGAAACAATATTCTCATTGTAAAGGTCGGTATCAGGATCACCATCGCCATCGTCTATAAATCCTGTTTCAGCGTCATCATTCCATAAAGGAGTCCACGTAGTTCCTCCATTAGTGGATATTTCCGCGAAAAGATCACCAGCGTCATCCACCACCATGTAAGAATATCCTACAACCACTTTAAAATATAAATTTGGGCTGGTAGTTCCGACTAAGCTAAATGAAGGGCTTGTTAATGTGGCAGTATTGGGAGCTGCAATCCAATTAATAGAAGCAGATTTAGCTCCAGAAATTGTGTATTCAGATACTGCTGGAGCAGTAAAGTTTACCGTTGTAAAATCCCAAGGTCTTGATGCATTAGTATTTGCTCTTGACCATCCTGTTGGAGGAAATGTAGTTCCTTCAAAGTTTTCTGACAATAAAATTTGTGAATTGGCTAAAGCTCCAACACAAACTAATCCTAAAGAAAGTAAAAGTTTTTTCATGAGTTTAATTTGTTTAAAATTAATTAAAAAAAGGACAACACGATGAAAAAAAATCATAAAATATTAATTTTTGCAGGATTACGAACTACAGGAAAGCATTGAACACCCCGAAATATCGTCATAATTGGAAGGTCTTTTAGCAGAAAATTCAGGGTAAATGGTATGGTATGGATTTTCTAAGGCATGGGTTAATTTTTCCAACATTTCAGTTTTACCGGCATTAGTTTCTTCGATGCATTGATACAAAAGATAATTTCTTAAAATAAATTTTGGATTTGTATTGTGCATAAGGTCCAAAGATTCTTTTCTTGAAATATTGTTTTTATCCAATCGTGCAAGATAAGTCTTAATGAATCCTTCAAGCTTAGAAAGTTTTTCATCATTTAGAAAAGTATAAGAAACATTCTCAAACTGATCTCTCAAATCTTTTTGATCATCATATTTTTCAAGCTCATTAAAAAATAAAGTATAATCAAGCTGAAGTTCCTGCATCAGACCCTGCCAATTTGTAAAAAATGCTTCGTCACTTTTTAATAATTCATCAAAACCGAACTTTTTACAGAGCATTTTGTCATGACTTTCCCAAAAATAGCTTCCGTAATCATTCAAAACATCTTCAAGAAATTTTTCATCCTGAATCAGAGGATGAAGCGCATTCGCAAGCTGCCAGAGATTCCATTGGGATATTTGCCCCTGTTTTCCGAAAGCATATCTTCTGCTTGGAAGATCGGTGGTATTGGGAGTGAAATTCAGATTGTACTCATCCATCATAGAATAAGGCCCGTAATCGATTGTTAAGCCAAGAATCGACATATTGTCGGTGTTCATTACGCCATGTACGAATCCGACTCTGTACCATTCCACCATAAGATCAGCAGTTCTTCTGCTTACTTCCTCAAAAAAATCTTTATATTTTTGAACACCCTCGGATTTTATTTCTTTAAAATAATTTTCTACGGTGAAATTCACAAGTTCCTGCAATATTTTATACTCTCTCTGTGCCGACATTAATTCAAAATGCCCGAAACGCAGAAAGCTTTCCGCCGTACGAATTACCACTGCTCCTTTTTCATCCTGCGGATTGCCGTTGTACATCATATCTCTTACCACATCTTCTCCAGTAAAAGCCAAACTTAAGGCTCTGGTTGTCGGTATTCCCAAATGAAACATGGCCTCACTCATCAGATATTCGCGGACAGAAGATCTCAGCACGGCTCTACCGTCTGCATGCCTCGAATAAGGCGTTGCTCCGGCCCCTTTCCATTGGATTTCTGTTTTCTGACCGGAATTATTTTCAATTTCCCCTGCAAGAATTGCTCTTCCGTCACCTAATTGCCCGGCCCAGTTACCGAACTGATGTCCGGCATAAGCCGTCGAATAAGATTTAATATTTTCAGGAAGATTATTTCCTACTAAAAAATCAAGGTCTTTTTCTTCGAATTTTCCAAGCCCTATTTCTTCCGAAAGTTTTTCATTAAAAGATATCAATTTCGGATGATCGAAACCGGCTGGCTGTATGGTGGCAAATACAACTTTTGGGGTGTTTCTCTGCATTGGGTTGCCAGAAAAATCTCCCGGGAATTTTTTTATGAAGGGTTGCTTTATGTTTTCGATATTCATACTTCAAAGATATTAATTATAAAAGAAAAGACCTTCCAAATCATTGAAAGGTCTTATGTATTCTAAAAGAGAATTTATTTATTGAAGTCTATTTCTTCACCTGTGTTCAGGTTTTCATTGATGTTCTCTTCTTTTTTACCTGAATTGTTTTTAGGGGTTGCAGGCTCTGCCGGTTTTGGATTTTTAATCTCATCTATGGTTTGTAATCCTCCGTCGTCTCCATATCCTGAGCCCATTCCCTTAAGGTCTGAACATCCGTCTTTCCATTCTGAAGGTTTTACAAATTTGTCTTCCGGTGAAATTCCCAGACTCTTATCTGCCCAGACTTTCTTCATGAAGATAGCCCAGATTGGCAATGCCATTTTTGCACCCTGACCTTCACCTGTCCCAAAGAAGTGGGTTGCCCTGTCTTCCCAGCCTACCCAGGCTCCTGTTGCCAGTTTTGGAGTAATTCCCATAAACCAACCATCTGAGTTGTTCTGAGTAGTTCCGGTTTTACCTGCAATTTCAACATCTTTGGAAATTCCTTTTCTTCCCAATTCTCCGGATGCTGTACCGAATTGTGCCACACCTTTCATAAGCTCAATCATGGTGTAAGCGTACATTGGGTTCATAACTTCTTTAGGATCTACATTTACTTCCTTAATTACTCTACCGTTGGCATCTTCAATCCTCCAGATCATTTCCGGCTTATTGTAGTTACCATAGTTGGCAAAAGTACTGTAAGCTCCTAACATTTCGTAGATTGTAATATCTGATGAACCTAATGCAATGGTATTATTTCTAGGTATCTCCTCTGTTACCCCAAGATCTCTTGCGGTCTGGATAACGGCATCTACGCCTGTCATTTCGATTAATCTGGCTGCAACAGGGTTTTGAGAGTGAGCTAAAGCATCCTTTAAAGTCAGCATTCCGCCTCTTCCCGGTACATGCCATCCTTTATGATCATAAGTACCGTTTGATACCGCTGAACAAGGAGTTAACCCAAGTTTCATGATTGCCGTTGCGTACACGAAAGGCTTAAATGTGGAACCTACCTGTCTTTTTCCCTGTTTAATGTGATCATACTGGAAGTGCTGCCAGTCAATACCTCCCACCCATGCTTTAATCTCGCCTGTTCCCGGAACCATTGACATTAAGCCTGCCTGAGCAATTTGCTTGTGATATCTGATGGAATCCCAAGGAGACATTTCCACCTCTTCTTCACCTGCCCATGTAAAACGAGATGTTTTGATCGGTTTTTTGAATTCAAGCATGATGGAATCTTCAGAAACGCCAGCTGCTTTCAACTGCTTGTAACGTCCGGTTCTTTTCATCGCCTGAACCATTACCTGATTGATTTGTTTGTCTGTCAGATAATAGAAAGGCCTGTTTTTTCTGCCTCTCTGCTCTGCATCAAATCTTTTCTGAAGGTCGGTTAAGTGTTCCTTGATTGCTTCTTCAGCATATTTCTGCATTTTGGAATCAAGGGTTACATATATTTTTAAACCGTCTTTGTAAAGGTTTAATTTTTTACCGTTTTCTTTTTCGTAATCCTTAAGATAATTATCAATTTCCTTTTTTAAGTAAAACTTATAATAAGCGGAATAATCATCATTAATATTTTTGATCGGGTGATAATCAAGCGTAATAGGAGTAGAAACAGCTTTTTCGAAAGTAGCCTGATCGATATATCCGGTTTTCAGCATCTGATCCAATACAACATCCCTTCTGGCTTTTGCTCTTTCGGCATTTCTCATCGGGTTGTTTTTCACCGGATTTTCCAGCATCGCAACAAACATTGCAGCTTCCGGTAATGTAAGCTCAGAAGTTTTTTTGTTAAAATAAATTCTTGATGCCATTTCAATTCCGTTCGCGTTGTATAAAAAGTCGAACTTATTGAAATATAAGGTTACAATCTCTTCTTTCGTATATCTTTTTTCAAGACTTACAGCCACTACCCATTCTTTTAATTTCTGGAAAGCTCTTTCAATCTTATTCTGAGAAGCTCCGTTTGTGAAAAGTAATTTAGCCAGCTGCTGGGTAATGGTAGAACCACCACCTCGTCCGCCACCATATACTACGGCTCTGGCAACAGACTGCAGATCAATCCCCGAGTGCTCCTTAAAACGCTCATCTTCTTTAGCCTGTAAAGCGTAAACAAGGAAAGGAGGAAGGTCTTTATAAACAATAGGCTGCGTCTTCTCTTTTTCAAACTTACCTAATAAAACACCGTCTGACGAATAGATTTCAGAGGCCACATAAATGTCCGGATTTTCAAGCTCCTTTACATCCGGCATTTCTCCAAGAAAACCCTGGGAAACAGCAAAGAAAAGTCCTGAAATTCCTAATATGAGAGCAATAAGTCCTATCCAGATAAATTTTACCCACCTCTTCCAGGCGGTATTTCTCTTTTTGGGAGGAAGCGGGAAAGTTTTCCCTTTATTTCCTGTGTTTTGTTTGTTTTCTTCCATTGATGATTACGGTTTAGCCGTTTCAATTTTTACTCCAATATCTTCAATTCCCGGAAGGTTGTCGTTTCTCATTGCCTGAGATACGCCGATTTCATACTTTCCTTTTGCCGGAAATTTATAATTCAGCTTATACTGAAATAAAGTTTCCTTCGTGTCACCAAATCCTGTACCAAGCCACTCTCCGTTTGGTTTTGCCAAAACATAGTTCAGGGTATCTGTTTGTTTTTTCTTGCTTTGAAGGTCGGTGAAATTGACAATAAATCTTACATTGCTGTACGGATAATCATTGTTATTTCTTACAACAAATATAATATTTTTAGGATTTTGCGGATCTGAAATTTCAAGATTAAATTTTTGTTCGCTTTTCTTATTCCATTTACTGTTGACAGAATTCATTATTACCTCTCCCTCAGAAGAAGAATTGCAGCTAAAGAAAAGGATAAGAGTAAATAATCCTAAAATTTTACGCATTGTTGTCTTTTTTTGGAGGAAACTTCTTTTTGAATTTTTTCTTGTTCGGGTTTGCTTTTTTCTCAGGATCAGGATTAACGGCTGCATCTACTTTTTCCAGCTGTGCTTTGGGCTGCTGAGGCTTTTGCTGTCTCGGCTGGTTGCTGGCGTTTGCATTTGCATTTTGTTGCGGTCTTTCCTGTTTCTGAGGTCTTTCAGATCTTTCATTTCTCTCAGGACGGTCTTGTCTTTCAGGTCTGTTGCTGTTTTTCTTTTGACCCTGCTGATTTTGATTGTTCTGATTGTTATTCGGTCTGTTTTGATTTTTATTCCTGTTATTTCCCCTGTTTTTCTTCTCGAAACGGTCTACATTGTTCTCCTGAATAAGATCAATGCTCGCAAAAGGAGCTTCCGGCTGCTTCAGATCTTCAAGAGGAAGGATTTTTTCGCCGCGTTTGTTTTTTGCAATTAATTTTTTAACCAAATCAATGTCAAAGTCATACCATGCGATAGAGCTGTCTACATAAGCAAACCACATTTTCTTTTTGAAAACATCAATTTTTATACAGAAAGCTCTTCCTTTTTCCGTATCCAAAGTAGTTGAAGAAGAAGGAAAATTACTTAGAGCATCAAGGTAACTGTCTAATTCATAGTTAAGACAGCATTTCAGCTTTCCGCACTGTCCCGCAAGTTTCTGAGGATTAATGCTTAGCTGCTGATATCTTGCAACATTGGTATTAACAGATCTGAAATCCGTAAGCCATGTAGAGCAGCATAGCTCTCTTCCACAAGACCCGATTCCGCCCACTTTTGCAGCTTCCTGTCTGAAACCGATCTGTTTCATATCGATTTTCGTACGGAAAGCTCCGGCGTACTCTTTGATTAACTGCCTGAAATCCACTCGGTTGTCGGCAGTATAATAAAATGTTACCTTTGAAGCATCACCCTGATATTCCACATCGGTGATCTTCATTTCAAGACCAAGCCTGTGTGCTATTTTTCGGGCTTCTATTTTTATGTTATCTTCTTTTTTACGGGCTTCCTGCCAGACTTCTAAGTCTTTCTGGTTGGCCTGTCTGTATATTTTAAGGGCAGATTCTTCAGAAAATTTCTTCTTTTTCATCTGAATCTTTACCAATTCTCCGGTGAGACTTACCACACCTACATCATGTCCGGGACTTGATTCTACTGTAACTACACTACCTATGTGTAACGGGATATTATTTATATTTTTAAAAAACGATTTTCTGTCATTTTTAAATCTAACTTCCACAACATCACATCTGTTTGATGCGGGGTTGCTGATGTTAGAAAGCCAGTCAAAAACACTTAATTTATAACTATTACCACAGGTATTTACATTTTCACAGCCATTCGCGGTCTTCTTGGGTCCGCAAGAATGTGCAGAATCGCCGGATGTTTTACATCCACAACTCATATATTATATATTTAATTTGCAAATTTATGATTTTTATCTTTATGAGGTCTAAAATAATCAAATATTAAGAAATTCAGATGTTTAATGTTAAACAAAAAATAAGAATATTAACATAAATTCTATTAACCATCTCACAACGATGTGATTAGCGTTGTTTTGCAAAAAGTGTTATTTTAAACATAATTTTCTTTGTTCATATTGTTTAAAAATTTATGATTTATTAACAGGGGTAACCAAAATAATTTTATATTTGGGTTATATAATAATAGTCTATGAAAAAAATATTAGTATCAACTGCATTATTGGCAGGTGTTCTATCTTACGCAGGAGGCTTCAGGGTTTCTCTGCAGGGGGTAAAGCAATTGGCGATGGCACATACCAGTGCGCATGCTGAAGATGCGAGTGTGGCATTCTTCAATCCTGCGGGTATGTCATTCATTCCTTCGAAACTAAGTATTGTTGCCGGAGGATTTGGAGCGAGCAATAAGGTTACTTTTCAGAATCTGAATACTTTGCAGAGCACTGAGACTGATAACCCGATGGGAACGCCGATCTATGCTGCGATTGCTTATAAGCCGATTGACAAATTATCAATTGGTTTCAGTTTTTCCACACCTTTTGGTAGTACTATTGAATGGCCAAATGACTGGGAAGGAAGAGAAATGGTGCAGAAGCTTGAGCTGAAGAGTTTCTATTTCCAGCCCATGGTTTCCTATAAATTTAATGACTGGCTGGCTTTCGGGGCGAGCTACATCTATGCAAAAGGAAAAGTAGATTGGGATAAAGCAGTAACTCAATTCGGAGGTACACTTAATATTAATGACGAAAAAGCAAGCGGCCACGGATATAGCTTCGGTTTCTATTTCAGACCGGACCCGAAACTGGATGTAAGTGTTGCGTACCGTTCGCCTGTTGATATGAAGGCTAAAAACGGAAAGGCTACCTTTAATGTATCGCCGACAATTTATCCGTTGCTTGGATTAGATGCTTCAGGACAGGATAATTTTACAGCTACATTGCCTTTGGTAGAAGAATATACGATTGGTTTAACATATAAAGTAACTCCAAAATGGCAGATCTCCGCAGACTTCAACTATCATGGATGGGAGCGATACAGCAAGCTTACCCTTGATTTTGAAAAGGCACCTGTCGGAAATCAGGCAGATCCTACCGTGTTGGTTTCTCCTAAGAATTTCAGAAATGCGAAAACATTCAGATTGGGAACTCAATATGCATTCAGCAGTATGATCTACGGACGTTTAGGAGCATATTATGATGAATCTCCTTATTCTGATGAAAACTTTATTCCGGAAACACCTTCATTTAATACTTATGTAGTGACTGGAGGGGTTGGATTTAAATTAAAGCAATTCGGAGTTGATATTGCAGGAGGATATGCAATGCCTCAGGCAAGAGACGTGAAAAATGCAGGGCTTGGCTTTTACGGACAGGCTAAAGCTACAGCGTTCTATTTAGGTTTAGGTTTATCTTATAACCCATTTTAATTGAAGAATATGAAAAAAATTATAATTTCTACACTTGCGATTTCCGCTCTGCTTTTTACAACGAGCTGTGAGGATGATTTTGATAATGACGTAAGAGACATTGTTGTTACTGCCGGAGAGGCCAACTTTTCCAATTATGTATCCATAGGAAACTCTTTGACATCGGGATATAGAGATAATGCTTTATATATTGACGGCCAGAATGAGTCTTATCCGAACATTATAGCCGGCCAGATGAAGCTTGCGGGCGGGGGGAATTTCGTACAGCCTCTAATGGCGGATAATAACGGTGGTCTTGTTTTGGCAGGAAATGTTATCCAAGGTACAAAACTTTATATAAAATCATTTACGAACGGTTCTCCGGATATCATGAATGTATCTGGAACACCTACTACAAATGTGTTGAATAAAGTAACCGGTCCTTTAAATAATTTCGGGGTTCCTGGTGCAAAATCATTTCACCTGGTAGCTCCGGGATATGGAAATCCTTCAGGGATCCTTTTGGGAACGGCCAATCCTTATTATGCAAGATTCTCTTCAAGCAATACTTCTACAGTAATTGATGATGCGGTAGCAAAACAACCTACATTCTTTTCTTACTGGATCGGAAATAATGATGTTTTAAGTTATGCTACAAGTGGTGGGATGGGTACAAACCAGGCAGGAAATACAAACCCTGCAACCTATGGACCGAATGATATTTCGGATCCGAATGTAGTTGCCGGATCTATCAAAGCCGGTTTAGACAAATTGAAAGCCGGAGGTGCTACAAAAGGGGTTATTGCTAATATTCCTTATGTAACTTCTATTCCGTATTTTACAACAGTGCCTTACAATCCCTTGACGCCTGCAGCATTGGGTGCAAACCTTGCAACGCTTAATACAAGTTTATATGGGCCATTAAAGCAGGCTCTTACGGCATTTGGGGCAGGAGACAGAATTAATCTGCTTTCTTCTACAGCTTCAAACCCTGTTTTAATTAAAGATGAATCTCTTCCGAATCTTTCCGCACAGCTTACAGCCGCTTTAACGCCTTCTTTAGGATTGCCGACTGCAACTGCTTTCGGGCAAATATTCGGGCAGGCAAGACAGACGACGGCAGATGATTATATCCTTCTTACAACAAGATCATTAATCGGGACAACAGCTCCGGGAGCTCCATCTCCGGTAAATGTATACGGGATCTCTTATCCATTGCAAAATCAGCATGTATTGACGAAAACAGAGGCTGCAACAGTGAAAACGGCAGTTGATGCTTACAATTCTTCAATCAAAACACTTGCTGATACGTATGGATTGGCATTTGTAGATGCAAATAAGAAGATGATTGAGCTTAACGGGCAGTCAGGAATTTCTTTTGACGGAGTAAAATATACTGCGAAGTTCGTTACAGGAGGAACCTTCTCGTTAGATGGTGTTCACCTTACCGGAAGAGGATATGCTTTAATTGCTAATGAATTCATAAAATCAATTAATGATAAATACAAGTCTACACTTCCACAGGTAGATCCTAATAAATATTCGGGTGTAAAATTCCCTTAATATTTAGAAATAAAAATTGAGAAGCCACAGGAGTAAATCTTGTGGTTTTTTTTTAAATTTGCAAAATCTTTAAAAAGTAAAAATGGCCGATCAGTTAAGTTATCTATTTTGTACAAGGACGAGTAAGGACTTGGCAGAGAAAATTGCCCAGCATTATGGGCAGGAATTAGGAAAAATCAACTTTCAGGAGTTCAGCGACGGAGAATTTGAGCCCGTTTTAGATGAATCTGTAAGAGGAGGAAGAGTTTTCCTGATTGGATCTACATTTCCTCCAGCAGACAATTTATTAGAGCTTCTTTTAATGATTGATGCTGCGAAAAGAGCTTCTGCTAAAAGCATTACAGTAGTACTTCCTTACTTCGGGCTTGCAAGACAAGACAGAAAAGACCAGCCTAGAGCACCTATCGGGGCAAAATTGGTTGCTAATCTTTTAACAGCTGCAGGTGCTACGAGGGTGATGACAATGGATCTTCACGCAGACCAGATTCAGGGATTCTTCGAAATTCCGGTGGATCATCTGTATGCATCTACGATTTTCGTGGATTACATCAGAAACCTGAATCTTGAAAACCTTACGATCGCTTCTCCGGATATGGGAGGTGCAAAAAGAGCGAAAAACTATGCCGGCCACCTTGGTGCAGAAGTAGTAATTGCTTATAAGGAAAGAAAAAAAGCAAACGTTGTAGAAGAAATGTTCCTTATCGGGGATGTGGAAGGGAAAAACGTGATCCTTATTGATGACATGATCGATACTGCGGGAACGCTTTGCAAAGCTGCGGACATCCTTATGGAAAAAGGGGCAAAATCCGTAAGAGCAATGGCTACTCACGGAGTGCTTTCCGGAAAGGCTTATGAGAATATCGAGAACTCTAAAATTTTAGAAGTTATTGTAACTGACTCAATTCCTGTGAAAAATAATTTGTCATCTAAAATAAAAGTGCTATCTTGCGCCCCATTATTTGCGGACGTTATGAAGATGGTTCATGAGCATCAATCAATTAGTAGTAAATTTGTTATTTAATTGATAATCAAAAGTTTGCAAATTAATTTTGAAACAATTTTTTAAATTTTTATAAATGAAATCTATTACAATTCAAGGTACAAAAAGAGAAAGCGTGGGCAAAAAGTCTACAAAAGCTTTACGTGATGCTGAATTAGTTCCTTGTGTTGTTTACGGAGGTGGTGAGCCATTGAACTTCTCTGCAGAAGAGAAAGCTTTCAAAGGTTTGGTATATACTCCTGAAGCACACACGGTATCTATTGAGGTTGATGGTCAAACAATTCCGGCTGTTCTTCAGGATATTCAGTTCCACCCGATTACAGACAAAATTCTTCACGCAGACTTCTATCAGCTAGCTGACGATAAGCCAGTTATCATGGAGGTTCCTGTAAGAATTACAGGACGTTCAAAAGGTGTTGTGGCTGGTGGTGTTTTACGTCAGTCTTTCAGAAAATTGAAAGTAAAAGCTATTCCTGCTAACTTACCTGATGAGGTAGTTGTAGATGTTACTCCATTAAGAATCGGTAACAAACTTTACATCGGTGGTATCAAGACTGAAGGATATACTTTCATGCACCCGGACAACGCAGTTGTGGTAGCAGTTAAGATGTCTAGAAATGCAATGAAGGCTGGTGCTGGTGCAGCAGACGATGATGAGGATGAAGAAGAAGTTGCTGCAGAAGGAGCAGCTCCGGCAGCAGAAGAAACTGCAGCAGAATAAGAATTGCTTATTTAAACAATATAAGACCTGTCAATTTATTGGCAGGTTTTTTTAATTATTTAAAAGTAAATCCTACCAATCAAAAATCTTTATACCCTTTTTATAAGTGAAACGGCTTTGTGAGCCTAAAATATTTATTAGTCAAAAAAACTTAGCGATCTTCGTATTCAGATTTTAAGTTCAAAATATATCTTATCCATCGAATATTTCTATCATAAGACATCCGCCAACCAGCAACAAGAATCCGAAAAAAAAGCCGTAAATTTGAAGTGTTCTAAATAAGAACTTTTTAATTTAAAAATTTAATAAATGTTTGACATTCAGGAAATCAGAAGTCAGTTTACGATATTAGACAGGCAGGTGAACGGTAAACCTTTGGTTTACTTAGATAATGCAGCAACATCTCAAAAGCCAAATTCAGTTTTAGAAGTTTGGAACCAATATTATACAGATCTTAATGCAAACGTACATAGAGGAATTCATACTTTAAGCCAGTTGGCTACTGAAGAAATGGAGCTTTCCAGAAGGAAAATCCAGAAATTCATTAATGCTAAACATGATTTTGAAGTAATATTTACTAAAGGAACAACGGAAGGACTGAACCTCATCGCTTATATTTTAACTCAAAAATTAAAAAAAGACGATGAAATCATCATTTCTTACCTAGAACATCACTCCAATATCGTTCCATGGCAGCTGCTGTGTGAAAGGACGGGAGCAAAACTGAAAGTAATTCCAATTGACGAAAACGGAATTCTTCAGCTGGATCATCTTGATAAATTTTTAAGTGAAAAAACTAAAGTAGTTTCTGTAAATCAGGTTTCTAATGCATTAGGAATTGTAAATCCGATTGATGAAATTATTGCAAGAACGAGAAAGCATACTGATGCTTATATTGTAATTGACGGGGCTCAGTCTGCTCCGCATTTTACGATTGATGTTCAGAAGATGGATTGTGATTTCTTTGTTTTTTCAGGGCATAAAATGTACGCCCCGATGGGAACCGGGATTTTATACGGAAAACAGGAACTTCTTGAAGATCTGCCGCCTTTCCATGGAGGAGGAGAGATGATTGCAACATGTTCTTTTAACGGAACTACTTATGCTGCTCTACCTTTCAAATATGAAGCAGGTACACCTAATGTTGGTGGGAATATTGCTTTGGGAGCCGCTGTTGATTTTATCCAAAAAGTAGGGCAGGAAAATATTCAAAAGCACGAAAACGGACTATTGGAATACGCTCAGAAAAAACTTCTGGAGCTTGAAGGAATAAAAATTTACGGTGAAAAGGCCGACAGAACAGGTGTTGTTTCATTTAATCTTGAAGGAGTAGGTATTTCTTCCGATGTAGGAATGATCCTTGATAAAATGGGTATTGCCGTAAGAACCGGGCATCACTGCACCCAGCCGATTATGGAGTTTTTTAATATTGCCGGTACGGTGAGAGCAAGCTTCGCGGTGTATAATACTTTTGATGAAATTGATTTATTGGTTGAAGGTGTAAAAAAGGCGCAACGAATGTTAAGCTAAGTTGTTTAAATTTGGTATTTTTGTCATCTAAATTTAAGACAACACAACTTTAATGATGAGAAAATTATTTTTATTAGTACTAATTATGCTTAGTACGTTTTTTTTAGCACAAGCCCAAAATTTAGTAGTTGCAGATTATCACTCCGGATGCGCTCCTATTACAAATGGAATTAAGATTAAAACAAATATTCCGTTTGATAATGGGGGGATGCCAACGGTATTTATTGAGGGTTATGCCTACGGACAAGAAAAAACCATGAATTTGGCTATTAGCTGGTATGTTTTTCAGGGGCAGGTTTATCAGAGTTCCA
The DNA here is from genome assembly GCF_000430825.1 of Chryseobacterium daeguense DSM 19388. Lineage (GTDB taxonomy): Bacteria > Bacteroidota > Bacteroidia > Flavobacteriales > Weeksellaceae > Chryseobacterium > Chryseobacterium daeguense. The sequence continues at coordinate 22,754 of NZ_AUMT01000015.1, read as the reverse complement.
ATGTGAGTTCTTTTGGAGCACATACTCCTAAAGTTACTATTGCTAAAGAAACTTATAATGGGGGTGATTTTGCAGTAATTTATCTTAATGATACGACTTATTGTTTAAATTTCAGAGTAAGATTAGGTAATAGTACAATAAATGGAGTCCCGGTAACATGGCCTGTTGTAGATGAACCTTTATATGCTACTGTGAAAAAGGAGCTTCCTTATAAAAATGCATTTAGTGGAACTATAGATTTTGATCAAAATAGTATTGCGAGTTTTTATGGCAATAGAACGTATTTTAAAAACAAAGTTGGAATCAATTCTTTAAATCCGGATGCCGAACTTACAGTTAAAGGAAAAATTCATGCTGAAGAAGTAAAAGTAGATTTGAATGTTCCTGCTGACTATGTTTTTGAAAAATATTATACAGGAAAATCTGATTTAAAATCAGACTATATAATGCCAACATTAAAAGAAGTTGAGGCTTTTACAAAAGCAAATAATCATCTTCCAAACGTACCGTCAGCAAAAGAAATTAAAGAGAATGGCCTACAAGTGGGTGAAATGATAAATATTTTGCTTCAAAAAGTTGAGGAGCTTACATTGTATAGTTTAGAGCAGCAGAAAAAAATTGAAGAGTTACAGCAAGAAGTTAAGAATTTAAAAAAATAGTAAAAGCCTCCGAAATTTTCGGAGGCTTTTTTGTTTGGGTATAATGTATTAAAATTAAATGCTTTTAAATAAAGGAAGTTCATCATAAACAATAGATATTAACAATAAATGAAATTTAAAAATCCATGTACCATATTTGTAAGACAAGAAGTAATTTTGTTCGGTAAAATTTAACGAATGGAATTAATTGAAAAATTGAACTGGAGATTTGCTACTAAAGCAATGAACGGTCAAAAAGTACCACAGGAAAAAGTGGATAAAATATTGGAAGCAGCTAGATTGGCGCCGACTTCCAGCGGTCTTCAGCCGTTTGAGATTATTGTTATCACTAATCAGGAAATCAAGGAGCAGATAAAGCCTCACGCGTGGAATCAGCCACAAATTACAGATTGTTCGCACCTTTTGGTTTTTGCAGCCTGGGATAATTATACGGAAGAAAGAATAAACAAAATGTTTGATCTTACGAATGATATTCGAGGTTTCAAAAATGAAGGCTGGGAAAACTACAGACAGATGTTATTGGGAATGTATCCTCAAAGATCCGAAGAAGAAAACTTTACCCACGCCGCAAAACAGGCATATATTTCTTTTGGGGCAGCAATTATCGCGGCGGCCTTTGAAGAAGTGGATTCTACACCGATGGAAGGTTTTGTTCCGGAAGAAGTTGATAAAATATTAAATTTAAAAGAAAAAGGTCTGAAAAGTGTTTTATTGTTGCCGATCGGTTACAGAGATGCTTCAAACGACTGGCTGGTAAACCTTACGAAAGTAAGAAAGCCAAAAGAAGATTTCGTTACTGAGATCAACTAGTTATAATTATTGTATTCATAGAAAAATCCCTTTCATGTCAATGAAAGGGATTTTATTTATATTGCGCTTAAAATTTTATATAAAGTTTGTCATTCCACAGGAATCTCGACAATTTATTTTAAACAGTTGGTTTCCAATCAACCACCGCTCTAATAAAAGCTTCCGCATTTTCCAAAGGAATATTTGGTAAAATTCCGTGTCCTAAGTTGGCAATATAACGGTCTTTTCCAAAACGGCTGATCATTTCGTGCACCATTTTCCTGATGGTTTCCGGAGAAGAATGTAGTCTTGCAGGATCAAAATTCCCCTGCAGGGTTATATCATTGTTGGTAAATTGTCTTGCCAGCTCCGGAGTAATTGTCCAGTCCACGCCCAGTGCGGAAACATTAGCCTTACTCATTTCTTCCAATGCAAACCAGCATCCTTTACCGAAAACCACAACGTGTGACAACGGGCTTAATGCTTCAACGATCTGATTGATATACTGCCACGAAAACTCCTGATAATCCGCCGGAGAAAGCATACCGCCCCAGGAATCGAAAACCTGAACCGCAGAAACTCCTTTTTCTACTTTTCTCTTTAAATAAGCGATAGTAGTATCGGTAATTTTCTGAAGCAGCTGATGCGCAGCTTCCGGCTGCTGGAAACAGAAAGATTTAGCAATATCAAAAGCCTTGCTTCCTTTTCCTTCTACACAGTAGCAAAGAATCGTCCACGGAGAACCTGCAAATCCTATTAAAGGAATTTCGTTATCTAATTTCTGTAAAGTCAGTTCAATAGCATCAAAAACGTATCCTAAAGTATCATTTACATCAGGAACGACAACATTCTGAACCTGTTCCAGCGTTCTGATCGGAGTATCCAGCCATGGCCCTACTGATTCTTTCATTTTAAAATCAATTCCCATCGCCTGAGGGACCACCAAAATATCAGAAAACAGAATGGCAGCATCCAAAGGAAATCTTCTGATAGGTTGTACTGTGATCTCGGAAGCCAGTTCCGGAGTCTGGCATCTTGTGAAGAAATCATATTTATCACGAAGAGCAATGAATTCCGGCAAATATCTTCCGGCTTGTCTCATCATCCAAACGGGCGGCCTTTCAACGGTTTCTCCGCGAAGCGCTTTTAAATACAGGTCGTTTTTTATCATAATTTATTTAAACTGATGTTGCCATCGTACCTCCTGTCAATGATAAGGATCTTGAAAGGGGCAAAACGGCTCGTTATAGGGGTTGCAGTATCTTTTATAGAATAATTTATGGTAATATTACCATTATTCTTTATAATATTATTAATTATAATTTCCTTGTTTTTATAAGATTGGGGCGCAATTAACCCAATTACATAATTTTTAGAAAAATCAACTTCTGTTGGTTTTCCTTCAGAAAGGTCTCCGTTTTTATCAGTTTTAGGATCCAACCCGAAAATACTGATAAGCTCATTGTACGAAGAGATTTTTTTGTAAATAACTTCCTGATTGTTCATTCTGTCTACATAATAATTTTTGGCTACAGAATAAATTACATTTGGGTTGTTGGGATTAAACGTTCTGGTTGCACATGAAAAAATACATGTCAAACAGATCAATAAAAGGCTCAATTTTTTCATTTTTTATGTTTTTTTAATTCGTTCTGCATTAATTCCAAAATAGATGCCAATGTATTTTCCTGAGAGGTAAATGTCTGTTTTGATGTATATTTTTTAATTTCTTTTGAAGTTGTTTCTCCAATAGAAAAGAGCATCAGCCCGTCAAAAGAGTTTTGTTTTGCAAAACTACGAACTCCGCTCGGACTAAAAAAAACGGCAGCATGATATTTTTCAGTTATCTGAGGATAAAGTTCCTGGGTATTATAGACCGTAATTTTTTTATACTTAATATTTTGCAACGGCAGGTTCTTATCAAGTACGTCCAATGCCATGTTTCCGCAGAAATGCAGAAAGTTTTCATGCTGGCAGTGGGTGATAATGAATTTTGAAAGCGCTTCTGCATTTTTTAATACTTTAAATGTTCCGTATCCGTGCTTTCGTAGCTCACGTTTTGTTTTTTCGCCGACACAGTAAATTTTGTTGTAATTTTTTGCAGTAAAATCTTCATTTGGCTTAAAATGGTTTTTAAAAAATGAACTTACTCCATTTACGCTTGTAAAAATAAGGGAGTAATTTTTTAAGTCAAACGGACTTACTTTTATTGTATTGGTCTTAATTACCTCCACACAGTCAGCCGAAATATCCTCTCCTAATTCTTTGGATAAAATAGATGGGTCTATATTTTTGGTAAATAAGATTTTCATGCTTTTAAGTTTGAAAGCGGGAACTTGATGATAAGTTTAAATAGAAAGGCAAATTTGCTGATCAGCTTTTTGCTTTCTTTAAATCTGGCTTTTGATTTCGGCCATCAATTCTTTTCCGCCGTTTTCAAGAACTGCTTTTGCGAACTTTCTCCCGAAATTCTCTTCTTCATTATAAATGAAGTTTTCGTCTGTAGCAATACAGTTTTTGCCGTCCAGAGAACAAAGTGCCGCCTTGAAACGGATCTGGTCATCGAAGATTTCCGCAAATGCCCCGATGGGTGCAGTACAGCCCCCCTCCAGTGTATTCAGGAAATTTCTCTCCATTTCTACGCAGATTTGGGTAGGCTTATGATTTATGGAGCTCAGAATATTGTTGATCTCCGTTTTCTGAGAGTGTCCGGCTACAGCAATTACGCCCTGTGATGCAGCAGGAATTAAAAAGGGAAGCATTTCGTAATCTATATCCATTTTCATCCTTTTGATTCCGGCTAAAGATAAAATGGTAGCGTCAAAATCTCCTTCTTCCAGCTTTTGAAGACGCGTCTGGATATTCCCGCGGATATCAGAAAACTCAGTATTAGGGAAGTTTTTCAGCCAGAATGCTCTTCTTCTCAGGCTGCTTGTGGCCAGTTTCAGCTCATGGAATTCCTTATTCCTTGCAGATTCTTTCCGGATGAGGACATCTTGTGGAAAATCTCTTTCCAGATAAGCAATCAGCTCAATATTTTCCGGTAAAACGGTAGGTACATCCTTTAATGAATGTACGGCAATATCAATCTCGTCATTCAGTAATGCGACATCCAGATCTCTGGTGAAAACGCCTGTGATTCCTAATGAGTAAAGCGGCTGAGTAAGATTTTTGTCGCCCGAAGATACGATGGGAACAATTTCCGTTAAATAATTATTATTCTGAAGGTGTCTCGCAACTTCTCTTGCCTGCCAAAGTGCAAGTGCGGAATTTCTGGTTCCGATTCTAATGCTTTTCATTGAATTCGTTGTTTGGTTGTTCAACTAATATTTCGTGCATTAATTTACTAATTTCTTCGGCTTTTAACGGATTATCTATTATATATTTTGCAAAACGGTTGGTAATTTTCTGAATCATTTTATCGGAAAGTTCCATGTCCGTGATGTTTATGTATTTATTTTTTCTGTAAAAATTATGCATTTCATTGCGCTCCATATTCTTTAAAACGGCTTTGAAATGATGAATATTTGGTGCTAATTTTCTCTTTTTTTCCCATTCAAGGAAGTCTTTTGTCATTTCCTTGATGATTTTTTCAGCCTTCGGGATTTCTTTTTCTCTCTGCTGAATGGTTTCCTGGATTTGTTTTGAAAGCTCATCCACGTCAATAAGCGTCACATTTTCATTTTCCGTCACATTTTTTTCTACATTATGAGGGATGGAAAGATCAATCACCAGCGTCTCTTTTCCATTCGGGAAATGAGATTTGTTTACAATCGGGTGCTTCGCGCCGGTTGCTACAATAAGAATGTCCGTGTTTTTTAGTTCTTTATCAAATTCAGCGTAATCTATATTAGGAATATGGTACTTTTCAGAAATTTTTGCAGCTTTCTCCTGCGTTCTGTTGGCAATTTTAATTTTTGGCTGATACACGTGTTTTACCAGGTTTTCAACTGTATTCTGGCCAATTTCTCCAACTCCAAGTAAAAGAATATTTTTTTCCGTGATTCTTTTCTGGTTGTTTAAAATATAGTGGACCGCAGCATAGGAAACAGAAGCTGCTCCGTTGGAAATCCCTGTTTCGTTCTTAATTCTTTTTGAAATCTGAATGGCAGAATTGATAGCTCTTTCCAGATAAGGATTAGAATTTTGTCTTTCCTTTTTGAAACGGCTGTATGCTTTTTTAATTTGACCGATAATTTCAAAATCCCCGATGATCTGGCTCTCCAGGCCGGCTGCGACCCTGAAAAGATGCGTTAAAGCCTCTTCTTTTGTCAGAATATTGGCAAACTGAAGAAAATCCATAAGGTTTACCCCGATGGTTTTACAATATTCTTCGGCTACCAGCAGATAATTGGGAGATGTGGTATAGATTTCGGTTCTGTTACAGGTAGAAACCACGAATGCATCTCCAAGATCTTCGTCATGGATTCGGGTAACAAAATTTTTGATGTTTTCATCAAAGAAAGCAAACTTGCCTCTGGTCTCTACATCGGCCTTTTCGAAGCTAATGGAAAGAACGGCAAAATTTGACGTTTGATGTATGTTGGAATACTGTAACATAAGCTGGGCAAATTTACGTTTTTTTTAGCAATTGGTTTTCTGATAGTGTATATGATAATTATCGTAAAAAACTATTTTGGGTTTGTTCTAAATAAGACATTTTGGTTAAAGGTTTAATTTTTTTTAAATCATAAAGTGTTAATATTTTGCTGTAAATAAAATTTCTAAATTCAAAATTAACGGTAATGTTAAAATTTTTAAGGTTTATAATCCCATGGTAAAATTATGCTTTAAGAAGTTCAACTATTACATCTTACGGTATCGCGCTTCCAGCCGTTAATTGCCTTAATTTTTATTGAATTCAAAGTTCGTAAATATCTAAACTAAAAGTTAATAACGAACTAAAAATTTTAATAAAATTTTAACCAAATTATATGCACACTAAATTTCTTTGGTAGTCTTAAATTTATATCTTTGTAAATCTTTAAAAAATCAGAAGGAAAATATGAGTTTATTCGATATGTTTACGCAAGAAATTGCGATAGACCTTGGTACTGCCAACACCCTTATCATCCATAATAACAAAATTGTTATAGATCAGCCGTCAATTGTCGCAATTGAACGTTCTACGGGTAGGCCGATTGCCGTCGGTGAACAGGCAAAACATATGCAGGGTAAAACTCATGAGGATATCAAGACAATCCGACCGTTGAAAGACGGGGTAATTGCAGATTTCCACGCTTCTGAACACATGATTAAAGAGTTTATCAAAAAAATCCCAGGGATTAAAGGTAAATTCATTCAGCCTGCGCTGAGAATTGTGATCTGTATTCCTTCCGGCATCACTGAGGTTGAGAAAAGAGCGGTAAGAGATTCTGCCCAGAAAGTAAATGCAAAAGAAGTTCGTTTGATTTACGAACCAATGGCAGCTGCAATCGGAGTCGGGATTGATGTTCAAAAACCTGAGGGTAACATGATCATCGACATAGGTGGTGGTACTACAGAAATTGCTGTAGTTGCTCTGGGAGGTATCGTTTGCGACAAATCTGTGAAAATTGCAGGTGACGTGTTTACAAATGACATCGCTTATTACTTGAGAACTCATCATAATTTATACATCGGAGAAAGAACAGCTGAAAGAATCAAAATTGAAGTAGGTTCTGCCGTTGAAGACCTTGATGTTGATATTGAAGATATCCCGGTACAGGGTAGAGATCTTATTACTGGTAAGCCAAAAGAGATTATGGTTGGATACAAAGAGATTGCAAGAGCATTAGACAAGTCTATCATCAGAATTGAAGATGCTGTAATGGAAACTCTTTCTCTTACTCCTCCGGAATTGGCTGCGGATATTTACAAAACAGGTATTTATCTTGCCGGTGGCGGTGCATTATTAAGAGGTCTTGCGGACAGATTACACAAGAAAACCGGTCTTCCTGTATTTGTAGCAGAAGATCCGTTGAGAGCTGTAGTTCGCGGAACGGGTATTGCGCTTAAGAATATGGATAAATTCAATTTCCTGATTAAATAATTTTAACTTTTTACGAACACATCTGAATGGGATTTTTGCTGAGATTATTTTCGAAGAACGCGTTTTTTGTCTTCTTTATATTCCTGCAAATCATTGCTCTGGTTCTGATATTCTCTAAAAATGCCATGCAGAAATCCTGGATTGCCGGGCAGACTGCAGCTTTTAACTCTTGGGTTTCAGGGTATATTGATGAAGGGGTTTCGTACCTTAAATTAAAACAGATTAATGAAGATCTTGTGGCCCAGAACAAAGCCTTAATGGTGGAGCTTTACGGAAAACAGGGTGCTGCAAATCCTAAATTCAGAAAAGTGCATGATACGTTGGGAGGCGGACAGATCTATACTTTTGTAGATGGTGAGATCGTTTTCAACAGTATCAACAGACGAAATAATTACTTTACAATAAACCGGGGCAGAAGAGACGGGGTATTTCCACAAATGGGTGTAATGGCGCCCAGAGGTATTGCGGGAATCGTGATAAATTCTACCGACAGCTATTCCTTGGTTCAGTCGGTTTTAAGTGTTAATAAAATCAGGATTAATGCTGCTCTTAAGAATTCCGGATATTTCGGGACGCTTACATGGAACGGTGATAATTCCAGAGTGATGCACCTGGCGGATATTCCTAAATACGTTGCGCTAAAAATAGGGGATACTATTGTGACGGATGGAAAATCGGCTATTTTCCCTCAGGGAGTAATGATTGGTACTATTGCGGGCTACTCCGTGGATAATAAAACAGGTTTCTGGGATATTTCAGTGGAATTAAGTGAGAAAATGGGAGCTTTGAACAAAGTTTTCGTTGTGAAAAATCTTAAAAAAGCTGAGGTACAAAAGATTCAGGATACAATGCAAGCTGTAATAAAAAAGGAAAATGATTAGCAGAACTTTATTTACGGACATATTAATCATGATTTTCCTGGTTGCATTACAAATTTTTGTATTGAACAGGATCACCCTTTTCGGGAAATACACTCCGGTGCTGTATCCTGTGTTTGTCATGTTTTATCCTTTCTTTAGAAATAAATTTCAGTTTTTGGCTTTAAGTTTTCTGATCGGCTTATCGGTTGACGCGTTCCTCTATTCTTGGGGAATCAATGCATTTGCAACAACCCTGATCGCCTATTTCAGAACCTTGATTTTCAGGACTTCTACAGATACTTCTACAGATTTCTTCTCTTTTCAGTCCCTTCAGTGGGCGCAGTTTTTGCTGTTTTTATTCTCAAGTATCTTTTTACATCAGCTTTTAGTGCAATATATAGAGTTCTTTAAGTTTAGTAGATTTTTTGAAATATTATTTAATGTATTGGTAACGAGTATAATTTCGTTTATATTTATAGTTATGTATGCATTAATATTTAAAATCAAACAAAAAGTTTGAACACACGTTATTTAAAAATTTTTTCCGTTCTTATTATTGTCGCCTTGATTTTCGTGGCGAGACTGGCTTATTTGCAATTATTTACGGACCGTTACGCTTTAAATGCGGCGAATACTTCTATTAAAATTGAATATGTTATTCCGCAGAGAGGGGTGATTTTTGATCGTAATGGGAAAATCCTGGTTGGAAACCAGCCTGCTTATGAAATTTCATTCACTCAGGCTTTAATGAAACCTGATTTTGATACGCTTGGGTTTTGTAATTTAATGAAAATTTCAAAAACGGAATTTATCAACAGGATCAATACTATAAAAAAAGAAAAATACTATTCCAAGCTGAATCCCATGACTTTCATGAAAGACCTCAGCAGGGAAGATATTGCAAGGGTACAGGAAATTATATTTAAATATCCGGCTTTCAGTATTGTACAGAGACCTCAGCGTCAGTACGAAGTTTCCACTTCAGGAAACCTTTTAGGATATACCAGTGAAGTAAATGAAAGGGAAATCAAAAAAGATTCTACTTATTATCTTCCCGGAGATTTTATCGGTAAAACAGGTGTTGAAAAATCCTATGAAAAGGAGCTTCGAGGGGTAAAAGGAATGAAATATATTCAGAAAGATATTAAGCTTAGAAATATAGGTTCCTATAAAAACGGCTCATTGGATAAGGACGTAATTACAGGTAAAGATATTACCTTAACTATTGATTATGACCTCCAGAGAATGGCCGAAGAAATGCTGGTGGACAAGCACGGGGCAGTAGTAGCAATAGATCCCAATAACGGGGAAGTTCTGGTGGCCGCAACAGGTCCGGATATCGACCCGAATCTTTTCACAGGACCGAACAAATCAAAAAATTTGTACGCTCTATCAAAAGATACTATTTATGAAAACAAACCTACCTTCGACAGATCCCTTCAGGCTGCTTATCCGCCGGGATCTACTTTCAAGCTGTTGACTGCTTTGTCGGCCATGCAGATGGGTGTTATGGATGAAAACACCATTTTCCCTTGTGGTGGCGGATTTTATTATAAAGGATTAAGAATTAAAGGTCACGGAGGAGCAGATCCTTTGATCCCCGCAATTCAGGTTTCAAGTAACTGTTATTTTTCTTATGCTTATCTGGCTATCATGAATAAATATCCTGGAAATCCTTCGAAAGGAGTAGATGAATGGAAAAAAATTATGAGCAGCTTCGGCGTGGGAGAGTTTCTGAATAATGACTTTGCAGTAGGCGCAAAAGGAAGAATTCCTTCCGGTGAGTTTTACGAAAAAAGAATGAAATCTATTCTTAAAGCAAGTGGTTCCAAGAAAGATTATAAAAACTGGGATCCTTTGGCTACAGGAGCTGTCTTTAATGGGATGGGGCAGGGAGATGTCTTGGTTACGCCGCTTCAGCTGGCCAATTACGTTGCAGCTATCGCTAATAAAGGGTGGTATTATACTCCACACATTGTAAAAGCAATCGACGGAAAGCCAAATCCGGACCCAAGATTTAAGAAAAAACATAAAACTTTAGTAGATCCGAAACACTTTGAACCCGTATTAAAAGGTATGGAAGCCGTAGTTTTGCGAGGTACGGCCCACGGCTTGAAGTCCAATGATTTTACTCAATTGGCAAAAACGGGTACGGCACAGGTTCCGCAGGGTAAGGATAATTCTATTTTTGTATTAATTGCTCCTGCTGATAAACCAAAGATCGTAGTAGCTGCCGTAATGGAGCATGCCGGTTTTGGTGCTACCTGGGCGGGTCCTGCTGCAACGGTTATTGCTGAAAAATATATTACAGGAGATCTTAAGCGTGAAAATCTTTACAAAAAAATGACCTCAGCAAGCTTTATGCCTGAATACAAAAGACAATGGATTGCCGATCTAAAGCGTAAAGGTTTATATAAAGATCCAAAAGAAGATTCTATTAAACAAAAAAGGATTCAGGACAGTTTAAATTACATCAAAGAAAAGAAAGCAAAACTGCAGAAACAGATAGACACAGAAACAAAAAATACTAAAAACCCTAAAACTGCGAAGCAATGAAATGGACAGAAGGAATAGATAAATTAGGGCTGGGCCTATATTTTCTGCTTTGTGTTTTTGCCATTGCAAATATTTACAGTGTAGACCATAAATTAGGGGAAAAGCAATTGATTTTTTTCTGTATTTCTTTAGTGGTAGGATTGGTGATTTTTGTCGGAAGAAGTAAATTCTTTGAAAATATGGCCGGAATCATCTATATAGGTGGTGTTTTGCTGCTAATCGGGCTTTTTCCTTTCGGGAAGGAGATCTTGGGTCAGAAAAACTGGTATAAATTCGGGAGCTTTACGATGCAGCCCGTGGAATTTGCGAAGATAGGGACAGCATTAATGCTGGCCAATTACGTTTCAGGGCCGGAGTTTAATTTGAGCAACAGGAAATCTTTACTGACCACCTTAGCCATTATCGGGATCCCTGCGGTGGTGGTTCTTGCCATTCCGGATGTAGGCTCTATGCTTGTTTTTATTGCTTTTTTTATTGCTTTATACAGGGAAGGACTGAGTGGATTATTATTCGGAATCGGATTTCTGTTTGCCGGGGTTTTCCTGATCTCATTGGCTGTAAATCCTATCTGGGTAGCTCTCGCAATTGTCCTTATTGTAGGAGGCTGGATCGCCCTGAATTACTATAAAATGTCCTGGAATGTTATTTCAATTTCAGGTATTGTAGGTTCGGTGGTACTCTTGTGCGGACTGGCATTCGGTTCACCTTATGTTTTGGAAAAACTTCCTAAGCACCAAAGGGAAAGAATTGAGGTTCTTTATAAAGGTGAAAAAGCATTCCGGGACACTTCCGGCTACAATCTTTTATATTCTAAAACAGCCATCGGTTCGGGTGGGCTTTGGGGTAAAGGTTACCGTCAGGGTTCCGTTACACAGGGAAAATTTGTTCCTGAACAGGAGACCGATTATATTTTCTGTACAGTGGGAGAAGAGTGGGGCTTTTTAGGAAGCGCGGTTCTTATTTTATGCTATATGGTTTACATTGGCCGAATCTATTTCCTTGCAGAAAAGCAGAAATCTACTTTTAACCGGGTTTTCGGGTATTGCTTTGCCTCGATCCTTTTGATGCACTTTACTATTAATTTAGGCATGGTTATGGGGCTTTTTCCTACGGTGGGTATTCCGCTTCCCTATTTCAGTTACGGGGGAAGTTCTTTGCTGGCTTTCTCAATCATGACTTTTATTTTCTTTAAATTGAATTATTCTGATAAGAATAGTCTGGTATAAGGCGGGAAGTTGGAAGCGGGGTGATGGAAGTTTATAATCATTTTGTTTAAACTTTATATAGAAAATCTACAATTTTGCTGAATCTGCGATATAAATAATTTCATCAATAAAATTCAATGAAACAACCATACTTCTCGGATCAAAATTTTGAGAGCAAAGATTTCACACAGCAGCTTTTAGAAAAAGGTGAATATGAAAACTGTACATTCCGAAACTGTAATTTTGAATATGCCGATCTTTCTTTTTTTAACTTTAATGATTGTGAATTCGTTGACTGTAATTTGAGCATGGCAAAGCTTGTTTCGACGGCTTTTCGTGATGTAATCTTTAAAGAATGTAAAATGTTCGGGCTTCACTTTAATGACTGCAATGAATTCGGGATGACGTTTCAGTTTGATGGCTGCTCTCTAAATAATTCTATTTTTTATAAAACAAAAATTAAGAAAACCATTTTTAAAAATTCTAAATTGATTGAAGTGGATTTTGCGGATTGTGATTTATCTAATGCTGTTATGAGCGGTTGTGATCTTTCCGGTGCTATTTTCGAGAATACAAACCTGGAAAAAGCAGATTTAAGAACTTCGGTCAACTATTCCATAGATCCCTCTTTAAACAGGCTTAAAAAGGCTAGATTTTCCCTTTCTGAAGTATACGGACTTCTTCGTAAGTTTGATATTGAAATTGACAGGAACAGTTAATTTTGAAACTAGAAACTAGAAACTAGAAACTAGAAACTAGAAGTTAGTATTGACGATACTAAATTCCCCTACTTTGAAGGGGCGGATTTTGCAAAGCAAAAAGACGGGCTAGTAAAGAATAACAATATTTTGAGACTTCAACAATAAGACAATAAAAAAACCAGCAATTTTGCTGGTTTCATTATTTAAATCAATTATTTAAAATTAAAAATTTGTTCCGTTTGAAGCGGGATTTGTAGCTGCAAGATTGTTGTAGGCTTCTCCGTTCTCATTAATAATTCTTTTCCCGAATCTGTATTTAGGCCCCCAGTAAGAATCATTCAGTGAAGAAACCATTACTCCTCTTGAAGTAGCTGCGTGAATAAATTTCACTTCACCGTCTTCTGTTACACTTTCTACAATACCTACATGAGAAATTCTTCTTCCGTGAGAGAAGAAAATTAAATCTCCCTTCTTTAGATCGCTTTTCTCAATTCTTTCACCTTCCTGAGCCTGAGAAGCTGCTACTCTTGGTAAGCTAAGCCCTGCTACTGCCCCGAAAACAGAAAGAACGAAAGCTGAACAATCAATACCGTTTCTTGATGTTCCTCCGTATCTGTAAGGAGTTCCAAGGTATGTTGCTGCTTCCGTTAGGATATTGTCGATAGTTGTATTGTGTTTGATTGCTTTTGCAATCTCAGAATTTTTGATAGTATTTTTTGCGTTTGCAATAGATGCCGCTTTTTCAGCTAAAAATGAATTAATAAGCTGCTGCTTATCCTGCTCCATTTTCTTCATATCTATAAAAGCTAGTTTGGCATCTGTTTTGTATTCTTTAGTGTAAGTTGCTGGTTTTGAAACCACATAATTGGTAGCACAAGACTGTAGTGAAACTGTAGTAACTAAAGCAACTAAATAAAACAAAACTCTTTTCTTCATATATATTTGATTACCGTGTTAAAAGGAATATTTATTTTCAAAAGCATTACAAAAATATATATTCCAATCAGAACACCTTCGATATGATTATTATCAGGTTCTGTTTTTAACACATTTTAACATATTATTGATGTATGTTAAAAAAAAACAAACCGCAACCGCCTGTTTTTGGTGAGTATGCGGTTTTTTTTATTAAGATTCTTTAACAAAATAAATTGCAATTGCTTTATTAATCAAGGTTTGAGTTTTACAACTCTAATTTTTAGTAACGTTAATAAAACAAAAAAAATCCCCGGAAAACACCGGGGAATTTAACTAATATGGAACTTTACAGATGTTACTTTGTAAATAACATTTCTCTATATTTCGTCATTGGCCAAAGCTCATCATCCACCATCATTTCAAGATCGTCAGAAGCTTCTCTGATGATATCAAAAAGAGGTTTTACCTTGTTGCAGTATTCTTCTGCCTGTTTTTGGCTGTCAGACACAGCTTTTGCTGCTTCTCTGGATTTGATAAGGTCTTCTACACCTAATTTGATTTTAGAAACGTTTTCAGAAATATTAGTAATTAAGCTCATTTGCTCTTTCGCTAATGTTTTGAATTCTTTGTCTCCGAAAATTTCTTTAAGACCTTTTACGTTTTCAATTAATCTGTTCTGATAATTTAAAGCAGAAGGAATAATGTGGTTTCTTGCGATATCGCTTAAAACTCTTGCTTCAATATCAATAACTGTAGAATATTTTTCTAATTTGATTTCGTTTCTTGCTTCAACTTCTCTGTGAGTGAAAATTCCCATTTCTTCGTAAAGAGCTAAGAATTTCTTATCCATTTCCTGTTTAAGGGCTTCCGGAGTAGTTTTTAAGTTGTTTAAACCTCTCTTTTTAGCTTCTTTTGCCCAGTCATCAGAATATCCGTCTCCTTCAAACATGATGTTTTTACACTGCTTGATGTATTCTCTCAACACGTTGAAGATCGCTTCATCTTTCTTAAGACCTGTTTCAATTAAAGCATCTACTTCTTTTTTGAAATCATTCAATTGCTTCGCTGCTATAGTATTCATTACCGTCATAGATTCTGCACAGTTTGCAGAAGAACCTACCGCTCTGATTTCGAATTTATTTCCTGTAAATGCGAATGGAGAAGTTCTGTTTCTGTCAGTATTGTCCAACAAAATTTCAGGGATTTTTCCGACTACATTTAGTTTTAAATCTGTTTTTTCGTCCGGAGAAAGTTTTCCTTCCGTTACTTTTTCAAGCTCTTCCAAAACTCTGAACAGCTGGCTTCCGATAAATACTGAAATAATCGCCGGCGGCGCTTCGTTTGCACCCAATCTGTGGTCGTTGCTTGCAGACGCGATACTTGCTCTTAAAAGGTCAGCGTATTCGTGAACAGCTTTAATAGTGTTTACAAAGAACGTTAAGAACTGTAAGTTTTTCTTAGGATTTTTTCCCGGGCTTAAAAGGTTTTCACCTGTATCTGTTGCTAAAGACCAGTTGTTGTGCTTTCCGCTTCCGTTTACTCCTGCGAATGGCTTTTCGTGGAATAAAATATGGAAATGGTGTCTGTGAGCAATTCTTGCCATAAGATCCATCAATAAAGAGTTGTGGTCTACTGCAACGTTTACTTCTTCGAACATTGGAGCCAGCTCAAATTGGTTTGGTGCTACCTCGTTGTGTCTTGTTGTTACAGGGATGCCCAGCTTCATACATTCGATCTCCAATTCTTTCATGAAGTTCATTACTCTTGTAGGAATAGAACCGAAATAATGGTCATCCAATTGCTGTCCTTTTGCAGGAGAGTGTCCAAGCAAAGTTTTCCCTGTTAATACAAGATCCGGACGAGATTGGTATAATGCTGAATCTACCAGGAAATATTCTTGCTCCCAACCTAAAGTAGGAGTTACTTTTGTTACATTTTTGTCGAAATACTGCATTACATTAGTTGCAGCTTCGTCCACAGCGTTCAATGCTCTTAAAAGAGGTGCTTTATAATCTAAAGTTTCTCCTGTATAAGAGATGAAGATGGAAGGAATACATAAAGTAGTTCCCATAATGAATGCCGGAGAAGTAGGATCCCAAGCTGTATAACCTCTAGCTTCGAAAGTGTTTCTGATACCACCGTTCGGGAAAGAAGATGCGTCCGGCTCCTGCTGGATCAATAAGTTTCCGCTGAATCTTTCAATGGCTCTCCCTCCTTCGATAGGGGTAAAGAAAGAGTCGTGCTTTTCTGCAGTGCTTCCTGTCAAAGGCTGAAACCAGTGAGTGTAGTGAGTTACTCCTTTACTCATTGCCCAGTCTTTCATAGCTACTGCTACCTGGTCTGCAATGTGTCTTTGGATTTTAGTTCCTTTTTTTACCGCATCCATAATAGACTGGAATGCTTCTTTTGTTAAATATTCTCTCATTGTTTCTTCTGAGAAAACATTCTGACAGAATAATTCTGACAATTTTACAGGAACTTCAACCGAGTTATCTCTTCTAAAGTCCTTGAATGGTAAAGTTTCTAACGCTTTGAATCTTAAAGTTGACATATAGGTTAATTTTTACGGGGCAAATTTACAAAAAAAATGAATTGAAAAATTTTTTACCCTAAAAATTTAAGGGGTGTTTTTAAAATTTAACTAAATTTTAAGTAATAAATTTGATTAAAAAAGGGGTTTGTTTTAAAAAGATAAAAGTTTAATCCATTTATCGATAAAATCTATCCTTTTTTCTTCGGTCAGAACATCCAATGATAAATAGGGGTTGAGGTCTTCAAGCTCCACAAGCTGAAGAGAATGGTCTTTTAATCTGCACCCGTCGATTCTTGTTATCCCTCTGGTTAAGCCATTCCATTGTATAAAAGTGTTTGCAAACCGTAGGTCTTCTTGGCTGGGGATATACTCTGTGAGTTCCCATCTTTTTGTTTTGTCTTTGGCGTAGAGGGCATATTGAAATTCATTATTCAAATAATAAAATGAAACTTCATACATAAAATCTAAATAAGGCTGGACGATTTTATTATTTAAGTCTACATTATTTAGTTCACTTTTTGTTACAACTTCCTGACCGATAGAATCGGCTCCTTTTTTGTTCTTAACCATATATTTTTCACAAGATCCTAACGTGTCTATATCTTCTATTCGGTCTATTGTAGGAATTACGGGATAGTTTTCTGTTGTTAAAGAAATCAAATAATCTTTTCCTTGCTGGTCTCCTTTTCCGTCGAATGAATTGAACGTGAAGATGTTTTTCTCTTTTGTATGGTGTACGAATTCATTAAAATAGTGTTCGTAATTTAAAACAGATCCCGTATTTCTAAAAATGATAATATCGGCAACATCCAGGTAGCTATTAACTTGGTGCGGGTGCCCGATCAGGATATTAAAATGCTCCTTAAGCTTTGAAGTTATATAAAGGTCTTCCCTGAAATATTCCCTTCCTTTTGCCTGATAATAAAAGTCTGTAAGGTATAAAATGGTTTTCATCATGACTAAATTTAAGCAAATTAAAAAGAAACAGCTAACATAATACTTTTAAAATAAACATTATCAGGTTAAATTGTTTATTAAAAGATACTTAAAATAACTTGCCTCGATATTTCGTATATTTGTGTGAAATTTATTTTATGACAAATTCTAGAGCAAGAGAAACAACGGAAGCAATTGAAAGATTGTATATTTCTATGAGACACCTCTTTTACAGAGGTTTTTTTAAACCTGCCGGTGTTTCAGGAGAAAGTATCAGAAGTTTGTTGAAGACCATTAATCCGGAGATTTACGGAAGCATGAACATTCCGAGCAAGTTGGAACTGAATGGTTTGATGTATGTTTTAGACAGGCTTCCGGAGGGAATTGAAGAATGCGCTTTTATTCATCTTACATCAGATGAGGGTTTTGATAAAGGAAGCTTCGAGCCCATTGTCCCTAAAAAGAGAAGAAGAAACTGTTACAGAATAGACGAACACCAGATGAACATTGAAGTTCTTTTGGGACGTTCCGAAATCTATGATATTCTTACTCACCTTACCTTCTTATTTATAGAAGCGGATAAAGTTCGTAATCTGGCTTTCATCCAGGATGAAAACTGGAAACCCACACGCGCCTTTAAAATTATCGAAGAAGTAGTAAAAGGTGAAAAAAAATTCAGCAGGAGAGAAAAAGAAGTTGCTTTGATTCATTTATCTTCTTTATTAGGAAGAACTTTCGATGAAACATTGAATGCTTACAACACTTTTGGGGATGATAAAAACCCTGACCGTTTATTCAAAATCATTTACAACTTAGCAAAAGTAAGTCTGGAAGATGCAAAACAGACGAGAGAAAGAGAAATTCACTTCAGTGCTATATTAAAGGAAAGGGTAGGGCATCATTATTTTGGAGAAAAATGGGCGAATAAGGTGAAAGAAGTTTTATTTGAAAATGATCTTCACATGCGCCCGCTGCATATAATTTCTGCCAATATGCACTCAGTGAAAAATATGCTGTATGCGAATGATGCATTAAAGAAAAAAGACCACAAAGAAGTTGATTATAAACTCTATGGCGAAATTTCTGATAAAAAAGAACTTCGCGACAAGGTTTCGAAATATGCTTTGGAAGAAGGTCTGATTTATATTAATGATAAGAGCGGAAGTAATATCGACGTTCAAATTATAGATTTAAGCAAAACCAATCTTAAAAATACCCCTTTTGGTCATATAAAATACGGCGGAGATGATGTCATCATGGTTTTTGACTATGCCTTCGGAGAGCAGGCTTATGAGGTAATGGACGAATTGTTAAGGCCTTTCGAGCAAAAAGGTGAGGTGTATATGATGAAAGTGAAATCCGTTTCCATCATGGGTAAAGCAGGAATTCTTGCCGGGGGAAAAGGAGATATCATGATTCCTACTTCTCATATTTTTGAAGGAACTGCAGATAACTATCCTTTTGAAAATGCATTAAAGCTTGAAGATTTCAAAGATGAAGAATTAAAAGCTTTCGAAGGGCCGATGATTACAGTGTTGGGAACTTCGCTTCAAAACAGGGACATTCTTTCTTATTTTATGAACACTTCATGGAAGGCGATCGGCCTTGAAATGGAGGGAGCTCATTATCAGAAAGCTATTCAGGTGGCATCTAAGATCAGGCATCATATTGCACCAGATTTATTTGTCTGCTATGCGTATTATGCTTCGGATAATCCTTTGGAAACAGGAAGTACACTTTCTTCGGGAGGTTTGGGATTAACAGGTGTAAAACCGACGTATCTTATTACTTTAAGAATTCTGGAGAAGATTTTACAGAGCGGAAAGAAGGAAATTTCTTCTCAAAAATAATTTTTTTTGAAATTAAAATCAGTCTAATCCTTCAAGGTTTTTAAAACCTTGAAGGATTTTTTGTTTTCAAATCATACCCTTGTCAAGGTTTTAAACCTTGACAAGGGTTTTTAGCTTTCAGCACAAAAAATATTATCTTTAAAAAAATTAAAAACAATGAGCTCAACTTCACAATTAGCAAAAAGATTTCGGGAAGTCCTTCTTGACGGGCTTTGGATTGCGAATACCAATTTTAAAGACCAGCTTTCAACGGTCACTTTCGAACAGGCAACCACAAAAATAGGATCTTTAAATACCATTGCCATGCTCACTTTTCATATTGATTATTATATTGCGGGATTAATAAATGTCTTTGAAGGCGGCGATTTGGAAATTAGGGATCAATACAGTTTCGACCTTCCGCCGATTGAATCTCAGGAGCAGTGGCAAGAGTTATTGAACAAGCTTTGGAATGATTCTGAAAAATTTGCAGCCTTATTAGAACAAATGCCCGATTCTAAAATGAATGAAGTTTTTGTTGATGAAAAATACGGAACGTATTTAAGAAATATTGACGGAATGATAGAGCACGCTTATTATCATTTGGGCCAGATCACTTTGATTAAAAAATTGTTAAACTAACACAAATCACACGAATAATTTTACGAATAACACTAATTTTATTTCTGTCTGAAATTGTGTGAATGTTTGTGATAATCGTTTTTAAACAAAATAACTCCACATTTTAGGGTCTTATTTAAAATACATATCTTTAGAAAAAATAAAAATTTTAAATGAAAAAATCGGTTGCAATCCTGTTTGCGTTTATCATTTCTCAATTTCAGGCTCAGCAGGGAGCTTATTATCAGCAAGCTGCGAAGTACAAGATGGATATTGATGTGAACGCTGAAAAATTTACCTATCAGGGAAATCAGACTTTAACCTATACCAACAATTCTCCGGACGAGCTCAAAGTCGTTTATTTTCATCTGTATTGGAACGCTTTTAAACCTGATTCCATGATGGATCAGAGGGTCGCGGGGCAGGGTAAAAATGGTGATTCAAGATTGCAGAAAGACGGAATTTCAAGATTGGCTTCCATTCCGAAAGATCAGGAAGGAGCGCAAAATATTCACTGGATCAAGCAAAACGGAAAAGACCTTAAATTTGAAATCCAGGAAACCATCATGAAAGTATATCTGGCAGAACCGATTAAGCCAAATTCAACCACCACTTTCACAATGGATTGGGATGCTGTAATACCTCAGCAGATCAGGAGAAGCGGAAGAAACAACAAAGAAGGAGTGGATATGACCATGACCCAATGGTACCCGAAAATCGCAGAATATGACTACGATGGCTGGGCAACTTTCGATTATATCGGAAGAGAATTTCATGCACCTTTCTCAGATTTTGACGTAACCATTAAAATCAACAAAGATTATGTAGTAGGAGCAGGAGGAATTCTTGAAAATCCTACAGAAGTAAAAGGCTATGATGCCAACGCTAAAATTAAAGCAGAAAAAAATAAAGCAACATGGCGATGGACAGCGAAAAATATGCTGGATTTTGCCTGGAGTGCAGACAGAGATTATATTGTAAAAAGTTTTGATGTTCCTCAAGGCCCGAAAGTTTTTTTGGTGTATCAGAATAATGATAAAACAAAAGTTTGGGAAGAAGTTCAGCCTTACGTTACGAAATATTTTCAGCTGATGAACTCTCATTTCGGGAAGTCTGTTTATCCGACTTACGCTTTTATTCAAGGAGGTGACGGGGGAATGGAATACGGTATGTGTACCATGATTTTAGGTGAAGCAAAGAATATCAAAGATTTAATGGGTTTGATGGCCCACGAAGGGGCTCACTCATGGTATCAGCAAATGCTGGCAACTAATGAATCCATGCGCCCGTGGATGGATGAAGGTTTTACAAGCTACGCTGAAAATTATGTAATGTATCAGCTGTTCCCTGAAGAACTTCCAAATCCGTTTGCAAATTCATTAAATGCTTACAGGAATTTCATTAAAAAAGGCATCGAAGAACCGGCAGTCTGGCTGGGTGATCATCACGATAACGGAACATCTTATACCTATGCTTCCTATGTAAAAGGGGAGCTTTACCTGGTGCAAATGGGCTACATTATGGGTGAGCAAAATCTGGCAGAAACATTGAAACAATATTATGATCAGTGGAGTATGAAGCACCCTTCTGACAGGGATTTCCTGCACATTGCCCAGAAAGTTTCAGGAATGGATCTGAAATGGTTCCACAATTACTGGATCAATACGACAAAAACAATTGATTACGGAATTAAAGATGTAAAATACGATGCAAAATCCACAACCATCACTTTGGTGAATAAAGGAGGCGTTCCAATGCCTGTCGATTTCAGTGTAATGACGACTGATAAAAAGATCGTAACCTATCAGATCCCAATAAATATGACACATATATGGAAGGAAAAGGATTCTTATGGCGAATTTAAAACAATGCCTTATTGGCCGTGGACGCAAAAAGAATATTCAATCACAGTGCCTTACTCAAAGGCTCAATTGTCTGTTTTAGGAATAGATTTCAGCCAGAGAATAGCGGATGTGAATATGGAGGATAATTTTGTGGAAGTGAAATAAATTTAGGAGATAAAATATAAGACCGCAGAATTTTTCTGCGGCTTTATATTTTTACACCATTAATTCCCGAAGCGCAACCAAAAAAATACTTTTCATAAGTCACCTTTAAACCATTTCTTTCAAAAATATCTTTAACGGATTTGCTGTTGTTAAACTTTTCTGTGTAAATCCACAACATTTTATAATCACTTGGATCACCCAAAAAAAGCTTGCCTAAAACAGGAATTATTTTACTTAAATAAAGTTTGTAAAAGAGATATAAAATCTGGTTATCAGGTTTCGAGACTTCTACAAAGCTAAATTTTCCGCCGGTTTTTAATATTCTTTTGATTTCTTTTGCAAAAGTCTCAAGCTGATCATTATTAAAAGTTTTTAAGCCGTAAGCACAGGAAATTATGTCATAATAATCGGAAGGTAGTTTATTTTGAAGAATATCCTCACACAGCAGGGTTAAATCTCCATTAAAAATTTTCTGAGATTTTATTTTTGATTTTTCAATCATCATCTCGGAAAAATCCAAGGCAGAAAATTGAGAATTAGGAAAAAATTTCTTTAAATACAGCCAATTTTCTCCAAGACCGGAAAGAAGATCGATAACGTTCAGTTGTTTGTCAGAATTTCCTAATTTTTTAAGAAACTGCTTTCTCCACCGTATTGAAAAACCGAAAGAAGTGATATAGTTCATTCTCTCATAAGAACCGGACATGTGGTTGAAGAGGTTTTTTACATAATCCGGATCGTAGATGTTTTTCATGTCTTGTTAATGTTGTTATATTCTTTGTTTTGAACTTGCAACTATTTTTGAGACAAAATTTATATACTCTTTATGCTACATTTTTAGATTGATTAGACATTAAATTTTGATACTCTCTTATGGTTAAATTTCCTAAAGCTGAATGCCTTCTCTGGGTGTTGTAAAATGTTTCTATATATTCAAACACAGAGTTTTTGGCGTGGTCTCTAGTTTCATATTTATTTTGATAGACAAGTTCGGTTTTCAGAGTTTTGAAAAAACTCTCCGCTACAGCATTATCATAGCAATTTCCCTTTCCACTCATACTTCGGGTAATATTTTTCCCGACTATTGACGTAAATTCTGTGCACGCA
>NZ_AUMT01000014.1 GCF_000430825.1 Chryseobacterium daeguense DSM 19388 | reverse complement strand
CAGACAGAGGGATACAGTATGCGTGCACAGAATTTACGTCAATAGTCGGGAAAAATATTACCCGAAGTATGAGTGGAAAGGGAAATTGCTATGATAATGCTGTAGCGGAGAGTTTTTTCAAAACTCTGAAAACCGAACTTGTCTATCAAAATAAATATGAAACTAGAGACCACGCCAAAAACTCTGTGTTTGAATATATAGAAACATTTTACAACACCCAGAGAAGGCATTCAGCTTTAGGAAATTTAACCATAAGAGAGTATCAAAATTTAATGTCTAATCAATCTAAAAATGTAGCATAAAGAGTATATAAATTTTGTCTCAAAAATAGTTGCAAGTTCAGACTGTTATGGTTACAGGAAATGGAACACCAATTAATTCAGGTACATTTAATTATACCTTTACATTAGGGAGCAGCACATGTTCAAGAGATGTTTATTATAATGCGCAGGATCCAGCAATTGACCCTTGTCAGACAGTTTGGTTAGGAAGATCAAACTTCCCAAATACATATTTAATTAATGGTCAGTCAGTTGCGGTAAATGTTACTACTACAGGATATGTAACAGCAGGATCACAAATGGATTCCTGTGGTGGACATTCAACATCAAATTCTTGGAAAATAGGAACTTATAATTCTCCAGGGTCTATAACATTTACATTCAGCAAGCCTGTATCTAATGTGAAAATCAATGCAAATGGTTGGTATTCAGGATCAAATAATGTTGCGACTGTTACTGCTAAAAATGGAGCGACCACCATATCCAATCCTACATTATTAACATCACAGTCATGTAACCAGGTACCAACAGTTACCGGAAACACAATAACACAGCCAGGAACATTTGCTGTGCAAAATACAGTGACATCTATAACAGTATCTTACAATGGGGTATCAAACGGATCTCCGTTCCCTGCTGGAGGTCTTTTACATATTTCTTTCTGTGATTCGGCACAATAAAAAATATTATTAATTTTAGGTAAATCAGGCTGTCTCTTTTAGAAGCAGCCTGTTTATTTTTCCATTTGTAAGAGTGTGTTGATTCCATTTGCATGACTCAGTAAGTCCGGAAAAAAATCATCATAGCATTGTTGGAGTATATCTTTATTTTTTAAAAAAGCCTCAAAAACAGGAATATTAATATCAAGGTATTTCGCTTTGTGTAAAACATTTCTCATACTGAATTGTATTCCCTGGTCATTGCGGTAATTGTAAAGCCAATCGTCATGTTCCATTTTCACGAGCATTCTTTTTAAGCTTTCAGGCAAAAATTCATGATATTTATTCAAAACACGATAGACATTTAATGAATGCTCTTTCCAGCCCTGAAGCGAATGCAGGCTCAAATCATTTGCCACAAAATAATCCATGGAAACATCCACAAATGCTCCGGAATACAATCTTACCAACGGTGCAAAAACCTTTTTCGCTTCATGAATAGCAGGATGCGAATCGGTGAAAGTGTCAATGGCGCGATGCATTGTAATCCCGTCCTGAATATCTTTCGGAAATGAAAATCGGTCCCTGTTTCGGATAAAATCTTCCAGAAACTGACCAACAATTTGGCCTTCGGTAAAGGTGAGGAAAGAATGAGCCAGGTAATTCATGTATTAAAGTTATGAATTATGAGCTATAAATTATAAGTTGATTGAAATAATTAATATAACTATCGTGAGCAAAATCAAAAATCAAAATTTATCATTCATAACTCTAAAAAAGCCTTTCGTGAAAATCTTCAATTTTACTCACTTCCTCAATTTTAATTCCGAATTTTTTCTTTGGAAGTTTATTTAAATTAGATATAAAAATTTTTTCGTAGCCTAATTTTTCTGCTTCGGTAATTCGCTGTTCGGCCTGTGCAATCGGGCGGATTTCTCCACTTAAGCCAATTTCTCCGGCAAAACAATAATGTTCCGAAATCGCAATATCTTCATTAGATGAAAGAATGGAAGCTACAACCGCCAGATCCAGAGCCGGATCATCCGTTTTTATTCCGCCTGTGATATTTAAAAAAACATCTTTTGCGCCCAGTTGAAAACCAGCACGCTTTTCTAAAACAGCAAGAAGCATATTCAATCTTTTGGCATCAAAGCCGGTGGAACTTCTCTGTGGTGTTCCATAAACGGCCGTACTCACCAATGCCTGGATTTCCAACAGCATCGGGCGGTTTCCTTCCAAAGTCACGGCAACGGAGTTTCCGGAAAGCTCTTCGAATTTTTTTGTAATTAAAATTTCAGAAGGGTTTTTTATTTCCTTTAAACCTTGGGAAACCATTTCATAAATTCCAATTTCGGAAGTAGATCCGAAACGGTTTTTGTTGGCTCTGAGCAGTCTGAAAAGGTGATTTCTGTCACCATCAAAATTGAGGACAACATCTACCATATGTTCCAGGACTTTCGGGCCTGCAATCTGTCCGTCTTTTGTGATGTGACCGACTAAAAAAACAGGAATATTGTTTTCTTTTGCATATTTAATTATCTCGTTGGAACATTCTCTGATCTGGGAAACGGTTCCCGGAGAACTTTCAATCAGCTGAGACTGCAAAGTCTGAATGGAATCAATAATAACGAAATCAGGTTCTAATTTTTTGGCTTCATGAAGGATTTTTTCCAGATTGGTTTCTGTAAAAAGAAAACAGTTCGGATTTTGGATATCTGTTAACCTATCCGCCCTCATTTTGATTTGGGAAGCACTTTCTTCACCCGAAACATAAAAGATTTTTTTCTTCATTTTCAGGGCAAGTTGGAGAAGAAGAGTAGATTTACCGATTCCGGGTTCCCCGCCGATCAATGTTACGGAGCCCAGGACAATTCCGCCACCCAAAACACGGTTGAGTTCTTCGGAAGGGGTTTTAATCCTCGGTTCTTCATTGGTTTCTACTTCAACGATATTAATAACATGCTGTTTCGATTTTGAAAAAGGTGGTGTTTTTGAAGAGGTTTTTTCCACAACTTCCTCCACCAAAGTATTCCACTGCCCACAGTTTTTGCATTGTCCCATCCATTGAGAATACTGGGTTCCGCAGTTTTGACAGAAATATGCTGTTTTTAATTTTGCCATACTGCGAAGTTCAAAATTTTTTTTGAATTTTTCTTCCGAATTTTAGTTAATTTTCGGGTATGAAAAATATTTTGCTGAAAAGTGTTGAGATTTTTGTGCTGATGTCAATTATAAACTTTGTATTGAGTGTATTAATTTTATATATCATGAAATTACCTGGAGGAAATTTTGGAATGCACCCTTTCTTAATACTTATAGAATGCGGATTTGTTTCTGTTGTGGCATTTATTACAGTTATAATATTTAAAAAGAATTACCACTCTATTTTAAGGATGGCACTTCTGTTTGAAATTATTTATGTTATTGGTTTAGTCTTATCCGGTTTCAATCCTTATGGAACAAAAGATCAGAATATACTCAGCTTATTAACTTATTTAAATTCATTAATTACATTTTTTATAATCTATCTTTTTAATTTTCTCTATTCAAAAATAATTATATCAAAATCAAAAAAAATAACATAGATCAATGTCTTGTCGTTATAGTTAACGTAGCTTCGCTTTAAGATTAATCTAAAAAAATAGATATATTATGAAAAAGGTATTTTTTACTTTCGTATTTACACTTCTAAGTATCCTGAGTTTCGCTCAGACAGACTGGATGTTGGACTCAATGCATTCTTCAGTTAATTTCAATATAAAGCATATGGGAATCAGCTTTGTACAGGGCAGATTCGATAAGTTTGACGGAAAAGCGGCAACTAAAGGCAATACTATTGATAAAGGGGATTTGAGCGTGACTGTTGATGTTAATACGATCAATACAGGAGTTGAAATGAGAGATAAGCATTTGAAAAGTGCAGACTTTTTCGACGCTGAAAAATATCCAACCATGAATTTTGTAACGACTTCTATTACAAAAGATAAAAATAATACATATATATTAAAAGGAAAACTGACAATTAAAGATATAACGAAAGAGATCAGTGTTCCGCTAACTTTCGGTGGTGTTACAAAAAACCAGCAGGGAAAGGAGATTATGGGATTGCAGACAACATTTAAAGTAAACCGTTTGGATTATAATATTAAATATGATCCTACGGGAGCAGGTGTGGCTAAAGACGTTGACGTTAACTTATATTTTGAGTTAATTAAGCAATAGTTTTCATATATATAATTTGGTTTAGGAAAGGTTTTCATTTTTTGGAAACCTTTTTTGCATTGGTGACTTAGAGCCTCAGCCACCAAGTGTACGGTAAGAGCCGTTAATTAATTTAAAATTATAATCTAAAATTGCTTTGTATTTCTTTTTCCCCTAACTTTGCACAAACCTAATCTAATGAGTAAAAAGAATACAAAGTACATCTTTGTGACAGGAGGTGTAACTTCATCTTTGGGAAAGGGAATCGTTTCTGCTTCTCTGGGACTTCTACTAAAATCACGCGGCTTTAATGTAACGATCCAAAAACTAGATCCTTACATCAATATAGACCCAGGAACACTGAATCCTTATGAACACGGAGAATGCTATGTAACCGAAGATGGCGCGGAGACGGATCTGGATTTAGGCCACTATGAGCGTTATCTTGATGCTCCTACTTCCCAAAATAACAACGTTACGACAGGAAAAATCTACCAGACTGTAATTGAAAAAGAAAGAAAAGGAGACTTCCTTGGAAAAACAGTTCAGGTAATTCCTCATATTACGAACGAAATCAAACGCAGAATTAAAATTTTATCTAAACAGAACTACGATATCATAATTACTGAGATCGGTGGAACTGTAGGAGATATCGAATCTTTACCTTACATAGAAACTGTTCGCCAGTTGAAGTGGGAATTGGGTGAGAAAAATTCTATGGTGATTCACCTTACTTTATTGCCTTATCTGGCTTCAAGTGGTGAATTAAAAACTAAACCTTCCCAGCACTCTGTTCGCCAGTTGATGGAAAGCGGAATTATGGCAGATGTTTTAGTTTGCAGAACGGAGCATAAAATTCCGAAGGATCAGAGAGCAAAGCTGGCTCAGTTTTGTAATGTTCCTTTAGATAACGTAATTGAATGTAAAGATCTGGAAACGATCTATGAAGTTCCGATGTACCTTCAAAAACAAAATTTTGATGATGTGGTTCTTAAAGAACTGGATCTTAAGAATGATAAAGAAGCAGATCTTAAAGACTGGAAAACATTCCTTAAAAAATTCCAGAACCCTAAAAAATCTGTAGAAATTGCATTGGTAGGTAAATACGTTTCTCTTCAGGATTCTTATATTTCCATAGCCGAAGCTTTCAAGCATGCAGGTGCAGGCCTTGAGACTGAAGTGAAGATCAGATGGGTATACAGTGGAGATATTACACCGGAAAATATTAAAGATACTTTAAAAGATGTAGACGGAATCCTTGTTGCTCCAGGTTTTGGCGACAGGGGAATAGAAGGGAAAGTTCTTACTGCACAATATGCAAGGGAAAATAAAGTTCCGATGCTGGGTATTTGTCTGGGAATGCAGATCATGACGATAGAATTTGCAAGAAATATTCTTGGACATGCAAAAGCAAACTCAATGGAATTTGATACTTCTACGGAACATCCAGTGATATCATTAATGGAAGAGCAGAAAAATGTAGTGGATAAAGGAGGAACAATGCGTCTTGGAGCTTGGAAGTGTGCATTGAAAAATGGTTCTAAATTAAATGACATCTACGGAACAAAACATATTTCTGAAAGACACCGTCATAGATATGAATTCAACAGTGATTATATAAGTGAATTTGAGAAAAACGGTTTCCTTGCAACAGGTACAAACCCGGAAACAGGATTGGTGGAAGCATTAGAAATGCCGGACCACCCGTTCTATGTAGGGGTACAATACCATCCGGAATATAAAAGTACGGTCGCTACACCGCATCCGTTATTCAGAGCTTTCATTAAGGCTTGTGAAACGAAATAATATAAATTATTAAGCCTTCAGGGTTTTTAAAACCTTGAAGGTTTGAATGAATAAAGTAATTCTTTAATTACAAACGTCATAAATAAACTCAGACTGATTATTCTCAGCCTGAGTTTATTATATAGTAATATATTATAGGATAGAGTTTTGATAAAAAAACAGTATTTTTGTCGACTCGAAAATATATAACATTTGTTATACATATAAAATTAAAAATTTAACCACAAAAGAAACAAAAGCAGCCTTTGGACTTTAAGTTTTATACTTTGAAATTAAAATAGCTTACAAAAGCTGAAAAATCAGATATTTCAAAAAGCCTAAGTGTTAAACAAAACTTTGTGCCTTTTGTGGTAAAAAATAAAATAAATAGGTAAAAATTTTAATTAAAATAAAATGCAACAGAACAACGGACTCGATAAAAGTCAAATGATTAGTTTTGCGGTTTTATGTTTGGTTCTTTTTGGTTTCATGTTTTATTTCCAAAACAAGCAGTCAAAAGAAGAAGAGGTAAAAGCTCAGCAACAAAAGACCGAACAGGTAAAAAATGCCATAAAACAAACTCAGGCAAGCAATATCAATCCAAATGTAACTCCCAACGCAATTCAGACAGCGAATCTTTCTAACAAAGAATTAAAAATAGAATTTGCAAGCTTAGGAGGCCAGGTTTCTAAAGTGGAACTTGCAGAATACAAAGCTTATGATCATAAAACGGATAAGGCAGACCTTCCGCTATACCTGATCACTAAAAATAATTCCAACTACGGTTTCCAATTCAAAGATAAAACTGGAAAAGTAATTAATACTAAAGATTTAGTTTTTGCACCTACTGTTAATGGAAATGCTGTAACCATGACGGCTAACTATAATGGTGCGGTTATTCAGTTTATTTATACTTTACTTCCTAAATATACACTAGACTTTAAAGTAAGAACTCAGGGCCTTTCAAAGATCACTGCAGATAATAAAGCAGATTTTATCTGGGATTATAGTGTGAGGAATCTGGAGAAGGGTAGAGCTCAGGAGCAGTCGCATTCAGAATTCTCGTATGCTTTCAATAATTATAAAGATTATGATTATGACGGAAGAACAACCATGGAGGAGGAAAAAGAAACCCTTAACTGGATTGGTGTAAAACAGCAGTTTTTCACTTCTGTGATTGAGTCTAAAATCGGATTTACACAAAGCAAAGGAAATCAGGAAATAGTAGAAGAAGGTGAGTATTTGAAAAAGCTAAACTATGAAGGTTTTGTTCAAATGACAGGCAGCGAATTGAATCAGGATTTCACATGGTACTTTATGCCTTTGGATTTACCATTATTAAAATCTTACGATAAAAACTTCGACGAAATTCTTCCTTTGGGATGGTCTTTCATCGGATGGATGAACAGGGGATTCTTTATCCCTATTTATAACTTTATTTCTTCCTGGGGGTTAACAGCAGGCTGGGCAATTTTTGTTCTGACCATACTTGTTAAGCTAATCTTATCCCCGATTATGTACAAACAGCATAAGCTGAGTGCAATGATGAGGGTAATCCGTCCGGAAATTGATGAAGTAAATGCTAAATTGAAGGATGCAGACCCAATGAAAAAGCAGCAGGCAACGATGGAAGTCTACCGAAAAGCCGGTGTCAACCAGATGGCGGGATGTTTACCGGCGCTGGTACAGATTCCGATCTTCTATGCCTTATTCCGCTTTTTCCCGAACTTTATTGACTTAAGAGGACAGGGATTCTGGTTTGCAAAAGATTTGACGGCTTATGATGATTTAATTAAATTACCATTTAAAATTCCTTTCCTTGGGGATCACTTAAGTATTTTTGCATTAGCGTGTACTGTTGTGATTTTAATCTATACTGTAATGACTTCCGGAAATATGCAGCAGCCGCAACAGGAGGGAATGCCAAACATGAAAGTATTAATGTACATTTTCCCAATTACATTCTTATTCTTCCTGAATACTTCGGCATCTGGTCTTTCATGGTACTACTTCGTATCGAATGCTATTAATATTTTGATTATCCTTGTCATTAAATACCTGATTTTGGATGAAAAGAAAATTCATGCGCAGATTCAGGCCAACAAAGAAAAACCAAAAGCAGAAGGTAAGTTCCAGAAGCGTATGAGAGAGATGATGGAAAAAGCTCAGGAACAGCAAAAATATCAGGAGCAAAAAAATAAAAAGAAATAATATTCACATAAAAAGAGAAGCAAAACGCTTCTCTTTTTTATATTCTTAATTTTCGTTAAAATTTCACAAATTATAGAAATGTTTTCCTAGTCATATTTTAATCTGAAGGAACGGCGATGATATTTCGTCGGTCCAAATTTTATTAATGCATCCTGATGTTTTTTAGTTGCATACCCGAAGTTGGTATCCCATCCATATTCAGGATGCTCGTCATGAAGGTTGATCATTAACTGATCTCTGTAATTTTTTGCTAAAATAGACGCTGCCGCTATTGACAATACTTTTGCATCTCCCTGAACAATACATTGATGCGGAATAAAATTATAAGGATGGAATCTGTTTCCATCTACCAAAATCAGTTCCGGGCGTATTTTTAATTTATCAAGGGCCTGATGCATTGCATGAATGCTTGCATTGAGGATATTGTGCTGATCTATAAACTCTGCAGGAAGCTCTGCAATAGCATAATCCTTAACATTGTCTTTTATATAGCTGTCAAGATCCATTCTGGTCTTGAAATTTAATTTTTTTGAATCATTAACTAAATTTTGGTTAAAATTTTCATCCAAAATAACCGCTGCCGCTACTACAGGACCACATAAACAGCCTCTTCCTACCTCATCACACCCTGCTTCAATGTAAAAAACCGACCATTTTTTTAGTAAATCCATAATTTTTTTGGCTTTAAAAATATAAAACGATCCAAATTTAAAGATTTTTAACAAAATACTTGGTCGCCTTTAGAAAGTTTTTCATATTTGCACCAATAAAAAAAATAATCAATTTAAATATGAAGAAATTAACTACAAGTGTCTTAGCTGTAGTCCTGACATCGTCATTTGTGATGTTAAGTGCACAGCAGACGTCTAATGATTCTGTGAAAACTACAGACATCCGTGAGGTTGTTGTTACAGGAGCCTTAGGTTTGAAAAAGAGACAGGATGCAATCACTTCTACCAATCAGGTAGTAAATAATGCCGAAATCACTCAAGCTAATAACCCGAACGCAGTTCAAGCCTTAACTGGAAAAGTTTCTGGCTTACAGATTAATACTACGAATAACTCTGTAAATTCATCAACGAGAGTTGTATTAAGAGGACCAAGATCTATTTCCGGAAATAATCAGGCTCTGGTTGTGATTGACGGAGTAATTTCAACATTAGATATTTTACAAAATATACCACCAGAAATTATTGATAATATGAACATTATCAAAGGTATGCAAGGTGCTGCCTTATATGGTGAAAGAGGAAGTAATGGTGTTATTGTAGTAACGACAAAAAGAGGAACGAAATCTGAAAAACTGCAATTCAACCTTACAAGCTCAATTGATTTTTCAAATGTTTTTAAACTGCCAATCAGACAAAAACTTTATGGTCAGGGTTATCCGGGTGATACCTTTGATACTACTGATTATGGTGGTGCAAACTGGACACCGTATGAAAACACTAACTGGGGACCTGCTTACTCCTCTGTTTTAGGTGGGCAATCATTGCTTGTAGGAATGCCTCAGGCCGACAACTCATGGTTCAGAGAAACTTTTGATTATAAAAAAGACGGAATATCTAACTTCTTTAAGACAGGAGTTTTAATTCAAAATGGATTATCCGTAACAGCTGGAGGATCTGATTCTTATGTTTTCTTATCAGTAAACAGGGCAGAAAATGACTTTGTAGTTGATAAAGATAATTTAAAGAGAAACAACTTTATATTAAAAGCAGGAAAGCAATTAGGTAAGTTTAGAATTGATGGAAACGTAAACTTTTTAGACAGAAGAACATCAACTACAAATTCTAATCTATATGGACAATTACTTCAAACGCCTACAAACGTTGATATAAGACAATTCAGATATTCTCTTCCGGATGCCAGTTATAGCATTTATACTGTTAACCCTTACTGGACTATTGATAATGATAGAACAGATGTTAAAGACAGAACGTTTACTGGATTACTTAATTTGGAATATAAGCTAAGTGATCATATTTCATTTACTTATGCAGGAACTGTAGTTTCTGGCTCTACTGTAGAAGAAAGTCATCTAAATGCCTTTGCTTTTGATAGAGAATATACAGGTACCGATACTCCCATTGATGATACGCACCCAACAGATTATGGTCTAGATCCAATTGTATCGAATTATTATAAAACTGTGGGTACTAGCTTTAGATATTATGGAGATTTAATGGCAAATTTTGATTATAATTTGACAGACGATATTGGTCTTAAGTTTAATGTAGGGCACAATATTCAGGATGCTTCCACTTCTGTTGCACAGGTGGGTGGTGAGAATCTGAAAATACCGGGATGGTATCACATCAATAATGTATTGCAGCCTGACCAGTTCTATAATCTTAATAATAATAATACAAGACAAAGATCTTTTGCTTGGTTTGCGAATTTAGATTTAAGTTATAAAGATTACTTATTCTTTAACTCCACCTTCAGATATGAGAAAAGTTCACTTACAAGTGTTAACCCAGTAACTATTCAAGGTGTACAGCTGCCATTTAGTAATAAAGGATATCCGTATTACTCCTTTGGAGCTTCATTCGTTCCTACAAAAGCATTCGCAAGTATTAAAGGAAACGTATTAAACTATGCAAAAGTAAGCTTGAACTATAGTAGAGTTGGAAATAGCTCTACAATTGATTTGTATGGATTAGACAGAGTGGGAGCATTTCCTGTAGGTTATCCTTTTGGTTCGCTTTCATCTTATTTGCCTACTACTACTGTGTTTGCACAAGATATTGAACCGGAATTCTATCAATCAAAAGAAGCTTCTCTACAATTAGGATTCTTTAAAGACAGAATTACTGTAGATGCATCAGTAT
Source organism: Chryseobacterium daeguense DSM 19388 (assembly GCF_000430825.1). Taxonomy (GTDB): domain Bacteria; phylum Bacteroidota; class Bacteroidia; order Flavobacteriales; family Weeksellaceae; genus Chryseobacterium; species Chryseobacterium daeguense. The sequence continues at coordinate 100,010 of NZ_AUMT01000014.1, read as the reverse complement.
TTAGAAATGATAACAAGAACTTTATTACCACTATATCTACTTCTTCTGCTTCGGGTATCACTAACTTCCAGGATAATATCGGAAATAGCCGAAACCAAGGGTACGAAATTGATTTAGGTCTTACACCTATCAAGACAAAAGACTTTGAATGGAAGGTAAGAGGTTCATATTCAACTTATGATACGGAAATCCTGTCACTTGCGGAAGGTGCCGACGAGGTAGCTTTGTATAACTCTACTACTACAAATATCGGAATATTTGCCGTTAAGGGTGAAAATTTCCCCGTTATTAAAGGGACTAAGTATCAAAGAGACCCAAATGGAAATATCATTGTAAACGCAAATGGTAATCCATTGTCTACAACAAATTTTGAAGTTCTTGGAAAAGTAAATCCTGATTATATCTTAGGATTTAGTACTTCATTCAAATTTAAAGGAATTACTTTGAGTGCAACTGCAGATTACAGAACTGGAAATAGTTTTGTGTCATTGGCAAAAGCAAGTTTAGGTTCTACAGGATCTACTGAAAAAACTGCTGATTTTGACAGATCTCAGGGATATGTAGTTCCTAATTCGGTTCAATTAATCAATGGCCAGTATGTAGCTAATAATACACCGGTAGGAAATGATCCAAGTTATTTTGGAGTTATGAATTACTTTACAACTGCTGCTTATTCATCTGTAGGAGAGGAGTTTGTTGTAGATGGTACAGCATTAAAAGTGAGGGAAATTGCTTTAAGCTATGATTTACCAAAATCAATCTTAAGAAACACATTTGTTAATTCATTAGCAATTGGTGTTTATGCAAGAAATCCATTCTTCATTTATGCTAAAGATAATAGAAACTATAATGACCCGGAAACAGCCAATACTACTGGAAATGCAGCAGGTGTTGCTGTTACAGGGCAATATCCTAGTATGAGAACTTTTGGTTTTAACCTTAATGTAACTTTTTAATTAACAAAATGAAAAACAATAAATTTTTAATAACAATTCTAGCTGCCGCTTTAAGTTTCAACGCAGTATCTTGTAGTAATGAATATTTGGATGTAAATGACAATCCAAATGCAATCCAGGCAGAAAATATTACCCCTGAACTTATGCTTCCAGGTGCTGTTACTACAGCTTACAGAACGCAGGCGGGAACTATGATGCAGTTTGGAAATCTTATGATGAACAGCTGGGCGGGAAATTCTTATACAATTGCGGGACCTTATTCCAGAGAATTCAGCTTATCAAGTGTAGATAATACTTTCTATAGAGGAATTTGGGAAGGACTGTATCCAAGAATTGCAAATTTCGACCAGATGGAGAAGTTTACCAATAACAACCATGAGCAAGATTACTATATTGCTATTGCTAAGATCATGAAAGCATATTATATGCAATATATTGTGGATCTTTATGGAGATTCTCCTTACAGCGAAGCGTTCATGGGGCAGCAAAATACTACCCCAAAATACGATAATGACACGGATATTTATAAAAATTTAATATCTAAATTAGAAGAAGCTAATGCTTTAATCGATGCACCAGCTTCATCACCGGATATACATCCTTTAGAACCAGTTTCTGATATTGTCTTTGCTGGAGATATGGATAAATGGAAGGCGCTTTCCAATACCATTAAACTTAGATTACTACTTAGAATGTCTAAAGTAACTGGTGACTTGGCAACCTATAGAGATTCTAAACTTCAGACTTTATCTGGTGCAACATTTATTGATGAAGAGGTAACAGTGAACCCTGGATATTCTTCATCTACTGATGCTAAGATGAATCCTTTTATCTTAAACTGGGCTAGAAATGCATCAGGCCAGCAAGTGTCAAACTATGCGGTAGTAGTAGTTTCTGAGCACATGGCAAATTCATTGGAGGGTAATGTTATATTGAATGATGCCAATTACAGTAAATTTACAGGTCTTAAAGATCCAAGAAGAACAAGATTATTTACCAATGTATCTTCTGTAGATTATACAGGAGCTCCATTTACAGGACTAAAAGGTGTAAGACAAGGAAATGTACCAGGTCAGCCTGGTGTACCTGTAAATAATGTTAATACTTCAAAATTGGCTACAGGCAATTTCTCAGGAGGAGCAGCTGTTGCTACATGGGGAGACGTTATTGAGGAGAATAATTCAAGAGGTGGAGTGCTTTTTTCAAGAGCTGAAAGTAATTTGTTACAAGCAGAAGCTGCGCTTAGATGGCCTTCAATTTTTACTTTCTCTCCTGCTGCTAAATTTAATGCTGCTATAGTTGCTAATGCAACTTGGCTTGGAACAAATATGACTAATGCAGCTTGGACAAACTATATCAATGGTATTGCCACAAGACCAGGTTTAGGATGGACCGGAACTGATGCTCAAAAAATTGAAACAATAATGACTCAGAAATGGATCGCATTGACAAATATTAATCCAACAGAAATGTTTATTGAATACAATAGAACAGGTTATCCATTTACTCCAATGGCTACCACGGCTCAGTATCCTAATAAACCATACAGATTAGTATATCCAAACTCTGAATATGCTGCTAACTCTGCCAATGTTCCAAATATTTCAAGTGCACAAGTATTTGTTAAAAATCAATTTACTCCATTCTGGAATCAAAATTAAATTGATTACATTTTATTAATATTAAACCGCCACTAGTGGCGGTTTTTTTGTTAATGATCAAAAATTAACTATGTTCAACATAATTAATTTTCCTGTTATATCTTCGCGTGATGAAATAATTATAGTTATAAAATATTGATTATCAGGGATTATCGGTGGGTTTTTGGTCGCCTTTCTATATTGTTATTTTTTATTTTAGTTTAATTGATTTTGTTTTTTATTTATTTGAAATTGTTTAGTTGTTGTTTTTTTTTTGTTAAAATTGATATTATTAACATGTTTTTTTAACTTTTTAATCGTTTTTAATTAATTATTTTGAATAATTGTTAATTTTTCTATATTTTCTTTTGTTATTTTAAGAAAGTTTTACACCTTTGTGTTAAGCAAAATTTAATTTGATATGAAGAAACTAACAATGGGAGTACTTTCTATAGTACTTTCCTCTTCCCTAGCTGTTGCTCATGCGCAGGAAAAAAAGGATACCATCAAAACACAGGATATTGAGGGAGTTGTAGTAACAGCACTCGGTATTAAGCGAGAGAAGAAATCTTTAGGTTATTCTTCTCAAGAAGTAAAGGGAGATGATATTAATAAAGCTCCTACAGCAAACTTCTTAAATAACTTATCTGGTAAAGTTGCAGGTCTTGATATAAAGCAAGGTACCAACTTTGGTGGATCTACAAATGTAGTTTTAAGAGGTTTTAAGTCTTTAGATGGAAACAATCAAGCGCTGTTTGTTGTTGATGGTGTGCCTATCATTAATAGCAATATAAACTCAACTGATCAAAAAACAGCGCGAGGTGGTTATGATTATGGTAATACAGCTTCTGATATTAATCCGAATGATATTGAAAGTATAAATGTACTAAAAGGAGCTGCGGCGACAGCATTATATGGCTCTAGAGCACAAAATGGTGCTATAATTATTACTACAAAAAAAGGAAGTAAGAGGACTAAAGGAGTTGGTATAGAATATAGTTCATCATATACGGTATCATTCATAGATAAATCTACATTTCCAGAGTATCAAACAGAGTATGGCCAGGGCTACTTAGGTCAAGGGTTTGGTAGTTATTTAGGTGAGCCAAGAGTTTCATTTGGTCATGATGCATCTTATGGCCCAAGGTATGATGGAAGCCAAGTTTGGCAGTATGATGCTTTTATTCCAGGTTCATCAACTTTTGGACAAAAGACGAAATGGGAAATGGCTAAAAATGGACCAATTTCCTTCTTTAATGTAGGCACAAATGCTGTAAATAATATCTCTTTAAATGGGGGGAATGATGTTGCTACATATAGATTTTCATATGGAAATACATATGCAACTGATATAGTACCTAATAGTAAGCTAAATAAAAATAATTTTGCTGGTAATGCAAGCTACAAATTTACAGATAAGTTGACGGCTAATTTATTTGCAAACTTTGTTACACAGAGAACAAGAGGTAGAAGTAGTACAGGATATGGAGATAATATTATGTCCAACTTCAGACAATGGTGGGCGACGAATGTAGATTTGAAAGAGCAAGAAGCATTATATAATATGTCGCAACAAAATGCTACTTGGAATATTAGAAGTGTTTCAGATGTTAGACCACAATATTGGGATAATCCATATTTTAAAGTATATGAAAATTATCAAACAGATGCTAGAGACAGATTAGCCATAAATGCTAGTTTAAACTACGATCTCACTCCAGATATTAATCTAATGGGTAGAGTAGGTAGAGATGGTTATACAATGAAAGTAGAAGAAAGAAGAGCTGTGGGATCTGTGGCAGCTCCATTTGGACTGAATACTGTAGATCAACCGTCGGGTTATGCTTTATCTCATTATAATGCATCTGAAACTAACTATGATTTCATTGCAACCTATAAAAAGACATTTAACGATTTTAATATAAACGGCTTAGTGGGGACCAATTTAAATGTTCAAACATTTGAATCAGATCAACAATCAACGTCTGGGGGATTAATAATTCCGGGTTTATATACAATAAGTAATTCTGCATCAGCACCTGCCTTACCAGTGTCAGTGTCAAACGAGAAACGAATTTTTGGGATATTTGCTCAAGCATCACTTGGATACAAAGGTACTTATTACATTGAAGGAACGATTAGAAGGGATCAATCAACTGCTTTACCGAAAAACAACAATGTTTATTGGTATCCATCAGTAACAGGAAGTTTAGTTTTTTCAAATCTAATTAAACAAAACTGGTTATCCTTTGGTAAAATAAGAGCGGCTTATGCGCAAGTAGGATCAGATACCGGAGCTGATAATCTTTTAAATAGATATGCTGCTCAATATCCATTTGAATCCCCGATGTATGCCTATAGTACATTAGCAAGAAACCAAAACATTAGACCACAAAGGTTAAATAATATTGAATTTGGAGTTAATATGGAGTTCTTTAAGAACAGAATAGGATTTGATGTTTCATGGTTTAAAAATAGTGCCTTCGACCAAATTGTAAATTTACCTGTTACTACGAGTAGTGGTTTTATAAACAGAGTAGTAAATGCAGGAACATTAGAAACTAAAGGGTTTGAGATTTCAGGACATTTAACACCTATAAAATCAACAGATTTTGCATGGAATGTAGATGTCAATTGGTCAAATCCTAACACGAAGGTTGTAAAATTAGCAGAAGGCATCGAAAACTTTCAGTTAGGATCATTACAAGGAGGAGTTTCAATTAACGCACCATTGAATCAAGACTATGGAACAATATGGGGAGCTGACTTTGTTTACTCTCCAGACGGGCAGAAAGTTGTAGGTGATAATGGAGCTTATCTTACAACGAACTCTTCAGATCATAATTTGGGATCATTCCAACCGAAATGGATGGGCGGATTAAGGAATAGTTTCACCTATAAAAACTTATCAATGAGCTTTTTGATTGATGTCAAACAAGGTGGGAAAGTATTTTCGTTAGATCAATATTATGGTTACGGAACAGGGCTTTATCCAGATTCAGTTGGATTAAATGATTTAGGTAATCCTATCAGAAATACAATTGCAAATGGGGGTGGTGTTATTCTTCCTGGAGTAATGGTTGATCCTACCAACCCAAATAATTATATTCCTAATACAATTAGACTCGATAAATCACAATCAAGTCAAGTTTTAGGTACAGATCCACCACCTGCTGCGTTTGTATATGATGCTAGTTTTGTGAAACTTAGAGAAGTTGCTATTACCTATAGATTACCTAATTCTTTACTTGCATCAACTTTCCTAAGAGATTTAACTTTAGGTTTGGTGGGAACAAATTTATGGATCATTCATAAAAATTTACCATATTCAGACCCGGAAGCAGGGCTTTCATCTGGAAATATTCAAGGATACCAGTCAGGCCCAATGCCGGCAACCCGTAATTTTGCATTTACCTTAAAAGCTAATTTTTAAAAAAGAAAAAATGAAAAAAATAATAATAGGAGGATTATTTTCCATATTGGTACTGAATAGTTGTAATATGGATGAAAGTTTGAATACTGATCCAAATGTAGCATATACAACAACTGCAGAAACTGTAGTATCATACGCACAAAAATCTCTGGCAGATTATGTTAATACTCCGAGTGTTAATGAAAATAATTTCAGATTAACTATGCAGTATTGGCAAGAGACGACTTATGTTAACGAAAGTAATTATGATTTTGTTAATAGAAATGTTTCTAATAATATTTGGTCTGATAATTATGTACAGGTTCTTAGTAATTTAAATCAAGCAAAAAGTTTAGTTGAAAACTATACGCCTACTACCGCAGAAGTACCAACTTGGCCGGTGACAAAGAAAAATAAACTAGCTATTATTGATCTTATGATGGTATATACTTACCAGAATTTGGTTGATACTTTTGGCAATATCCCTTACACCCAGGCTTTGCAACTTGAAGCTTATCCTCTTCCTGCCTATGATGATGCCGCAACTATATACAGTTCTCTGATACAAAGGGCAAAAGCTGATGTCCAATCTTTAGCAAATGGAAATTCTTTTGGGTCTGCAGATTATTTCTATCATGGAGATGTTGCAAAATGGAAAAAATTTGGAAATTCTTTAATATTAAAACTAGGTATTGCAATAGCAGACTCTAATCCTTCTCTTGCTCAAGCTACAGTTACAGATGCAATTGCGGGAGGTGTTATGACGTCATCAGCTGATAACTGTCAATTACCATATCAAAGTACATCACCTAATTATAATCCCCTTTATGATGCCTTAGTGGCAAGCGGAAGGGATGATTATATCGCTGCAGCACCTTTTGTAGACTTTTTAAAAACAAATTCTGATCCGAGAATATCCTCATATTATCAATTAAATGAAGATGATGAGTATGTAGGACAAACTGTAGGAGCGCCTGGTGAGGTAGATGTATATTCTAGAATTGGAGAATTTGCTCATGATCCTACTCATCCGGGTACAATTTTGAACTATACAGAAGTTGCATTTTATCTTGCTGAAGCTGCTGCTAGATGGGGGACATCAAATCCTGGCACGGCTTATATAACTGCTGTACAAGCATCAATGGATGAATGGGGAGTTAATAATGCTGAAGCAACTGCATATCTGTCAAGTCACCCTTATAATGCTTCTAATTGGAAGAAGTCGATTGGGGAACAAGCTTGGGCTGCATTTTTTAACCAAGGGCAAACTTCATGGAATTTCTATAGAAGATTAGATTATCCATTATTACAAGCTCCGTCAACTGCTGTTCCTGAAGCAGGAGGTAAGGTTCCGGTAAGAATGACTTACCCAGTTAGGGAGCAATCAGTAAATGGTACGAATTGGTCTGCGGCATCTGCAGCAATCGGAGGAGACAAACTAACTACAAAACTCTTCTGGGATAAATTCTAACACTCAGTTAACACATTCATATTTAAAAACCGCCCGCCTTCGGGCGGTTTTTTTATTTCCGTATATTTGTATTTCAAAATTTGATGAGGAAGCTTTTAATAAAGGCCTAGAAATTAATTACAGACAATGAATATTAAAAATACTATAGAAGAAAAACTTTCAGAAGTTATTTTGAATGTTTATCAGTTAAAGGATATTAACCTTGAAATTCAGGAAAATAAAACTGAGTTTGAAGGGGATTTTACTATTGTAACATTCCCGCTGGTGAAGCAATTGAAGAAAAACCCGGAAAGCATCGGCGTGGAATTGGGAGAGGCTTTGACAGAGCAGACCGATTTACTGGAAAGCTTCAATGTGGTGAAAGGCTTCCTAAACGTTAAAATTAAAAATCAGTTTTTTATAGATAATTTTAAATCAATAACAGATAATTTTGATTTAATTGAAAAAAAGAATTCTACCGTGATGGTAGAATATTCTTCCCCAAATACGAATAAACCTCTTCATTTAGGACATATCAGAAATAATCTATTAGGATTTTCTGTGGCTCAGATTTTGGAAGAGGCTGGATATGATGTTATTAAAAGCCAGATTATCAATGACAGAGGGATTCATATCTGCAAATCCATGCTGGCTTGGGAAAAGTATGGAAAAGGGGAAACGCCGGATGCTTTAGATGTAAAAGGGGATAAGTTTGTAGGGAATTATTATGTGAAATTTGACCAGGAATATAAGAAAGAAATGGCTGAGCTCGTTGCGCAGGGTATGGAAGAGGAGCAGGCAAAAAAAGAGGCCCCTTTGATGAAAGAAGCTCAAAAAATGCTGCTGGATTGGGAAAATGGAGATGAGAATGTAAGAACCTTTTGGAATGAAATGAATTCTTGGGTTTATAAAGGTTTCAATGAGACGTATAGCAGACTGGGAGTTAGTTTTGATCAGATTCAATATGAAAGCAATACCTACATTTTAGGAAAAGATCTTATTCAGGAAGGTCTGGATAAAGGTGTTTTATACCAAAAAGAAGATGGTTCGGTTTGGTGCGACCTCACAGATGAAGGTTTGGATCAAAAATTATTATTACGTTCAGACGGAACTTCAGTGTATATGACACAGGATCTGGGGACTGCGGTAGAACGTTTTAAACAAAACGACATTCAAAAGCTAATTTATACAGTTGGAAACGAGCAGGATTATCATTTCCAGGTTTTATTTAAAATCTTAGGGAAATTAGGATACTCTTGGGCAGATCAATTGTATCATTTATCTTATGGAATGGTGGAGCTTCCAAACGGAAAAATGAAATCCCGCGAGGGAACGGTGGTAGATGCAGACGATCTGATGCAGGAAATGTATGAAACGGCAAAAAAAATCACCATAGAATTAGGCAAACTGGAAGGGCTTTCGGAAGTGGAAAAAGAAGTTTCTTATGAAATTATCGGGCAGGCGGCATTGAAATATTTCATGCTGAAAGTTGATCCTAAGAAAAAGATGTTGTTTAACCCTGATGAAAGTGTAGAATTTTCAGGAAATACCGGACCGTTTATTTTATATACCTATGCCAGAATTCAGTCATTGCTTACAAAAGCCGGAACTGAATATAAAAAAGCAGAAGGTTCTGAATTGAGTTTGAATGAGTTTGAAAAAAATCTGATCATGCTATTGGAAAACTACAAAGCAATTGTTGAGAAAGCTGCGGAGGCTTTGAGCCCTGCATTGATCGCCAATTATGTTTATGATTTAGTTAAAGCTTATAACTCATTTTACCAGAGTAATCAAATCTTAAAGCTGGAAGATGAAAATTTAAAACAATTCCGTTTAAATTTATCCGAAATAACAGCAAAAACCATAAAAAAATCATTGCATTTGCTCGGTATAGGAACCGTAAACAGGATGTAAAAAGTAAAACCTTCAGAATAAGTCTGAAGGTTTTTTATAAAAATAAAATTGATGTAAAATTAAATTCACTTACCCTTCTTTCGTATTCAGGACGTAGGGCTAGTCTGAAGGAATGAAATAAACAACGTTTACATTATAAGGGTAATTGGATTCATAAATGCCTAATGTAGTTTTAGCATTAATCTGGGTTTTTGATAATTCTGAAGCTGTTTCACTCTGAAAAACTTCTTCTCTACAGTTGGATAGCAATAGCAGTAATAATACCCCCAGGGTGTATAAATAATTTTTTAGCATATGTTTATTATTAGGTAGCGAAAATACATTTGATTTAATTTTATTTAAAATTATTGAATTTGATAAACATAAGTGAATTAAAATTTCAAAAAATCAAAACCTTCAGAAATTCCAAAGGTTATTGATAAATATATATGGAAATGTGTTTAATTATTTTAAAACAGGATTACCATTAACAAATGTAAATAATGGAAAAGTCTGCCAGGATGATCCTCCATCCGCAAACTGACCCTGCACTACAAGAGAATATTCTTTATTTGTAAAATAAAGATCAGCAACATCTACATAGGTGTAATAAGTATTATTAGCCCCTCGAATAGCAATTCCCGATATCGCATGATAAGGAGAGTCTTTCGGGATGAAGTAAATATTCAAAGAGGTAATGGGTGATCCTACCGAAAAATTTCCCCAAACCTGTATTCTGCCGTTAGAGATAGAACGACTGGTAATACTTGCCTGGAAATTGTGATTCTGTTTATAGAAATATCCTGCAGGCTTGGCAACCGGAGAGAATACCTGGCAATTATTAAGTATAGCTGCAGAAGCTTTGGTAAGAATGGTGGAGGAGTGGCCGTAAGTCTGGTTTCCCCAACCCATGAGGGAAGTCCCGTAGCCGGCAACATTTTGTAGTTTTTTTGAAAGAGCGTCATGCGGAAGGTTTAATGCATGTCCAAGTTCATGAAGAAGTCCTCCCATATAGGCTTTGGCCTGATTTCCCTGTGCTGTGTTCTGATTAAAATATTGATAGTCATTGTTCTCATGATCGCCTACAAAGCACGTTTTTCCTAAACCATAATAAGGAATATTGGTGCCAGGAGCAGGCACCGCCGTGAAAATAATGGTGTGTTCACTTGTCTTCGCAGAAGGATGTGCTGCAAACCACGTATTTACTTCTTGAAGTATCTGTCCGCCAGCGGAGTATGGGTAAGACGAAATTGGTTTTGCCCCATGTACAATATTTATTTTAATTCTATTGGTCGAAGGGTTTTTTAAGAGGCCAAAAGTACGGTTTCCATACCCCCAATTATACATATTTTGGCGGTAATATTCCTGTGCTGCCAGCATAGATTGGCTTATCCTTCTTTCATATTCAGGACGTGCGGGTACATCAGAAGGAATGAAATAAACTACATTTACATTATAAGGCAAAGCAGAGGTGTATTGGCCGATAGTAACCTTACTTTGTACAGCGTTTTCAGTCCCGGATCCGTAGTCTTCCTGCAAAGTCTCATCCCTACAGCTGTTGAGAAGTAAAATAAAAATAAGCATTCCTAGATTTAAAAACTTTGATTTCATAATTTTTTATTTGCGATTAGTTCACAAATATTTTACTTATAAAACCAAATTAAGTAATCAAAACAGTTAATCACCATTAATATTCCAGCTAATGAAATGGAGAATGTGTTAAGTCTTAAGTTTTAAATATTTGAAAATTAAAATTTTAAGATATCGCAGCTGTTAATGCAAAAAAAATCAGCTATTAACAGCTGAAATTTCTTTTTTTAGTTTATAAAATAAATAAAATCATGTGTTCTGGTTTTTCAGACTTTCTTCGTACAGCTTGGCATCGCTCCATTTTGCGTGCTTGGAAGGGCTTACCTTATATCCTTTTCTATAGGCGTAGACTTTAGTATATTCTGCCCCGAAGAAAATCAGCATGCATGAATAATTGATCCACATCATAATTAAAATCACTGTTCCTGCCGCTCCGAATGTGGAAGTAGGTTTTGCGGTCCCGAAATATAAGCTTAATAAAAATTTACCTAAAGTAAATAAAACCGCTGTGAGAAATGCACCTTTCCAGACCGGTCTCCAGCTCACTTTTACATCCGGAAGCACTTTAAACATTAATGCAAAAAGCATCATTACAAACCCGAAGCCTACCGCAAAATTCACAAGCTCTACCAGCATATAAGTTTCATATCCGAAATAATCTGTAATAATTTTATTAAAAACACTTATTAGTGAAGATAAAATCATGGTAATCATCAATAAAAACCCGAGAATCAGAATCATTCCCAATGAATTGGCCCTGTCTAAAAGAAACTTTACCAATGCCTTTTTGGGCGCAGACTTTACATCCCAAAGGCTGTTCAGAGAATGCTGAAGCTGGAAAAATAGGGTAGTAGAACCAAAAACCAGCGATCCGATTCCTACGGCCTTCATTACAATGTTTTGCTTGTCGATAAGTGCGCCGGCAATCATATTTTCTATACTTTTTGATACATCAGGCCCCATTATACCGCTGATCTGCTTACTTATCTCTCCCCGGATCGCCTCCTCACCGAAGAAGTAGCCGGCAATCCAGATAATAATAATCAATAACCCGGGAATGGAAAAAATGGCGTAGTAAGCCAGGCTCGCAGAATCTTTTGATGCTGAGGAATTATTCCATTCGTTAAAAGTTTCCTTTAAGGTTTCCCAAAGAAATTTAGCATGCTTTATCATTTGTAGTGTTTTTTTAGAACGGATACCCAATAGCGATGTTCAGGATAAGATTATCCTTTCTCCAGCTGGAATCTCCGAAATTTATTTTATCAAATGTCCATCTGTCATTTTTTTCATAATATGGAACACGCAGTGGCATTGCAAGATCAAGTCTCAAGATTAATATTGAAAAATCGAGTCTCAGACCAACTCCGGCTCCTACGGCAATTTCGCTTAAAAATTCTTTTGAAAACTTTGCTCCCGGCCGTTGTGGATCTTCGTTTACAAGCCAGATATTTCCGGCATCGGCAAACACGGCTACATTTAAAAATTTATATAAATTAGCTCTGTATTCTGCATTTAATTCAAGCTTTACATCACCCGACTGGTCGAAGTAATATCCTTCTTCAATTGTTCTCGGATCAAAACTTCCCGGCCCTAAAGTTCTCGCCCTGAATGCTCTCACACTGTTGCTGCCCCCAGAGAAAAACTGCCTGGAGAAAGGTATGTGCTCAGAATTTCCGTACGGATAAGCAGCTCCTGCAATAAACCTTGTGGCAATAGAAGTTTTCTCATTGAATTTATGATAAAATCTGAAGTCATTTTCGATTTTTGCAAACTGGCTGAAAGGAACTCCGAAAATAGATTTTTCTTTGTCTTTTTTCACATTTGCTCCGGTTATAAGTCCGGTTAAGTTTCCGGCAAGGTCCAAGGTTCCCTTATAATAAAAAGTACTTGGTTTCTGGAGCATTGTATTGGTGTAGGTGTAAGAATAGATAGGGCCAAAGATCAACTGGGGCTGGATTACCCTTTTCATTGCATCATTATTTGCTGATATGCTTTCATAAAGAGGAGTCACATTCGCAGGTGAAACATACGTAATATCAATAATTTTCAGATCATGTTCTTTTCTTGCATTTTCTTTCCAGACGTAGCCAAATGATCCTGTAAATGTATTTAAAGAATAATATTCTGTACGGTTCTGGAATTCGTAGCCCAAAGAAATGTTCGTCCTCGGAACAAAAGCACTCGAAGAATTAAACCTGAACGGTGCCACAATTCTTGGTATTGAAAGCTGTGCATTGGCTCCGGCTCTGAAAATATTTTTAGCATTTTCCGGTCCGCCGATCTGTACGTCAAAAGCCCCGAAAACTGATGCTTTAAACTGCTCTGCACCCCGGAAAAAATTTCGGTGTGTCCAGTTTAAGTTTAATTCACTTCCGGCGTAGTTCGCAGAATTGGTTCTTCCTAAAGCTTCCAGACGAAGGGACTGGATCTGTCTTGGGGTTAATAAATAGTAAGCATCAAACTTATGCTGCAAAGAATCTGAAACTACAAATTCATTTTTTACAAATTTAAAAACACCCAGGCTGATCAGCCTGTTTAGGGTAAGGTTATATTTGGTTCTGTTATAAACGTCTCCTTTTTTAAAGTATAAAGCCCGGTCAAAAATTTTCGGTTTGAATTTATGCTGAGGATCAATTACATAAATATCATTGTAAGCATATTTAGCAAGAGAATCTGCATTCATAGGAACATTATATTTTCCGTTTTTTACATCCTGAATGTTGTAATTAGGGAAAACCACCACTTTATCAATGCTGAACTGCTGTGTAGAGAGATCAGGCGTGTTTTCTTTAAGCTTTACATTAAGCTCAACCTTGTGGTTTTTGCTCACGGTGCTGTCCGCCTGAACGATAATATTATCCGGATGGAAGTAATAAAAACCTCTTTCCTTCAGGCTGTTATCAATTCTTTCTCTTTCAGATTTTATGACATCAAGGTCAAAAGGATTTCCGTTTTTAAGGAATGTTTTGTCCTTAATGCTTTGAATTTCACGGTTTACCAACGTGGAATCTTCCTGGAATTTCACATTGCTGATAAGATATCTTGCACCAGGTCTTACGTTGTATATAACTTTTGCCCTTTTGTTTTTCGAAACCGTATCGTAGGTTGCTCTTGCATTAAAATATCCTTTGTTTTCGGAATAATTTTCAATAATATCTTTATTGAACTCACGGTCTACATCACCCAGCAGCACAGGCTTTTCACCTACTTTATATTTCAGCCAGTAATTGAATCCTTTTTCTTTTTTAGGCTCTTTGGCAATGTTGTAGAAAAACAATTTTGGCCTTAGACCTAAAAACGTAGAATTAGGTTTGGGAGTAAGATTGGCTTCCAGAGCAGATTTCAGGTCGTTTTTTTCTTTCTTTGAAATCGTATCATTTTCAATATTGATTTCTGCACCTGTGTACAGCATCTGTCCTTCTTTCAGGTATTTCGTATTGCTGCATGAAAGCGTTACCGAAGCCATTCCGGAAGCAAATAAATATTTACAATATGTTTGGAAATTTTTTTTCATTATTTAAATTCTACGACTTGGTTTTGCTTATTTTTTCTCGATTCTTTCTGTTTTTTGTTCTTGGATTTCTGGAAAATCTCACGGAATTTATCATAATCCAGTGTGATGATAAATCCGAGACCTGTTTCCACGATCTGCCCCTGCAGTGCTACCTGATATTCATTTTTACGGTAGGCACGGAGCATATACCTTCCGTCTTTTGAAAGGCTGTAGTCCACCGTAACATCTCCTGCGATATTGGTCATGTTTTCATTCTGGCGGGCGTCTCCTTCCAAGGCAAAATTACTTCCCACCGAAACTTTTAGTCGGTCATTCAGCAGCTTTTTGCTTAATCCTACATTCAGGTCTGTTCTTGTATTTTTTGCTCCGCTGGAGTAATCTTCGGATGATTCAAGGTCAAAATTAAGATCAACGCCTTTTATTAAATCAGAAGCTAAATTATTCAGCTGTTGAGAAAGAATTTTACTTACACTTTGTCTCGCCAGCATCTCGCCGGAAACTCCTGCTCCGGACTGGAAAGGATTTTCACCAATGAACCTGTTCAGCAATAATAAAGCAAAAACCTGCTTGTTCATTTCTGATTCCTGAGTTCTAAGCTGTGTAAGTTTTTGATCCACAATATCTGTAACGGTAGAAGAAACGGCGTTGTTTTTCTCGTCCGTAGTAATATCGAAGGTGATAACGGGCTTCAGCAATTCACCATTCATTTTCAATAAAGTATTGAAAGGAATTCTTTGTTTAAACTGATTGATTTCACCCGGTGAATCTGTGTTTAACTGCTGCTCTACCAAGTCTATTGGTGCAGCTTCTGTTTTATAGATAGCGGTAATATCAAGGTTAGCTGTTGTAGGTTCACCTGTCCAGGTTATGGTGCTTCCTTTCTGAATGTCAAACTTACGTTTCAGAACGCTTACTGACATTTCATAGCTTCCGGATTCTACCTCGTAAACACCTACCAGTGTGGTTTTACCAGACGGATCAATTCCTCCGGTAAGATCGGCTTCACCCTGCAGCTTTACGAAGTCTCCGTTAGCTTTATCAATCAATAAAGATAATTTGGCTTCTTTACTAAGTTCAATATTTACACTTACATCCATTCCCTTGATACGGCTTTGGGCATTTAGAGAATCTGCTTTTATTGTTTTGTTTAAAACTACCTGGTCCTGATCAATAAATTCCACAATACCTTCTCTTTCCTGCAGGGTAGGTGTAGACTGAGGAAGCACAAAAGTGAAATCCGTATTGTCTGCAACAGCCAGCCTTCCGTCCACCTTCGGCAGATCCAGGTTTCCTCTTACGTGCAGTGCAGCATCAATTGCGAGGATTCCGTACATGATGGCATCGTTTGATTTTTCAGAATTTACCACCTTGAAGTCTTTGGCATTTACATCAAGATTGAAAGCAAAATCCCTGTATGTCTGCGTTAGAACCTGGCCGTCTATTTTCAGGGAGTTTCCGTCTTTGTCATTGATTTTAAAGTTATCAAATTCAATTCCCCTGCTTGTAAAGGCAATTTCGTCATTCAGCTTTCTGAAATCACTTCCTGTTTTTGCAATTTCAAGTCCGGCATCATTGAATTTCACCTTACCTAAAATATTCGGTTGCTTGGTGGTACCGGTAATTTTCAGGTTTCCGGAAATGTATCCTTCCGTATTGGTGATTGCGTTCATCGAGAATCCCTGCAGTGACTTCATCTGTAGCTGATTGATGGCCATATTCAAATCAAACGAGCTTGAGGATGTATTGTAATCTCCCAAAATTCTCACATCATTATTATTTCCCGAAAGAGCAACGTCAGCATTTAAAACATTCGGTGAAGTATTATTTACTTTCGCGGTGAGGTTCCCGACCGGGCTTCCGTAAACAATTAAATCCGTAATATTCAGATCAGACGTAAACGTCATATTTTTCGTAAGATTTCGCAGCTGTGCGGTTCCGTTGATAGTTCCTTTTGCTAAAACAGTATCTTTTTTAATAAGCTCGGTAATGGTTTCGATTTTAAAATCTTTCAACGAAACATTTAAAGGAGCGTTTGGAGATTGCGACTCAGACTGCAAAAGAATTTCACTTCCCGCATTGGAAAGCCTGAAATTATCTGCAAGGATTCCATTATTGCCGATCTGGATTTTATTTCCTTCTGCAACAGTCCAGTCGGTATAATTTAATTTTAAGCCGTTTGGATTTAATGAAATTTCAGTAATGTCATTCAAAGATTTTGCATTTCCTGCAATCAGGAATTGGGTGGCATCTTTTTCGTCTTTCGTAGTTATATTGTAATTGATGATGTTATTGGCAACATCACCGTTGATATTTACTTTATTTAAAGCAAAACTTGAGCTTTTCAGGGCGGCAACATTGAGGGTGTATTGTAACGCCTGATTTTCATTAGTAATCCGTATCGAAGCATTTTCAATGGAATTTTCACCATACAGAAGCTGCGGAATCTGCCCGTCAATCTCTATTTTTTGAGAATCTGCATCGTAATTCCCAGCTAAATTGATGGTTTCAAAGCTTTTAAGATCCGGGACAAATTTTCTGATCAGATCATCATTTTTAATTTTTGCATTAAAGGTAAAAAACTGTCCGTCCTGTATTTTCTGGGCATTTGCGGGCTTTTGGAACTGGTAATACTGATTGATAGTATTGCTGAGCGCACCGAAAATCTGAGTCAATTTATATTTTCCTCTCAATTCCACATCAGCAATCTGGGAATTGAAAACAATATTGGTGGAATCATTGGTTGATGAGGCTTTAAGATTCACTTCCTGAACGGGATATACTTCCTTTGTATCAGAAAATGCAAAGTCTTTCAGATTTAGGTAGCCGTTAAGATTATCAGGATCCAGATTGGTAAAGTTACCGTCTATTTTTCCTGCGATGATCATTGGCTTTTGATAGAAACCAAGCTTGTTGATGTCTAATTTTATAATTTGTCCGTTTACTTTGATGGTCGGATTTTTCTCATTATAAACTCCGGAAGCGGTTAATGATAAATTGGCATTCGGATCTTTTGAGTTTAAAAGGATGTTGTAATTTCCGCGTCTTATTTTTCCTGTAAGATCCATATTCTGGTAACGGTAACCCTTGTAAACTGCTGAAGAAACGTGGCCTTTCAGGTCTGCATTGGCATTTTTGAAGTCGAAGCTTTCTCCTTTTGCTGCAATTTGTGCGGAAACAGGCCCAATATCTTTGTTCTGGATAATCTTACCGATTTGTAAAGCCTGAAGATTGGCTTTTACATTATATAATTCATGATTTTTTCTCCTCATATCTACTTGCGCTGTCACCGCTGCATTTCCGGCAGTGGAGTAGAGGTTAAGGTCGGCATTGACTACTTTTGTTGTTCCTTTTGCTGTTCCTTTTATGCTAAAGTGGCTTGGTAAAGCGATGTTTGAAGGAATTGTATTTTTAGGAACAAGATTAAAGATCGTCTGTCCGGTCGCAGCAAGTTCGCCTATTCGTAAATCGTAGTACAGCTGATCAGGATTCATGGCATTTTTGATTCTTCCTGAGGCAGCCACCCGAAGCTGGTCCAGTCCCGAAACTTTGAGATTGTTGATCAGCAGGTCATTTACACTTCCTTTTACGTTGGCATTTACATTTAAAATAGCATTTGGATATTTATTAAACGGAATGGTATTTCTTAAAGTAGGAACAATATTCAGAATATCAGCGAAACCGATTCTTGAATTTTCAATATTAGCTGAAACTTTTACTGCACCCGGATTTGAGCTCAGTTGCTCGATTGAATTATAATTTAAAATCACCTCATCACGCAAAACCGTTTTCGGAGTCTGGAGGTATAGATCTTTTAAATAGGCTTCTTTTTCTGCATATACAAAATCTGTATTGAATTTCTGGATATTGAGACCTCTTCTTTCCTGGATTTCTGCGGAATTCACGGTTCCGGCAAAGGTGTAGTTCTCCATTTTGAAATTTCTTACCTCAAGATTCATTTTGGAGAAATTCAGGTGGTTGAAATCCATTCCCTGTCGGGTAGGAGCGATGGCGGTGTTATTGTACGCTACTTTTACATCATTTAAAACCAATTTTCCTAAGAGAAGATTTAGTGCTTTCTGCCGGCCTGCGGCTTTTGAAACTTCAGCTTCTTTCTGATCTTTCGGATTGGCATTCTGAGCCGGAAGATAAAGATTTGCATTGATGTCTGCACCAGACAGGAAAACATTGGAAACATTGTACGCGTTGTTTTCGAGATCAAGTTTATTGACTCTTGTGCTTAACTCTTTAAATAGAACTTTTGCAAAGGTTTTGGTATTATCATCCCCGTAATCAATATCAAAATTAGTAAGCTTGATGCCTCTTAAACCAATCTGCATGGGCTTTTTATCATTAAGTGAGTCTACTTTTTTCTCAACTTTTTTGGAGACTTCTTCTACGAGATCCTGTTTTAATTTAAGCTTTAATCCGTCTAAATTAATATCGTTGACGGCGTATTTATTATTGGTTAAATCAAATGTTTTTACCCTTGTATCAAAGGATTTGAAGTAAAGTTTTATATCATTTCTGGATTGCTGGTCATTAAAGGTAATGCCGATGTCTTTTAATTTAATTTTATCTAAAGAAATAATGAACGGCTTAGAAGGGCTCTCCTCCTTATCGCTCGTGGCAAAGGCATCGATAATATAATCGAAATTGAATTTCCCGTCCGGTTTTCTTACAACATTCGCACGAACCCCTTCCATGTCAACAGAGGTGATATCTGCGGTAGAATTGATGAGTTTCAGCATGTGTAATCCTACATCGAGCTTTTTTACGGCCAACAGCGTATCAATATCCTGACCTTTGAGGTAAAGATTTTCCATGATAAGACTGTTGGGAAATCCTATGTAGACCCTTTCCAGGCTTACCTTTGTTTTTATTTTTTTTTCAAGGTAGACGACGAGCTTGTCTTTTACAAAATTCTGAACGACCGGAAGTCTCAGACTAAGAATAAGAAGAACAAGAAAAACCACTATGGAAATAATGGTAATAACAAAACGTCTTAAGAGTTTTCTTTTATTGATTTTCAGCTTCAAGAGTGTTTGGGTTTTAGAACAAATATAATAATACTATTTTTATTATAAATCTGTTTTGGTACCCATTGCGAATACAAAAACCCTGCCTTGACTGCCAATTTATGGAATTTAGTTTAGTAATTGTCAAGTGAATAGTTGATGAAACAGCCAAAGCGAGGATTTAATTCTTAAAAAAGCCCCCCTTTTCTATCATTTTTTTAATGTTGAAAAGGTTTAGAAAAAATGAAATCAAATGTTAGTTCAAATTAAAAAGGGGGCTTGGCATGGTTATGTTGAGATAAAAAATTCTACTGATTTCCAGTTTCCCATCGGGCTTCCCGGCCCTGTGGTGCAGCACCTCCCTGAGCCGTAGTGATGGGTGCTGTCTCCTGATTGATATGATAGACATACGCCGCAATTTTTTCGGCATCTCTTCCTGTAATAGTTCCTTCTTTGATGAAAGGCCTCATGGTAGGGTTGTTCGGGGATCCGTTTTCAAGCATCCAGAATACATTTTTGAATAAACTTTTTTCTTTAATATTAATCCAGTGTCTATCTGTAAGGTTTGGGCCGATGCCTCCCTTTCCGCCTTCTCCGTGGCAGGTTACGCAGTTTGTTTTGAATAATTCCTGACCTTCCGCAATGTTGTCTGCGCTGTATTTTGCAGATTCCAGATTGATCTGGGGTGCATTTTTTTCATATTCTGCTATTGAAGCAAGCATTGTTTTTGTTTCTGCATTCAGTTCTGCTTCCGGATGGGCATAATCTGTGAATGCAAAAGCCAGCATATATACTCCACAGAAAATAAATCCGAAATAAAATAAGCCGATCCACCATTTAGGAAGTGAATTGTCGAGCTCTGTAATCCCGTCAAAGCCATGATCAATAAGAATATCTTTTTCTTCTGTAGCCGACTGTTTTTTGAAAGCCGAATTCCAAAGTTTCTGAAAATAAGGTGTGTTTTTTTCTTTTATATATTGTGCTTTTTCTTCATCGGATAATTTGCTGAACGTCTGATTTTCGATAAGATCTCCAATAGAATTCATAATAAGAAGGAGAATAACGGCAATCAGCATCAACCCCCAGAAAAAAGGTGAAGAAAAATATCCTGAATCGTGTGCGAACATCTCGAACGCCATGATCGTCAAACCTACTGTGAGAAGGATGTATACTGATATCGGGGTTCTTGTTTTCATTTTAATTTTAGCTTTAATTATTCTGCACTTGCAGTTTTGATCTGCGTGGTTTTAATGTCGGTTCCCAATCTTTGCAGATAGGCGATCATTGCTACGATTTCTCTCTGTTCCAGCGGGACAAATGACGCTCCTTTGGCTGCACGGTCTTTTTCTACCTGGTCTTTTACATCTTTAGCCTCAGAATAAATTCTTTTTACAATACCTTTGGCCTGATTATCTGCCCATTGGTTTGCAGAATCTATTTCAGCTTTTGTATAAGGAACATCGAAATAATTTTTCATTAATTTCATTTTATCCACCATTTGTGTTTTATCTAACTGATTGGTAATCAACCAAGGGAAACGAGGCATAATGGAACCTGCAGATGTGATTCTTGGGTTATACATATGCTTAAAGTGCCAGGAATCCGGATTTCTGCCGCCTTCTCTGTGAAGATCCGGGCCTGTTCTTTTTGACCCCCAAAGAAACGGCCTGTCGTAGATGAATTCGCCTGCTTTGGAATACTGTCCGTTTTTACCTTCAAACCTTACAATTTCGTCACGGAAAGGTCTTATCATCTGTGAATGGCAGGAGTTACAGCCTTCTCTGATGTAAAGGTCTCTTCCTTCAAGCTCCAGTGGAGAATAGGGTTTTACCGCTGTGATGGTAGGAACACTTTGCTTTAATGTTAAGGTAGGAATTATCTCAACCAAACCTCCGACAGCAACCGTAATGAATGCTAAAATGGCCAATAATTTGGGAGTTCTTTCCAGCCATAGGTGGAATCCTTCGCCTTCTTTTCTTGCCGTTCCGATGTTCGCTAAAGCTGGTGCCTGTGCAGGAACGTCTTTCTGAAAAGATCCGGCTCTAACGGTTTTGATAACATTCACCACCATTAATACAGCTCCTGAAAGATAAAATACACCGCCTAAAAATCTCATTTTAAAATAAGGAATGATTGCAGTTACGGTATCCAGCCAGTTTTTCCAAACCAAAGTCCCGTCCGGATTGAATTGCTTCCACATTAATCCCTGAGTGAATCCTGAAATATACATAGGAACAGCATAGAAAATAATTCCTAAAGTTCCCAGCCAGAAGTGCCAGTTGGCCAGTTTTTTAGACCAAAGCGGGGTTCTCCACATGATCGGGATGAGGTAATACACAATTCCGAAAGCCATAAAGCCGTTCCAACCTAGTGCCCCGATGTGTACGTGGCCTATTACCCAGTCTGTATAATGTCCTATTTTGTTTAATGATTTTGTAGCTAAAAGCGGACCTTCAAAAGTTGCCATTCCGTAGCAGGTTACTGCCACTACGAAGAACTTCAGGATTGGATTTTCCCTTACTTTGTCCCAGGCGCCTCTCAGGGTTAAAAGTCCGTTCAGCATTCCTCCCCATGACGGTGCAATCAGCATGATGGAGAAACCTGTACCCACTGCCTGAGCCCAAGCGGGAAGCGCAGTATACTGCAAGTGATGCGGCCCGGCCCAAAGGTAAACGAAGATCAGCGACCAGAAGTGAATAATGGATAATTTATAGGAAAATACAGGTCTGTCTGCCGCTTTTGGAAGGAAATAATACATTAATCCAAGAACGGGCGTTGTAAGAACGAATGCTACCGCATTGTGACCGTACCACCACTGAACCAAAGCATCTTTTGCTCCTGCATAAACAGAATAGGATTTCCAGCTTGTGAAAGATAACGGAACCTCAAGGTTATTAAAAATGTGAAGCATTGCCACAGCCAGCCAGGTTCCTACATAAAACCAGATGGCAACATACAAATGCCTTACTCTCCGTTTTGCAATGGTTCCAAACATATTGATCCCGAAAACCACCCACGAAATGGTAATTAAAATATCAATAGGCCACTCGTGCTCTGCATATTCTTTTGAGGTATTGATTCCCATTAAGAAAGTGATGACAACGCTGATGATCATGATCTGCCAGGTCCAGAAATGAATCCATGAAAGGGTATCGCTGTACATTCTTGTTTTCAGAAGTCTCTGCATGCTGTAATAAGCCCCGCAGAAAAAAGAATTACATACAAAAGCGAAAATCACCGCACTGGTATGAAGCATTCTGATTCTCCCGAATCCCAAGGCTCCCTGTGTATTAATCAGTCCCTGGATGTTTCCCGAAGCAAGACTTTTTATGGTGGTATCGTCTGTCCCGAATAAGAATTCCGGAAGCTCAGGATAAAAAAGCATTAATGCAGCAGTAAGCCCTAGTAAAAAGCCTACTAAACCAAATGCAATCGTAGCATAGAGGAATGCCCTGACAATATTATTGTCATAATTAAATTGTTGCGTCTCCATAATTCCAATAGTGTTGTACTGAGGTGAATTATTTTCTTTTAAAATCAAGATTTAAGCTCGTTTTTAAACTTAATTTTAATAAAAAATAAATATCATGTAGCGTGTATAATGTTTTGCCAAAGGTATTCACTAACTTTGTGTAAGTCTAATAGATATACTTCTAAAGTATACCGAAAACTACTAAAACGGAATACGATGAAAATATGCGGTCAAAACATCAGGAAAATAAGGAGAAGTAAGGATTTTACTCAGGAATATATGGCTTTTGAAATGGGTATTTCACAGAAAGCATATTCTGATATTGAGAATTCTAAAGTAAAAATAAATCTGGATATCCTTACCAGGATTTCGGATATTTTAGAAATAAAACCTTCTGATATCTGCAGCATCTCGCACAAATGCGATACCGGTGATTATGAAGAAAAATATCATGATCTTCTGGAATACATGAAGCAGAACAATATTTCTGTTCCCAAAGAGTATTTATAATAATCATAAAACAGGCTTTGTAGTAATATGGGTACAAAGTTGTAGTGTTTTTATGACAGCCCCTACTACGATCGTCAAAAAGTAATTTATACTTTTGACTATAAATACAAATCGATGAAAAATATCTCTTTCCGCCTTTTGCTGCGGGCAAAGCTGAAATCTTCAGCAAAGTTTAAATTACAACATTTATTCTTTAAATACTAAAATATTGAGACTTAACCTGTAACAAGCACTTGTTACATATTGTTTTTCTTACAATCGCTTAACGGTAAAATGTAATGAAAATTTGATATACTGTAGAATTTTTTACGCAAAATGTCAATATCTTTGTGTTAAAACTAACAACTAACTCGATATTAATGAAGTTCTGTTACTTTATTTTTATATTTTTTCCGCTACTTTTTCATGCCCAGCGCTACACTTCCCGGTGGTA
Organism: Chryseobacterium daeguense DSM 19388; assembly: GCF_000430825.1. Taxonomy (GTDB): domain Bacteria; phylum Bacteroidota; class Bacteroidia; order Flavobacteriales; family Weeksellaceae; genus Chryseobacterium; species Chryseobacterium daeguense. The sequence continues at coordinate 76,125 of NZ_AUMT01000014.1, read as the reverse complement.
CGGCATGGACCAGGGACTGCCCCAAAACAGTGTAAAAGATATCACCAAAGATAATTATGGTTTTATCTGGCTGGCAACAGACAGCGGTATTTTAAGATATGACGGAGTACAGTTTCTTCAGTACGATAATAAGCTTAAAAATGTAAGTTTTAAGGACTTTTTAGGATACGGAAAAGACGGCATCATTATTTTTAACAATTGGGAAGAGGAGTGTATTTTAATTAAAGACAGAACAATACAATTACCTCATACAAAAGTATCCAGAACGTATTTTATACAAAACGGGAAGCAATACAAAAGATTTTACAAAAACAGTTTTATCAATAATTTCTTTCCGGATATAGATTCTTATTACATTAAAACGAATTCGGAAACCTATTTTTTTGATGGTAAAAAAGTAAAGTATGCCGTTGGAAAAGGAGCAAAAAAAAAAATTGCGGAAAATTTTCCTTTGAAACTACTCGGAAATGCATTTGAGTTCAATGATATAGTTTACATAGGGGACCCTGAGAACAGGAGAACCATTATTTTTAATAAAGGGAAAGTCTCTTATGACAACCAGCCTTCATTATACAATGACCCTAAAACAAAAATTTACTGGCATCAGGGTACTAAGCAAACCTTTATAATCAATAAAGGAAATATTTATATAAGTAAAATAAAAAACGGGAAACCGGCGCTTTCTTTTTTGATAGAATATAAAAATATCGAAAAAGAATTATTGTACTGTATGTTTTATGATGATGAATCTAACAAGCTGTATCTCGGAAATGTAGTTAAAGGATTGAATATCGTAAGCCTATCCAATTTTTATACTCCTCAGAAAAATATTCCGTTTACAGGTGAAGTGGTATATGAAGCGCAACCGTTTACTCAAAGCTCCATTATTACCAAACAAGGATTTGAGTTTTCCAGAGATAAAGTAAATAAAATATTTTCTTCAGATGCTAAAGCAGATAAGCGCTGCCTTATTTATGATGACTCTAACAACCTTTTATATACGCAGTTTTATAAAATTAAGAAACTGTATAAATCTACAGGATATGCTACCAGTGATTCTATAAGCTTTACTGAAAGAAAAGTTCAGGATATTTTTAAGGCGGGTAAATATTACGCTATAAGTATGGCAGATACTAAATTTAATTACTATTATCTGTATATCTATCCTAATGACAAGCTTAAGCATCCTAAAAATACTTTCAGATTTAAAGATTATATTTTTAGCATAACGGCTGCTGATAATGATCAATTATATATAGCTACTGGAAACGGCCTTTTTGTTGTTTCTCTTTCTGAACGTAAAATCTTAAAACACCTTGCCAAAGGATGGGTAGTAAAACAAGTCCAGAGAACTAAAGACGGGAATCTTTGGGTACTGACCTATGGAAAAGGTATTCATCTTTTAAAAGGCGAAAGGCTGATTGCATTGCCCTATGATAAAGACGGATATATTGCCGATGCGCACCATATTCTTGAAGATCAGAAAGGCTTTTTCTGGATCTCTTCCAATAACGGATTATTCAAAGTATCTAAAAAAATTCTGTTGGATTATGTGGCAAATAAGAATACAAAAGTCACCTGGTACCGCTATACGAAAGAAAACGGTTTTCTGAATAATGAATTCAACGGGCGGTCTAATCCCAGCGGAAATGTCCTTGATAACGGGGAGTTCGTATTTCCGTCCATGGAAGGTTTTGTATTTTTTAAACCTGGTGAAATTAAAACCCATTACCCTAAAAAAAATCAGCTTTTTATAGAAAGAGCCAGGCTTGGGAAGAAAATAATCTATTTTAAGGATACACTCCGCCTAAAAAGCGATTATAAAACGGCTGATATTTTCCTGGATATTCCCTATTATCAGAATATAGAAAATGTTTATGTGGAAAGCAGGCTGCTTCATAACAGAAATGAAAACTGGGAAGAAATAAAGCAGGACAGGAAATTCATTTTAAATAATGTTGGCCCGGGAAATTACAGCCTTCTGGTTCGTTTTTTAATCTCCGAAAATGGTGAGTTTGCCTATAAAAAAATTCATATTGAAATCGTTCCGTTTTTTTATGAAACTTTATGGTTCAAAGGTCTTATTGCATTATTGGGAATCGTCTGCATTATAATCATTATACAGATGCGTACCAATTTCCTGAGCAGTAAAAACAAAAAACTGAAAAGTAACCTGCGCAACAAGAATATGGAGCTTCGGGAGACCAGCGAAAACCTTGAAAAAACAAGAATCCAGCTTAAAAATGAATCCGAATATCAGCAGAAAATCATGGAAAGCATCAGCCATGATATAACCACTCCGGTACGCTTTATTTCCCTGCTTTCCCAGAAGCTGAGCGAAGCCGAAGATGCCAATGTTCAGAAAAAATATTTTGACAGCATTTATAAAACCTCGGAACAGCTTTTTAAATTTACTTTAGGCCTTAAAGAATACACCGAATTGTATAAAGAAGAAAAAGTAATGGATGATGAGGCATTTTCTGTCTGGAGCATTGTGGAGGATAAAAAGCTTCTGTTTGAAGAAATGGCATTTTCCCATCATACAATGATTACAAATCTTTGTGATCCGGGCCTTATGATAAGATCGAATAAAAACATTCTCTCCGCCATTGTTCACAACCTCATCGATAATGCCGTGAAAAATACGGGAGAAGGTGAAATACAGATAAAAACAGCCGAAAAAAATAATCAAGTTGAAATTGGTATCTTTGACACAGGAAAAGGGATGTCACAAAGCCAGATAAAGTATTACTCTCAGGTTTTTGAGAGTGTGGGGACAGAAAATTTTATATTCAAAAACTACGGGCTGGGTCTGCATATGGTTATTCAGCTGAGTAAAAAAATAGATGCAGTCATAAGCTTCCAGGAAAATATCCCGAAAGGTACTATCGTAAAAATTCTTCTAAAAAAATGACACTATGGATAAAAAAATACTGATTGCTGACGATCACTCTGTCGTAAGGCTGGGCACTGCAATGGTACTGGAAAGCCATATGCCCAATACTTTTTTTGATTATGCAGAAAATTATGATGAGGTAAAGCAAAAGCTTCAGGAAGAAAAATTTAATCTTTTGATTCTGGATATTGAAATGGAGGGTAGTGTCTTCAAATACATGATCAAAGAGCTGAAAGCCATTCAGGAAGATCTTCTGATAATGGTTTTTACTTCATATAAAGAAAATGCAGTTGTAGAATATATTCAGGAAGGGGCAGAAGGTTACCTTAATAAAATGAGCAGCGAAAAAACACTCATTCGGGCAGTAGAATCTATTCTTGAAGACGGATACTACTATACTCCCCGCCTAATGGAGCTGGTAGCTACGCAACAACAGAAAAAAGATCTCCATGAGCTTTTATCCGAAAGAGAACTTCAGGTTTTAAAGCTTCTGGTAGAAGGAAACGGCAACCTTGAAGTAGCCAATATTCTGGATATACAAATGACCACGGCGAGCACCTATAAAAGGCGAATTTATGCAAAGCTGGGCGTAAGCAACCTTGTGGATCTTTTGAAAGTCTGCAGCAGCTATAATTTTCCTAAAATCTAAAACTATTTATTTTTAAATTCAATTTAATTAATTCCAAGTTCTCTTAATCATATTTTCTTTTGGATAAACTGTTAGCCTTTTAGGGTTAAACAATCTCTTTTGTAGTATTTTTAGTACAATATTGTAGTGTAATTGGTACAAGAACCATTATGTCCACCATTACAAATCCTATATTTTTGAATAAAAAAAATAGGGATGAAAAAAATAACTGATCACCACTATCTACAATACATATTAAGCAAAAAGCACTGATCCATTATTAAAATTCTGATTAGGGTTTTAAAATATCTGTGACATTCTCAAAACGAATTTTCAACTTCAAAAATTATCTCTAATCCGGGACATCTTCCGGAAACAGCTGAAAATGAATTGACTATCATATAAATTTTTCTATATGGTTACTATTTCTACGCATTTCATACTTAATTTAAAACTAACATACAATGAAAAAATTATTTTTACTAGGTTCGATATTACTTTCAATAAGCTTTTTTGCTCAGGTGGGAGTGAATACACCAGCTCCGGCTGCTACTTTAGATATCACAGCTAAAGCTCCTACAGGCACATCCAATACAGTAGATGGTGTGCTGGTACCACGTGTAAACAGGCAGCGTGCTCAGAGCATGACCGCGGTTCCTGCTTCTACCATGATCTACGTGAGTGATGTTTCTACGGGAACGCAGACAGGAACGGCTGTGAATATAAATACTGTCGGCTTTTATTATTTCGACGGAGCGGCCTGGGTGAAGATGGCAACTGGTGACGGAATTAATATTTACAATGCTGACGGAACATTAGCAGGGGTAAGGAATGTAAGTCTTAATGGAAATAATTTAGGATTCACAGGTACAGGGAATGTAGGAATCGGAATTGCGGCACCTACTGCAAAACTGGAAATTGCATCGGGTACAACAGGAACCTCAGGATTGAAATTTTCTAATATAAACAATGCTACACCTGCAACAGCGGATGCTTCCGCTTTAGGAATAGATGCTGCCGGAAATGTGGTAGTCCAGAGTGCTGCACCAATACAAACAAGATTTGTTTCATACCCTGTTAATGCAACAGTTACAGAAAGCCCAACACTTCAGATAGGAACAATGCAATTTAAAGTAATACCTGGGCAATGTTCTTCGCCAGGAACAGGGCCCTTTACAACAATACAAGCAAGATCAATTACCGGAGCTAATAATATCGGAATTGTTCATGGGCAGTATGGCACATCACAAGCTAATGGTCAAGGTGGCTTCCAACTTAATTATCCTATTACAGTAGGAACTTCTTTCTCAACTATTCCGGCAACATATATTGACTGTTTCAATGATGGACATAGCCAATTCATGTATTTTTCCTATACCGACCAGACGTATTATAGAGTCAATTATCATATAGCTGACGGAGATTCTTTAGGCTTCGGAGGGCAAGGCTATATTTTTGTAGAATATCAGAAATAATTACAATTATAAAAATAAAAATTTATTACCTTTCTTAATAAGTTACTTAATCATAGAATTAAATGATGACGTACTTAACTATCATTCCCATATCGCAGGCCACCCACCTGCGATATTTTTTTCCAGTTTCATTAAAATTATACTTCATCATTCTAATTCCTCTTTTCTATTCTTCATAGTCAGGGTTGAATAATTAGCATACGATGTTTGTAGTGTAATTCGTACGCCAATGTAGTATTATTAGTACAATGTTTTCGATTTAAATTATTGGTAATCAGCTATTTTTGATTATTGAAACGAATGAAAAAAATGAAAAAAATTATAACCCTACTGAGTGTGGTAAGCTTTTTTACTATACTTAATGCTCAAGCGGGCAATGTTGGCATCAATACACCAGCTCCTACTAATACTTTAACAGTGAACGGGAGGCAGTCAATAGGTGCAGGCTATACAGGTGCTGCGGCTCCTACAAACGGACTGATTATCCAGGGAAGGACTGCAATCGGAACTTCAACGCCTTTTTTCGGAAGTGTACTGGAACTCAGCGGTACCGGTGGGAAAGGATTGCGACTGCCGCAAATTCCGTTGACCGTAACTACATTTTGGGCCCCCATGTCCGGAAACTATTTGGATGCTGCGTCTCATGGGATTACAGTATATAATACTAATCCGGATTTGGTGACGGGTTCGGAAGCTTATCCTGCCAAAGGTGTCGGAGAATATTATTGGGACGGAACAGGCTGGGTAAGCAAAAATTCCACTGTTGGTGCTCAGAATGCCGAAGTTTATTTTTCTGTTAAGAGAGATACTTATCAGGCAATACCTACCGGAGTCTGGACAAAACTTGATTTTACCACTAAGACAATTGGAAAGATAACCAATGATTTCGATCTTACTACGGATAGCTTTACCATACCTACCAATGGAATGGGACTTTATCAGATTAATGCATCATATATTACAGAGCTTTTACCTTCAACCGGTCAGTCGGGTAAAATTGGAATTTTTGTTAATGGTTCACTTAAGCGGACAGTGGCACCAGGACGTACAACAGGCCCGCCAATTGAAGCTGATGGAAGTGTTGTAATCTATGTTTCTCCAGGAGATATTGTCGATTTCAGATATCTTGGGATCGCGGATCAAACGGTAATGCCTACTGTAGATTTTTATCAGATATCAAGATAATAATTAAAACTAATCATCCCTCAAATAACATTTGATTCTAAAAACACACTATCCCAGACTTACAAAGCCAAAGCACAACATCTTTGGCTTTTTATCTGGTATCTGAGCGGGTAAAAGTTATCATTATTGAATGAAAAAATATCTATTAGTATTTAAAAACTGAAAATTTAATATTCAAAACAAATGTTATTGTTAATATTTTTCATAGAAAAGAATAAATCACTTATTTTTGATAATATAATAGTGCGACAAATTATTAAGTCAGATTTCAACATATAGAATATCTGTTAATATTAAAAAAATGAAAATTTCTGTAATAATTCCGGTTTATAATGCTGAAAAGTATGTGACTGCTGCTGTAGAATCTGCCTTGCAGTTTGATGAGGTTTGCGAGGTAATCTTAATAGAAGATAAATCACCGGATAATGCTCTTGAAATTTGCAGAAAGCTTTCAGAAAAATATGAAAAGGTAAAACTCTTTCAGCATCATGATAAAAAAAATCACGGACCTTCCGATAGCAGGAATCTTGGAATAAATAATTCTACAGGAGATTTTGTTGCTTTTCTGGATGCTGATGATTATTTTCTTCCCAATCGTTTTGATGCTGAAAAAGAATTGTTCAAAGATCCCAATGTAGAAGGTGTTTACGGAGCTTTGGGTGTGCAATATTACTCAGATAAAGCCAGGGAGCAGTATTACAGCGTGTTTGGAGACCGCCTCACAACTGTTTATAAAAGGCATGATCCAAAAAATGTATTTCCGGGGCAGCTGAATATGCGGGGAAGCTTCGGGCTTTTTAGTCTTGATACTTTAACGGTCAGGAAAGAATCGTTAAAAAAAATGGATACTCTTTTTAAATCCAACTTAAGATTTCATGAAGACACGGAATTCCTTTTCCGCTTATCTTTCTATTCAGATCTTTATCCGGGTATTTTGGACGAGGCTGTTGCTGTAAGGGGAGTGCACGAAAATAATAGAATTACTAAAGTGGATACCGGCAAAATAAGCTCAGCTTCCACCAGGATATTGCTTTGGAAAGAAATTGATGAGTGGGCGAGGCACGAAACCGGAATTTCTGAAAATATCAGGCTTCATATCAAAAGAATGTACCGGAGTTTTAAAATAGCTAATGCCTCAGGCTTTCACAAATGGAAAATGATTATCGAGTATATATTTAAAGATTTCATAAGTATCCGCTCCGGGCTTTATAATATCAATTTCCGCTCTGAAATATTTAATAAATACAAGCTGCAAAATAAATAATTATGGGAATTTATTATAAGTTCCCTTTTTATTTTAAATAATACATAAAAAACCATCCTTAAGAGGATGGTTTTTCGTAGACCCACAGGGATTCGAACCCCAGATGACTGAACCAAAATCAGTAGTGTTACCGCTACACCATGGGTCTTTGTTTATTTTAGTGGTGCAAATTTACAGCTTTTTTAATTATTTGCAAGAACTTTTTAAAGTTTTTTTTAAATTTACTTCACTTTTTATTTGCGGTAATTATGGTGATAGATTTCAAGAATCTCAATATTAATCAATTATATTTTCAAACAGAATTTGATGAAAAAATAAAACAATTTCTGGAAGAATGGTTTTCAGGATCAGAGACGGTAAAGGTGCAAACTTCGGGCTCCACAGGTATTCCTAAAATATTTGATATTGAGAAAAAAAAAATGGTAAACTCTGCCGTAATGACCTGTAATTTCCTTGGTTTAAAAGAAGGAGATTCTGCTTTGATTTGTCTGCCGGTAGAATATATCTCAGGGAAAATGATGATTGTCCGATCCTTGGTAAAAAATCTAAAACTTATCACTTCCGATCCTTCTTTAAAGCCTTTAAATGATCTTAATGAAAAAATAAATTTTTGCGCCATGACACCGCTTCAGGTTGAAAATTCCCTGGATAAATTATATTTAATTAAAAATTTAATCATTGGCGGGGCGGCAGTTTCGGAAAATTTAAAAAAGAAGATTGCACAAACCCTCAAAAGTTCTGATGCACAGATTTTCGAAACCTACGGAATGTCTGAAACACTCTCTCATATTGGTTTAAAGCAAATTTTTCCGCATCCTGAAGATTTTTTTACTGTTTTTGAGAATGTCGAAATTTCTACTGACAGCAGGGGCTGTCTGAAGATTTTTGCTCCGGATTTAAATTCGGAAATTTTACAAACTAATGATTTAGTTGAGATTATAAATAAGAAGCAATTTAAGTTCTTAGGTCGAATTGATAATGTAATCAATTCCGGAGGCGCGAAAATTTTCCCGGAGCAGCTGGAAGCACTTGTAAAAAGAATAATTCCGAATGAAGCTGTATTTTTAGGAGTAGATGATGAAAGTTTGGGACAGAAATTGATGCTTATTATTGAAGGAAAGCAATCTGATGATTTGATTGAAAAAATTTCACATATTCCGTTTGAGAAAAGTTTTCACAGGCCGAAAGAAATTATTTTCATCGAAGAAATTCCAAGAACTCCCAATGGAAAAGTAAATAGAATTAAATTAAAAAACATCATTTAAGTCTTTATCTTTACGCTGTACATACTATAGTCTGATTAAAAAATGAAAGATTTCTCAAAAGAACTAAGTTTCAAAACTTCCCGCAGTAGTGGGGCAGGAGGACAGAATGTGAATAAAGTGGAAACTGCCGTTACTGTGCTCTGGAATGTAAACGAATCTGAACTTTTTAATGATGATCAAAAGATTTTAATTCAAAATAAATTAAAAAACAGAATAAATGCCGAAGGATTTTTATTTCTGACGGTTTCGGAAAGCAGAACCCAATTAATGAATAAGAATAAGGCGATTGAAAAAATTCTTGAAATAGTAGATAAAGCGCTTATTATTCCTAAAAAACGTGTCGCTACAAAACCTTCAAAATCCCAAAAGCAAAAAAGACTGGATACCAAGAAAAAGCTTTCCGAAAAAAAGGAGAACAGAAAGTTTAAATTTTAAGTTTATTTAAGTCCTGTAAATTAATGTAAAGCATTGATTTTTAAATCTAAAAAGAAATTCTTATCTTAGCAAACATTCAATATATAAATGATTTTGACAACAAAAATTTCTCTTTCCGAAAAACTTTGCCAGCCGAAGCTGTTGTTGTCATTATTGTATTTACATACAGACTCATTCCTTAAATGTTCTAAGGAGTTTATCAATTAAGCCCTGTCAGGATCCAAGGCAGGGGATTTTCCGATTATTTCAAAATTTTGATGTGTTTTTCATAGGAAACAGAAGCTTATATTCTGTATTCCTACGTTGGATCATTGGAAGACCATCTTATCTAGTTTAAATTAAAAAAATGTCAGAAAATATTATTGTAACAACCGGAATTTATGATGCCATCAAGGATACATTAAGAAGAAAAAAAGTAACCATGGCTGAAGAAAAAAGATTAGCGGAAGAATTGAGAAAAGCAAAACAGGTTCTGAGAAGGGATCTTCCATCGGATATTGTGACGGTCGACAGAAAAGTTACCATCAAAGATCATACGCGGGACTTTGAGCACGAATATATTTTTGTAGCATCTGTTAAAGCAAAACCTGCAAAAAATAAGTACTCTATTTTGTCAGATATTGCTCTTGCAACGGTAGGATACAGAGTAGGTGATGTCATCAAATGGCCTTTTAAAGATGGAGAAAGAAAAATAGAAATCATGAAGGTAGAACCTTGGAAGGGATAATGCAATTGTAAGATGAAAGTACAGTTCTCGATAAGCTGTACTTTTAAAATAATAAAATCAATAAGACAGAACGGGAATGACTAGGCTAAATTGGATAATAAAAACTTCTTTTGTCTAGAGTTTTTCTTTAAGTGCAGCCATTACATTCCGTTTTTAAGTTTTATCTTTGCAAAAATCAAAAAAATGAGCAAACCGATAACTGAATTTATAGAAAAATATTATCTGCACTTTAATGCAGCTGCATTGGTGGACGCTTCTAAAGGATATGTTGCCCATCTTAAGGATGGCGGAAAAATGATGATTACCCTTGCCGGAGCTATGTCTACTGCGGAGTTGGGGAAAATTCTTGCGGAGATGATCCGTCAGGATAAAGTAGATTTTATTTCTTGTACGGGAGCTAATCTTGAAGAAGATTTAATGAATCTGGTAGCACATTCTCACTACGAAAGGGTTCCTCATTACAGAGACCTTACCCCGCAGGAAGAATGGGATCTTCTGGAAAGAGGGCTAAACAGGGTTACGGATACGTGTATTCCTGAAGAAGAAGCTTTCAGGAGATTGCAGAAGCATATTTTCCAGATCTGGAAAGATGCAGATGATAAAGGAGAAAGATACTTCCCGCATGAATATATGTACAAAATGATCCTTTCCGGAGTTTTGGAGCAGTATTATGAAATTCCCAGAGAAAATTCCTGGATGATTGCTGCAGCTGAGAAAAACCTGCCGATCGTGGTTCCGGGATGGGAAGATTCTACCATGGGTAACATCTTCGCTTCTTACTGTATCAAAGGAGAGTTGAAATTCTCTACAATGAAGTCAGGGATCGAGTATATGGCATATCTAGCAGACTGGTATACAAAATACTCAGCCGGAAAAGGAGTAGGATTTTTCCAGATTGGAGGTGGTATTGCGGGTGATTTCCCGATCTGTGTTGTACCCATGCTGTATCAGGATATGGAAATGCATGACATTCCTTTCTGGTCATATTTCTGTCAGATTTCAGATTCTACGACGTCTTACGGTTCTTATTCCGGAGCGGTTCCTAATGAGAAAATTACCTGGGGTAAGCTAGATATCACGACACCGAAATTTATCGTTGAAAGTGATGCAACTATTTGTGCACCATTAATGTTTTCTTATATTTTAGAAAATTCATAAGAATACGATTGTCATCTTAACATAAAAACGCTTCAATTTTTGGAGCGTTTTTTTAGTTTATTGACCACAGATTTACTCAGATTTACACAGATGATTGTAATTGTTTAGTGAATATTTCCTCTCACTAATTGAGCATGGGTAGATTTTAATATTTAAGCAAACATCCGTGTAAATCTGAGTAAATCTGTGGTTAATTATTATAAATTGAGGCGTGCCCCTGCCAAAGCAAATCCACGCTCGGGTCGGGCTTCTCCGGGCTCCACTTCGTTTCGGTCTCGTCACGCGAAGCGTGACGAGACTGCTCCCTCCGGTCGCACCCTCCATATCCCTCACGCGGCTGTCAGTCCAGAGAATTCACCAGCACGAAATACCGGTAAGCCAGAATTCCTTTTTGAAGTTTGGTCAGCTTATTAGGATCTTTATTGCTCAGCTTTGGTAAAATCGCTTTATTGACTTTATTCAAGAATCTAAAAACGGATTTTTTCATGATCAATCTTTTTTAAGTATACTATTCAAAAATTATGCGAGTAAAAAAACAATTTAAAAATAATCCAGTAAAAAAATTGCCCGCCGTTTCCGACAGACAATCTCCACTAACATAATTAAATTTATTTTTCACTAATCTGATCAGGATTTCCTTATTTTAAAACTAAGTATATCTAAATGTACAAATCATAAAATTTCTTAATCTTGATCTATGATAAGAAATCCTAATAAAATTGAATTAGCTTTAATACTAAATTTTGCAATCATAAATTATTGTTTAACTTTATTCCATTCAGATTTTTTATGAACGAAATATTCAAACAGCAGGTCTGGGAAATTACGAAATTAGTTCCCAAAGGAAGAGTAACGAGTTATGGGGCGATTGCGAAAGCTGTGGGCTACCCGAATCATTCCCGCCACGTTGGAAAAGCGATGGGAGGCTGCCCTGAAGATGTGCCGGCACACCGCGTGATTTCCAGCTCGGGAACTTTATCTGTGCCTGAATTTCAAAAAAGATTGGAGGCAGAGGGTATTGTTGTGGAAAATTTTAGGATTAAAAATTTTAAGAATCTGTTTTGGGATCCTTTGAATGAATTATGATATCAATAAAATATAGCCTTAAGGCTTCGAAAGCCTCAGCCTGACATTGCTAATACTTAGATATAAAACTGTTGGACTGTCTGTCAGGCTAAAGTTCTCGAGATCCAGTCCAAACAAAAATGTTTCGGCGGTGCCAAAGGCACCGCCGAAACATTTTTCCAAATAAATTGAAAGAAAAATTTCTCAACGATTTTCAACTTTCAAACTATTAAATAATTCTAACGAAAGAGATATGTTACTGTCTCAAGGGCGAAAAATGTCGAATAAATTAGTCTAAAAAATTAAAAAATTCATCTGTTCTGCATTCATAAACACTTTATAATAAGGGGTTTCTTTAAATATTCATAATAATCTGATTTACAAAGTAATTTTTATTTATTTTTAGCATAACTACTAATCATAAAAACAATACTATGAAAACAACCATTTCAGATCAGGAATTCTATGCCGGTTTGCAAGAACTTCCGAAACCTCAATATCCTTTTCCGGATTTTATACATCCAGATTTTCAACAGCAACGAGAAGAATATTATAGCTGGATAGATAGAGAGTATACTTTTCACAGTAAAGAAGCCCGTGAAAAACATAAAAAACACAACCTTACTGATATTGCATCAAGAGGATGTCCCTTTTTGAAAACACTTGCCGAATTGCGGCCTCTGGCAAACTACGCCGCCAATGGAGCGATGATGGATGATTATTGGGATCTTTGCAGCCACAGCGAAATGATCGATATAAGTAACAAAATTATGTCATTGCTTAAGGGAGAATCTGCTGAACCTGCTGAAAATGGCATATTCCATCAATTCTGGATACTGAGACAGGATGCTGTCAAATGTGAAATGCCTGAAAGATTATACAATAAATTCATAAAATCGTTACATGATGTCCTGATAGGCTATGCAGACGAAAGAGCTTATTACAGAACTAATACTATTCCTCCATTGGCTGTCTACCTGCTTATTCGTGAAGCTACCAGCGGAGTCCAGCCTTTTTGTAAATATGTAGCAATGCAGAAAGAATACCGCCAGCTGCCTGATGAAGTACTTGAGCACTCACATATTCTGCGCCTCCATACGCTTTGCGCTTTGATGATAGGTATACACAATGACATCATTTCCTTACCCAAAGAGCTTCATCGGGAAGGGGATACCATGAATCTTGTAAAAGTCATGCAGCAGGAGCATAACGTATCAATAAAAGATGCTTATAACATGACAATGGAGCTTCATGATAATTATTTAAATGAGTTTTTAGTATTGCAGAAAAATTTACCGGTATTCGGCAAATGGCAGGAAATGGTTTCTGATTATGTGCAGGATCTCGGTATCATGATCTCGGGAGTTTACGCATGGCACACGAATGATACAACCCGTTATGTAAACGGAGGGTATGTGGATGGAGAATATATCAGTCAGGATTAGTTTGTAATCTTTGACTAAATATAATTAACATACAGGTTTCGGGGGCGACTTCGTCGCCCCCGAAACCTAACAAAACCGGCGAAGCAAAGCTCCGCCGGTTTTCAATATAAAATAGTCAAATTATTTATTCAGATTCTGATAACTTCTTTGGATAAAGTCTGTCAGATCTTTTCCTTTTAATAAATTCTGGGAAAGTTTAGCCAGATCCAATGCGTATTTAATCAGACCTTCTTTTTCTTCTGTATCTTCAGCTTTCAAAATCTGGCTCGCAAATTCACTGTTGGAGTTCACCACCAGGTTATACATTTCCGGGAAGCCACCCATTCCAAACATGCCGCCACCGCCGGTTGCCTGCATATCCTTCATTCTTCTCATAAACTCAGGCTGAGTGATTGTGAAAGGAGCATCATTACTGTCTAAATCTTCCAGCTGAACGGTAAATTTCTTGTCATTAATAGCCTCTTCTACATTTTTCTTTAAAGATTCTTTTTCAGTTTCATTTAATTTAGAAATAATAGGCTCGTCCTTTTTAATTAAATTATTGATGTGATCCGCATCCACTCGTACAAAAGAAACTTTCTCTTTTGAAGTCTCCAGCTTTTGAATAACGTGAGGAATAATCGGGGAGTCCAGAAGCAGAACTTCGTATCCTTTATCTTTTGCAGATTGAATATAGCTGTGCTGCTCATCCGCATTTGAAGTATAAAGAACAATTAAATTACCATCTTTATCTGTCTGGTTTAATTTAATTTTCTCTTCCAATTCATTCCACAAGAAATATGTTCCGTCTGTTGTAGGATAAAGCGTGAATTTATCTGCCTTTTCAGCAAATTTCTCTTCTGTTACAATTCCATATTCGATAACAACTTTAATGTCGTTCCATTTTTTCTCGTAATCTTCGCGGTTTTCATTGATTAGCGAAGCCATTTTGTCGGCTACTTTTTTCGTGATGTAAGATGAAATTTTCTTCACTGCACCATCAGCCTGTAAATAAGAACGGGATACATTCAGCGGGATATCCGGAGAATCAATAACTCCACGAAGAAGCATTAAGAAATCCGGAACAATACCTTTCACTTCATCCGTTACAAAAACCTGGTTTTGGTAGAGCTGAATTTTATCTTTTTCAATATTTAAATTATTGTTCAGTTTCGGGAAGAATAAAATCCCCGTCATATTGAACGGATAATCTACATTCAAATGGATATTAAATAAAGGCTCCTCAAACTGCATCGGGTACAGTTCGTGATAGAATTTCATATAATCTTCATTCGTCAGTTCGCTCGGAGCGATGGTCCAAGCCGGAGTGGGGTTGTTGATGATATTATCAACCTCTTCTGTTTCCGCAACGGCATCTTCAGGAGCGTCTTCCGGTAGAGGCAGCGTATGTGTTCTTGTCCCGAATTTAATAGGAACTGGCATGAATTTGTTATATTTTAACAGCAATTCACGGATTTTTCCTTCCTCTAGAAATTCTGTTGAATCTTCTGCAATGTGGAGAACAATTTCTGTTCCTCTGTCGGTTTTATCGGTTGTTTCCTCTAAAGTAAATTCAGGGCTTCCGTCGCAGATCCATCGAACAGCAGGTTCATCCTTGTAAGATTTTGTTAAGATCTCAACTTTCTCCGCCACCATGAACGCAGAATAAAACCCAAGTCCGAAATGACCGATAATCCCCGAATCTTTTGCGGTATCTTTATACTTTTCCAAAAACTCTTCAGCTCCTGAAAAAGCAACCTGATTAATATATTTTTCAACTTCCTCACCCGTCATCCCGATTCCCTGGTCAATAATACGAAGCGTTTTATTTTCTTTGTCTACCTTAACCTCAATCTTCGGGTTTCCGTACTCAACTTTTGCCTCGCCAATGCTTGTAAGATGTTTTAATTTTAAAGTAGCGTCCGTTGCATTGGAGATCAATTCTCTCAGGAATATTTCGTGGTCACTGTAAAGAAATTTTTTGATAAGCGGGAAAATATTTTCCACAGATACATTAATATTTCCTTTAGTCATAATATTTATAGTTTTAATTTTCTTTCAATTCTTTCTCAAAAAAAATACCGTTTGACTAAAAGTGACATTTTGACATTTTTTTAATGATGCTCTATCATTAGGTTTTGATTATATTTATCGCATTAATTAATAATATGGGAATTTTTGATATTTTTAAAAAGAAAAATAAGCAACAGGAAACGAAAGTTGTTCAGGCTCAAACTGAAGAAAAAACAGAAGTAAAACCAATTGAAATTTTGGAAAGCAAACCGATGGAAACTTCTTTACAAAAGAATGAGGAAGTGAAATCTTCCGATTTGTACCAAAAAACTAAAATCTATAATGACTATATTGTTTATTCAATCTCTTTGCAACTAAAAGGCGATTATGCTCCAATTGCAGCGTACGAAAAGCAAAACGGGGAAATACAAGGTTTTCTATACTTAATTACCGATGAATCCTATTCTCCTTCTTCAAAAGAAGTAATTGAAAGAATGGAGGGGAAATTTGAAAACGAGCTTAGAGAAGACAAAATAAAATCATACATTATTCTGTATCATTCGCAGTTTGAAAATAACGGAAATCATAGTTTAGCAACAAGACAAGAGGAGTTAAAGGCAATCACCATGGCTTATCATTTTAAAGATTCTGAGGCTTCGAAAATAGGACTGCCTTACGTTTTTGAAAATGACGAAATCAGCTACAGGGGATTTTCAGAGTTTTCTAATAACGAAAATAATGAGATTATGTTGACTCAGCTTGTGGAAGGAAAAGATTATTTTGTAGACAGAGAAGAGATTGCGGTTCCTGAAACGATCAATGAAATTGGAATTAAAATTAAAAAATCAAATTCAAATACACTTGGGAATACATGGGGCGGAATTTTTGGATTTGAACATTTTCAAAACAGCGATATTTCCGATTATCTGGTTCAAACGATGGCTTTGTGTAAAATGGATTCGCCGGAATATGATAATGATAAAATTAGGCTTACAGATTTTAAAGACGTTCAATTTAAAACTGTTCTCACAGAAGATTTCAGTACCATCTATCCTGAAGTGAAAACCGACTTTTCATTGGATCTTGAAATGAGAGAAATTAATGAATGGGAAAATGCACAGAATCTGGAAGCAGTTGTTTGTGGAAAGGGTAGAGATACATTTGGAGTTTGGTTTTTTGCGACAGATTATGCAGAAAATAAAAATGTTTATCAGTTTCAAAATAAATTAAACGTAAATATCAGCGGAATTATTTTCGTATTGGATATTCATCAAAAGTTTGACTTACCGGACGGAACGAAATTAAGCGATGACTTTACAACTTATATGCCTAATAATGATATTCCTAATTATGCTCTTTTCGACTTTATCGCTCAGTTGATCGATTTTAGAGAAACAGAATTGCTGGAAGATGGAAGTATCAAAGGATATATGTTGAAATTAAGATTGATCACCAATTCTGAAATGGAAGATTTCTTTACCATTGATGCTTTTGTAAACAAAGATAATATGAGATTTGAAACGCTTACAAAAGGAATGAAAGTTACGGGAGCTATTCAGCTGCAGGGCAAGATTTCACAATAATACAAGTAAAGAAAGGTCTGAAATTTTCAGACCTTTTTTATTATTTATTTTTTAATTCTTCTTTTATTTTGTTTTCCAATTCCTCAGCGAGCTCAGGGTTGTCCTTCAATACGTCTTTCACAGCATCACGGCCTTGTCCTAATTTTGTTTCCTCATAGCTGAACCAAGAGCCGCTTTTCTTCACGATTCCCTGCTCTACGGCCTGGTCAAGAATTTCTCCTGTCTTGGAAACCCCTTCACCGTACATGATGTCAAATTCTGCCTGCTTGAAAGGTGGAGCTACTTTGTTTTTCACAATTTTCACCTTCACACGGCTTCCGATTGCCTCATCTCCATTTTTAATCGGTGCACTTGCTTTTCTGATATCAACTCTTACGGAAGCGTAAAATTTCAGTGCGTTACCACCCGTTGTAGTTTCCGGATTTCCAAACATTACCCCGATTTTCTCTCTCAACTGGTTGATGAAGATAACCGTACATTTTGTTCTTGAAATCGTAGCCGTTAATTTTCTTAAAGCCTGAGACATCAATCTTGCATGAAGACCCATTTTAGAATCTCCCATTTCTCCTTCAATCTCCGCTTTTGGAGTCAGTGCAGCTACAGAGTCAATGACAACAATGTCGATTGCTCCTGAACGGATCAGGTTATCAGCAATTTCCAGTGCCTGTTCACCGTTATCGGGTTGAGAAATAATTAAGTTTTCAAGATCAATTCCCAGTTTTCCTGCATAACCTCTGTCAAAAGCGTGCTCCGCATCAATGAAGGCTGCAATACCTCCTGCTTTCTGAGCTTCTGCAATAGCATGAAGGGTTAAAGTAGTTTTACCTGAAGATTCCGGACCGTAGATTTCAATGATTCTTCCTCTTGGATATCCACCAACACCTAAAGCAATGTCTAATCCCAGAGATCCTGAAGGAATTACTTCAATGGTATTATCCACAGAGCTGTCTCCCAACGTCATTACAGTCCCTTTTCCGTATGTTTTATCTAGTTTGTCAAGCACCAGCGCGAGTGCTTTTTTCTTATCGTCTATGTTACTCATCTGTTGTTTAAATAATTGATCAAAATTACGAAATTTTATGGTCAAAAACTAATATTATTTGCTCTTAAAGGCTGTTTTTATAGTTAAAAAATGATAAAATTTTGTGTCTTTGTTTTGAAAAGAAAAAGCAGTAAAATTTTTAATGAAAATTGGAATTTTGGGTAATTTTCAGGTAATCGCTGAGAACTTTCATCTGGTCTTTATTACCCTTCTGTATTCTTGTTTCACGGCTTACTGTTTTATCATAAATCTTGTTAATGATCCATTTGCTTAAGGGGAATGCTTTTTTATTGGCAACATCAGGAATCTGAAGTCTTTTACAAACCTCGTCATCCAATAAAAACCATGTACAGCAGATATGCAGGTAGCGTAGATTTCTTCTCTGGAATTTATATTTTAAAATAGGATTTTCTAAAGATTCGTTTAATAGAGAATGAGCCAGGAGAACAGAATCTTTGTCGGACGGAGGCTGAACGGATGTCCATAAATAAAAATATTCCGTAGCCTGCTTTTTGTCGTCCGGCAGGAGGTTTTCAGGGATTCCCAGCAAGTATCCCACGTATTTCCACAGGAGAAAAAGTCCTTTTTCTTCTTCAATGGAAAATGTATTTCCCAGCTTATGAAGACTGTGCATAAATACAAGACTAAAGCCAATGTACGTGGCCATCATATCCCAGGAATTAATGGGTTCGCCCCAGTTTTCAGTATCCCAGCTTTTATAATGCTTTTTGATGGAAAGCCTTGCGTAGGAATGAATTAGCCTTGTTTTTATTGCGAATTCATATCCTTTTTTGTGAATTTCCAAAGCATTGTATCTCGTAATATTTACCCAAAAATCCAGTGTTTCAGAAAGTCTTTTCACTGCACCTTTTTTCAATGCCTCGGTGGCGATCAGAGGTTTATTGAGGTAAGCATAATCGTAACCTCCGATGAGGCAGTAATCCCGCAAAGAAATCAATGAATCCAGATTGCTTCTCATACAGAGTTCAGCTCCTTTTTTGATTATATCATAATCTACCCAATCCGGAACTTTTTGGGTCTGGAGGAAAAGTTTTTTTACACTTTCGGGGACATCATCGCTTTCTGAGACACCATTTCTTATGTATTGCTCGATTTCCCGGGAGGCTTCGTGGTATTTCTTTTTGAGGTAAATATCTTTTACAACCTCATCACCTATTTCATCAATATGATAAAAATAAGGTGAAAATTTTTCAAAGTTTTTGAAGCTTACATCTGCCCCGGAAAAGTTGATAAGCTCTTTCCCGTTTCCGTTTATCCAAAAGTCCTTGAAATGCGGTGAATCTTTAAAGCGCGGTTGTAAAACTGGTGTTTCCATCAGCGTTAAAAATACAAGTTTTGCGCCGAAATTCCTCTGTGAGATTTATCAGGGTTTAGAAGTGAATTGTGAATTGTAAATTCGCTTTGCTTGTGAATTTTTTTATCAAATTAATCTATTAATTCACTATTGACTCGAAGCAAACTCACTATTTATATTAAACCAATCCCCATTCAAAGGCTTTTTTCAGGAGTTCTTTGCTGTTTCTTGAGTTGGTTTTTGCCAGAATGTTTTTACGATGGGTACGGACTGTGTGCTCTGATAAGATTAATATTTTTGATATCTCCGGAGCGGAATACCCTTTTGCAATGAGCGATAAGATTTCAGTTTCTCTTTTGGTTAAATTTATTTCAAAAAAATCTTTTTCTGTTGAATGATTTTCAATTTTAATTTGATGGAAATCATTTCTCGGTCCAATTCCTGAAATAAGGACGGTGTGCGGATTTTCTTTTGTAATATGGTTAATATTTGTGTGGATATTAATGGATTGAATAAGATTTTGGTCTTCATCTTCCATCGTGAGAACGGCCTGATGATGGAAGAGCTCATAATTTCCTTTAGCAGTTTTCATTCTGAAGCAATAGCTGCATTTAAAAAATAATTGATGTTCTTTCCCGATTTCCTTTAATTTCTCAACCACCTTTTGTTCGGCTTTCATGATGAATTCCAGGTCATCAGGATGGGTAAGGTCTATAATCTCTTTTAAATTTTCCGGATATTTTTTCAGGCCATGAAGCTTTAAAACATTAGGATGATGATGGGAAATAGTACTGTTGGTAAGATTTAAAACATAATAATAAAACTCACCAATGGCAAACATCTCGCCGATAATGCGCTCAATAGGAGGAATATTTGAAATATTCCGGTTTTCTTTTCTGATCCCGGAATAGGAATTCCAAACTTCAATTAAGGGATGTTTTTTCTCTGAATCGTCCATATTTTAGTTTGTTCTAAAATAGTTAAAGTTTTCTTAAAAATACCTCTTTTGTGGTATTTTTTTGTATCGATTTAATTTTAAAATTTGTAGTAGCCAATAACCATGGAAACTCGTTTTCTAAAACTGTTATTTTTTACAGTTTATTCTTCATAATTTTCGTGAAGAATGTTAATCCATCACAACCATTTATCAAAATGTCAAAAATAGTTTAGAATTTTCTGTTAGCTGTTTGAAAATGATAAACTTGAATCCTCTGCAATTTTGTGGAGGATTCATTATTTTGATCTGGAAAATTTTTCATTAAAATCACACAAACGGGTAATTTTTTTGTGTTCATGAATTTTGAAAATTTGTATAAAAATTAATAACCATGAAAACAAAAATTTTATTACTCTTGCTACTAAATACTGCAGGTGTAATGTTCGGGCAGGAAGAATTTAAAAAACATTATCTGATTCCAAATAGTCTTGTAAACGGACATACATTGAAAAAAGAAATTCAAAGAAAGTATGAAGATTTAGATGAGAATGATAAGAAGGAATTGACTAAAGGATATAATATTGGTGATAAGATCAAGCTGGTACAAAAGGTTAATGTGTCCGGTAAAGAACTGGAAGTTATAAAAGAGATTATTGTTGATGAAGCTTTTTTTAAAACATTTACCAAATCTGAAACTGTGGATGCCAATCTAAACTATAGAGTGAAAGCCATGGTTGCTGTATCTAAAGATAAACTAATTGTAAACCCCTATTTATCAGAGAATAAAAACGTTGATAATAATACGGTATATTTTTACAAATTGAAAAATCGGGAAAATATTAGTCTATGGACAAAAAGCTGGACTGTAAATGCGATTACAATCCCTGTAAAATATAGGTTTAAGGGAAAGAATGGTCTCAAAGAAGATTTTTCTACAGGTATTAACGGTAATTTTTTTGTAGGATATTCTTTTGGAAGAACTAATTATCTTTACCAGGAAGAAGTTGGCACGAAGGAAAATACTTGGAAAATTACCGGCGGAATTTTATTAGGAGCCTCTTCTGTAAAATTGAATAAATCCAATACCAATTTATCCAAAACTCCTATTCTTGATGATTCTGAATTTACGAAAGGCTTAGGGTCCTTTGCATTTGGATTTACATATTCTTATAATAGTATTAATTTCGGTGCTTTTTTAGGCTTTGATTATGCTATTGGAGAAGATGCAGAAATATGGAATCACAATAAAAAACCTTGGTTGGGGATTGGAGTAGGATATAAAATATTTTAAATTCCATATTTAATCTTATTCTCGTCTAAGAATCTCAACAATTCCTCTTTATTTTTCAAAGAGAAAGCACGCTTTTTTCCATTTTTTAATTTTAAAAAAATGATTTCATTATTTCCTGTAATAAAAGCTTTTCCATATTTTTTCGAAAGACGGATGCCCCAGCCTCCGAAATCGAAAATAGGATCTGTATTGACAATCTGAATTTCACGGATATCGTTCCAGCTGATTTTTGTGGATTTAAAGGTAAAGGGAAAGAAATTATATTCGAAATAGTCTTTATTTAAATTTAGTTTTAAAAAAGAGAAAGCAAATAATAAAATCAAGGGAAGGCTTACGTAAAGAACAATCATGAGAGATTCTTTTTCTTTCATTAGAACCAGAGACATCACAATGGCCTGAAAAACGAGAATAACGATAAAAAGCTTTGGAAATCCTGACTTTTCCTGAAAAGTTCTATTATCCATAAAGACGAATTTTAATTTAAAGTTACAAAAACAAAAAAAACCTTCCAAATCGGAAGGTTTTATATTACTCATTGCTGATTGCTTATGACAAAGAAGCAGCGTGTACCAGCATATCAACTAACTTGTTTGAGTATCCCATTTCGTTGTCATACCAAGAAACAAGTTTTACGAAGTTAGGAGAAAGCATTATACCAGCATCTTTATCGAAGATTGAAGTTCTCTTATCTCCTACGAAATCCTGAGAAACTACAGCATCTTCAGTGTATCCAAGAATACCTTTCAATTCACCTTCAGAAGCAGCTTTGATTACTGAACAGATTTCTTCATAAGAAGCAGCTTTTTCAATTCTCACAGTTAAATCCACTACAGAAACGTCTACAGTTGGTACTCTGAATGACATACCTGTTAATTTTCCATTTAGTGAAGGAATTACTTTTCCTACCGCTTTTGCAGCTCCTGTAGAAGAAGGGATAATATTATTAAGAGCAGCTCTACCACCTCTCCAGTCTTTCATTGAAGGACCGTCAACTGTTTTCTGAGTTGCTGTTGTAGCATGTACCGTTGTCATTAAACCTTCTACGATTCCGAAGTTATCGTGGATTACTTTAGCCAAAGGAGCTAAACAGTTTGTAGTACAAGAAGCGTTTGATAAGATTTTGATATCATCAGTAAGTTCTTTATGGTTTACACCCATTACGAACATTGGCGTATCATCTTTAGAAGGAGCAGAAAGGATCACTTTTTTTGCACCAGCGTTGATGTGCTTTGCAGCATTTTCTTTATCAAGGAATAAACCGGTAGATTCTACGATGTAATCTGCACCGATTTCGTTCCATTTTAGGTTGTTCGGGTCTCTTTCTGCTGTTACTCTGATTCTTTTTCCGTTTACCACAAGGTCATTTCCTTCTACAGAAACCTCACCCGGGAAAATACCGTGTACAGAATCATATTTAAGCATATAAGCCATGTATGTAGCATCGATAAGGTCATTGATTCCTACTACTTCGATGTTATCTCTTTCAGTCATTGCTCTGAAAACAAGACGTCCAATTCTACCAAACCCGTTGATACCTACTTTAATTGTTGACATAATAGTTTGTTTTAAATTATAAAATATTAGATTGCTAAAATTTCTGAAATCAGTAAAAGGTCTTTATTGATTTCGTTATGTTTTTTAATGGCTTCTTCAATTGGTGTGTACACCAAATCGTTGGAACGCATTCCGGCCATTACGTTTGTTTGTCCTTCCATTAATCCTGTTACGGCTCCGTAACCCAGCCTGCTCGCCAACACTCTGTCTGCGCAGCTTGGAGAACCTCCTCTCTGCATGTGTCCCAAAATCGCAACACGAATGTCATAATCAGGGAATTCCTTTTTTGTTTTTTCTGCTAATTCATAAATGTTAGCTAGTTTTTCACCTTCTGCTACCACTACAATACTGGATGCTTTTCCTGTTTTTTCCGCACTTCTGAAATTAGCGAAAAGCTCATCGATACTGTCTTTTTTTTCAGGAATAAGAATATCCAGTGCACCGGTTGCCAATCCGCTGTTTAAAGCAATAAAACCTGCATCACGGCCCATCACCTCCACAAAGAAAACTCTGTTGTGGGAAGTTGCCGTATCACGGATTTTGTCAATTGCTTCCATTGCGGTATTCAATGCGGTATCATAGCCGATTGTATTGTCTGTTCCGAAAATATCGTTGTCGATTGTTCCCGGTACACCGATCACACGAATCCCAAATTCTTCATTAAAGATTTTAGCCCCTGTGAATGTTCCGTCTCCTCCTATGCATACCAAACCGTCTATTCCAAGCTTTACACAATTATCATAAGCCTTTTGGCGACCTTCTTTGGTTCTAAACTCCTGGGATCTGGCAGATTTCAGAATAGTTCCGCCCTGGTTGATTATATTTTTTACGGAACGAGGCCCCATTTTCAGGAAATCATCGTGGATAAGACCGTTGTAGCCTTCTCTTACTCCGTAGCATTCGATATTATAGTAGTTTGCGGTTCTTACCACCGCTCTTAATGCTGCATTCATACCCGGAGAGTCACCTCCAGAGGTAAGAACTGCAATTTTTTTTACAGCACTCTCTTTCATCTAGTAAAAAATTTCGAACACAAATTTACAAAAACAAGTTCAGATAATTGCAGTAACTTCATAAGAGTTTTGAATATAAGTTATTAAAAAACTTCTAAAATTTATAAGCTTAAAAAATTAACCTTTTATTTGGCTTGGATTGTTTAATATTTAAATGAAGTAATCCTTGTCAAGGTTCTGAACCTTGACAAGGATTAAGGCTAAAAAAAATCAGCGTTATCAGCTAAATCAGCGAGAATTATATTTAATTTTTCTCAGTAAGATACTTCCAATACCTCTTGGGAACATGCTGGATATGCAGCTTAAGATTTTTTCTTTCCACAATATTGGTTTTTGTAAAATACCGTTGCCACAAGGTTTGATACTGTGTTTCTTCATCATGAAATTTCTGTTGGTACCTGCTTAAGTCTAATTTTTCTTCAGGATAAAAAAAGTCACAGCTTTCCAGATCATAGAGCAACCCGTAATGTCTTCTCAGATCATAAATCATCCATTTCTGATCCTGATAACGGTCTTTAAAATGTTTTCGAATTAAAGGAAGCACATTAAAATCGGGATCTATTTTAGCAAAAAAAACATCATCCTGCATTTTCTCAAAACGTACAAAAGCGGTCATACGGTGTCTTTCACGGCTTACAGACTTGCAGATTTTAGAGATTTTCAAAATATCATTGTCTGCATAGTTCTGCAGGATATTTTCTTCCGGATGTTTTATGGATTGCTTCACGGCGGATAAAATAAGGTGTTCCATTTCCGGATCTTCTGATAAAAATACTTTTAAAAGCTCATGGATCCCGGATTTTCCGGTGTTTTCTTCCAGTTTATTTAAAACTCTTTCAGATTTATCATTCTGGGTAATGACTTCATGAATTTCCGCAAAAATATTTTCCTGATGAAACCTTTTTCTGCTTACAATTTCCACATCTTTATAACGGTATTCGAAAACTTCAAATATCGCTGTAAAAAGTCCGTCGAAGCTTCCATCATAGAGTAGAGTTGTCATTGATTAAGATTAATGATGGTAATTTATTTTCATCCAGTTTGTAGAGTCTTAATGTATTATTAGGGGTTTTAAAAGAGCTTTTAAAAACGATTTGTGCAAATTGTGCAAAATATTTGTAATTAGTGTTGGAAAGATCATTCTTTATAACAAATTAAATATAAAGCATTTTCATCAATTTCTAAATAAAATTCACCAATATTGTTTATAATCTCTTTGATTTTAAATAGATTCTGATTTGATGTTTTGGGGAAAATTAATAATTCAATTTCTTTATATTCTAACCATTCACCAAAAGAGTTATTTCCTTCAAATCCCGTTTGCCAATAATCAAATTCAAAAATGCTATTTTCATTTAAATACAATTCTCCAATTCTATCACTTTGAATTTTTTTAAATTGAATTTTCTTGAATTCTTGAGCATGGTCAATAATTGTATCAATTAATCTGACCCACTTAGAGTTTGACATGAATTGTTGAGAGAATCTTGAAATAGCTTTTTCGATGTCTCTTATTTTTTGTTCATCGTATCGTAAGGCTTTCTTTGTTCTCATATTAAACTCAAAATAAAGTCAGCTGCTGCGAAAACTGATTGTGAAATTTCGAAGAACTTCCTCCAATCAATAATTTCCTTAGATTAATATCCGTTAAATATTTCAAGTAAGCATTTCCTGCATTAAAATCAATAAAATAGCGGGCGCGGTTCACGGCAGCACCCAATTTTTTCAGATGATCAATATTCAGAATCTGGAAGCGTCTTGCATTCACAATTTTTTTTGCTGTTTTCACCCCGATTCCCGGAATTCTCAAAATCATCTGATAGTCTGCAGTCTGAAGATTAACAGGAAACTGATCCAGATGCCGCAATGCCCAGCTTAATTTCGGGTCGACTTCGAGATCGAGAAACGGCATATTCGGATCCAGAATTTCATCAGCTTTAAATCCATAGAAACGCATCAGCCAATCCGATTGGTACAAGCGGTTTTCCCGAAGCATAGGCACTTCCGTCGTTAAAGCCGGCAGTCTTTTATCTTCTAAAACCGGTACATATCCGGAGTAATAAACTCTTTTAAGATTAAAATTTTTATAAAAATGATCGGCTACTTTGATAATTTGTAAGTCATTTTCATTGGTAGCACCTACAATCATTTGCGTAGACTGGCCCGCCGGAGCAAACTTCGGAACTTTCCTGAAGATTTTCTTCTCATCTTTATTCTGCGCAATTCCATTTTGAATATATTTCATAGGATTGAGCATATCCTGTCGGTTTTTTTCTGGGGCTAATAACTTTAGTCCGCTTTCCGTGGGAATTTCAAGATTTACAGATAAACGGTCGGCATACAAAGCGGCTTCGTTCATTAATTCATCACTCGCTCCCGGAATTGATTTTAAATGAATATAGCCGTTAAAATTTTCTTCAAGTCTTAATTTTTTCGCCACGCGAACCAGGCGTTCCATCGTGGTATCTGCATTTTTGAAAATTCCTGAGCTTAGAAATAAGCCTTCTATATAATTTCTCCGGTAAAAGTTAATGGTTAAATCAACGACTTCTTCCACTGTAAAAGCAGCTCTTTTGATATCGTTTGAGCTTCTGGAAACACAATAAGCGCAGTCGTAAATACAATGATTGGTCAATAGAATTTTGAGTAGCGAAACGCACCGCCCGTCTTCGGTATAGGTATGACAGATCCCGCTCGTGGAACTGTCTCCCAAAGCGCCTTTTTTATTCTTTCTCAATCCTCCGCTGGATGAGCAGGAAACATCATATTTCGCTGCATCGGCAAGGATTTCGAGTTTTTCTTTCAGGCGGTCAAAATTCATATTTTTTATAATTTTTTAATATAAAAGTCATAAAGATTTTAAGTCTAAATAATTTGATAATTAAAAGCTAACAAAATAAAATCTAAGATTTTTAATAAACTGAAGTGTACTTTTTAAGCATTATATTAAACTTTTTAATTTCTAAAGTGTAAAAGCTTTTGTGACTTTTGTGGTTTAAAACTTAAGTTTTCTGTCCAAATTTAATTCCAAAATTGACAAATGTCAACCTTTTTTCATGGAAGTTATCCACAGTTTACAGAGACAAATTTACTATATTTACGGTCATTAAATTTATGTTATGAATCATAAACCGGTAGAAGGTTTTTCCAAAATTACAAAGCAGGGAAAAATCGATTGGCTCGTAAACGAATATCTTGACGGAAACGAAGAATATCAAACTATATTAAAACAATATTGGAACGAAAACGCTGATCTTCAGAAGCTTCATGAAGAGTTTTCAGAGAATACGATCTCCAATTTTTATATGCCTTACGGAATCGCTCCGAATTTTTTAATTGACGGAAAATTATTCGCTCTTCCTATGGCTGTTGAAGAAAGTTCAGTAGTTGCCGCTGCTTCCAAGGCCGCTAAATTCTGGATTGATAAAGGAGGTTTTAAAACAACAATCATCAATAATGAAAAGCTGGGTCATACCCACTTTATTTTTAATGTTGAATCTCATAAGCTGCAGCATTTTTTTAATTTTAATTTAAAGAAAAAATTATTTGAGGCTACAGAAGATATTACAGCCAATATGAGAAAGCGCGGCGGCGGGATTTTAGACATTAAATTAATTGATAAAACGGCCGAAATGCCGAATTATTACCAGCTTAAAGCAAGCTTTGATACAGTGGATTCCATGGGGGCTAATTTCATAAATTCATGCCTGGAACAGTTCGGGAAAACATTGAAGCAGGAAGTTGCCATCAGTGAAGATTTTACAGAGGAAGAAAGAAATTCCCTGCAGATTGTAATGAATATCCTTTCCAACTTCACACCGGATTGTATCGTAAGAGCTGAGGTTTCATGTAAAATTGATGATTTAAAAGACGACAGCGGAATTTCCAATGAAGAGTTCGCAAGAAAATTCAAGCAGGCAGTTACGATCGCTGAAATCGAGCCTTTCCGTGCAACTACGCATAATAAAGGCATCATGAATGGGGTAGATGCTGTTGTTATCGCGACAGGAAATGATTTCCGTGCAACTGAAGCCTGCGCTCATGCATACGCTGCGAAAGACGGGCAGTACCGTTCGCTCACACATTGTACAATTGATAACGGTATTTTCAGATTCTGGATTGATCTTCCGATTTCTGTAGGTGTT
This sequence comes from Chryseobacterium daeguense DSM 19388, assembly GCF_000430825.1. Lineage (GTDB taxonomy): Bacteria > Bacteroidota > Bacteroidia > Flavobacteriales > Weeksellaceae > Chryseobacterium > Chryseobacterium daeguense. The sequence goes on along the minus strand of NZ_AUMT01000014.1, from coordinate 47,710 downwards.
GTAGGAGGTTTAACGAATCTTCATCCGCTGGTAAAATTCTCTCTGGCACTTTTAGGAAAGCCTTCTGCTCAGGAATTGATGAGTATTTTGGCGGTTTCCGGTCTGGCTCAGAATTTTGGAGCATTACGTTCCCTTGTGACAACCGGAATTCAGAAAGGACACATGAAAATGCATTTGCTGAATATTTTAAACCAATTAGGCGCAACGGAAGAAGAAAAACAACATTTTGTGACCTATTTTAAAGATAAAACAGTGAGTCATCATGAAGTGATCAATGAATTTAATAGAATGAGAGGAGAGAATTAATTTCAAATTAGAAATTACGAATTACGTTTTTTGATCATGAAAAAAGATAATATTGTTCAACAAAAAAGTTTTGATTTTGCTTTGAAAATTATAAATATCTTAAACAGGAAAAACATGAATTTGTATTGTCTAAACAATTGTTAAGAAGCGGAACTTCTGTGGGAGCAAATATTGAAGAAGCGATTGGAGCGCAAACAGATAAAGATTTTTTCACAAAAATTACCATTTCATATAAGGAAATGCGGGAGACTATTTATTGGATTAAACTTTTAAGACACTCTTCTTATTTAGAAATCTCTGAGGCAGATATTCTTTTAAATGATGCAGAATGAATTAATAAGAATTATTGGTTCAATTCAAAAAACATTAAAAATAAAATTAGGACTTATTAAATAGAGTTACGAAGTAGAAATTGCAAATTACGTTTAGTCTATATTAATTATTTTAAGCGTAATATTATTTGGAATTGCTGATTTAATGATAGTGTAATTCGTAATTTGAAAATTGTAATTAAACAAAATATGAAAACAATAACCTTAGTTTTTGGTGCCGTTTACGGAATGTTATCCGTGATTTTGGGTGCATTCGGCGCGCACGCTTTGAAAAAAAATTTGTCTGTGGAAAGGCTGGAAAGCTTTGAAACAGGAGTAAGATATCAGATGTATGCTGCATTCTTTTTATTGATTGCCGGTTATATTTTAAAATTTGATACATCATCACAAAAATGGATTTCCATACTAATGATTGCCGGGACAATGCTGTTCTCTTTTAGTATCTATGGTTTGAGCCTGCAGGATTATTTTGGTATGAACTTAAAGTTTTTAGGACCAATTACTCCGCTTGGAGGCCTTCTAATGATTTTAAGCTGGGGATTGATGATTTTTTACTTTGCTAAGAATAGAATTTAAGAATAAAATAAAAGATGCTTCGACTCCGCTCAGCATGACACCGTTAAATAAACTGCTAATGGAAACAGTTAGTATTAGAGATGTCATGCTGAGCGGAGTCGAAGCATCTCAAAACATTAATACAAAATGATAGTTGCAATTTTAAAATCAATTTAAATGAAAATCAACAGAAGAAGACGCTTAATACGAACATTCAATCTTTTGGATCAGCCCATTAGGTTTAATCCGTTTGTATTCAGCCGTACTTTTTTCATGGGCAATTACGGGTTTGGTTGGGGGGATTATCGCCGGACTTTATTGGATTGCCCTTGAACATTTCACTGATTTTTTTAGCAGAATTTCAACTGTTGATACCACTTTAGCCATCGTAAGCTGTATGGCCTTAATTAATGCCTGTAACCAGAACTCCTATGAGTACAACAATTATTTTGGGAACTTTAACAGGTTTTACATACTTCGTTCCGATACTTTTTGCAAGTTTAGCAGGGTATTTTCTTGCACCCAGAATCACGTTTATCGGATCACAATCTGAAAAATTGTCCGAAGAATAAGGCTAATTTCAGAGATATGCTAAAAATCAAGTTCTGCGGACTTTAATTTTTAAGTCAATAAACTTGAACTTCCATGTCTTTTTAGTAAATTTGTCAACCTTTAACTATTAAAATAAAATAATAAAAATAATATGAATCTTCACGAGTATCAATCAAAAGAGATTTTATCAAAGTATGGAGTAGCTATCCAACGTGGTTTTGTTGCAAACAACGTAGATGAAGCTGTAGCTGCTGCTGAAAAACTAACTGCTGAAACCGGCGCTCAAGGATGGGTAGTAAAAGCTCAGATCCACGCAGGTGGCCGTGGTAAAGGTGGTGGTGTAAAGTTCTCTCCAAACATGGATAAGCTTAAAGAAAACGCTCAGAACATCATCGGGATGCAGCTTATCACGCCGCAAACTTCTGCTGAAGGTAAAAAAGTAAATTCTGTTTTGGTTGCAGAGGATGTATATTATCCAGGTGAGTCAGAAACTAAAGAATTTTATGTTTCTATTCTTTTAGACAGAGCTGAAGGTAAAAATACCATCGTATATTCTACTGAAGGAGGTATGGATATTGAGCATGTTGCTGAAGTAACTCCTCATTTGATCCACAAAGAAATCATTGATCCTGCTTTAGGTCTTCAAGGTTTCCAGGCTAGAAAAATTGCTTTCAATTTAGGTCTTGAAGGGAATGCGTTCAAAGAATTCGTAAAATTCATCGCTTCTTTATACAATGCTTACACAGGAATTGATGCTTCTCTTTTCGAAATCAATCCTGTATTGAAAACTTCTGATAACAAAATTATCGCTGTAGATGCTAAAGTAACTTTGGATGACAACTCATTGTTCCGTCACAAAGATCTTGCTGAGCTTAGAGATACTAGAGAAGAAGATCCAATGGATGTAGAAGCTGGTGAAGCTGGTCTTAACTTCGTAAAGCTGGATGGTAACGTTGCTTGTATGGTAAACGGAGCTGGTCTTGCAATGGCAACTATGGATATCATCAAATTATCTGGTGGTAACCCGGCTAACTTCCTGGACGTAGGTGGTACTGCTGATGCTCAAAGAGTACAGACTGCCTTCGGAATCATTTTAAGAGACCCGAACGTAAAAGCTATCCTGATCAACATCTTCGGAGGTATCGTAAGATGTGACAGAGTTGCTCAAGGGGTTGTAGATGCTTATAAAGCGATGGGCAGCCTTCCGGTTCCATTGATCGTAAGATTACAGGGAACTAACGCTGTTGAAGCTAAGCAGTTAATTGACGAGTCTGGTCTTCCGGTTCACTCTGCAATTACTTTAGAAGAAGCTGCAAATAAAGTAAAAGAAGTTTTAGCTTAATACTGAAATTTTATATAAAAATAAAACCGTTTCATTTTTTTTGGAACGGTTTTTTAATGTAGTAAAGGAAAACTTATTATCATGAAAAATCTACACATCCCAAATCCCTGCTCAGAAAACTGGGAAATGATGTCTCCTCGGGAAAAAGGAAGATTTTGCTCAGTATGCAGTAAATGTGTCATTGATTTTACCGAAAAACAATCTGAAGAAATTCAACAGATCATTAAAGAAAAAAAGGAAGGAGCAGTATGTGGAAGATTTTATAACCATCAGCTAAATGATTTACCAATTTCTAAATCTGATAAAATTAGAGATCAGTTTTTAAAGTACATTCCATCAGGTTTTCAAAATAGCAGGATTACATTTGCACTAGTTTCTTTAGTTATGTTTCTTACGGGCTGCAGTAAGCAAAAGGATGTATGTACAGTAACCACTGGGGTTGTGATGACAGATATAGAAATGGATACGGTAAACAAAGATTATGTAATGGGTGAGGCTAAAATAATTGAAGAAGACTCCGTGGCAAAAATTCCAAAAGGAGACAGCATTAGTTTAAAAAATAAATCAGCAAAACGAAAATAATTAATCAAAAAAGCAGTGTGAAACTGCTTTTTTGATTTATTTATCCGAATTTCCCATTGTCAGATTATTTTCACCATTTGTAATACTGATGCTTGTAGGAGTCACCAGCTGAATTCCGTCTGCATCAAGGCGCTGCTTGATTTTCAGAATTGCATCACTTTTTACGTTCACCATATTAGCACCAAATTTCAGCCAGAATTTTGCCTGAATAGTAAATACTCCCTGCTTTAAATCCGTAAAAATAACTTCCGCAGTATCCAGCCTGTCTACATTCTCCAGACCTTTTATGATTTCCATAATCCCTGTCTGGGCTTTTGTAATATCCTCATCAGCCGGAATTTCAAAATTTAAAATAATTCTTCGTTGAGGTGAAGCGGTAATATTAGCAAAAGGAGCATTAAAAACAACCTGGTTGGGTATATACACTTTTTTACCGTCGTCGGTAATAATTTTTGTTGTTAAAAAACCAATCTCAGAAACTGTACCGGAATTTATCCCGATCGTGATATAATCTCCCACTTTAAAGGCTTTATCAATTCCGATCAGCATTCCGGAGAATATACTCGAAACCAGATCTTTCAAAGCCACACCGGCGATAACCCCTGCTACTCCCAAACTTCCTATGAATTTCCATAAAAAACCGCTGAACCCCATGATCTCTAAGGCAATAAATGTACCCATGATCATGATTAAAAACCTGAAAATACTGATCAGTGTAACAAGAGAGCTTTCTTTTTTGCTTTTCGGAAAAAGTTTATGAAATAATTTTACGGCAATTTGGCTTAAATATTTGCTGGTAATCAGGAAAAACGAGAAAACCAATATTCCCACAATAAGCTTTGGAGTGATTTCTGCAAATTTAAAATACCAATTTTGTAAGACTTTATAGATGACATCGAGATAGCTTAAGCCATTATTCTGCATAAAAATTATTTTGATTAAAAATATGAAAATTCTAATCAAAAATTTTGCCAGTTTCAAAAAGTCTACTAAATTTGTAGACTAACAAGAACGAAATATTATGTCAATTAAACTAGGAGATACAGCACCCAATTTTCAGGCAGAAACATCTGCCGGTAATCTGGATTTTTACGAATATCTGGGAGATTCCTGGGGTATTTTATTTTCTCATCCGGCGGATTTTACCCCTGTTTGTACCACGGAGCTTGGTTATACATCAAAACTGAAATCAGAATTTGATAAAAGAGGGACGAAGGTCATTGCCCTAAGTGTAGATGATGTTAATGATCATCTCAGCTGGATTAATGACATTAATGAAACCCAGAATACCACCGTACAATTCCCTATCATAGCGGATAAAGACAGGAAAATTTCCGAATTATATGATTTTATCCATCCCAACGCTTCGGTAACGGCAACGGTTCGTTCGTTATTAATAATAGATCCGGATAAAAAAGTAAGGCTGATTATTACGTATCCGGCTTCAACGGGAAGAAATTTCAATGAAATTCTACGGGTACTGGATTCTCTCCAATTAGTTGATTCCCATAAAATAGCAACTCCTGTCAACTGGAATAACGGCGATGATGTGATTGTTCCGCCTGCAGTTTCTACAGAAGATGCCCGAAAAATATTTCCGAAAGGAGTAACGGAAGTAAAGCCGTATCTGAGATATACGCCTCAACCTAATACATGATTTATTTGATTTTTTATAGTTTAGTTTTAATTTGTACGAAAAGCGCCGCAGAATTTCTGCGGCGCTTTCATTTTATACGTGTATGTATGTAGATGTGAAGTGATTTATTTTACATCATTCACCACTTGTTTTGCTTTTGATGTTGGAATGTAGATACTGAATCCAAGGTTGAAAGTAATGTTTGAGTTCAAACCTTCGCTTCCAAATCCTGCTCTGCCTCTATATTTTACCAAACCTTCAAGACCGATGTTAGGCGTAATAAAGTAAGAATAACCAGGACCTACTCCGAAATCAAGACCGGTAGTAGAATCTGCGCTCTCTACTGATCTGCCTCCAATACCTACGTTACCTTCAAGGAACCAACGGCCGTGGTTCAATAAGTTATCAACACCTTTTTCTCCCGGAGAAAGATAATAACGTCCCAATCCACCTACACCGTAAGTAAATTCTGTTTCACTTCCTTTTGTAGTTTTTAAAATACCCAAGTCTACATACCCACCAATTGCTACATTATCTTTAATAAAGTATGCTCCTTTAGGTTGAATCGCAATATTATAACCACCACCAGTGTTTAGTCCGAAATTACTTGATATTAAACTACTACCTACTAACCAGTTTCCTTGTTGAATCTGAGCATTCATAGTTGTCATCAAACCTGCTGCCGCTAATATTCCAGTTAAAATTAGTTTTTTCATAATTTATTTTTTTTAATAATTAATGTTTATCATCTGTAAAGCATGATAAAAACAAGAAATGTGCCATAGTAGTCAACACATAGTGAATTTTTCTTAAAATTGTTAATTTAACTAAAATTAATATTCTTTTATTTCGAATTTTAACTTTAAAATATTATAAAATTAAATAAATAACAAAATAATAGAAACTATAAGCCCTGCAATGGTAAAAATTATTCCGCGCTTAAAAGCTTTTGTTTTTGGGTTAAACATCCAGAAACTTGAGATGACAAAAAAGAAAAGTGATATGCCAAAAAAGGTATTTAGTGGCGAAAGTGTGTCTTTCGATTGTGATTTGTGAAGCTTTGTCATTTTATCTAAAACAAAAGGAAGCTCTTTTTTTGCGTATTTTGCTTCACCGGTTGCAGAGTTGTAGGTTCCCTGTTTGAATTTTAAAATGCTGCCTTCCGTTTTTTCCACTTCCAGGTTTTTTATTTTTAATTCTTTTCCCAGTTCCTTTTCGGTAAGGTTTTTCTCAATGGTCTTCTCATATTTTTTTTCCTTTTTCAGGAAATCGGTATCCCTGTACACCAGCAGGACGCCGCTTACTGCATAAACAGCCATAATTCCTGCAAGAAAGTACCCCAGATATCGGTGGGTAATCCTCATGAAGCTTCTTGTATCTTTGATTTTATCCATATCTTATTGTTTGTTTTTAAGGTTGAAAAGTGGGAACTGCAAATTTGCAATTCCCACTTTTAATGAAGAAATTATTAATAATATTAAATTGTTACAATTTGTAGGTCAAAGTGAAATAGTAATTTCTTGGAGTAATCGGGTTCACAGAGTAATTCTCATGAACATTGTAATTAACAACATCAAACAGGTTGCCCACTTTGCCCTGGATTGAGAATTTTTTCCATTCATAGCCTACAGACAATGAAACAGTTGTGTAATCTTTTAAATCAAACATTCTGCTTACATCATTTCTGCTGACATTGGTGGATTTAGTATCATTCCATCCTGCGATTCTGTCGCCGATATAGTAAATTCCCGCTCCTATTTTTAAGCCTTTTACGTAGTTGGTAAACTTATATAAAACAGATGCATTGGCAGTTGTTGCAGGTGTTCTTACCAATCTCTGATTTTCTACATACCCTTTTTCCGGAGTATCTATATACACAGAATTGTTGTAAGAAAAACCTCCTATAATTGACAGATTATCTGTAGGATTTCCTGTAATATCAAGCTCCACACCACGGCTTCTCATTTTTCCTGCAAATTCTTTAAGGTTGGTATCTGTAGAGTTTACCGGGGCACCGTTTGGCCCTGCGAACCAATAAGTCTGATAGTAATTATTATACATAATCTGGTAAGCCGTTACATTAACAGCCAAAGCGTTGTTCCAGAAATTCTTTTTAACCCCAACTTCATATTGATCAACGGTTGTTGGTTTTAAACTTTGTCTTGAAAGTCCATTTAATTGATTTTGAACATCCTGAACCGGCAGATTAGTATTTACCGAACCAAACTGGTCTGAAGTATATCCTGTATTGGATACAAATGAATTAGTATACGTTGCAAAAACAGAAAGATTATCATTCGGCATATAAACAATACCTGCTTTAGGCGAAACGGCCTGGTCTGAAGTTGCTGAATTGTCTACCAAAAACTTTTCGTTAGTTGTAAAACGGCTGGTTATCGTAGGCATATTTTCTATATAAGACCATCGTAAGCCTGCAATTATTTTCCATGCTTTAGTAAGGCTTATGAAATCCTGAGCATACAAACCTATTCTTCTTGTATTGATCCTGTTTTTAGTATTAAGGGTAGAATTAGGCATATCAATACTGCCCCATGTGGAAGGGTCATCAAGATATAAAAGATTTCTAGGAGCGCTCACATTATATGCATAGGCATCTGCCTGGCTGTAATCTGCATCTGCCCCGATTAAAACCTTATGGTTAATTTTGCCAGTGTTGAACTCTCCATTGATATTTACCTGCGCAGAAGTATAATTCTGTTCGTTATAAGTTTTACCAAAAGGTCTCTTCCAGGAAAGCCTGTTTGGATCTACGGTAGCATCTTTGGTATCATAAATCCACTGAATTCTCTCCGAAGAAAAATAATCTTTAGTATAGTTTTGATAAGATGCAGTAGCGTTCAAAGACCATCTTTCGTTAAACTGATGATTAAAAGTAACGTTTGTTGAGGCCTGCTGTACGTTTTGATATTGCCAGTCTGTTCCGAAGAAAACATTTCTGGATACTGCATCATTTAGTCTGTAGCTTTGATCTTTATTGGTGATAGATCCTATTCCAAAATCCGGTGTAAAATCATTTTTAAGATAATCTGCCTCTACAATTAATTGTGATTTTTCACTTAAATTAAATACAAATGAAGGATTGAAATAATACTTTTCAGACTGCACTACATCTCTGAAGCTTTCCGCATATTCGTAAGCACCGTTTACCCTGAAAGCAACATTTTTTGATAACGGACCGTAAATATCTACTGTCGGTTTGTATGAGTTCCAGCTTCCTGCATTTAATCCTACGCTTCCTCCGAAATTAAATTTCGGTTTTTTTGTAATCATATTGATAACACCTCCGGCAGCAGTATTTCCATACAGCATTGCATTTGCACCCTTTAAAACTTCCACTCTTTCAAGACCGCTGATCTCCGGAAAAACACCGCTGTTTATCCTCGATCCGTTTTTGAAAATATTATCATTTCCTAAAATAAAACCACGTCCCCCAAAACTATCCTGTGAATTTCCTCTTGATGAGGTAATATAAATACCATTTACATTCTGAAGAACATCACTCAACTGCTTGGCCTGCTGCTGTTCAATGATTTCGTGGGTTACAATGGCAATCGGCTGTGGATTTTCCATTACCGTAAGATTAGACTTGGTGGATAATGGTCTTGCCTTATTCGGATTCCCTGTTTTATGGAGGTTTACGTCTTCTATGGTCTGTACTCTTACCGTATCGGTCTCAGTATTTCTCATCTGTGCACCTATGGATACGGCTGTGAATAATAATCCTAAGGTAACTAGCTGCTTTTTCATTTTTATTATTTATTGAAGTGTATTTAATCAGGCGCAAATGTAATCTCTTATTTAGAATTAGTCGAAATAAAAACAATGATTTTTATCATTCAATAAATTTGTAATGTATTTACAAATAAAAATAATAATGAAATTGGCGTAAAAAATTTATAAATATATTTGTTAAAAATAATAATATGCAATTGGTAAAAGTAGGACTTTGTGCATTTGGGATGAGCGGGAAAATCTTCCATGCTCCCTTTTTAAAGGAACATCCGGGATTTTTTATGTCAGCGGTGGTGGAAAGAAGCAGGGAGGAATCAAAAGAAAAATATCCCGATGCAAAAATTTTTCGTTCGGTAGAAGAAATGCTGCAAAATGCAGATATTGATCTTGTGGTAGTTAATACACCTGTTCAGACTCATTTTGAATATGCAAAAATGGCTTTGGAAGCAGGTAAAAATGTAATCGTGGAAAAACCTTTTACCGTAAATGTGTCTGAAGCGGAAGAACTGGTAATGCTGGCTGATGAGAAAAGTTTATTCTTAAGTGTTTATCAAAACAGAAGGTTCGACAGAGATTATCTTCAGGTTCAGAAAGTCATTAATGAAAATAAAATCGGAAATATCAAGGAAGTTGAAATCCGTTTCGACAGATTCCGGACTGAGCCCAGCGGTAAAGCCCATAAGGAGAATCCGGATGCAACAGGTTCCGGTTCACTCCATGACCTTGGAGCACATTTGGTAGATCAGGCCGTACAGCTTTTCGGTTTCCCGGAAAAACTGTTTGCAGATGTTTTTTCAATGAAGGGAAAGGAATTTGCCAATGATTATTTTGAAATTATTTTATTTTATGAAAATGAATTAAGGGTAAGATTAAAATCTTCTGTTTTCAGTAAAGAAGCGCATTATGCATATATCGTGCATGGAGAAAAGGGTAGTTTTCTACAGGAAAGAACTGATAATCAGGAAAATGAATTGGTTGCGGGAGTTATTCCGGAATATGGGAAAGACTGGACGCAGCCTTTACAGCAACCTGACGGAATCCTGAATTTTTTAAACGAAAACAAACAAACCGAAAGAATTCTTACCTCCAGCGAACCCGGAAATTATATGAATTATTATCAGCAGATTTATGAATTTATCGTGTTTGGATATGCTTTGCCATCACCTGCGGGCGAGATTATCAAGAATATGAAAATCATTGATGAAGCGATGGAGAGCTCCGGGCAGGAAAAAGTGATTTATTTAAGTTAAAATTATATTTAAATAAAACGCTTCGAGAGCCTCAGCGTGACACCGCTACAAATTGACTGTTAAATGACAGTTAATATTAGCAATGTCACGCTGAGGGTCTCGAAGCGCTATTTATATTAAAACTCAAATCCTCAAACTCTCAAAAACCTAATTACCCTTCTCCAAGAATATCCTGCAATTCCAGCCATCTCATCTCATGGTTTTCCAGTTTTTCAGAAATATTTTCCAGATCAGCAGATAGTTTTGATATTTTCTCATAATCCGCTTCGTTATTAAGCTGAGCAAGGATTTTTTCCCGTTCTGCTTCGAATTCCGGCATTTCTTTTTCTATGGTTTCAAGCTCTCTTTGTTCTTTAAAGGATAGTTTTCTCTTTTTACCTGTATTTTGTTGAAGTTGTGGAGAAGCCGGTGCTTCTTTTACGGCTTCGGGTTTTTGTGAAACTGTTTTTTCCAAAGCTTCTTCTTTGCTTTTCGCTTCACGATATTCTGAGAAATTACCTACAAAATCTCTTATTTTACCTTCCCCTTCAAAAGCCAGAATGTGATCAACAATTCGATCCATAAAATAACGGTCGTGAGAAACAATAATCAATGATCCCTGAAACTGCTGCAGAAAGTTTTCAAGAACCGTTAATGTAGGCAGGTCAAGGTCATTCGTAGGCTCATCGAAAATCAGGAAGTTGGGGTTTTGATATAAAATATACATCAAATGCAGCCTTCTTTTTTCTCCACCGGAAAGCTTTGAAATAGGAGAGTACTGCGTTTGGTCATCAAATAAAAATAACCTCAAGAACTGGGATGCAGAAAGGCTTTTTCCATTGGCTAAAGGATAATATTCCGCTACTTCTTTAATAAAATCAATGACTCTTTCATCTTCTTTATATTGAAGGCCTTTCTGCGAAAAATATCCGAAGTGAATGGTTTCTCCGGTTTCTATTTCACCTTTGTCTGCCTTTTCAAAACCCTGAATAATATTGAGGAGGGTAGATTTTCCGGCGCCGTTTTTTCCTACAATTCCTACTTTTTCACCGCGCTGAAACTGGTAGCTGAAATCTTTCAGCAGTACTTTGCTTCCAAAGCTTTTGTCAATATTTTTAAGCTCAAGGATTTTATTCCCGAGTCTTTTCATTTCGAAATCAAGTTCCAGGCCTTGTTTTCGGGTATCGGTTTTAGCTACTTTTTCCGTTTCGTAAAATGCATCAATCCTCGATTTTGATTTTGTGGTTCTGGCTTTCGGCTGTCTTCGCATCCATTCCAGCTCCTTTCTGTAGAGGTTGTTGGCTTTATCAATAGTTGAATTAAGGTTGTCCTCCCGGATCATCTTATTCTCAAGGTAAGTTGCATAAGAACCATTGTGTACATACAGGTTTTTATCCTCCATTTCCCAGATGATATCGCAGACACTGTCAAGAAAATACCGGTCGTGGGTTACGAGCAGCAGGGTGATTTTGGCTTTACTCAAATAATTTTCCAGCCATTCTACCATTTCCACATCAAGGTGGTTGGTAGGCTCATCCATAATCAATAAGGTGTGGCGGTGTTCTGCTCTTGTTTCTGTCAAAAGCTTGGCCAGTGCAACACGTTTGATCTGCCCTCCGGAAAGTGTTCCCATTCTGGCATCCAGATCGGTGATTTTTAGCTGGGAGAGAATTTGTTTCATTTCATTTTCCAGGTCCCATGCTTTATGGACTTCCATTTCTGCCAATGCTTTTTCAATGAAATCATTATCTGTGGAATGTAAAGATTTATGATAATTTTTCAGCGCCATGATCGGTTCAGAATCCAGAGTCATCATAAACTCGTCTATGGTAAGATTCGAATCAAAATCAATCTCCTGGTCAAACAAAACTACCTGAATGTCTTTATTGATGATTACCGTTCCGCTGTCTGCAATTTCTTTTCCCATCAGGATCTTCAGAAGGGTGGATTTTCCGCTTCCGTTTTTGGCTACAATGGCTATTTTGTCACCTTCATTGACATGAAAAGAGACATTTTCGAACAATACTTTGATGCCGTAGGATTTGGTAAGATTTTCGACAGAAACGTAATTCATTGGAATTTAATTGGTTTTATTTGAATTAAAATTGAGCCGCAAAAGTACGAAAATGTAACAAGAAAACTTTTAAATAAACAAATACTAAAAAGCTATTATCATGATTACTAAATTACGCACTGTACCGAAAGAAAAATATTGGGAATATTTTATTTTGGTTTCACGATTTTTATTGGCCTTTACTTTTTTCAATTATGGTTTTGGTAAACTCTTTGTAGGTCAGTTCGGTATTTCACCGGAAGAGATGGCAACTTCCATTAAAGATCTGTCATTATTTCGGGTGATGTGGTATTTATTTGATCATGAACCTTTTAATTCCGTGGTAGGTATTCTCCAGATCATTACGGCAGTTTTATTGCTCTTTCACAGGACCGTTATTCTGGGTGTCTTCTTTTTTATTCCGATTGCGGCAAATATCATATTGATGGATGTCAGCTTTATGCCTGAAGGTCTGGCCATGGGTTTTGCAAGGAGATTTACCGGATATTTTATTCTGTGCTTTCTTATTTTATGGCATGAAAGGGAAAGAATGAGATTGATCTGGAGAGCGATGATCAAAGAATTTTCTTTTAAGCTCAGATTTCCGGTTATTATGTATCTTTTGATTCCTGTTTTTGCTCTGATATTGGAATTTTTACCCGGAATACTACAAATGATTTACTTTTCTATTACAGAACCCCAAAAGTCATGGAGCTTTATTCAAAATGCTTTTGGTTATATATTTTAAAATAACAATTAAATATTGATTGTTTTAAAATATTATCCTATAAATATCATTTTATTTGTGATATTTTAGTTAAATGTCAAATATCTTTGATTTAAATGTATTTTGTATCGTTTTTTAATGTAGCTTTATATTAAGCTTATTTTAAAATTAAAACTATGATGCAAATTAACTTATGGGCTATTTTTGTAGCCGCACTTATTCCTTTAATAACGGGATTTATCTGGTATCACCCGAAGCTTTTCGGCACAGTATGGATGCAGGAAGCCGGCCTTACGAAAGATAAAATGAAAGGCCAGATGATGGGCGTTTTTATTTTTTCTATTATTTTATCCTTATTGATGGCATTTTTCCTTCAGATGGTCACTATTCACCAGTTTGGTGCAATGGGAATGGTAGGAGGGGACGAAATGAACGCTAAAGCATCTTACGCTGCTTTTATGAAAGATTACGGAATGGCTTTCCGGTCTTTTGGACACGGAGCTTTACATTCTTTCATGGCGGGAATTTTCTTTGTGTTTCCTATGATCGCCATCAATTCCATGTTTGAAAGGAAATCTTGGAAATACACCATGATCAATACAGGTTACTGGACGCTTACCATTACTATAATGGGAGGTATTATCTGTGGCTGGTATGCTGTAGACGGATTTCATTGGGTGACACAAAAATAATTGTACTATTTTCTAAAAGATAAGGCTACATTTGCGTGGCCTTTTTTTATGTTTGGTTTAAAAATTTATAAGACAGCTTCTGCGCTTCCCGAAAAGTGGAACGATGTAATTGGAGATCATAATATTATGCTCTCAAAAGAATATTTCCGGGTTCTTGAAACGGCAAAACCACAAAATATGGAATGTTTTTTCATGGGATTTTTTCATGAGGAAACTTTAGTCGGCGGGGCTTTATTTCAATATCTCAGCTTTCAGCGGCACGCTACTTTTCAAAAAAATGAGGTCTGGTGCAGTATAAAAAATCTTGCAGCGAAGCAATTCAGCAGAGATGTTATGATCCTGGGAAATAATATGCTCACCGGGCAGAACGGATTTTATATTGATGCTTCGAAAATTAATCTTGATCAAATTGTTCCCCTTTTAGATGAAGCCGTCTTAAAAATGCAGAAAGAGATTCGGAAAACGTCCATGATTATTTATAAGGATTATCAGCAGAACCTGGTTAATTTTTTTCAGAATAAAACACATCAGTCTTACTTTAGGTTTTCCGTACAGCCAACAATGATTCTCAAGCTGAGAAATCATTGGTCTTGCTTTAATGATTATTTAAATGATTTTTCAACAAAATACAGAACACGCGCCAAAGCAGCACGCAAGAAGCTTATCGGAGTGGAAACCATCGAGCTGGGTCTTAGTGCCATAAAAATACATCAGAAAGAAATGAATTTTCTTTATCAGAATGTAGCCGAAAACGCGCCGTTCAATACTTTTTTTCTTCCTGAAAATCATTTTGAAAGTATGAAGGAAAATTTAGATGAAAATTTTAAAGTTTTCGGTTATTTTTTAAATGGAAAACTAATTGGTTTTTACACCTTAATTTTAAATAATAAAGACATTGACACCTACTTTTTAGGATATCACAAAGAACTTCAGAAGGAAAAACAGCTTTACCTGAATATGCTTTTGGATATGGTAGAATTTTCCATTGATAATAAATTTAACAGGATAATTTTCGGAAGAACGGCTTTAGAAATAAAATCTACCATTGGTGCAGAGCCTGTTGAGATATTTGGTTTGATAAAGCATAATAATTTAATGGTAAATCCTTTTATGAAAAATATTTTCCCGTCACTTTCCCCAAAAACGGAATGGATCCAAAGAAAGCCTTTTAAATGACCCTTAAAGCGCAGATTCACAAAATTGTACAAATATTCCAAAATTAAGCACAAGATTTATCCTAAAATAGACCCAATCATCTGCGTAATCAGCAAAATCAGCGAGAGACTGCACAATATCCTGCATCAATAGGAGCGGGCTTTAGCCCGTTTAAAAGAATATAAAAACAAATTGGCTTTAGCCAAAACTTAATTAAAAATTTATAATACGAAGAAAATAAATCAATCCAAAGTCAATCTTTTCAAAGACCATAAACTTCCATTATAAATATCCAGATCAACCTTTGTATTAATCCCATGCACGATTCCGTTTTCTGTAAACTGCCAGAAATCCCAGTTGTCATCGGGTGATGGGGTAGGAACATCGTTGTAATTGGCCAGCCAGAGCGGATAATCGTCAAACTCGCCTTTCAGGAAATCTTTATAATAATGATAATAGGTGTAAATGATTGGTTTTTCACCGTAAGTTTCTTCCACGATTTTGCACCAGACCTTTAAGTCTTCAATTAGTTTTTTGTTGGTTTTTCGTTTTGGTATCTTTTCAATATCAAGAATTGGCGGAAGGTCACCGCTCTCCAGCTTTACATTTTCCAGGAAATTATTGGCCTGTACCACAGGATCTTCATCCGCCCTGTAAAAGTGATACGCTCCACGGATCAGATTGTGTTTTTTTGCCTGTTCCCAAAACTCATCAAAATGCTTATCGGCACTTCTGTTGCCCATCGTTGCACGCATCACCACAAATTCCAGCGGAATGGTTTTATTACCGATGCTCAGGCTGTCCCAGCTTATATCTTCCCGGTTTTGGTAATGAGAAATGTCGAAACCATAGGTTTTATCAAGATTATCAGAAAGGATTTTCTGAATTCTTAATGCTTCAATTTCGGTATTGTGAAGCTTTTTATGTTTGAATTTATTAAAGTACATAGCATAATAGTAGCTTACCGATTGTTTCAGGTAAAAACCTGTCCCTATCAATGCAATAATTAAAATAGCCAACAGGATTTTCCGACGGAAAAAATAATGCTTCCGACGGTTTTGGTGTATCTTTTTGGCGGTCTTTTTGCTGTACTTTTTTTGTGTCATAAAGTTTTGCAAAACTAACTTTTTTCACTGCTAAATGCTAAATAAAATCAGTAAATTTGTGTACTATGGAAACACGCGAAAAGATCATCATCATAGGAGGAGGTTTTGCGGGGCTGCAGCTTGCGAAAACATTGAATAATAAGAACAAAAAAGTAATTGTTCTGGATAGGGTAAACCATCACATGTTTCAGCCTCTTTTCTATCAGGTGGCGTGTGGAAGGATAGAACCATCCAATATTTCTTTTCCTTTCAGAAAAATTTTTCAGCGTTCCAGAAACACACAGTTTCGTCTTACCGAGGTTAAACAGATTGATACTATTAATAATAAGGTAATTACTGAAGAAGCAGACTTCAGCTATGATAAGCTGGTGATCGCTACCGGATGCAAAACCAATTTTTTCGGAAACAAAGATCTTGAAGGCAAAGCTTTCGGAATGAAAAATACCCAGGAAGCCATAAGCATCAGGAACCATGTTTTAATGACTTTCGAAAAATTAATCATCGAGAAAAGGCGTAGTGATGACGGAAACTGGAATATCGTAATCGTAGGAAGCGGACCGACTGGTGTAGAACTGGCCGGTGCTTTTGCAGAGATGAAAAAAGAAATTCTTCCCAGAGATTATCCTTATATGAATTTTGATCATCTTCAGATTATTCTGGTAAGCTCTACAGAGAAGCCGTTGGCGGTAATGAGTCCTGAAGCTCAGGAAAAATCTGAAAAATATCTGAAAGATTTAGGAGTTACTTTTCTAAGCCAGGAATATGTTACGGATTATGATGGTGATAAAGTTTTCATGAAAAGCGGAAAAACAATTCCTTCTAATAATGTAATCTGGGCAGCCGGAGTTACAGGTAACGTAGTGGAAGGATTTCCGGCGGAAAATCTGGTAAAAAACAGGTATATCGTTGACCGATATAATAAAGTAAAAGGCTACAGCAATATTTTTGCAATTGGTGATATCTCTTATATGGAAACCCCTAAATACCCGCAGGGACACCCGCAGGTTGCCAATGTAGCAATTAATCAGGCAAAGAATTTAGGCAAAAATCTTTTGAAAAAAAGCACAAGCGAATGGGAGGAATATGAATACGATGATAAAGGATCACTGGCAACCATCGGGAAGCACAGGGCAGTAGTGGATTTACCGTTTATAAAATTTCAGGGATTATTTGCCTGGTATTTTTGGATGTTTTTGCACTTAATGCTCATTCTGAGTGTAAGAAATAAGCTTGCCGTGTTCTTCAACTGGATGTGGAGCTATTTTAACAAAGATTCTTCCTTAAGATTAATAATTTTGCCGAATAAGAAAAACGAAACATTACAATGAGAATTGATATTATAAGCGTACTTCCGGAGCTGATGGAAAGCCCGTTCAGAACTTCTATTTTGAAAAGGGCAGTGGATAAAGGACTGGCAGAAGTGCATTTTCATCATCTGAGAGACTGGGCTGTCAATAAACACAGGCAGATTGATGATGAACCTTACGGCGGCGGTGCTGGAATGGTAATGATGGTGGAGCCTCTGGATAAATGCATCTCGGAACTGAAATCTCAGAGGGAGTATGATGAGGTTATTTACCTTACACCGGACGGAATTACATTAAATCAGAAAATTGCAAATACATTATCCATTAAAAATAATCTGATTTTCTTATGTGGTCATTATAAAGGAATAGACCAGCGTGTTAGGGATCTTCATATCACTAAAGAAATTTCTATTGGTGATTATGTACTTACCGGTGGTGAGCTTGCGGCCTGTGTGCTTGCAGATTCTGTTATCCGCCTGCTTCCGGGTGTTCTGAATGATGAGCAAAGTGCATTGACTGATAGTTTTCAGGATGATCTTCTTTCGCCACCCATCTATACAAGACCGGAAGTTTACAAGGGACTGGAAGTTCCAAAAATACTTTTAAGCGGCAACTTTGGTAAGATTGAAGAATGGCGCCATGATGAAGCGGTGAGAATTACCAAAGAGAAACGTCCTGATTTATTAGGAAATTAGTTGCTTTTTTTATCAGTTAAGCGTTTTTTTTTTTCACTTTTTATTTATTTAAATTAAAAATGGAATGAAAATTGCTATTATTTAATTTATGGTTAAAATTAAATTAACTTTAGAATAATAAAATTAATTTTTATACTGTTGAAGATTGTTTTTACGGATTTTTTTTAATTAATATTAACGACTGATACGTAAAAGTTATTAATTTTTTTAACCAAATAAAGTATTTTTATTGTTGTTTTTAGTTTAAACTAAATTTTATATCTCAAAATTAATGTGAAAATTTTACAAAAAAATTGAGGATATATAAAAAAAAATAATAAATTTACACCAGAATTAAGATGTAAATTTTGATTAAACAAGAAAAGCGTGTTGATGGAGCTGTTCAGTTTTTACAACGTTGAAAATTTATTTTTACCGGATCCAATGCCAAAACATAAGTCAGACCCTACAATATCAGGGCTGAGAAATTGGGATCAGAGAAAATATCAGAACAAGCTCTTTAAAATATCACATGCCTTTCAGCTGATGAAGGAGGAAAATGGCGTATTGCCGTTTATGATAGGTCTGTCAGAAGTTTCCGGAAGGAAAGTCTTGGAAGATCTTGTGCAGAAAGAACCTTTTAATTCAGGATATGGAATCATCCACTACAATTCCATGGACGAAAGAAAGGTAGATGTAGCATTATTATTTGATAAAAGTAAAGTAGAGGTAATAGATTCACAAACTATTACATTCTTCTTTGAGATTATAAACAAAAACACAGAAAACTACGACACAACTAGGGATGTACTTTATTCAAAAGTGAAATATAAAGGAGAGAGTATTAATGTTTTTATCGCCCATCTTCCCTCCAAGCGAGAAAAAGACATTAATAAGCCAAAAAGAGCCTTTATACTGAACGAGATCCGGGGGCGGATTCTGAATATTGTCAATGAAGAGAAAGAACATGTAATCTTGTGTGGTGATTTTAACGAAAACCCAGATGATGAAAATTTAGTAAAAATTCTCTATGACAACGTGCACACGAAGGTTTTAGAAAACCCCTTCCAGCAGTTGTTTTCCACAAGAAATTATTCTACTTTTCATTATAAATCTGGACTGCTGTATGACCAGATCATATTATCGAAGTCTTTCTTCAATGGTAATTCTGCTCTGTCATTTCAGGAAGCGAAAATATTCAATTCTGAAAAGCTCAGCAGCCGGGACAGGAAATTTGAAGGCAGACCCTTCCGAACGTATGCAGGCACCAGGTATTTGGGAGGTTACAGCGATCATTATCCGGTTTTTGTAAAGCTCAAAGATTTATAAAAAAAACATTAGTAAAAACATAAATAATAAAAAAAAGTAGAAAATGAAAAATTCAAGCAACACAAACTACCATTTAGATTCAATCGACAAAGAAATCATCTATATGTTGATGGATAACGCTAAAACATCATTAGCTCACATTTCGAAAAATGTTGGAATTTCAACAACTGCCGTTCACCAGAGAATTAAAAAGCTGGAGCATGCCGGAGTTATTGAAAACTCAATTTCATTCTTAAATCCTAAGAAAATCGGATACAAGGTGATTTCATACATTGGCGTATTTTTGGATCAGCCAAGTCATTATCCTGATGTGGTAAAATCTTTAAAAGATATCAATGAAGTAGTGGAAGCTCATTACACCACCGGAAATTATACAATTTTCTTAAAAGTTCTTTGTAAAGATAATGACCATCTAATGCAGATTCTTAGCAAACTTCAGAAACTAAAAGGCGTTACAAGAACAGAAACTTTCATATCTTTGGAGCAAGGTATTTACAGACAATTGAAAGTATAACAGATCATGAACATTGCTCAATATTTGGATTCCACTTATTTGAAAACGCCCGCACAATCGGGGCTGTCAGATGAAGAAACTTTAAAAAAAGACAAAGATCTTACCCAGGAAGCGATAGATAACGGAATTTTTGCCGTAATGATCCGCCCGGATTATGTATCTGAAATCAAACAATTTGTTAAAGAAAAGAATTCAAATGTTGTGGTAGGAACTGTAATTGGTTTTCATGAAGGACCGTATTCCATTGATGAAAAAATTGCAGAAGCCTCAAAAGCAATTGACGACGGGGCGGATGAATTAGATTTTGTCATTAATTATAATGCTTACCTGAAAGGAGATCTGGATTTAGTAAAAGAAGAATTTGTAAAATGCACAAAGTTGTGCATGCAGCATAATAAAACTGCGAAATGGATTATCGAAATTGCGGCTTTACATGATGAACAGATTGCTGATCTTACTAAAAATATTTCCAATTGGGCAGAAGAAAATTTTTCTGAAAACGATCTATCGAAAATTTTTGTAAAATCTTCAACAGGCTTTTATGAAACTACCGGAGGAAAGCCTAACGGAGCAACATTTGAAGGCATAAAAATAATGCTGGACAATGCCGGAAAACTTCCTGTGAAAGCAGCAGGGGGCGTAAGAACTCCAGAAGATGCCGAAAAAATGATCAGTATGGGCGTAAAAAGAATAGGAACTTCTTCAGCATTGGCTTTAATTAAAAATCAGTCTGCTTCATCAGAAGGATATTAAAAAATAATCATTTATTAATGATAATGCAAAAGAGAACCCATCAATAATTTGATGGGTTTTTTATTTATACCTGCTGAGCTAAATATTCTGTATAAAACTCTTGGGTTTCTTTAATCAAAGCATCCATTTCTTCTAAAGTGAAAACTTCTAGAAACTTCTTTCTGAAATCTTTAAAATGAGGAACTCCTCTGAAATAATTGCTGTAATGCTGTCTCATCTCAATCAGCCCCAGCTTTTCACCTTTCCATTCTGCGCTCCACTCTGCATGCTGGCGAACGGCAAGTAACCTGTCATCAATAGTTGGGGCAGGAAGATGCTCTCCGGTCTTAAAGAAATGTTTGATTTCATTAAAAATCCATGGGTAGCCAATGGCTGCACGACCAATCATGATTCCGTCACAGGCGTATTTTTGTTTGTATTCCAAAGCTTTTTCAGGAGAATCAATATCACCATTCCCAAAAATAGGTATTTCGATATTCGGATTTTGTTTAATTCTTGAAATATGTTCCCAGTCTGCTTCACCTTTATACATTTGTGCACGTGTTCTGGCGTGGATTGTCAACGCTTTGATGCCTGTTTCCTGAAGACGTTCAGCCACTTCATCTATATTAATGGAAGTGCTGTCCCAGCCTAAACGGGTTTTCACAGTTACCGGCAGGCTTGTAGACCTTACTACGGCTTTTGTAAGGCGAACCATCAGGTCAATATCTTTTAAGACACCGGCACCGGCACCTTTACAAACTACTTTTTTTACTGGACATCCAAAATTAATATCAACAAGGTCAGGGTTTACCGTTTCCACAATTCTTGCAGACATAGCCATAGCTTCTTCGTCTCCACCAAAAATCTGGATTCCTACTGGTCTTTCATAATCAAAAATATCCAGCTTTTTTCTGCTCTTGATCGCATCACGAATAAGCCCTTCTGAAGAAATAAATTCCGAGTACATCAAATCTGCGCCATGCATTTTGCAAAGCCTTCTGAAAGGCGGATCGCTTACATCCTCCATCGGTGCAAGTAAAAGCGGAAATTCCGGCAGTTCTATGTTGCCTATTTTTATCATGGTGCAAATTTACAAAATTTAAAACTTTTAAAAATATGATAATATCTATTAATGTAATGGGGAATAAATTGAGGGTTGAAAGTTATAGAGTTTAGAGTAAATGGGTTGGGATCAAAGGGTTTCAAGGAATTCTAAAATCTTAAAACCCCCTCTCTTTCAAACGCTGAAGCCCTAAAAGCTCGCTTTCACCTGCATACTTCCGATATGGATGGTTCGGTCTCCGGAATTTCTTCCTTCGTAATTTAAGTTGAGCTGAAGGAATGAATTAATAGCCTGCTGAATAAATACGCTCCAAACCTGATTTTTTCCGGGTTTTAGGCCGTCAAGCATCTGGTTCCCGACAATACTGAAATTGTTTCCTGTAAAATCATTATTTATAAATGAGAAGTTTCCTCTGATAGAGGTTTTTTTACGTTCCCACTGAATGGTTCCCGTAATGTCAAACGCCTTTAAAAGTTCCTCACCATCTACTCTCTGCTTCTCACGGTAAGCCGAAGAAAGCTCAGCTTGGATTGCATCTGTAAATTTATAGGTAGCTTTTGGTTTGGTTTCAAAATTATTTAATCTGAAATCTCTGGTGGCAAATAATTGCGATGAATTCTGAATATCATGAACGGAGTTTTCCCAATCCACCCGGAATTCTTTATTAAACCAATATCCGATATTTAAAAAATGGGAAGTCTGCTGACGCTCTTCATTACTGAAATTAGCATTGATTAAATTATCATTTGAAATAAAACGATAATTACCGTTCCAGCCGGATTTTTCTGTCGGACTGAACTGTACGGATGCTAAAATATTCTGGTTTTTGAGAATCTGGTCTTCATTTTTTTCAAATGGATTTAATACCAAAACTTTGTCTTTTTTATAAAAGGAATTCTGAGAATTTAATGAAATATTGAAATTCCAGCGCTTTAAAAATTTATTTTCAGAATTAAATACAATCGAAGGATTCACAAATAAAGCAAGCTGAATTTTGTTCTTATTGGATGGAATATATCGTACAGAATTCGTATAAATCCTGATATACTGCGCCAGATCCGAGTATTCTGCAATTTCAAATTCATCAAGCTGCTGAATGCCGTCTCCGTTGTAATCTGTCCATTTGTAAATACCCTGTCCGTCTGTCACTTTGATATATTGGAATTCCCTTTGTGCTTCCTGCCCGTTTCCGAGCTCGTAAAATGCCTGAAGGCGCATCCCGTTCCTGAAAAGCTGTTGGTTATACAAAATATTTCCGACTACAAAATCATTGTTTCTGGAAACATCAATATCCTGATTCTGGTAAAAGAATTTCCTGTAGTGAAGCAAGGCGTTTAAAGTGGTTTTTTCAGTTTTAATAATCTGGCTTTCCGCCATGAATCCGAGAATGTTGTTCATGCTTTGCAGCCTGTTGTCACGTACGGAATCGTTATCACGCATGTATACTTTTGCAAGTAGTTTTGTTCTTGTACTGTCGCCGATTTTCTTCTGAACGAAAACTTCTTTCCAGCTGAAGCTGGTGACATCCATTAATTGGGTGTCATTGTATTTTTTCTCATTGTGCTCCATACTGGCACCAACGGCCCAGCTTCCTTTTTTACCGGTATATTCCGTAGAAACGCCTCCACGGATGAATTTCGTATCCTGAAGAATAGCATTTGTATTTAAATAAGATAAAGCTCCTTTAGTGAAAAATTTTCCTTTGATCCAGCCAAAATCCAGATCATTTTTAATTCCTTTGTAGGTATACTGCTCATCAAGATAGTTGACCCTGTAATTTAAGGTTGATTTATTATTCCATTTATTTAAAAAACTGAAAATAAACCTGTTTTGTGTTCTTCCACTGAATTCCTGAGCAAGGTTGAAATCTCTTGAGAATTCCACATCATTGATTCGGTCCAGAATATGGAACTGCCTGTCGATGTATTGATATTCAAAATTCGGGGTACCTTTCCAGTTGTTTTTTGTAAATGTTTTGTTACCAAAAATCCTCCATGCGTATCCAATATTTTGATTGGAATCTCTTGAAGAGAACAAATTCACATCATAATTGCTTAAAGAAACATCTGCCCCGATTTTTCCATCTTTCAAAAGATATTCAGAATTTAAGGAATATACTTGGGATTTCTCCGGTGAAGGAAGTTTTCTTACCGCTCTGTAATCTCCCTGGTTTGGCCCTACATATTCGAAAACACGACCGTTATTAGTGGTTTGTGTAATCTTATAATCTCCAAGATTAGCCCCGAAATAAGTGTAGGAAACCGTATAAAGTGTCTGTGTCTGATCCGTTGAAAATTCATAATAATTTCCATTCGGGCCCTGAACGAGACGGTAAAGGATTTTATTGACATCATAATCCGTTATCACTCCGGACGGGGCGTACATTAAATTCGGATTGTTGCCGGCTTCAGCCAGAATCTGTTGATCTTCTGAGGAAAGATTTAAGGAAAGTGGTGCATTTTTATTATCATTTTCCATGAACCAGTTTAATCCGAGCCTCAGCTTTTCCCTTTTGTGCTCCACTTTACCGGTGAATAAATATCTTGAATAATTTCTATTGGTATAATTATATGATATCGTGATGAAATTTTGCTGAAAAATCGGTCGGAAACTGGTGAATGTAACTTCCCCGGTATTATAATTAATAATATAATCCTGGTTTTCTCCACGTTTCATTAAAATACCATCAATAAAAACCTGTTCAGAGCCGGAAATCAATGTAATGAACTGCTCGCCGTTTTTACCTGTCAGTCGGTAGGGTCCCTGGTTGCCTTCCACCCCCTGAAAACGGATTCTGTGGAACTCACTTCGAGCAACGCCCATTGAGACATCTACAAAAGTTTTATTTTCTTTTCCAAATTCTGTCTGAAACTGAAGCCCCATACTTCGGCGCTGGTATTTTGCGAAATAATTTTTAGCTTCTACCAGATCCAGATGCCCGGCTCTTAAAATGGATTTATCCTTAATATTAAGCTGCATGTAGATTTTGTCAAACTCTTCAAGGGTTTGTGTATATCCGTCTGCCTGAATGGGTAAATTATGATCTGAAATACTGGCTAAAATGGTAACATCTTTTGAAAGCCTTCCGGAAATCTGCAAATCCATTGAACTCTGTACAGACTGCCCCTGATTATTACCAAAAGTAATCCCACGAATAATGGAACCTTTTGAATTTAATTCTCCTAAAAATCTTTTTTTATCATTTCTGGCAAGAACGGCTTCATCTACAATAATTCTGTTGCTGGTTTTTACAAAATCAAGGGTGTCTTTTGCGAAAATATCCTGCTCAAATTTAGCGGCAAGAATACTGTCTTGTTTGATGCTGTCCTGACGAATGCTATCCTGCGGAAGGTTGGGATTTTTCCATGTGAAAATCTGAGCATTACCCGAAAATAAGCCCATGAAAACCAACACGAATACAAGAAAATAATTTCGCAAGTCTCTTAAAATAATTGGTAAAAATAATTAAAAAATGTTAATAAGAAGGGTTTTAGCATTATTAACAAAAAATTAATTCAATTATTGTCTAATTTTGAAAATTTGCTTTAATTTTGTGTCGTAAATTATTAATAATTAAATTTTTAAGTCATGAAAAAAATTTATTCTCTATTTGCTACTGTAGTGGTGGCTTCAAGTTTTTTTGCACAAACAGTTTTTAGTGCAACATTTGATGATGTAACAGGTACAGGTGGTAACGATGGTAGCTGGAGTGGAAGTGTTGCCGGTTCTGGATTTACAGACGGAAGTACATCTTATACAACAGGTGGTGCATGGACTTTTGCTAAAGTTTATAAAGGAAACCAATGCCTTAAAGTAGGAACTAGTTCATTAAAAGGTACTGTAACCACACCTACTATTAATTTAACAGGTAACGGAACTTTAACGTTCAGAGCTGGTGCCTGGAATGGAGCAAATGAACTTACTACATTGAATGTTTCTGCAACAGGAGCTACATTGAGTGTACCTAGTGTAACTTTAACTAAAGGAGCTTTTGGATCTTATACAGTAAACATTACGGGTGCTACGGGTGCTGTAACTCTTACTTTTGAAGGAAGTACCGCGGCTAACAACAGATTCTTTATTGATGATATTGTTGTGTCTGCAAGTACTACCTTAGCTGTTTCAGATTTATCAAAATCAAAAAACAATTTCGTAAAGAATACTTTCGTAAAAAATGAAGAAATTACTTTCGGAGCTGAAGCTAAAGATGTGAAAATCTACAATATGTTCGGACAGGTGGTAAAAACTGCTTCTGTAAAAGAAAACGGATCGGTGAACGTTGCTGAGCTGGCAAAAGGAAATTATATTGTAACTGGTACTGTTAATAATCAGCCGGTTTCTCAAAAAATTCTTAAAGACTAATCTTAAAAGATTTCAATCTATAGACAGCTGCTTCATTTGGAGCAGCTGTTTTTTATTTAAATTAATATAGTTTATTTAGATCGTTTAAAGTATTTCGGTTAAAATCTTTTTTTGTAAATATAATTAAGTAAAATTCAATGATTTATTAATAATAATTTTTTCATGTGGTATCTTTTTTGCATTTTAAAAAGTATCACACGCAAAATATTAATTATCATGAAAAAGATTTTTACTCTTGTCGGATTCGTTTCGATGACTGCATTTCTCAATGCACAGATTGTTATCAATGAAATTTACGGTGGAGGCGGAAATTCCGGATCTACATTGAAAAATGATTATATCGTTTTGAAAAACATTGGATCAGCCCCGGCATCCCTTTCAGGTGCAACTATACAGTACGCTCCGGCCGCAGCAACATTTACCCAATATCACACACTTCCGAATATCACTCTGAATCCAGGTCAATCTTATCTTATTCAGGAAGCAACTGGCGGCGGTGGAACTGTTAACCTTCCCACACCGGATTTTATTGCGAGTACGGTCATTAATTTTGACGGAAGCCCAAATCCATCTGTAGGAATAGGGATTGCAGTGACTTCAGGGAAAATTGTACTGGCAAATAATGCAGTTCAGGTTACCGGGCCTACCAGCACGAATGTCTTGGATTTTGTAGGATACGGCTCAAGCGCGACTCAATATGAAGGCGGCGGACCGGCTCCATCACCTACTACAACTACTGCAATCAAAAGAGTTTCCGGTGATACCAATGATAATACAGTGGATTTTACAGTAGGCGTTGCTAATCCAATTAATTCCACAGGCGGAACTTTAGCTATTTCTGATGTTGATTTTAATTATTCAAAATTCAGATTTATAGAAAATGCCTTTGTGAAAGATAACGAGATTGTCTTCGGTGGCGAAGTAAGAGAAGTGAAAGTCTTTGATACGCTTGGACAGGTTGTAAAAGAGGCTCCTACAAAATCCGCTTACAGGCTTGATGTCGCAGATTTACCAAAAGGAAATTATATCGTGACAGGAACCATAAATAATGAACCTGTTTCACAGAAAATTTTAAAAGATTAAAGAAATCTAGCCAAAATTACATATAAGTTTAAAAGGCAGTTGTAAGTAAAGTGCAGCTGTTTTTTAATACCAGCCTCTTCTTGCAGCATTAATAATCGTACTTAAATTAAGAACCAGGGTGTATCTGATTCGTTTTGCATAATCTTTAAAGCCGGGCTCGAAGCCAAGGGAAGACTGAATGGGAAAATAAATCTCCAGGAAATCCGGGATTACACGCACTTTTACGCCACTGTCCCAAATGAATTTAGCCGGCTGATTCTTATTCTGGTAAACTCCCGCATCCGCATAAACATGGAAAATTTTCCACACGCTTGTATCCACATTTACAGAAGTAATCCATTTATTGACCGTTCCCGGAAGAAAGGATTTGAAACCTCCGTCTGCCTGAATGTACTGCTGGGACAAAATCCCGCTTGTAGCACTCTGCCCCAAAAGATTATAAGAAAAAGAATAATCTGAAACCCTTGAGATTCCATAATTGAAAATATTATTCCGGGTTTTGTTTCTTATAAAATATCCTGCAAATAAACGGACACTAAGCTTTTGTCTTGGTGCAAATTCCCAGCGGTAGAAACCTTCGGCTGTTACTTTATTGAAATCTTCCATCCATTGCGTACTTACGCCGAGACTTTTTTCGTGAATCATCTGATTATCCACGTATCCGTAACCGATGCTCCAGAGATTATATTTGTCATAATCATTCTTAGCGATCATTTCCGGGCTTAAATCTCTTTCAAAATAGTTATACGAAACCCCGATGCTTCTGCCAACGGTGCTTCTTGGATTTTTCCTGAAATTTAAATTGGAATAAACGGAAGCTTTTCTGTACGCAAGATCATAATCATAATGAAAATACGAGCCAGATACTCCAAAAGTAAGGCTTCGGATGATGCTTTCAGGCGGCAAAATGGAGTAGGTGACTGCTCCTGAACCTGTCAGTTTTCCAGTTCCTGTACTGTAAGTAGGTGTAAGTGAATATAAAAATTTCTGGTCAAAGAATGACTGGTTTTTTAAATTGACTCCAATCAAAAATTTATCGTACGTATTATTAAAGCGCACTCTCGGGCTTACGTAGATTTCGTTAAATTCCGGATTCGGAATGTCTTTGATCAGTTTTAATTTAATTTTTTTTGTGTTTGAGAAAAAGCCTTTAGCATACAGGAAATTATCTCTGTAGTTGGATTCCGGGAAGATATAATCATCATTTAATGTAATTTTATTAATATCTAACGCCGGAATTGAAAATGTTTTTGTCTTTTCATTTTCATTGGTGTCCACCCAATATTCTCTTTTCTCACCATCTTTTGTTTCAGCCTGAAGCTTTACGGGAATATTGGCTAAAGTATTTTTATTGATTTTGATATTTAAAGAATCGCCTTCTTTTTTAAACCTCTTCAGCTTAAAATTGACTCTGTTTTTATGCTTTAAAAAATCGGCCAGATAATCTGTTCTTTTATCTTTTTCTGCAAGTTCTTTAATGAAATCCCTTGGATCTGCCTGCTTGTCATTATTTTTTGCAATAAAATCCTGCACAAGGCTATTGAAATTTTCATAACCCATTTTATCGGCAGAATAATTAAATAATGTTCCGGTTTCGAAGCTGCTGATGGCCATATCATTGAAATTACTCAATACAGCGTATTTTTCATCAATTTTCTGATCCAGGTTTTGAGACATGATGTATTGGTACGCAAGCCCGTATCGCTCAATCAGCTTTACCTTGGAAGCGTGGAAAAGCTTCAGCGGCTTAACCCCGAAAATTTTTGTTTCGGGTAGGGTTCCCAATAGTTTTGTTTCCGGATAAAACTTCTTTAAATATTGAATTTCAAGATAAGATTTTAAACCGTTTTTAAACCAGTGATAATCCTGTTTATCAGTAATAATACTTTGATCGAGCACTTTTTTAGCAATAATCCCGAAATAATCAAGGTCGGTTTTTTCTGCTTCGGTAAATAATTTGAATCTGAATTTCCAGAATGAGATATCATTATTCCCGAAAAAATCTTCTTTTTGCCTGAATTTATCAGATATAAAGATTGTTTCCGGAATAACACCCGTTCTTTCTTTAATAAATTTTAAATGTAATGGAAGATAAAACTCTAAATTCTGTCTTTCTTCCGGAGATAAATTATACCCGAACTTAATTTCAGTATTAACCTCGGAAGTATTGATCCTGATGGATGGATATTCATTTTGAGAAATCAAAAATTCAGGATCCGAATCAAGATAACCTTTAAAAGAATTCATCTGAATCTCAGGTAAATTACTTTCAATAAAATAATTGACAGGGAGATCAAAATTGACGGTCCAGAATGTATTGAAGCTTACAGATTCTTCGATATCGTGGTAATTTCTTTTAGAAATATTGTCCGGATCAAAACGATCCGGAACAATAAAGAAATATTTTAAAGCTATATTTTTATCAGAAGTTCCGTATCCTGTAAATTTTTTATCAGGAAGCTGAATCTGATACTGCAGCTGAAGCTTAATCTTTTCTCCCGGCTTTAAGGTCTGTTGTAAAGGGAGGAAAAAGTTTTCATCAGAAATATTACTGACAGGGATTTCCTGATCCGAACTTTTAACCTGTAAGTTTAATAACTTTCCAAGCTCTTCTTTTTTTGCAAAATGCAGATCGGTATTCCTGTCTTCCAGTTTTCTGTAAACAAGTGAAGTATTTCTTCTGTTGTAGGCTGCGACCCAGTTTAGAAGCTTAATAGTGCTGAGATCTTTTTCAGAATTGTTGTAATACGTCATTTCCTGACTTACGTTCAGCGTTTTTCTGTCCGGAGCTAATCCGGCCTCAATATAAATGCTGTCTTTCTGCGCAGAAACTTCTACAACACCCAAAAACAAAATAAAATAGATACTAAGCTTTTTCAATTATCTGTGATAAAGTGCCAAATATAACTTATTTTGTTTATACTTCATGTGATTTTAATTTAACTTTGAATTACTTTTTTTTCCAAAGAACTCAAGTAAGCATTCCAGCCCTCGTTTTTGTATGTAGAGGCAGCCGTTTCAGGGTCTGCAGCTTTATAAATTCCTCTTCCTACAATGATAAAATCTGTATGAAGTGTTTTGAAAACGTGTTCAGGTGTATTGTATTGCTGTCCTTTTCCGTCTCCTGAATCTGCAAGATTTACACCCGGCGTGAAAAGAAGCATTTCCTCAGGAAGCGGGTTCTGGGAAACTCCTCCTATTACATTAGGGTGAGATAAAGCCACTTTTAAAGCTTCTTCTCTATAATTATTTGTAGTTAAAGTGCCTTTGGAAGACATTCCGATGATGGCTACCACACCTACATTTCTGAAGCAGTCCAACGATTCGAAACCGCCGATAACCTGTGATGTTACAAAATCTGCCCAGTCAGTGATTTTAAATACACCGCTTGTAAACTGAAGCTCCTGTGTATTCCCGATATCTGCAAATTTTCTGTCTTCCATTAATAAGAAGTTGTGTTTTGCAGCCAAAGCCTTTAGTGGAGTAATTGTTTTTTCGTATTCAAAATCAGAAATAATATCGATATGCGTTTTTAATGCAATGACATGAGGCCCTACTTTTTCTGCAAGATCTAATAATTCCTGAGTGGTAGTAACATCTGCAGAAGCTATAAGATTAGATTGCTTTGTCAAAGCAGTTTCCAATAATTTTTTAGAAACGGAATGTTGGGCATTAGCCAATTTTTGTTCGTAAGAAGATCTTGTTTTTTCCTCAAACTGAATATGGTTTCCCTGTAAAAAATCCTGAATTCTTTTAACTTCATCATCCGTTAATTCTCCATTTTCCTGAAGAATTTCGCAAACCTCCGAAATATTGAAAAGTGTATGTACTCTGAATCCTTTGCTTTCGAGAAGCTGTTTTCCGCCCTGTTCTCTGTCCAGAACCACTACGATATCGGCTACTTTAAGATCTTCCTGCTCAATTTCTGCAATGGTTTCTATCAAAGATTTACCGGAAGTGATTACGTCTTCTACTAAAAGACAGTTTTGCCCTTTCTGGTAGATTCCTTCGATCATTTTTTTTGTACCGTATTCTTTAGCCTCTTTTCTTTTAATAATTAATGGAATGTAGCTTTCGAGAGACATTGCTGTTGCCATAGGAAGCGCAGCGTAAGGAACCCCGCAGATCAGATCAAAATTATCTAACGGAAGCATTTCCAATAAATAATTAGCAAGATTTTTTAAAATTTTGGGGTCTGAAGCCAAAGGTCTTAAATCTACATAAAACGGACTTTCAATGCCGCTTTTTAATGTAAATCTTCCGAATTTGATGATTCCCAGTTTGTAGCACTCTAAGAAGAATTCTTTTTTACTTTCCATTATTTTTTATTAGATGTTGCAAATTTAAGGAAATGAAGTTAAAAGTCAATTGTGAATTTTGCTTCGGAAGTCAATTGTGATTTTTTTAAACACAAATTTCACAAATATCTTTCACAAAGAACACAAACATCTGCCTGATAAGCAAAATCAGCGGGAATTTTTTTTAACGCAAGATTCTATTGTAAAATATTGATTTAAGAGCTAAGAAGAAAATCGTTGCGTTAAATTATAAAATCATTTAAAGCAAATTCACATCCATAACAAAAAAACCATCTCGAAAGATGGCTTTTTTACTTTATGATTTCGGCATCAATAACTTTCGTGCCGGAATTATATTCTTGTTCCGCTTCCCACATCAGGAATTTATCGACTTCCCGGATTAATTTCGGGATGGCAAGTGAAAGAATCGCAAGATCATCCAAAACTCCAATAACAGGTACTGCAACTTCCGGCAGCAAATCAATAGGAGAGATCACATAAACTAACCCAAGCAATGGTAAAATAATATCCATTGATTTGATAGGATAGCTGCCTTTTCTCCACATCTTTACCATTCGGAAAATATCGGGGATTTTCTTTACAAAACCTTTATGAGCGATAGCTTCTTTTGCCAGATTTAATTTTGAATACTTCATTTTGTGCTTAGTTTTATATAATTTTTCAACAATATAAATTTCACAAAATCCATACCAACAAATTATAAAATTCGTTAAATCTATTTGATTATGTTATCAATAAACTGATGGACAGATTCTGTATTCCAATCTCTTGAAGCATCTTCTTTTATGATAATTCTTCCATCCTTATCCAAAAGGTAGGTGGTTGGAAATACTTTAGGAAGAATTTTCTCAGAAATCGGGCTTTGGGCAATATAAACGGGAACATTATAATTATTTTCCTTTAAAAATTTTCTTACGGCATCTTCCTGATCATTCATTGCAATTAAGACAAAATCTACATGATCTTTTCTGGTATCATACAGCTTCTGGATAGAAGGCCATTCTTTTCTGCAGGGCGGGCACCATGTTCCCCAGAAATTCAGGAAAACTGCCTTATTTTTAAAATCTTTAAGATTGGCATTAGGAGTGTTGATCCCCTGAAGCTCCACATCATAATCTTCATCTGTAACATGAACGGCATTTTCAATGGTTGCAATTGGGAAAAAAGTGTCCTGCAATTTTTCCTTTACACCAGGAACTAAGGCTGTTACAGCGATAATAGCAATTAGTACAACGTAGATTATATTTTTTTTCATTTTTATTTAATAAAAATTATTTTAAATCCTAAAAGCTTATTCACTCAGCGTAGATTCCTACGGAATGATAAACCGAACCCGTAAAATTAACGATAAAAATTACAACAATTCCAAAATTTCCTCAACAGCATCTTTCCCTCTGTTTTTAGCATAATAAATCTGCAGGTCGTTATAAAACATATCTTTTGTATATGTTTCGGGGTCTGCTTTGTATTTCATTAGCAATTCTTTACCGTATTTCGGGCGTGGTCCCCAAGAATTTTTTACGTTAAAATTTTTATCAAGGATAATAACTTTCGGGATGGATTCTGTTCCGTTGGTCAAAAATTGATTAATTAAACTTTTATCACTGTCTCGAAGGAAAATTTTAACTTCATTTTTTCCTTCAAAGAACTTTACCAATGCCGGAACTGTGGAGCTTGCGTCTCCACACCAGACTTCGGAAATAATTAAAATTTTTCCGTCAAAGTTTTTAGATTCCAATTCTTTTAGCTGGGCTTCATCCGGAACATATTTTTTTAAAGTCCTGTCAATTCTCTGAAGTCCCAGTTCATAATAATGTTTATAGTCGATATCCTGCTGGCTTACAGGAATGGCTAATCTTTGTTTTCCGATTTCGAGATACTCTTCAAAAGAGATGCTCTTTTCCCAGTAATTTTTCATTACTACAATATGTTTAAAAATTGTTGATATTTCTTGTTTTATTAATCAAAAATAAATCTGCAAGCACAAAAGCTGCTAAGCTTTCCACTACTGGAACAGCTCTTGGAAGAACACACGGATCATGGCGGCCTTTTCCTTCCACAATTACAGGATTTCCATCCTTGTCAACGCTGTCCTGGGGTCGTAAAATAGTAGCTACAGGTTTGAAGGCCACACGGAAATAGATATCCATTCCATTCGAAATTCCACCCTGAATTCCACCTGAAAGATTGGATTTTGTAGTAAAATCTTCGTTGAAAAGATCATTATGTTCTTTTCCTGTCATTTTTGCACCGCAAAAACCGCTTCCATATTCAAAACCTTTTGCTGCGTTGATATTTAACATTGCTTTTCCCAATTCTGCCTGAAGTTTTGAGAAAACAGGCTCACCGATACCTACAGGAACATTTTTGATCACACAGGTAATCGTTCCTCCGATGGTATTGCCTTCTTTTTTAATTTCTTTGATTCTTTCGATCATTTTTTCTGCTGTTTCCGCATCAGGACAACGAACTTCATTGCTTTCCGTTTTAGAAAAATCCAAAGCCTGATAGGGTTTTTCACAGAAAATTTCGCCTACGGAAGAAACGTATGCATTGATCTCAATATCTGAAAGTAATTGTTTGGCCAAAGCTCCTGCAACTACCCAGTTTATTGTTTCTCTGGCCGAAGATTTTCCTCCGCCGCGATAATCCCTCAAACCATATTTCTGATCGTACGTATAGTCTGCATGACTCGGACGATAAGAATTGGCGATGTGATCATAATCTTTTGATTTCTGATTTTCGTTTTCGATAATAAAACCAATGGGAGTTCCTGTGGTTTTTCCGTCAAAAATTCCTGACAGAAATTTCACTGTATCACTTTCTTTTCTTTGGGTAACGATGGCGGACTGTCCGGGTTTTCTACGATCCAATTCGTATTGAATTTTATCAAGATCAACCGCTAATCCTGCCGGAAAATTATTGATGATTCCACCGTAAGCAAGGCCGTGACTCT
The DNA here is from genome assembly GCF_000430825.1 of Chryseobacterium daeguense DSM 19388. Lineage (GTDB taxonomy): Bacteria > Bacteroidota > Bacteroidia > Flavobacteriales > Weeksellaceae > Chryseobacterium > Chryseobacterium daeguense. The sequence goes on along the minus strand of NZ_AUMT01000014.1, from coordinate 13,348 downwards.
CTCCAAATGTTGTAAGACTGAGAAGATTACCTAGAGTATTTAACATGATACAAATTTACGGCTTTTTCTTCAGATTATGAGGCCGCGAAATTACTTCTGTTTATACGAATTGTTGATATAATGCATGATGTATTCGACTTGTTTTTTCTCTTTTATATCTGATTTTTTCCAGTGAAAACCTTGTCGGATGTTTTTTTCATTAATTAATTGCGGAAATATCCCCGCTTTTGCATCATCAAAAAAGTAGCCCTCTGAAATTGCAGGAAGTGGAGTGTCAAAATTATAAGGATATTTTTCTGAGATATTAAATTTTAAATTCCCAACCTGATAAGAATTAAAACGGCCATAATCATAAGTTGAAGGCCTGTACAGCTGTTTTACTTCAAATTTCCCCATAAAATTTCCCAACTTAAAACTTGGCAAGTAAGTCTGAAGAACATTCGGAAAAGTAAGTGTTCCAATGAAAATTATACTTAAAAAATAAAATACCGCAAAGGATTTTTTTTGATTAAAATAATTAATAAAAATCACAAAAAATATTACAAAAAAAACGTCGATGAAAAACCTGTACTGCGCAGAGAATAAAAGAACTAAGATGCTTTTGATTACAACTGAAAAACAAATTAAGCTGATAACTTTATTTCTTTTAACACAAGTAAAAATGATGAAAATCAGTAGGCTTATAATAAAAAGAATATTGATTTTTGATTTAATTCCGTTAAGGAAAAGCCAGTTTTTAATATAATCAAAGAAAGAAAATGCCTGAATTTCCCTATACGAATACTGCATATCGTAGGTTTTCTGTATTGCATACTGCGAAGAAATCTTCAAAACTTCAGGATTTGGCTTCCACGTTACTCCAACATCGCCGATTGCAACAGGAAAAACAGGATAACCGAACGTGTAAATATTTTTAATACAAAACAGTAAAATAATTAAAATTCCAGGCATTAGTTTTTTCACATTTGATTTAATAATCAAAACAGAGTAGAGGAAACTCAAAACCGGAAGCCAGATCATTGTTGGTTTTATAGCAAAAACGAAAACTGAAAAAGCAAATAAAAAAGTCGTGTTTTTATTTTCTTTTAAAATTTCTTTTAAAATAATTAATGAAAAAGTAATTACCGGCAAATCCGGACTTGGAGATTGTGAAAATAACAGTAAAACAGGGATGAAGCATAGATGAATCCAAACCTTATTTTCGATAATATACAGAATGTAAACAATCAATATAATAGAGTTAATTCTCAAAAAAGGATCAGAAAAATTGGAAAACCCCGCCTGGAAAATATGCCACAGAGACATTTGACCTAAAGTAAAATCCAGATTTGAAATCCCTTTAATTAAACCAAATTCTGTGAGCCATTTTATGGTTGGGACATAATATCCAAAATGGTCTAATATATAAGGATAGAAGGAACCGCAGAATAAAATTATTAATGAACCGGCCGCTAATAATAAATATTCATTTTTTGTAAACGTGTAAAAATCCAAATATAGTTTTTCTTTGAAAAAGAATAGAAATCCCAACGTAAGAGTCGTGAGTTCTATATATATATTTAAAGGAATAAAAAAAGAGATGATTGCCCATGCCAGACTTACCCCGAGAATCCCGGAGATTATTTTTCCTGAAATTCCCTCCAGGTGTTTTCCAAAAAAGCTCACTGTTTTTCCCAGGCCCATGAGAGCCGGAAGCAGCAATAATGTGGAAAGGAGCAATAAAATCATAAAAAAAGATTGCCTAAAAATAAGCAATCTTTTCTATGTTATCGTGAAAATAATAATTATCTTGGCTGTACTCTACCGTCTTTTCTGTCACCGGCTCTACCAATGGTATATCCGGTTGCACCACCTACTACACCGCCAATCACGGCGCCAAGTCCTCTGTTTTTCTTCGCAATAATTGCTCCTGCAGCAGCACCACCTACCGTACCTATAATAGTACCTTTTGCGGCTTTACTCATCCCTTGTTTCTGGGTGGTTCCCTGAGAAGCGCTGCTTCCGTTATCTGCGTAAGAACCGTTGTTTGAGCTTTGGCTAGGTCGGTCTCTGTATACAGTGTGAGTTTCTCTGATCACTTGTGGTCTCGGATTGTTTGCAGCAGCTGCAGTTTTAGCTTTTTGAACTTCTGCAATACTGTCAGCCTTTTTCTGAGCTTCATAAGCTATTTTTTCTTTTTCAATGGCTAATTTTTGCTTTTCAATTTCAAGCTGTCTCATCTGGAACTCCATTTTTTGTTGTTCCAAAGACTTTTCCGCTACCTGATCATCTTTTTTACAGGCTGTCAGTAAGAAAACTGACAATAAACCTGTTAACACTATACTTTTCATAATTCAAATTTTATAGGGTATGTCAAAAGTCAAGCTGACTATGATTAAATTATTATTTTCAATTATGAAGCCAAGCTTTAGTTAAGTAATGTTAAAAAATGAGAAAATGTCTTAAAAATATTATTCAAACTATATTATGACTATAAAACGTTCAATATGATTGCCGTTTTTGAATTATAATAATTTTTATCTTGAATAATTATAAATTGAATAATTTTCTTAAAAAAGCTTAGTGAAAAACAGCAATATTTTTCTTTGCTTTCATTGGTAATTTTCGTTATCAATGAAATTGAAAAGTAAAAAAAACATTTTCCGGTGATACTGTTGAGAATCTTAAATTAAATATGATCTTTTAATTTTTATATTTCATTATAAATTTTTGTCTGATTGTAATTTTAAGTTAAAACTCTCTTATTCTTGAATTAATATGAAATGATTAATTTTGATTTACCAAATTACATTACTATGAAAAGTATATTATTTAAAAGCCTGCTTTGTGCCGGGCTGCTAAGCATTTTTAACTCTTGCGTGTCAGATGACCAGTATATGAATGTTGATGTACAGCAAGACAAGATGAATTTAAGACAGGTTTCTAAAGAGAAAACCTATAAAGTGCGATATGGACTTTTGTCTCAAAACGGAACAAAGATGCTTTCCGGAAGCTATGATGTGGGCAGCTTCGTTGCAACTAACATCACTACCGGAGAATCATTTGAAACTTATGCCGGCGGAGGTTTTCAGTCATTACCGAAATATTATGAAGGTATTCCTTCAGGAACTTATACTTTCACTGCAATGCAGGGCCAGGGTGGCTGGGTAGGATATGGTTCCGTAACCGGAGTAGTTTCTGATGCCCAGGTGGATGCTGATGGATATATTACAGTTTATATTCCTATTGTTTGGGATGAATAGGAAATTTTTTTTGCATTTTATAATATGGTTTTAAATTCATTGAATTAATTATTATGATGAATATATTTCGTTAAAATGATTATATTCACTTCGTAAAGAGTTAAATATTTATCTAGAATTTTAAAAAAACTAAAGACTATATTATGGAAAATTTTGACTTTTCTTTCATTTTAATGCTAACTATTTTGTTTATTTCATTAATGCTTGCTATCTTTGGGCTCTGTCAAATTCTCGAAAAGAGAAGTTATAGATCCGGCTTTTTATATTATAATGATTTTACCCACTGGAAAAATTATTGTAAAAAGAAAATAAAATAGCTTTTAAAAGCTATGTAAGAGTTCTGTTCAGAACACTCTGAATAGATTTTTTTCATCATTTGTGTTTTACGGCCTCCTGAAAAGGGGGCTTTTTTATGCAAAAAAGTTATTCTTTATGACTCCACTCATATGATGCGAAATTTTTACGCCATATTTTTGATATAAATTAATTTACATCATTAAAATATATTCATATGAAAAAAGTAATGCTATTAATGCTAGGAGTAAGCCTTTTTGCAGTAAGCTGTAAGAAAAAGGAAACACAAAGTGAAAACTCAATGAATGATTCTATTTCAGCAGATACGATGTCTGCGGACACCATGAGCACAAGTACCGCAACACCAATGGATACTACGGCAAGTGTGAGAGACAGCGCAATGAATCAGGGAAACAGAACGAACCAGACCACAACAAACCAACCAGGAACTACTGGTACTGCTAATAATGCTACAGGTTCCAGAGCTGATTCTGCAAGATAAATATGACACTTTTTTTAGCCCCATATACCCTTTAAAAAAAACTCCTCGGAATTGAGGAGTTTTCTTTTATAACTTTTAGTAAATATTAAGTGTTGTTTTTATTTTATTCATCAGGCGGTAAGGAATTTTTGTCTGGTAGTCCAGAAGATCATAGATTTCCTTATAATTGGTGTATTCTGCAGGAACATCTTTGTTTTGAATCTTTTGCAGGCCCCGTCTCTTCATAGCTTTATGAATTACTTTTGCAAAAGATTCCTTGGCGCTTTGCTTCGAGCGTTGCTGAGAAATCCCGTTAGAATGAAGCCTGTATTTATACAGAACTTCTTCAATGAATTTTGCATCTCCGATTTCAAGAAGCTTTAAGTATAAATCCTGATCTACTGCATTTTTAAGGCTCGGATCTATGCCTTCGGTTTGAAGGTAAGCCTCCCTTTTAAACATGAAAAATGCAGAAAGCTGTATTGGAGTATTGAAGAAATATTTACTGTTGCTTATTTGTTTGATTTTTGAGAAAACTTCATTAGAATTAAGTTCTCCATCACAAAATACCAGCTGAGAGTAAACGGCGATTATTCTGTCATTCTTTTCAAATTCTTGGATGCAGCGTTCCAATGAATGTGATACAAGGGCATCATCCGGATCTAAAAATGCGCAAAAATCTCCACTGGCAAGCTCCAGGCATTTTCTTTTTGTATATCCGCAGCCTTGGTTTACTTCGTTTTCAAAGAATTTAAAACGCTCATCAGTTGAAATCAGGCTTTTAATAATTTCTACAGAATTGTCTGTGGAACAGTCATCTACAATGATTACCTCCCAATTGTCATCGGTTTGTGAGATAATCGACTCATAACAATCTTGAAAGTATTTACCATTGTTATAATTCGCTATTAATATACTTGTGTTATTCACTTTCTGTGGATTTAATGGTTATAACAAATTTATTTAATTTATTTTAAATAATGTATGTTTTTAATCATTTAATTATTTCTAAATGATTAAAATTTTAAACATTAATATTTGATATTAATTCCTTAATAGTTCAAATTGTTTTGTTCCAGTGTTTTGTGTATTTTTTTTGTTTGTTCCAAAAAAGTTTGAAAAAACTTTTTCATTGTTCGTAAACAAAAATTAATATCTGTAAAGTGAAATGTAGAAGGTGATCACTCACCATTATTAGAAGTGTTGTACAAAATTAAAATTTTTATTTCATAATTTATTAAACATTTATAGATAAATGAATATTAGGGTATAGATAAATTAAATAATTAAATTATGTTATTAATTACAAATTAATAAATTGCTTTTATTATAACATTGTTGTTATTTAGTTCACCATGTTATGAACTGCAATTTAATTTAATTAAAAAGATTGATTATGACTGGGCTCATAAACATTTGGCTGCTAAAAGTTTAATTTTACAATAGAATTAAATTAATTGATTCCGATATAAAAAATTTTTTTTCATCATTTGTGTTTTGGGGTCTCCTATTTTTCTAGGAGGCCTTTTTTTTGGAAATAATCGGATTTTTCAAAATTAGCTTTAAAAACCATTATAGAGATTCTTTGGTAATTTTTTAATCTCAATTACATATTTAATAAATCTTTTTATAATTAAGTACTGAAAGAGATAATAAAATATAGTACTAAACGTTTGTTTTAAATACGTCTGTAAAGATGTATCAATAAATTTTACATTAAATATTATTAAAATTTCTGTAAAAATTATAGTATTTATACTATATATTATTAAAAAACGAATTAGATTTGCAATGATTAATATTAAATGACAGCCTATGGTGAATCTTTTTACTCTTTGTCGCTTTGGCGGCAACTATAATCTTTTGTATATACTACAGTCAAAAGATAATTCCTTAATTAAAATTTATAACTTTCTTACTATTAGAGAATCTAATATTTACTAAAATGAAGAAAATTTTACTATTTTTTTTCCTGGCGCTTTCATACGCTGTTAATGCACAGATCAGTGGTTACAGTTTTGCGCAGTCTACGGGAACTTACACGCCTTTATCCGGTACTCCGACGGTATTGGCAACTGCAACAGGGAATACGAGTGCTACATCACTAGATAATGCTGTTTATCCGGTAACTCTTCCTTTCGGATTTTCATTTAATGGGAGTAATTATACTTCTATCAATGTTTCTACCAATGGGTTTATTACTTTTGGAGCGACGGCGCCGGGAGCTGCTACTTACAGCCCGATTTCCAGTACAGAAACATATGCAGGGGCAATATCTGCATGGGGAAAAGACCTTAACACTGTTTTTAATATTGCTTCTGTAACGGGTAATATCAGCTGGGGTGTTGAAGGAACGGCTCCAAATAGAGAGATCGTAATACAGTGGTCAGATTTCAGACCTACTTATACAACGTCTACTACTAATGTTTATACAATGTCTTTTCAGATAAGACTTAGGGAAACAACCAATACTATTGCGGTAGTATACAAAAATGGTTCTTATCTGGCAGGATCAAGTTCTATAAGCAGTACTGTACAAGTGGGATTGAGAGGTGCTACTAATGCTGATTATAATAATAGAAATAATTCAACATCTACATTATATACAAGTTCTACACAAGGAACGGCTAATAATAATTCGCAGTCGTTTAATACAACAGCTACTCCGGGAATGCCAACGAGTGGTCTTACCTATACATGGACTCCGCCGTCTTGCTTTGGCCCGTCCGGTTTTGTTTCTACGGGGATGACTACTACAAGTGCTTCCGTAAGCTGGACTGCACCTGCTACGCCTCCGGCTAATGGATACGAAATCTATTACAGTACTACAACAACGCCTCCTGCAACGCCTCAAGTTACAGGGATTCCGTCAACAAGCACCAGCTACGTTATTCCGGGATTATCTCCAAGTACAACTTATTATGTTTGGATTAGGGCAAAATGCAGCCCGACTGATCAGAGTGCATTAATAGGGCCACTTACTGTTTACACAGGCCACTGTCTTCCTACAGGAGGGGCATATTCTACAAATTATTATCTGAATAATGTTACAACTACAGGAGGTTGGACGAATGTTGCTTACACAGCTTCTTCATATCAGGCCTATGTAAATTCGCCTGCAGTGGTAATGAGCTCTCCAGGATTTAGTGTAGTTACAAACCTTGCAGCAGCAGGTGGAAGCACATACTATTATTATGTATGGGTTGACTGGAATAACGACCTTGATTTTAATGATCCGGGTGAAACTATTTTAGCTACAACTTCTTATGCATCAACGGGAACTGCAACAATTGCAATACCGGCAGGGCAAGCTTTAGGAAACTATAAAGTTCGTACAGCTACTTCTTATAGCGGAGCTATTACAGCTTGTGGACCAGCAAACTATGGAAATTATGTAGATTTTACATTGTCTGTAGTGGCACCCCCAACTTGTCTGCCTCCAACAGGCTTAACAACATTAAACACAACAACAACCAGTACTACAATACAGTGGACAGTACCAACTCCGGCTCCGGCAGGAGGTTATGATGTTTATTATAACACTACAGGTACAGCTCCTAACGCAGGAACTACTCCTCAATACACTGGAGTTGCAGGACCGAGCCAGCTGATCGGAGGATTAACTCCAAGTACAACATATTATATTTGGGTAAGAGCAAAATGTAGCGGTTCTGATATCAGTTATTGGTCTGGGCCGCTTACGGTATACACCAATTATTGTGCTCCTACGGGAGGTTCATCTTCTACAAATAATTATTTGAAGACGATTACTACTACAAACGGATTTACAAATTTAAATTATACAGCTACTTCATATAGTGCCTATGTAAATAGCCCTGCTACAACATTCTCTGCATTGCCGGGAACTACTGTAAACGTTAGTATGAACGCCGGAACAAGTACATATTATTATTACTTATGGATAGACTGGAATAATGATATGGTGTTTAATACTCCGGGAGAAACTGTTTTGGCTACAACTAACTATGCTACTAATGCAACAACAACAATTAACACGGTTGGTCATCCTTCAGGTTCGTACAGAGCGAGATTTGCAACATCATACAGTGGTCAGATAAATCCTTGCGGACCGGCACCTTATGGAAATTATGTAGACTTTACGTTTATCATCAGACCTTGTTCTACAACGGCACCTACCAATGTAACTACAACTGCAGTAACGTATAACTCTGCAACAGTAAACTGGACTCCTTCTCCTGATAACCTAGGCTATAAAGTATATTGGAGAAAACAAGGAACTACAGGATGGCCAAATTCATCTGCAGTGATAGCGCCGCCTGCAACCAACTATAATATTACAACTGGTTTAGACCCGGCAACAGCTTACGAAGTGATGGTAGTTGCTGTTTGTAATACTACCGAGGGTACTGCTACACCAGTAGTATTTACTACAAAATGTGATCCTACACCTCCGAACGTTACCATCAGTAATATTACTCCTACTTCTGCAATGATCACCTGGGCACCGCTTGCTGCAAGCTCCAGTTATTATATGAGATACAGAATAGTAGGAAGCGGAAATGCCGGATGGAGTGCAAACATTGCTCTGCCAGCAGCGCCTGCGAATACGTATGTAATACCAGGTTTAAGCGTTTATACAACATATGAGGTTCAGGTAGCTAACAAGTGTAACGGTGAAACTACATTGAATCCATGGTCTAATCCTAAGGTGTTTACAACAGAAAGAACTTGTGAAATTGCGCCTCCTGGACTTACCATCACCAACCTTACTACTACAACTGCAGAGGTAACTTGGGATCCTTTCCCGGGAGCAACATATATCCTTAGATATAGAAAAGTAGGTATTTCGAGCTGGACAAATGTTCCTTCTGCTACAAATACGGTTACTCTTACAGGTTTAATTGAAACAACTCAGTATGAAATGCAGGTGGTAAACATTTGTAGCGGTACTCCGGGTACTTATACTCAACCTTACATCTTTACTACACCTACGATTGTATATTGTGATATGGAATCTACAATGTCATCTTCTGATTATATTTCAAAAGTAACTGTAACTCCAAACGGAAAACCGGTAATGGAAAATCAGTCTCAGGCATCGAACTATACAGATTATACAGGTGTTACCAATAAATTTATTGAGCTGATCCAGGGTTCATCAAACAACCAGATCACGATCGAGAAAAAATTATCAGGTGGTGCAGATGCAGGGGTAGCTGTATGGATTGACTTCAATAGAAACGGATATTTTGATATCAATGAAAGAGTATTGGTTTCAGGGCCAAATAATAATGATACAGCAACCGGAACATTTACAGTACCTTCAGACGCATTCATCAGCATGACAGATTATAAATATGTTGTGATGAGAGTTGCTCTGCAAAAAGGTGCAATTCCGGTAAACTGTACAAGCTTCCCGGATGGAGAAGTAGAAGATTATACGGTGAGAATCACTAAGCCTATTGTGCCTAATGCACTTAACCAGACAGAGATTCTAATCTATCCTAACCCGGTAAAATCAGTATTAAACGTGAAAAACGTTAGTAAAAGAGCTAACTATAAGATCTATAATGCTGCCGGACAAATTATATCTTCGGGAATCATCCTAAACAATAAGATTGATGTACATACATTAACTAATGGTGTTTATGTGATTGACATTGATGACGCGCAGGGAACTGCCCAAAAGAAGTTTATCAAAGAATAATAATTGGTAATCTATAAACTAATAAGCTCTCAGAAATGGGAGCTTATTTTTATTTATTATTCTTTAACAAAGTTAATTAGTTATAGCTTATCATAAATTAAAGCATAAGTACCGTCGTTTAAAATGCTCCTTTAAAATTATTTTAAAGAATGATAAAGTTTTGTTAATTGATGAAATTAATCTTGCAAATAGACCCACACGTGAAAGACATTTCTTACATTTGCAGTCACTCATGTTTAATTTGAGTTTTCATGGTTATTAGTTTTTAGTCCCCGTAGTATTACGGGGACTTTTTTATTGAATAAAAATGTAGTTTTTTTAATGTTTTGAATCGGGGTATAGAAATAGTTCTATTATGACTTTAATCATAAATTAATCATATAGCAAAGAATTAACTTAGTGTAAAATCAAAATATATTAGAAGTTATACTTCTTTCCCCATAAATTGAATATATCAGTCTCGTTAGTTTTTAAATGTAATTGCCCTTTACTATTTGGAGGGCTTTTATATTTTTATTAAAAAGCTTTAATACTTGAAAATTAATATTTGTCTTTTGGAAATAAGAAAACTTTGAATTGGGAATCGCTGCTGTAAGTTTTGCAGCTCTCGTCTATAAAAGTAGATGGAGATTTGCGGAATTCGCTCATGTATTTCTCTGCCTCAGCTTCTATTGCCGGGATAATAATGTAATCATACATTGTTTTTGTAAGTTCGCTGGAGTTTTTCAGAATGTTCTTTTTCTCCCTTACAGCCTCGTTAAATGTCATTGAATTAGTTTATGCAAAGATATTAATCAGTCATTTTATTTCAATTATAAAAACCATAATATTTATCATGTTTATGTGATTTATTATCATGTAATATTATAAAAGATCTACTAATGGGTTTGGTACGGAAAGTTATATTATCATGTGATTTAATTTAAATGATCAAAAGAGATTGTAATCATATTGTGTTCATCGTATACACGATATATTTGCATTACACTTTATAAAGTGATTCTCGGTTATTAGTTTTCATCCTCGGAGTGTTCCGGGGATTTTGTATATTTTCTCAGGAATTCAATTTGTACCCGATATAATTTTTATTACAAATAAAAGTAGGGTTAGCATAAGATCGATCATCATTATATGGTATTACGTTAGACTTGTGTTTTGTTTTTGCCACATGGATTTATAGACGGAATCTTTACTAAGCAGATCTTTGTGGTTACCTTGTTCCATTATCTGCCCGTCTTTCATAACCAGAATAGTATCTGCACCGGCAATTGTGCTTAAACGATGGGCAATAACAATCATAGTTTTACCCTGGCTCCTGAATTCCTGCAGCGTATTTTGTATCACCATTTCAGATTCTGTATCCAAAGAGGAAGTGGCTTCATCCAAAATCAATATTTCAGGATTTTTATATAAAGCCCTTGCAATGGCAATCCGTTGTTTCTGCCCGCCCGAAAGTAATGCTCCGTTTTCACCCAAATAGGTTTGAAAACCATTTGGCAGTTTTTCTACAAAGCTCAGGATACCAAGATTTTTAGTAATATTTAAAATCCTCTGTATGTCGGGAAATTCTTCTCCCAACGCAATATTTTCAATCACATTTCCGGAAAAAAGATCTATCTGTTGCGGAACTACGGAAATCAGGTTTCTTAGAGAATAATTGGAAATATAATTAATGTCATAATCCCCGATAAGTATTTTACCTGTTTTCAATGGATATAAATTCTGGATTAATGAGGCCAGGGTAGTTTTGCCGCTGCCGCTTTCTCCAATCACAGCTGTGGTTTCTCCTTTTTTTATAACGCAGTTGAAATTGTTAAATACTTCCGTCCTGCTGCCATAGCTGAAGCTTACATCCTTAAATTGTATATCTCCAATATTTTCCTTGGTAAGATCAAGCTTTTCTGTATTTTCTTCTCTGTCAAGATCCATTATTTCGAAAAGACGGTCGGCGGCAATCAATGCGTTCTGAATGGTTTTGTTCATCCCTATCAGCTGGGAAACAGGACTGGTAAAATATCCTATCAATGCATAGAAAGAAAGAAGCTCTCCGGGAGTAATTACCCTGTCAATAACATATCCGGAGCCGGCCCAAAGTAAGACTATGGTAAAAATTCTTGATAAAAACTCTGATGAATTGCCTGAGAATAAAGCATTCATTACAGAAATATAAATCGTTTTCAGAAGTTTTGAAAAGGCATTGTCTGTTTTGTTATTTGCAAAAGTTTCTACACCGAACTGCTTGATGGTTTTTACCGAAGTAATAGATTCCACTAAATGAGATTCCAGATCAGCGCTTTCTTCCATTAATTTTCTTTCGGATTTTTTATTTAGCTTATTGGTAATCCAATACACTAAAAAGTAAAAAGGAATTACCAGTGCTGTTATTAATGCCAGTTTCCAATAGTAGGTAAACATTAAGGCAAATGAAAAAATAATAATGAATATATTGACGAAAATCTGTATGGAGACATCATTGATAAACGTTCTTATTTTGACGGCATCATTCACTCTTGAAATAATTTCCCCAACTTTCATGGTATCGAAAAATCGTTGAGGTAGCTTTAACAAATGTTTATAATAACCGAGAATAAGGTGCTTATCCATTTTCTGGCCGGTTTGTAATACCAAAACACTTTTCATGGCTCCAATAAAAATCTGAAACAAGAGTATAACAATCATTCCTACCGAAAGCAGGTTTAAAAGTCGTTTGTTTCCATCAATTAACACATAATCTGTAATTTTTTCAATATAAATAGAGGTGGATAATCCTAAAACGGTATAGACCAGAGCTCCAAGTAAAGCCTGGATCAAAACACTTTTATGCGGCTGCACCAGACTCCAGAATCTTTTGTAAAGGCTTGTCTTTTCATCTCGCTGCTCAAAATATTCAATGGGCTCTAAAAGAATAAGCACGCCGGTCCACATTTTTGAAAAATTTTCCAGAGTATATTCTTCCAGTTTACCACGGGCCGGATCCATCACCGTGATTTTATCCTTTGTTACCTTATAAATTACAACATAATGATGCATTTGTCCGTTAACAATAATATGAGCGATTGCGGGCAATGGTAAATCCGGTAGAGCATCAGCTCCTCCTTTTACACCTTTTGCATTGAATCCCATTTGTTCCAATCCCTGAATTAAGCCTAAAACATTGGTTCCCCTGGTATCAGTATGGCAGATTTGCCTGATTTTAGCAATAGGCATTTGTAATCCGTAATGGGCAGATACAGACGCAAGACAGGCTGCACCACAATCTTTGATATCGTGTTGTTTTATAAGTGTATTTTTTTTCATCTATGTGGTTAGGGATTTATATAAACCTGTTAGTGAACTTGCAACTATTTTTGAGACAAAATTTATATACTCTTTATGCTACATTTTTAGATTGATTAGACATTAAATTTTGATACTCTCTTATGGTTAAATTTCCTAAAGCTGAATGCCTTCTCTGGGTGTTGTAAAATGTTTCTATATATTCAAACACAGAGTTTTTGGCGTGGTCTCTAGTTTCATATTTATTTTGATAGACAAGTTCGGTTTTCAGAGTTTTGAAAAAACTCTCCGCTACAGCATTATCATAGCAATTTCCCTTTCCACTCATACTTCGGGTAATATTTTTCCCGACTATTGACGTAAATT
>NZ_AUMT01000013.1 GCF_000430825.1 Chryseobacterium daeguense DSM 19388 | reverse complement strand
GTGCACAGAATTTACGTCAATAGTCGGGAAAAATATTACCCGAAGTATGAGTGGAAAGGGAAATTGCTATGATAATGCTGTAGCGGAGAGTTTTTTCAAAACTCTGAAAACCGAACTTGTCTATCAAAATAAATATGAAACTAGAGACCACGCCAAAAACTCTGTGTTTGAATATATAGAAACATTTTACAACACCCAGAGAAGGCATTCAGCTTTAGGAAATTTAACCATAAGAGAGTATCAAAATTTAATGTCTAATCAATCTAAAAATGTAGCATAAAGAGTATATAAATTTTGTCTCAAAAATAGTTGCAAGTTCAAGCGGCCAGTATGCTGATAATCCAAACACAAAAACAGTACATGTTTTTGCTCATGGAAATCCTAAAGAATTCTATAATGAAACAATGAAGGGAGAGACAACAATTGACGATGGAACAGATTTAAATAATGTCTTAAATCAAGGAAGTGAATTGTGGAAAAACTCTAAAAGTCATGAAGGATTTACAGTTGTGTTGCATGCTTGCAGAACAGGCAGATGCACTGTGGATAAACAAGGAAACGTTATTGATCCTGTTGCTTCTGAAATATCAGAGTCTAAGGAAATGAATGGGGTTACAATAATCGCTCCTGATGAAAGAGATGCTTTCACGGCAAATGGTAAGGAATTAGGACCAAGAGAATCAACAAATGTTGACCACAACGGAAATCCTTTACCCGGAAAAACTCATAAAGATATAAAAAGTACACATAAACAAGGTTATTGGAATTCATTCCAAAACGGACAGAGAACTAACCAACAATCTGGCGATACAAAACCGGAAGGGAAAGACCAACGAAGTTTGTGGGATAGAATATTTAATTAAAAATATTAATTATGAAATATATAACTATAACAATAGGGCTTTTATTAATTTTATTTTCTTGTGAGAAAAAGACCCTTTCTCAACCTCAGAAAGATGAAAAGATTGTCACAATGAATCAAATTACTACTAATTATGATACCCTTATTAACAGGGTGAAATTTAAAGGGAATATTGATGCATATGATGAACTATTTTTTTCGTTCATGGATTCAAATGAAGCTGAAAGAACAGATACACTAATGATCTACGCAAAAATAATGGCTGAAAAATACAATTATCAAAAGGCTTACTTAGACTATTTTAAAGCTTTGTGCGAAAAATTTAATATTTACGTTGATTATCCACATTATGAGAAAATAGATATATCAAAAATGCCAGATGATTCAAAAAAACAAGCTAAAAATTGGTTAAAAAAAATGCTAGATAAAAAAATAATTTCGCAGTCTCAATTTAATTCAGTGAAAAATTAATAGATTTTGCAATTAAAAAGCGGATAATTAAGTGGTTATCTGCTCTTATTTTTTGTTAGAATAAAGGTTGTAATACCAGATTAGCGTTCTCAAAAATGACAACGGAGTTAACAATAGACCGGACGACGGATTTTACCCCTTTGGGCTTGAATTTGGTGGGGCGGATTAAATATTTTTGGATTGATGTTTCCGAATTATACTTATACAGATAAGGAACAAGAAAAATAACAGGATAGAATTCTTTTAAATGGAGAAATAGTATTCCTGAATGGGGAAGGTTCTTTAATATTGATCCGTTGAGTGAAAAATATGCATATCAATCTCATTATAATTTCTGAAAACAGAGTTGTTGATGGTAGAGAATTAGAAGGTTTAGAGGGAGCAGGTGTGCATTATAAAAATTCTGATGGTAGCCAACACATTCAATACAGCGTAGATTTTAAAGTTCATAATAGTAGTAGTAAAATGACTGCGGAAGATGTGAAAATAAGAACAGCTGAAATTACAAAAGCGGTTGAAAAAGCTTTTTCTGGAGTTGATAATGAAGGGGTTGCCATAAACACCAAAGTTAATAATGTTAGTTTTGTTGATAAAGTGGAGAAAAATGATTACTATATCAATTTTGTTGATAAAATCGAAGGAGCTAGTGGTCCTTTTACAATTGGGAAAGTAAATAATATAGGAAACTCACAATCTAATAGAATCCAAATTATGTCTATTTTGGGTAGTGATTCAGGAAAAGTTGCTGGACATGAAGTTGGTCATACTGTTGGGTTAAGGCATGAAATAGACCCCAATAATCCATCAGATGTCAAGCAAAGTATGAAATTTGTTAATCTTATGAACTCTGAAAGCAATGGAGATGTAGTAACAAAAGAACAATTAAGTGAAATTAAAAAAAATGTTCCCACGGTGACTAAAGTTCAAGTTGAAGAGAATCAATATGTATCTCCTTTAAACCCTTAATAAGTATGAGAAAAGTTATTTTATTTTTAATTATTTCAATTTGTTGTCAATGTCAGCAGAGACATAATTATATACTTAGTAAAGAATTGTTAAATCCGAAATTAACAGAATTACAAAAAAAATTAGATATTAAAGGCAATTATATTAATATCTTTTTTGAAAGCAATTTTGATAATAGTAAGGTTTCAATGTTATGCGATTCCAGAGAAATCTTTAACAAAAGTATAAAGACAGACAATACAATTGGTCTAGCTGATTATTACTCACAAAAGACTCCCTGTAAAAAATTAATTATCAATATTGAAGATGAAAAAATTATTCTTAGGAAAACAGACATTCAATACTATAAATATCTTTACATAAAAAAAATAAATGACAGTATTAGACTAGTAATGTCAAATGTACCTAGACCGTACTATTAATACTTATAAGAAAACCGATCTCCCTTGCTCCAGCACGATTTATCGTGTGGCAGATAAATAAAACCCATCGCTTTGCGGTGGGTTTTATTATATAGTTTTTGTTTCCTAGAAGGCAATGCAACCTATTCCTTAATCAATTTCTCAAAAGCAGTAGATCCGTCTTTCAGGGTTATTTCAAAATAATAATTCCCTGGTTTCAGATCTGAGATATTGATTTCTTTTCCAACTGTTTTTACGGCCTTTACCATTCTTCCCGTTGATTCAAAAATACTTATGGATTTTATTTTATCGGCATTTTCAAAGCTTACGGTTTCCTTAGCCGGATTCGGATATAGGGTATATTTTGGTGCTGTTGCCGACACTTCTCCTGTTGCAAGAGTTGTATCTAGGCTCATAGGAAGAGTTGCATAGTCTCTATTTGGTCCGTGATTCGAGATATTTAAAGTATTATTTCCTCTTGCAACAAACACTTCTATATTCCCTGCTGCATTAGGAATGGGAGTATCTCCGGCACCACCGCTAAGACTTCTTGTTGCCACAACTGTTCTTGTGCTTCCGGAAACTGTATTGGATACAATTGTCCAGTCCTGTGATGGATCTGCTGTAGGAGTTATACCTACTCCATTGAATGTATAATCAGTAGTAGATGCAGAATTATAAATAAATCCATCCGCACCAGAAGCCATACCGGCATCTCCTGCTCCAAGTCCTAAATAAGAGTTACTAGGCCCAGCAAGTGTTAACCTTACTAAAGTAGGTGTTGTTTCAAGCTTTACGGAAACTCCCGTAGATCCTACCGGAAATAAAGCACCTGAACTGTACTGTGCATAAGCAAATATATTTACAGTAAGCAGTGTTAAAATAGATAGAATTCTTCTTTTCATATTAATTTGTTTTTAAAAGGTTAATGATGTTATTTTTTTTAGTTTGAACAGCATATTCAAAAGGTTTGACACCCATATTATCAGCCTGCTCTTTATTAGCTTTATATTCTAAGAGTAATTTTACTAATTCCTCATTTCCGGTTTTCACGGCCCAGATCAGGGGTGTTGTCCCGGTGGTGTCAGCAATATTCGGATCTGCCTTTTTCTTTAGTAAATATTCTGCCAGATCTTTATTGTATCGTATAGAAAGCCCCGCTAATGCAGTACCTTCCTGACTTTTATAATTAACATCTTTCACATTGTCTATCAAAAACTTAGCCACTTCCACATTGCCCCGGTAGCATGCCAAAATCAGCGGGGAAAAGCCATTGTCATTAGTTTGATTGATGATATCAGGATTCTGTTTCATCAGTTCTTTTACCTCAGCAACAGTTCCTGTTCTTGCAATATCAAAGATGGATTTTGCCTTTTCTTGAGCAGAAATCATTGCAAAACCCAAAAACATGCTCAATAATAAAATTAGCTTTTTCATTGTTTTGAAAGGACATAATTATACTGAACATTCACACTTTCGGCGATCTTTTTGGTGACCATTTTCGGGATGGTTACGTTATGATCTGCCGGTTTCGCAATAAAACCGCCGGCCATATAAATCTTTCCGTCTTTGGAGTATATGGTAGCATTTGAAGTATATGCTTTATTTACTCCATGAAAATTTAATGTTCCCTGAACGGTATATTTCTGAGGCGATGCAGAAAGTTTATTCTTGTCAAAATTTACGATCTTACCGGTAAAAGTCGTTTTCGGGTACTTTGCAGTTTCGGCATAGCTTTCGTTGAAATGCTCTTCCATTAATTTTGTTTTAAAATGGAAATTCTTAACCACAGAAACCGAAGCAAAATCTCCCGTATCAGTGTTGATAACAGCCACATTGTTGTCATCCTGCGCAAAAACATCTTCGAATAAAGGTACAGACGCTTCAAACGAAACTTTTCCTGTTTTAGTAATATATTTTTGAGCCAGAACAAGATTGCTGAAAAATAGCGTGACAATAAATAAAATTAGCTTTTTCATATTAATTCTGTTTAATTTTCGGTAAGCCCGTCGGCTTTCCATTTGGTGAAAATATTGATTTGTGATGCTGATAAACTTCCTCCCTGAGGCATTTTCAGAGGATCACCATTCGGTCTTCCTATCCTGTCTATGATATTATCAATATTGGCCTTCACCTGGCTGTAGTTCGTAAGAGCCTGCGCTCCTGGTGAATGGCATCCGATGCAATTGGCTTCAATAATAGGCTTCACATCTTTGGTATAGGTTACCGTCTCGGTGATAGGGGTATTATCAGAGATTTCTTCATAGGTTCTGCTTTCACAGGCAGTCATAACAACAGCTGATGAAAATATGTACAGTATCTTTTTCATAATTAAAAAACTCTATAAAGATTAAACCCAAAGAAAACCTGTCCTTTTTCCCATTTTCCGGCAGCATTCGTAAGATAGCCGATATCCGAATTCAGCTGTGAATTTGTAAATAAAAGCTGGAAAACGTGTCCTCCCGTTTCTATATCCATCCCTAATGAAAGAGGATTTTTATAAAAACTGTGATTATCAAAATTCACAAAATACTCCGCATTGATGGAAATTCTTTTGGAGATTTTATAGCGGCCGCCCAATCCTGCCAGAAATTGATTTTTATCTTCAATATTCGGGTCGTAAAGGTTTTTGTGAACATAAGATGGCGTTAACTGTAAAGAAAAATCATCACTGAATCTTCTGGAAATTAAAGCCTGAGTAAGGTAAGAAAGCCTGTCTCCGAACTGAAGATGAGGATAATTGTCTTTACTAAGGTCCGTATTTACCGCAAGGACATTATATCCCACGATATCAACAGGGAAATTTTCGCTTTGCTTCACAAGCTTATACTTTGCGCCACCTTCAAAGGTCTTTAAATTGGTTTCACGGGATAGGCTCAATGAAAGCCCGTCTGTAACGCCATAAATGACACCTAATTTTGTAGAAGCATCATCCAGTCCGAAAAAATCTTTAAAGCCCCGGCTTACATCTCCGAAACGGTGTGCCACCACAATATACCACTCATTTTTTGCAGAGAGCTTTGTTGATTGGCCCGTGACGATCTGGAGTGCTTTAAAGGCAGGCTGTGAACTTTCGGTATTGGTTTGAAGGGTGTCAATATCTTTCAGCAGGTCTTCCTGTGCAAAAGCAAAACCTGAGGCAAACATTGACAAAAATAAGAGAGTTTTTGTCATACACTTTTCAATTTATAAATTAGTACAACAAACTTATCGACTTCTCATTTCAAAATCGTGTGATAAAAGTCACCGACTGCATTGTTTTTATCAATTGTAATGTTAAAAGAAGTATATTTAATTTATTAGACTTGTCTAACATTTTCATTTATAGGCAGTTTTATCCCTTCCTTTGTTTGAGAAATTTCACCTTCATTTTCAATTTTTTTCAAAACACGGCTCACTACTTCTCTTGAAGTGCCCAAATTATTGGCAATTTCCCTATGTGTAAGCTTCACAGGATTGTTACCTGTAATTGTAATTTGCTGCCTTATGTAATTTAAAACCCTTTTATCAAGCCTGTGAAAAACGGCATCATTCACCATATTCATGACGTCAGAGAATCTTTTATCATATTCGTGATAAAAAACTCTGTTGATTTCAGGGAATTTAATCAGCCATTCATGCACCACTGAAATAGGAATCAGCAGTACTTCAGAGTCTTCTTCGGCAACGGCATACACACGGCTTACGTGATCTGTAAAAATGGAGGAGAAAGTCATAAGACAGCTGTCATTTGGCCTTATGTAATAGTAAATAAGCTCTCTTCCGTCATTTAAAGTAAATACCCTGATGGAACCCTTTAATAAAAAGGGAACAAATTTGTTTTTTTGTCCTTCCCTGATAATTTCAGACTTTGCCTTAATATCAGTGATGATGGCGTGTTTATTGAGTTCTTTTGAAAAGTCATTACCCAAAAAACCGAATTTATTAAGAATAAATTGATTATTTATCATATCTGTTATATCATATCCAAAAACAAATATATAAAATTGAATAATTCGCAGGGTATTTTTTTATGTATTAAAAATATTTAATGATATTATTTTAATTCTAATGATTTTTATTTTCAAAGCAGTTAATTACTTCTAATATAAACAAAAAAATGCCCCAATAAATTGGAGCATTTTATTTTATGTTTAAGAAAATCTTAAGCGTTTACGTTGTTTCCTCCTAATACGAAAGGTTCAACTTCTTTGATTTCTCCGAATTGCTGCTCGTAGTTAGCAATGTTTTGTTGAAGAGCAGAAAGTACTCTCTTAGCGTGAAGTGGAGCAAGGATGATTCTTGATCTTACTTTAGCTTGTTGTACACCCGGCATTAATTGGATGAAATCTACTACGAATTCTGATGGAGAATGGTTTACTAAAGCAAGGTTTGCATAAACTCCTGCAGCTACCATTTCGTTTAATTCGATGTTGATGTTTCCGTCTTGTGGATTTTGATTGTTGTCCATTGTTATAAAATATTTTTTTTATTCGAAATTTTGAGGTTGTGAAAATATAAAAATAATTTCAAACCTCAAATTTCCGAATCATTAATTTTAGTTAAGATCTTCGAATTCTTTCTTAGAACCTACGATCACATTCTGGTATTCTTTAAGACCTGTTCCTGCAGGAATTCTGTGTCCTACAATTACATTTTCCTTAAGACCTCCCAGATAATCTACCTTCCCGGCAACAGCAGCTTCGTTAAGAACCTTCGTTGTTTCCTGGAATGATGCTGCAGACATGAAAGACTTAGTCTGAAGAGCCGCTCTTGTAATACCTTGCAGTACAGGTGTTGCTGTAGCCGGTAAAGCATCTCTTACTTCTACTAAAGCCTGGTCTTCACGCTTAAGCTTAGAGTTTTCATCTCTTAATTCTCTTGCAGTAATCATCTGTCCTGGCTTGAAGATTTTAGAATCACCAGCTTCAGTAACTACTTTAAGACCGAATACTCTGTTGTTTTCTTCCAAGAAGTCATACTTATGCTCAAGAGCTCCTTCAAGGAACTGAGTATCACCTCCGTCAACGATAGATACTTTTGTCATCATCTGTCTTACGATGATTTCGAAGTGCTTGTCGTCGATTTTTACCCCTTGCAGACGGTAAACTTCCTGAATTTCATTTACTAAATATTCCTGAACGGCAGTTGGACCTTTAATTCTTAAGATATCTTCCGGTGTAATAGAACCGTCTGATAACGGAGAACCAGCTCTTACGAAGTCATTCTCCTGAACAAGGATCTGGTTTGATAATTTAACTAAATAAATTTTTCTTTCCCCAGTTTTAGCCTCAACAATAAGTTCACGGTTACCTCTCTTAATTTTTCCGTAAGAAACTACCCCATCGATTTCTGTAACAACCGCCGGGTTTGAAGGGTTTCTAGCTTCGAATAATTCGGTAACTCTCGGAAGACCTCCGGTGATATCCCCTGCTTTTGCAGATTTTCTTGGGATTTTGATTAAGACTTTACCAGCCTTAATTTTTTCACCATCATTTACCATTAAGTGGGCTCCTACAGGTAAGTTATAAGCTTTTTGCTCAACACCTTTAGAATCTACCACTTTAAGAGTAGGTACGGCTTTCTTATTTCTAGATTCAGAGATTACTTTCTCTTCGAATCCTGTCTGTTCGTCAATTTCCAACTGGAATGAAATACCCTGGATGATATCTTCGTATTCTACCTTACCGGCAGTTTCCGCAATGATAACCGCGTTATACGGATCCCATCTACAGATAACATCTCCTTTCTTCACCTTATCACCCGGTTTTACCGCTAATATAGATCCGTAAGGTACGTTAGCCACCATTAATGGAGTTCTGGACTCATTATCAGCAACTAATCTGAATTCCGTTGAACGAGACACTACAACCTCAGCTGTGTTACCGTTTTCATCTTCAGAAGTAATCGTTCTTACCTCATCCATTTCTACGATACCATCTCTTCTTGCAACGATGGAAGGGTTTTCTGATACGTTTCCTGCAGTACCCCCTTGGTGGAAGGTTCTCAACGTAAGCTGAGTTCCCGGTTCCCCGATGGACTGTGCTGCAATTACACCTACCGCTTCTCCCATGTGGATTACTTTACCTGTAGCCAAGTTTCTACCGTAGCATTTTGCACAGATACCTTTCTTAGCCTCACAAGTCAATGGTGAACGAACTTCAACCGCTTCCAATCCAGCTTCTTCGATTTTCTTCGCTAATTCTTCAATGATCACCTGATCTGCTTCAGCGATTAATTCATCTGTTTCCGGATCGTAAATATTGTGAAGAGATACTCTACCTAAGATTCTTTCAGAGATTCTTTCAACAATCTCGTCATTTTTCTTAAGCGCAGTAACTTCTGTACCTCTTAAAGTTCCACAGTCTGCTTCTGTAACGATAACGTCCTGTGCAACGTCTACCAGTCTTCTCGTTAAGTAACCTGCATCGGCAGTCTTAAGAGCGGTATCCGCAAGACCTTTACGGGCACCGTGGGTAGAGATAAAGTACTCTAGAATCGAAAGACCTTCCTTAAAGTTAGCAAGAATCGGGTTTTCGATGATTTCCGCTCCTGTAGATCCGGCTTTCTGCGGTTTTGCCATCAAACCTCTCATCCCTGATAACTGACGGATCTGTTCTTTAGAACCCCTCGCTCCAGAGTCAAGCATCATGTATACAGAATTGAATCCACCTTGGTCGGTTTTCATTCTGCTCATGATCATTTCAGTTAATCCTGCATTGGTGTTTGTCCAAACGTCGATTACTTGGTTATAACGTTCTGTATCTGTAATAAGACCCATGTTATAGTTGGCTCTAATTTCGTCTACAGTTTCAATTGCTGATGCAACCATCTGCTTTTTCTCAACAGGAACTACAATATCCCCAAGTGAGAAAGAAAGACCTCCTTTGAATGCATTTGAATATCCTAAATCTTTCATTGCATCAAGGAACTTCACAGTGGTAGGGAAATCCGTATCAGCAAGGATCTTACCGATAACGTTTCTCAACGATTTTTTAGTTAAAAGCTCATTGATGTATCCTACCTGCTTAGGTACAATCTGGTTGAATAAAATTCTACCAACTGTAGTCTCGATCAGTCTTGTAACGATTTCTCCGTTTTCTTTCACTGGTAATTTACATCTTACCTTAGCATTCAGAGAAACTTTTCCTTCAGCATAAGCGATTTCCGCTTCCTCAGGAGAATAGAATGCAAGACCTTCACCTTTTACTTTCATATCTTCTGTAGAGCTTAATTCTTTAGTCATGAAATAAAGACCAAGAACCATATCCTGAGAAGGTACCGTAATTGGAGAACCGTTTGCAGGGTTCAGGATGTTCTGAGAACCTAACATCAGTAACTGAGCTTCAAGGATCGCTTCAGGGCCTAACGGTAAGTGTACCGCCATCTGGTCACCGTCAAAATCGGCGTTGAATGCTGTGGTTACCAACGGGTGAAGCTGAATTGCCTTACCTTCGATCATCTTAGGCTGGAAAGCCTGGATACCCAGTCTGTGAAGAGTAGGTGCCCTGTTCAATAGTACCGGGTGACCTTTCATCACGTTTTCAAGGATATCATAAACTACCGGCTCTTTTCTGTCGATGATTCTCTTTGCAGATTTTACTGTTTTTACAATTCCTCTTTCAATTAGTTTTCTAATGATAAACGGCTTGTAAAGCTCTGCAGCCATATCTTTAGGAATACCGCATTCGTGAAGCTGTAAGTTTGGACCTACAACAATTACCGAACGCGCAGAGTAGTCTACCCTTTTCCCTAGTAAGTTCTGACGGAAACGACCCTGCTTACCTTTCAATGAATCAGAAAGAGATTTCAATGGTCTGTTTGATTCAGATTTTACAGCTGAAGATTTTCTTGTATTATCGAATAATGAATCTACTGATTCCTGAAGCATACGCTTCTCGTTTCTCAAGATTACTTCCGGAGCTTTGATCTCCAATAACCTCTTCAAACGGTTATTTCTGATGATAACTCTTCTGTAAAGGTCATTTAAATCGGAAGTAGCGAAACGTCCACCATCCAACGGAACCAATGGTCTTAATTCCGGCGGGATTACTGGAAGCACACGCATGATCATCCACTCAGGCTTGTTGATCATTCTTGTATTAGCACCTCTTAATGCTTCTACAACGTTCAATCTTTTTAAAGCCTCAGTTCTTCTTTGTTTTGAACCTTCATTGTGAGCTTTGTGTCTTAAATCGAAAGACAAAGCATCAAGATCGATTCTTTTTAACAGTTCCTCAACAGCTTCAGCACCCATTTTGGCGATGAATTTGTTTGGATCAGAATCATCAAGATACTGGTTCTCAATAGGAAGAGTTTCCATAATATCAAGATACTCTTCTTCTGTTAAGAATTCCATCTGCTCAAAATCTGAACCGTCTAATTTTTTAGCAATACCCTGCTGAATCACTACATATCTTTCGTAGTAGATGATCATATCTAATTTCTTAGAAGGAATTCCTAAAAGGTAACCGATTTTGTTCGGTAAAGAACGGAAATACCAGATGTGCGCAATTGGAACTACAAGGTTAATGTGCCCGATTCTCTCTCTTCTTACTTTTTTCTCAGTAACTTCTACTCCACAACGGTCACAAACGATCCCTTTGTAACGAATTCTCTTGTATTTACCACAAGCACATTCGTAATCCTTTACAGGACCGAAGATTTTTTCACAGAACAAACCGTCTCTTTCAGGTTTATGCGTTCTGTAGTTAATAGTTTCCGGCTTAAGAACCTCCCCTCTCGACTCCTGAAGAATCGATTCCGGTGAAGCTAAACCGATGGTTATTTTATTAAATCTACTTGATTTATTTTTATTTGACATTTTTTAGATTTTAGATTTTGGATTATAAATTTTGGATTTAAATTCTGAATTAATTCAAAATTCAACATTCAAAATTTAAAATTATTCCTCTAGTCTTACATCAAGTCCAAGTCCTTGTAACTCATGAAGCAATACATTGAATGATTCCGGAATACCTGGTTCAGGCATGGATTCACCTTTTGCAATAGCTTCGTAAGTTTTCGCTCTACCAATCACGTCATCCGACTTCACAGTAAGAATTTCTCTCAGGATATTTGATGCTCCGAATGCTTCAAGAGCCCAAACCTCCATCTCCCCGAATCTCTGACCTCCGAACTGAGCTTTACCTCCTAACGGCTGCTGAGTAATCAATGAGTAAGGTCCGATAGAACGTGCGTGCATTTTATCATCCACCATGTGACCTAGTTTCAGCATGTAGATGATACCTACTGTAGCAGCCTGTGTAAATCTTTCCCCGGTACCGCCATCATAAAGATATGTGTGACCGAATTTCGGAAGACCTGCCTTTTCTGTGTACTCAGTAATCTGATCTAAGCTTGCTCCGTCGAAGATAGGCGTAGCGAACTTCATACCCAGTTTCTGACCAGCCCATCCAAGAACTGTTTCATAGATTTGTCCGATGTTCATACGCGAAGGTACCCCTAGTGGATTCAATACGATATCTACCGGTGTTCCGTCTTCAAGGAATGGCATATCTTCTTCACGAACGATTCTGGAAACGATACCTTTGTTACCGTGACGTCCTGCCATTTTATCTCCTACGTTCAGTTTACGTTTCTTAGCGATGTAAACTTTAGCCAGCTTCATGATACCTGCAGGTAGTTCGTCTCCGATAGAAATTGCGAATTTCTCACGGTTTTTAACCCCTTGAATATCATTATACTTGATTTTGTAGTTGTGAATTAATTGTTTGATTAACTCATTTTTATCATTGTCAACAGTCCAGTCTGAACCGCTTACGTTTACATAATCTTCTACTGAAGTCAATAATTTGTGAGTGAACTTCACACCTTTACCGATGATTTCCTCATCAAGGTCATTTTTTACCCCTTGAGAAGTTTTACCGCTTACCAGTGTATTTAATTTTTCAATTAAAGTGTTTCTCAAATCATCAAACTTAGCTTTATAAGTGTTTTCAATCTCTTCAAGCTTAAGTTTTTCTTCAGTTCTCTTCTTTTTATCTTTAATGTTTCTTGAGAACAATTTTTTGTCGATCACAACACCTCTTAATGAAGAATCTGCTTTCAATGAAGCATCTTTCACATCACCGGCTTTGTCACCGAAAATTGCTCTAAGAAGTTTTTCTTCAGGAGTCGGGTCAGATTCACCTTTTGGAGTAATTTTACCAATCATGATATCTCCAGGCTTCACTTCAGCACCGATTCTGATCATACCGTTCTCGTCAAGATCTTTAGTCGCTTCTTCAGAAACATTTGGAATATCTGCTGTAAGCTCTTCCATACCTAATTTAGTATCACGAACTTCAAGAGAATATTCATCCACGTGGATTGAAGTAAACCAGTCTTCACGAACTACTTTTTCGTTGATTACGATCGCATCCTCGAAGTTGTAACCTTTCCAAGGCATGAACGCAACCACTAAGTTTCTACCAAGAGCCAATTCTCCGTTTTCAGTAGCATAACCGTCACAAAGCACCTGTCCTTTTTCCACTACATCACCTACTCTTACGTTTGGTCTTAGGGTAATGGTTGTACTCTGGTTGGTTTTTCTGAACTTAGTTAAGTTATACGTTTTCGTAGCAGATTCAAATTGTACTAAATCTTCGTCTTCGCTTCTTTCGTATTTAATAACGATTTTGTCAGCATCTACATATTCTACAGTACCTGTACCTTCAGCATTGATCAAAATTCTTGAATCTTTCGCAACCTGCTGTTCCAGACCTGTACCTACGATTGGAGCTTGCGGCTTCAATAGAGGAACTGCCTGACGCATCATGTTTGATCCCATCAATGCACGGTTCGCATCATCATGCTCCAGGAATGGAATTAATGAAGCGGAGATACCGGAAATCTGGTTTGGTGCAACGTCGATAAGGTCAACCTGCTGAGGCTCCACCACCGGATAATCACCATCCAATCTTGCGATAATTCTGTCTGTTAAGAATTCTCCGTTATCGTTCAATTCTACGTTTGCCTGAGCAATTACTTTAGATTCTTCGTCTTCAGCATTTAAGTATATAGGATCAGCATTAAGCTCAATCTTACTGTTTTCTACTTTTCTGTATGGAGTTTCGATGAAACCTAATCTGTTGATCTTAGCATAAATACCTAAAGATGAAATCAAACCGATGTTTGGTCCTTCCGGAGTTTCAATCGGACAAATTCTTCCGTAGTGCGTATGGTGAACGTCTCGAACCTCGAAACCTGCTCTTTCTCTTGATAAACCACCAGGCCCTAGTGCAGAAAGTCTACGCTTGTGCGTGATTTCTGAAAGCGGGTTGGTCTGATCCATGAACTGAGATAGCTGGTTGGTACCAAAGAACGAGTTAATTACAGATGTTAAAGTTTTAGCATTTACAAGATCAAGCGGAGTAAAGATCTCGTTATCTCTAACGTTCATTCTTTCCTTGATTGTTCTTGCAATTCTTGAAAGACCTACACCGAACTGTCCTGCCAATTGCTCACCAACAGTTTTAATTCTTCTGTTTGATAAGTGGTCGATATCATCAACCTCAGCTTTAGAGTTTACAAGCTCGATCAAATGTCTTACGATCGCGATGATATCTTCTTTTGTAAGAACTTCAGTTGTAGTCGGGATATTAAGACCTAACTTTTTGTTTAGTCTGTAACGTCCCACTTCACCTAATGAATATCTTTGCTCAGAGAAGAATAATTTTTCGATGATTCCTCTTGCTGTTTCCTCATCTGGCGGATCTGCGTTTCTTAACTGACGATAGATATACTCTACTGCTTCTTTTTCAGAGTTTGTAGGGTCTTTCTGTAATGTATTCTGGATGATAGAGAATTCGTTGCTGTTTTCTTTGTGAATCAGGATAGATTTCACACCAGCATCAAGAATAAGGTCTAAATGTTCTTTTTCAAGAATCGTTTCTCTATCCAGGATGATTTCGTTTCTTTCGATAGAAACTACCTCCCCTGTATCTTCGTCTACGAAATCCTCGAACCAAGTGTTCAATACTCTCGCAGCTAATGTTCTTCCTTCTACTTTTTTAAGGGCAGCTTTAGAAACTTTTACTTCTTCAGCAAGGTCAAAGATCTGAAGGATATCCTTGTCAGATTCATAACCGATAGCTCTTAAAAGAGTTGTTAATGGTAACTTTTTCTTACGGTCGATATACGCGTACATTACGCTGTTGATATCTGTTGTAAATTCCATCCAAGATCCTTTGAAAGGGATAATTCTTGAATAATATAATTTGGTTCCGTTGGCGTGGTAAGTCTGTCCGAAGAATACACCAGGTGAACGGTGTAGCTGCGTAACGATAACTCTCTCAGCACCATTGATGATGAAAGAACCACTAGGCGTCATGTAAGGAACCGGCCCTAAATATACATCCTGAACTACCGTTTGGAAATCCTCGTGCTCAGGGTCTGTACAATACAATTTAAGTCTTGCTTTCAGAGGAACTGAATAAGTCAAACCTCTTTCCACACATTCATCGATTGAATATCGTGGAGAATCTACCAGATAATCCAGAAACTCAAGCACAAACTGGTTTCTAGAATCCGTAATCGGGAAGTTTTCCTGAAAAGTCTTGTATAGACCTTCATCTCTTCTGTCTTCAGGAAGCGTATCAAGCTGGAAAAACTCTTTAAAAGACTCTATCTGGATATCCAGGAAGTCAGGAGTGATGATTTTTCCTTTTGCTGATGAGAAATTAATTCTCTGTGTTCCCTTAGTTGTTGCTGTTGTTTTACTCATAAAACTTTTAAGAAAGGGTTAAAAAATATTTTGATTCATTAAAAAATATCAGGAGAGAAGAAAGAAAATAGAGAAAGATAAAAGACTTCAAATGTTTGGCGCTATTAGAATAGTCTTTATTCTTTGTTCTTTATTCTTAAAATCTGATCCTAACTGCAACACTGGTATATCTTTTCACAGCGTAATGCAAAATATTTTTATTACTTTTGAGGCAGGATCGCCGCAATATCTACATACACGAAAGCCCCTTCATCTTCATGAAAGAGTTGATATTCAATATTTTATAGATTTACAAACAATTATTCGCGCCAAAAGAGGAGCAAAGGTACAAAATTATATCCAAAATACAAAATTGTATTATAGATTTTAGCTGAATAAAGCAAATCTTCTAGTAACATAAAAAAACCATCCTTTCGGATGGCTTTATAATCAAAAAATACCTTTATTTATTGAACCAAAAACTTACCGGACAATTGTTTTCCGTTGCTTTCGGCTGTATAGTAATATACTCCTTTCACTAAATTGGCAGTGGATAAGGTAAATTTAGGAGATATTTTTGTTTTAAGTATCGTAGAGCCACCGGTATTGACAATAATTAAAGTATAGGCAGCTTCTTGGTCTGGGAAATCCAGATGAATATCCTCGCCTTGTTTAGCAGGGTTTGGATAAACCTTTGTAGAGATTATTTCTTTTTGGGTTGTAGCTATATTACTCTCCGCAGCTATCGTTTTTGCGGCAGTACTTGGGGTTACCGGCTCAAGAATCCATTGATGATTTACTCCTGCAGTGCCGTTTATATCCTTTTGGATTAAAGAGATACACCTAAGCAAATAAACACTATTACGAAATTTGGGTTTAAAAGCATCTCTTTATAAAATCAAAAAAGCCCGAGCAAATATTGCTCAGGCTTCATATTTTCAGGGTAAAATTGAATTATTTCAATTCTACTTCAGCACCAGCTTCTTCTAATTGCTTCTTAAGAGCTTCAGCTTCGTCTTTAGAGATACCAGTTTTGATTGGAGCAGGAGCACCATCTACGATATCTTTAGCTTCTTTAAGACCAGCACCAGTTAAATCTTTTACTAATTTAACGATAGCTAATTTAGAAGCACCTGCAGACTTAAGAATTACATCGAATTCAGTCTTTTCTTCAGCAGCTTCACCTGCACCAGGACCAGCCATTACTACTGCAGCAGCAGCAGGCTCAATTCCGTACTCATCCTTAAGGATAGCAGCTAATTCGTTTACGTCTTTTACTGTTAAGTTTACTAGCGTTTCAGCTAAATTTTTTAAATCTGACATTGTTGTAATGTTTTTGTTGATTATTTATTTAATTTTTTGAGTGTAATTATTCAGCAGCTGGCGTTTCGTCAGTGCTTTCTGCAGCAGGAGTTTCTTCTACAGCAGGTGCAGCTTCTTCAGCTTTAGCTTCTACTGTTTCAGATTTGTTTTGAAGAGCAGAAACAACTCTTTGGATTGGAGACTGAAGTAATCCGATGATTTCACCGATCATTTCTTCTCTAGACTTGATGTTTGCTAAAGCATCCAGGTTATTGTCACCAACGTAGAAAGTTTCCTGAACAAAAGCAGACTTTAATGCCGGCTTCTCTTCTTTCTTTCTGAACCCTTGGATTAATTTTGCTGGAGCATTTGCAGTCTCAGCAATCATTAATGCAGAGTTTCCTTTAAAAGTTTGGAACATTTCAGAGTAATCTACTCCTTCGATCTGTTCCATTGCTTTTTGCAAAAGTGTATTTTTCACCACTTTTACTTTGATATTTTGTTTGAAAGCCTGTCTTCTGAATTCTGAAGACTTAGCAGCGTTCAATCCGTCTAGATCTGCTACATATACTACTTTTGCATCCTGAAGCAAGTCTTTGATCTCTTGTATTGCTACAACTTTTTGGTCTTTTGTCATTGTCTTAAGGATTTATATTAGTTAACAGATTTAGTATCGATTGCAATACCCGGGCTCATTGTAGAAGACAAGTAAATGCTTTTTACATACGTTCCTTTAGCAGCAGTCGGTTTCATTTTAATCAAAGTAGAGATCAATTCCTGAGCATTTTCCTTGATTTTAGCAGCATCGAAAGATACTTTACCAATACCAGCGTGGATAATACCGTATTTATCTACTTTGAAATCTATTTTACCAGCTTTTACTTCAGTTACCGCTTTACCAATTTCCATTGTTACAGTACCTGATTTAGGGTTCGGCATTAAACCTCTTGGTCCTAATACTCTACCTAATGGTCCTAATTTACCCATAACAGCCGGCATAGTAACGATAACGTCTACGTCTGTCCAACCGTCTTTGATTTTTTGTAAATATTCATCAAGACCTACATAATCAGCACCAGCTTCTTTAGCTTCTGCTTCTTTATCTGGAGTTACTAAAGCCAAAACTTTAACATCTTTCCCAGTTCCGTGAGGAAGAGATACAACACCTCTTACCATTTGGTTTGCTTTTCTTGGATCTACACCCAGTCTTACAGCGATATCTACAGAAGCATCAAACTTTGCAGTGTTCACTTCTTTTACAAGAGCAGAACCTTCTTCAAGGTTATAGATTCTTCCTTTTTCTACTTTGCTTAAAGCTTCTTTTTGCTTTTTCGTTAATTTTGCCATTTCTCTAAGTTTTAAGCGTTAGTTGGTTTAGTTCCTGTTACTCTCAATCCCATAGATCTAGCAGTACCTGCAACCATAGAAAGAGCAGAATCCAATGTAAAACAGTTAAGATCTGTCATTTTGTCTTCAGCGATTTTCTTTACCTGATCCCAAGATACAGAACCTACTTTGTTTCTGTTTGGTTCTCCGGAACCTCCTTTGATTTTAGCCGCGTCCATAAGCTGGATTGCTGCAGGTGGAGTTTTAATAACGAATTCAAAAGATTTGTCTTCGTATACTGTAATTACTACAGGTAAAACTTGCCCTGGCTTATCTTGGGTTCTCCCGTTAAATTGCTTACAAAACTCCATGATGTTCACACCTGCAGAACCCAAAGCTGGACCTACTGGTGGAGAAGGGTTAGCTGCGCCACCTTTCACCTGAAGTTTTACCATTTTAAAGACTTTTTTAGCCATTTTTTGTTTTTTAAATTTGAATAATTAATGAGTTTGGAAGCATTATTATTCAGCAGGTTACCCATTCTCACATTAAGTAAACCTACTTTTCGGACTGCAAAAGTATAAAATATTTTTGAAATAGCAAATGGATTGGCTTGATTTTTAGAAAGTTTAATGAATTTTTTCTTAAAATAAAAAACCTCCCCTATCAAAACTCAGATAAGGAAGGACACACATAGTGAAAAAAAATTGTAATTTTTTATAGAATCTTGTTAATGATTAGTTTGGATGAAGTTTTATCTATTTTAAGATCACTGAGAGAGCCTACCATATTTCCTGTACCATACGTCAAAAACTGCAAAGTTATTTTTTGCCCGGCTTTTAGCCATAGCGTAGAGTTTGTTACAAGGAAAAATAAATTAGCCGCCATTCCGGGGTTTCTTGTTCCCCTGTAAATAACGTTATGAGCAGTGGCCACTCTGCTGCCGTCTACCACCAATGCAGTAAATGCATCACCTGAAGTGCCGTCAAAATCGCCTGAACCCACAGAAGGTGTAATGAAACCACAAACACCGTACATATAATACAGTCCGTCCTTAGGAACCACAAATTCCCCTGTAGAAGGATTATAGGCATTCATTGGATCATATTGTTCGTTTAGTCTTAAAGTTGTAAATTCGTTATCATTCCAGTCATTATCTGCAGTTAAAACACCGCCGGTACTGGCATTCAGAATCCTGTTACCGGAATCCACCACGGAAAAAGCATCCCCTCCCGCAACTTTAATAACACCATTAGCATCTGCTACCAAAAGTTTATCTGAGCCGACTCCTATGGTATTATTAATATCTCTTACCCTGATGTTTCCATTAGCTACATCAATACGCTCAGTAGGTGCTACGGTACCCACCCCAACAGATATAGATCCCTGCCCTACTCCGGAATTTACGGCAACAACAAAATTATTTGACTGCTGAACAGGGCTCGGTACACTCGTTTTAGGGTTATCTCTTGCACCATCAATATGAAACATACCCTGAGGATTTGGTGCATTAATCCCCACTTGTGCAAAATGGATTATTGAGAATAATAATGAAGTAATAAATAGTAATTTTTTATTCATTCTTTTTTGAATTAAATTTCTCCTCAAAATTAAAACCTTGAATTATTAAATCAAATGAATATTGAGAAAAGTACATTTAAAATTATCTGGATAGTTTTTCTATTAATTAAAATAATTATATAAAAATTAAACAAATAAGATGGTAATAAAGTTATTTATATTCTTCACTAAAAAATGAATAAACTCCTACCTTATTTAAGAAAAAATTTTCAAATGAAGGCGAATTCTAAAATGATGAAAAAAATACTATTGTATGGGTTTTTCAATTAAAATTTCACAAAGATTAAACGTCAAAATAAAGAAAAAGGTTAGTAATAAAAATAAAAAAGACCACTTTACAGTAGTCTTTATATTATATAAACGGTTTATATTAAACTTTTTCAACCTGCATATAGCTAAGTTCCATCGGAGTTTTTCTACCGAAGATAAGAACAGAAACTTCAATTTTCTTTTTATCTTCAAGAATCTTCTCAACAGTTCCGTTGAATCCATTGAATGGCCCGTCAATTACTTTAACGTTTTCGCCCACTACATAAGGAATTTCAACATCGCTTGCAAATTCAGACAGCTCATCCATTCTTCCAAGCATTCTGTTAACTTCAGACTTTCTCATCGGAACAGGATCACCTCCTTTTGTTAAGCTTAAGAAAGATATAACTCCGGGAATGTTCTTAATAACGTGAGGAATTTCGCCCATAAGATCAGCTTCAATCATCAAGTATCCAGGATAATAAGGTCTTTCTTTAGGAACTTTTTTACCGTTTCTTACCTGAATTACCTTTTCCATAGGAATAACCACCTGAGTAACGTACTGCTCAAACCCTAGACGTTTGATTTCTGTCTCAATATAGTTTTTCACTTTATTTTCCTGACCGCTGATTGCTTTCAGCACATACCATTTCAATTCGCTCATTATGGGAAAATACTTTTATTATTAATTGAACAAGTTGATTAGCATTCCTATTATGTTGCTGATTGCTTTAGAAAACAATTCATCAACTCCAAAGGTGAATAATGACAAAATCACTGTCGCAATCGTTACAACAATAGTTGAAGATTGAAGATCAGCCCATTTTGGCCATTCAACTTTATGTCTGAATTCGTTATAAGAACCTTTTAAAAAATCGATAAATGAACTCATAATTGTTATTTGCACGGGCACAAGGATTCGAACCCTGATCAACGGTTTTGGAGACCGGTATCCTACCATTGGACGATGCCCGTAGATTAAAAGCTTCCGTAAAGAAGTTCCTTACGGAAGCTTTTTATTTTTAAGATAATTAATCTAAGATTTCAGTAACCTGACCAGCACCTACTGTTCTACCTCCTTCTCTGATCGCGAATCTAAGTCCGTCATTAAGAGCGATTGGCTGTAACAATTCTACTGTAATAGTTAAGTTATCACCAGGCATTACCATTTCTACACCTTCTGGTAAGAAGATCTCACCTGTAACGTCAGTAGTTCTTACGTAGAACTGAGGACGGTACTTGTTGTGGAATGGAGTGTGACGTCCACCTTCTTCTTTAGAAAGGATATAAACCTCAGCTTTGAATTTTTTGTGTGGCTTCACAGAATCTTTCTTAGCGATAACCATACCTCTCTTGATGTCAGTTTTTTCAATACCTCTCAACAATAGACCTACGTTATCACCAGCTTCACCTCTGTCTAGGATTTTTCTGAACATCTCAACCCCTGTAATTGTAGAAGTTAATTTTTCATCACCCATACCAACGATATCAACTGGATCACCAGTGTTGATAACACCAGCCTCGATTCTACCAGTTGCTACAGTACCTCTACCTGTAATAGAGAATACATCTTCGATTGGCATCAAGAATGGCTTATCCTGATCTCTTACCGGCTGCTCGATCCAAGTATCAACAGCATCCATTAATTCTTCTACAGTTTTAACCCACTTCTCATCTCCGTTAAGAGCACCAAGAGCAGATCCCTGGATTACTGGAGAGTTATCTCCGTCATATTCGTAAGTAGATAATAAATCTCTAAGTTCTAATTCTACAAGCTCTAAAAGCTCAGCATCATCCACCATATCCACTTTGTTCATGAAAACAACGATTCTAGGCACGTTTACCTGACGGCAAAGTAGGATGTGCTCTCTAGTTTGAGGCATTGGTCCATCAGTTGCAGCACATACTAAGATAGCTCCATCCATCTGAGCAGCACCAGTAACCATGTTCTTTACATAGTCCGCGTGACCTGGACAGTCAACGTGAGCGTAGTGTCTGTTTTCAGTTTCGTATTCGATGTGAGCTGTATTAATTGTGATACCTCTTTCTTTTTCTTCTGGAGCAGAGTCAATAGCAGAGAAGTCTTTTTTCTCAGCAAGACCTTTGTTAGCTAATACACTACTGATAGCTGCAGTAAGTGTAGTTTTACCATGGTCAACGTGACCAATAGTACCAATGTTCAAGTGTGGTTTGTTACGATTAAACGTTTCCTTTGCCATGATTTAAATTATTTATTTATTGTTTTTCAAATTTTCGGTGTGCAAATATAATGAATTTTTCAAATACCAAAACCTTTTTATTAAAAAAGTTTCAATATTCAAATCCAATGAAGTACAAACCTTATATTTCAATGTATTGAGACTGCAAATTTACACATTTTTCCCGATTGAAAAAATCCTTGAGAGACGTTTTGCTTAAAATATAAAGTATCTGTTTAATTATGAATACTATAGAATCTTAAAAGCATTTTTTTACACATTTTTCATACTCATAAAAATCCGTACCCGTTCTTTTTGTCGTACATATAAAACGAACCATAAAGAATAAATATTATGAGAAAATTATTACACTTCTGTTCGGTGCTTTTCAGCATCA
This sequence comes from Chryseobacterium daeguense DSM 19388, assembly GCF_000430825.1. Lineage (GTDB taxonomy): Bacteria > Bacteroidota > Bacteroidia > Flavobacteriales > Weeksellaceae > Chryseobacterium > Chryseobacterium daeguense. Next base: position 107,530 of record NZ_AUMT01000013.1, on the reverse strand, counting down.
GTATTTTATTTTCATGCAACGACTCAGACGATATGATGTCACCGGAAAACGGGATAAAAGGGCCAGACCTTATCGTATACGGAATTACGGCAAATAATGAGCTTGTATCATTCAATTCCAATAACCCAAAAATGTTTATTTCAAAAACATCTGTTTCGGGAGTTGTTTCCGGGGAAAAACTAATGAGCATTGATTTCAGGCCGGCAACCGGAGAGTTGTATGCACTGTCAAATGCCAGTAAACTCTACATTATCAATACCTCGAATGCTTCTGCAAGAGCCGTAAGCAACACTGCTTTCACTCCTGCCGTATCGGGGATAATAGCGTCCATAGATTTTAATCCTACGGTGGACAGAATTCGCCTGGTAAGCAATACAGGACAAAATTTAAGACTTCATCCTGAAACCGGAGCGGTAGCTGCTACAGATACAAATATCAATAGCGGTTCATCCGCATCAGTAACCGGAGTTGCATATACCAACAGCAAATCCGGAGCATCCTCTACTGTTTTGTACGATATTGATGTTACTTCCGGTAAACTTTTTAAACAGGACCCGCCCAATAACGGTACTCTTGTAGAAGTAGGCAGTCTGGGAACTACCTTTACAGGACAGGCAGCTTTTGATATTAAATATGATAACAGTACTGCATTATTAGCATTAAATAATAATCTTCACTTATTAAATCTCACTTCCGGTAAAGCCACAGATATCGGAATGCTTCAGCAGCAGATTATTGACCTAGCTATTCCTACAGAACCGGTAGCATATGCCGTTGATAACTCAAACAACCTGCAGATTTTTAATCCCAACAGTCCGATGCCTGTATCAAAACCCATTGCAGGATTACAGACCGGTGAAAATATTTTAGGAATTGATTTCAGACCTGCAAACGGGCAGCTGTACGCTTTGGGAAGCTCCAGCAGGATTTATACCATTAATCTGGGAACGGGTGCCGCAACAGCCGTAGGAGGATCACCATTTTCTACATTGCTTGCGGGGACAGATTTTGGATTTGATTTCAACCCTACTGTAGATAAAATACGCGTGGTGAGCAATACAGGACAAAATCTTCGTTTGGATCCTGTAACAGGCGGAATTACTGCATCAGACGGAATGCTTAATCCGGGAACCCCGATGGTAAGTGCCGCAGCTTATACTAATAATTTTGCAGGAGCCACTTCTACCACCCTATTTGTAATAGATCATAATACAGATAAGCTATACCAGCAAAACCCACCCAATAACGGAACTTTGGTAGAAACCGGTTCTCTGGGCATCAATATCTCAAATGCTAACGGATTTGATATCGGAAGCATGAGTCAAAAAGCTTATCTGGTAGCTACAGTAGGAAGTTCTACAAAAATTTACAGTGTAAATACATCTTCCGGTGCTGTAACGTCCATTTCGGATTTTCCAAATGCAATAAGAGGTTTTGCAGTGGGATTAGGATTTTAAACTCATAATAATTATTTCAATAGCAGAATCGCGGAAAACAAAGTTTTCCGCGATTCTTTAATATAATATGAATGAAAGATTAATTAAATTCTCTGTGACTTCCTGGTTCTGTTGAAAATCCAGAAGATAATAGGAAAAATAAGCAGTGTAAGAATTGTAGCAGTTATCAATCCCCCAATGATTACAATGGCCAGAGGCTTTTGAGATTCCGAGCCAATTCCCGTAGACAACGCGGCAGGCATCAGCCCGATGGACGCCATCAAAGCCGTCATAATAACTGGTCTAGTTCTGGATTTTACGCCATTTAGTATGGCATTATCCAGGCTTAATCCGTCTTTTACATTCTGATGAAATTCTGTAATAAGAATTACCCCATTTTGAATACATATTCCGAGAAGAGCAATCATTCCTACTCCGGCAGAAATTCCAAAATTGATGCCTGTTATATGTAAGGCAATGATTCCTCCGATTAAAGCAAAAGGCACATTAGCCAACACCAGAAGTGAATCTTTCATATTCCCGAAAAGGATAAATAAAAGAAAGAAAATGCCCAAAATACTAATCGGAACTACCTGCGCAAGCCTTTTCGAAGCCCGTTGCTGGTTTTCAAACTGCCCGGTCCACCCCACGGAATATCCGTCCGGAAGGTCAATTTTAGAAACTGCCTGCTGTGCATCCGCTATTGTACTCCCAAGATCCCGGTCACGTATGGAGAATTTTATTCCGATATATCTTTTAATGTCATCACGGTAAATAAATGCGGCTCCGTTGTCTTTTTCAATTGTGCTGATTTCTTTCAAAGGAATTTTTGCGCCATCCTGAGTAGGAACCATTAATGCTGCAATATCATTTTCATCTTTCCTGTACTGCTGTGAATATCTGAGGCGGATAGGGAATTTTCTTTCACCATCAAACATTTCCGAAGCTGTTTTTCCTCCGAAAGCCATCTCAAGGACAGATTGCGCATCATCGGGCGAAACGCCGTAAGCTGCCATTTTATCCCTGTCCAGCATAACACTTACTTCCGGCTGGCCAATATTTTTGATAATCCCAGCATCTTTTACACCGTCTATATTTTTAATTTGTTTTAAAACCTTTTCGGCTAATGCATCGAGGGTCTGGAGATTGTCCCCGTAAATTTTAATTCCGTTTTCAGCTTTAAATCCGGCTACAGCTTCCGCTACATTGTCTGAAATGGGCTGAGAATAATTAAATGTGATACCCTGATAGGTTCTTAACTTTTTATCAATCTCGTCGATCAATTCTTCATAGGTGATTTTTCTTTTCCAGTCTTTTTTGGGCTGAAGATTTACGGCAAACTGCACAAATCCAAATCCGTTCGGGTCTGTTCCGTCATTACTTCTGCCCGTCTGTGCGAGAACATCTGTAACTTCCGGGAAGCTCATAATGTCTTTCTTTAAAAGGTCGGCCGTTTTTAATGATTCTTTTAATGATGAACTCATTGGCATTTCTGCAGTGATCCAGAGTGAGCCTTCATTTAATTGAGGTAAAAATTCCGTTCCTAAAAATTTTCCTGAGAATAAGGTTACGGCTAAAAATGAAAGCGCAACGATTAAACTCATTTTTTTATGTTTAAAAGTAAAATTGAAACCCTTTAATACAATTCTGTCCCAGAAATTCACGAAAGGATTATTCTTTTCCTTCACATTTTTATTTAAAAGAATGTGAGAAAGAACGGGAACCAGTGTCAGGGTAAAAATCAAAGCTCCCATTAAAGCAAAACCTAATGTAAAGGCCAGCGGAGAGAACATTTTCCCTTCCACTTTCTGGAATGAAAAAATAGGAATTAATGAAGTGATGATAATTAATTTCGAAAAGAAAATTGCTTTTCCCAGGCCTGTTCCGGTCTGCTTGATCCAGCCTCCTTTAGCCATTTTATTGAATTTTTCTTCGCCATATTTATGGGCTTTATGGTCAAGCATTACAAAGAGACCTTCTACCATGACGACAGCTCCGTCTATGATAATACCGAAATCAACGGCTCCTAAAGACAGTAAATTCGCACTCATACCTGAGAGCTTTAAACATAAAAAAGCAAACAATAAAGACAGCGGAATAATAATGGAGACAATAAGAGTGGTTCGCCAGTCTGCCATAAAAATCAAGACGATTACCGTTACCAGGATAATCCCTTCCAGCAAATTATGCATAACGGTTTCTGTTGTGAAGTCCATGAGGTTATCACGGTCGTAAAAAGTGATCATTTTTACGTCTTTTGGCAGAACTTTCTCATTAAGCTCTTTAATCTTAGCTTTTACTCCTACTAAAACTTCACGCGGATTTTCCCCTTTTCTCATCACCACAATTCCTTCTACGGTATCTTCCTGGTTATTGAGACCGGCCTGCCCTACTCTTGGCAAAGAACCTTCATGAACATCGGCAACGTTTTTCACTAAAACAGGGTTTCCATTGTCATTTTCGATGGTAATATTTCCAATATCATTAATGGATTTCACTAAACCAATCCCCCGAACCACATACGCCTGCCCGTTTTTTTCGATAACATCTCCGCCGACATTTAAATTGCTTTTCGTAACAGCATCATAAACCTGCAATGGTGTCAAATTATATTTATCTAATGCTCTAGGATCAATGCTTAATTCAAAAACTTTATCCTGCCCTCCGAAAACATTGATGTCTGCAACTCCGGGAACACCTCTTAAAGCCCTGTCAATGACCCAATTTTGTAAGGTTAACAATTCTCTGGAATCTTTTGTTTTACTCTGCAAAGTATAGCGGAAGATCTCTCCGGTGGGTCCGTAGGGTGGCTGTACTTCAGGGTCTACCTCATCAGGAAGACTCACGGTTCTTAATTGGTTATTGACCTGATTTCTGGCAAAAGTATCATCCACCCCGTCGTCAAAAAGAATTTTAACTATGGAAAGCCCAAACATCGTGGTACTTCTCACACTTGTTTTCTTCTGAACCGGACTCATCGCCAATTCGATGGGCGTAGTGACAAAACGTTCTACTTCTTCCGCGCTCCGCCCATTCCATTGGGTGATAATGACAATCTGGGTATTGGTGACATCCGGAAAGGCTTCAATGGGCATATTTTTGAAGCTTATAAAACCGGAAACCGCCAGAATCGCTACCCAGATAAAGGTAAATGCTTTATTTTTTAACGAAAAAGCAATTATATTTTTAATGAATTTGTTCATGATGGATTTTTTGTTGACCTAAAAAAGTCGTTGAATTCTTTAACGCAAAGAGCACAAAGTTTTTTGTGACTATTGTTCTGCGTATTTTCATTCGCAAAGGCGTTTCACTCAGCCAAGCACGCTAAAAACTTTTAGAAGAATTTAATTTTAACTATTCAAAGAGCGGTAAATCAGTAATTGATTGTTTGTGATTACCTGTTCGCCTTCGGATAGACCTTCGGAGACATAAGTTGTTTCGCCGGCTTGTTTTAAAACTTTTATTTCCTTCACTTTCACGTCTGTTCTGGATTTATAAATCACCACAAAGCTCCTGTTATCGTCAAAAATGACCGCCTTTGAAGGAACCGTAAGAGCCATTGTATTTTCTGAACTTGTTACTTTTATGGTTGCTTTGCTTTCCGGAATCAATAATCCATTTTGATTGTTTAAAACCACCCTTGCCTGCATGGCGTTGGTTTGGGGATCAATGATTTTGAAGATCTTATCAATTTTGCCGTCAAAAACTTTATCCGGATAAGACAAGGTTGAAACCTGTGCTTTCATTCCCAAGCTTATTTTATCAATATCAGATTCATTTACGTTCATGATTGCCCAGACGTTTGTGGTGTTTGCCACATCAAAAATATTTTCACTTCTGTCGCTTCTCAGCTGCATGTCTTTATTGATATTTTTCTGAACAATGTACCCGCTGATGGGGGCAACTACACTGTAAATATTTCCTTTTTTCACATTATAGACTGTACTTACCGCACTTGCTCTCTGCAGTTGATCCTGTGCTTTCTGCAGTTCACTTTTGGCTTCCAGTACATCTCTTTCGGTATTCAGCTTGCCTTCGTACATTTCTTTTGCCACACGAAGATTATTTTGGGCAACAACCAAATCCGTTTTTGCATCACTTACATCTTTCTGAACCTCTGCAAGCTCGGTACTCCTGATAGTGGCCAGAACCTGCCCTTTGGTGACGTGATCTCCCAATTCTACATTTACACTCAAAACATTTCCCCCTACCAGCGGATAAACGTCGATATAACTGTTCTTGTCTGCTGAAATTTTTCCGTAAAAATTGTAATCATCTTCTATATATTTTTTCTCCACCTTCGCCAGAGAAATTGACTGAAGCATTGTATTACTGAGCTCAAAACCTTTTTTGGCCTGCGGTTTTACTTCTTCCTCCTTTTTTGAACAGGATAAGATGGACAAAGCCAGGATTACAGGAATTATATATTTTTTCATGTTAATAGAAGATTTTCGTTTGTACTAATTGGTTCAATTGCTCCGCCGACTGCATGATCTGGTTTTTCATATCATAAATCTGAAGCGCTGTTTCCCGGTAGCTGTCCATAAAATCTGTAAATTCAATAAGGCTGATGTTTCCTTTCCTAAAGTTTTTCAGCATTCCTTCATACACCAGTTCCATATTATTAAGATCATCCGTTTTGATTTGTGCCAATTGATCATACTGCGTTTTCCAGGTTTTATAAGCCGATTGAACTTTGGTTTCAAGGTTTAATTTCTGGAAATCTGCATTTTTCTGATTCTGCTGAATGGCATAATTCGCTTTTTCTACATTTCCTTTGTTTGATTTCCATAAAGGCAGCGGAATTCCAACGGTGAGATTTACTTCATTTTTAAAAGTTCCTCCGCTCTGGTCCCAACCGGCACCCAGATTAATATCCGGAACGTTGAGAGATTTTTGCCATTGGGCATACAGCTTACTGTTGTCTATCAATTTTAAGTTATATTGATAATCTGCATTATTTTCCAGGGCTTTTTTCTGTAACTCGTTGCCGTCTCCAAAAGGTTGAGAAGTAAGAATTTCTTTTGCTTCTGTTTCGGACATTTTAGGTTCTATTTCTTCTGTAATTCCCGTAAGAACTTTTAGGGTTTGTTCAAAATCAATAATATTTTTATTAATTCCTACTTTATCATTATTTAATTGAATCACAATACTTTGCAACCTCACTTCATCTTTCAGCGAGACATTTCCTTTGGCCGACTGCACTTTATAGGCTGCCAAAAGATCATTCATATAAGTAAGCTGTTTATTGGTATTTTCCAGCTTTAATTTTTCATAATAAAGATTGAAATAAGCGGTACGGAGCTGAGCCTTCAAATCGATAAGCAATTGGGAGAACTGCAGCTGAGCCAGTTCTTTGTTTGATTTGGCGAAGGCGATTTCGTTTTTCTTTTTACCCCCCATATAGATCAGCTGGCTGATTTCCGCTCCTTTTGCATGTCCGATATCGAAAACTTTCCTGTCTTCGGGGTTGTATGCATTTATTTGTCCGCTCAATTGCGGAAGCTCCCAGATTCTGGCCTGCAGGATATCTGCATCAGCCATGTTGATGTTGTACTGTTCGGCAAGCAGTTGTAAATTATTCTTCTGAAAAGCCTCTTCACAATCCAAAAGCGTCATCTGCTGTTGCCCTGCCAGTAATGAAGATATGGCAAAAAACAGCCCTGCAATTTTGTTCATTTTTAATTGATTTTATGATACAAAAATGCTTTTCTGCTATTAAAACGACCTTAAAGGGTGCTTAAAATAAAATTAAATTTACCTGGAAGGATTAATTTTAAAGGGTGTTGAAATTTGAATATTTTGGGTTTTTATTTTTTTGAACACAAAGTCCACAGAGATTTCTTTTAAATTTTTACGTAATATAGTTTCACGAAGCCGTTTCACTTAAAAGAGAAATGCTGCTTACCTTTGGCTTTGTTAAGTGAAACGGCTTTGTGAAACTAAACAATTAGTTCATTAAAAAAACTTTGTGAACTTTGTGTTCAAAAAAAAAACTACTTATTAAAAATCACAGTAAACTTATTCAATAATTCTGCAGGAGAGGTGTAGATAATTTTTGCGCCGTGATATTCAAGGATTCTTTTTACAATGCGGAGACCTAGGCCGGATCCGGTAATATTTTGTGAATTATTTCCCCTCATGAAAGCATCAAATAATTTTGGCTGCTCTTCCTCAGGAATCGTATTTCCGCGGGAAATGACATCTACGATGAGAATTTCATCATTTTCGGTAATCAGAACATCAACTTCCGCATTGTCTGAATAAACAGCTGCATTTTTAAATAAATTAATAAAAACAATATCCAGCAAAGACTGAATGCCGTTTATAGTCAATAATGCGTTTTCAGAAGTATTCTCAGAAATCAGGAAATCCATTTTAAGTTTTGGATAGCTTTTTTCCACCGCTTCGAATGATTCAAAAATCACCTCATCAATTCTTACTTCTTCATAAATGCTTTGAATATTTTCTTTGTCAAATTTTGTTAAAAGCAAAAGAGAATTCGTTAGATCAGACAATTGATAAATATCCTTCTGGATCTGTTTTAATGAAGACAAAGTCTCAGGTGAATGCTGCCCGAGCTTTATCAGGTTTTCCAGCTGAAAAGCCATCCTGGTAATCGGCGTACGGATTTCGTGGGAAGCACTGGCTGTAAAATCCTTCTGAGACTGGAAAACATCATCCAGCCTTTTTATCATTGTATTGAATGACTGGGCAAGAACATTGATTTCGTCATTGGATTCCCGAACCGGAATCTGGGTAGTGAGCTTGTGGGCCGTAACTTCTGAAATCTCCTGATTAAGATCTTCCAGCGGTTTTAAAAACTGCCCCATGAAATAATAACTGAAAAAACCGATGAGCAGCGTGCTCATTACATAGGCCGTTATTAAAAGGTATTTTAGATATGCTAATTTTGATTTCCCGTTGGTATCCAGGGCACTTGTGAGGATGTAATAATTTTCACCATTAATTTTTCTTAATGCGGCGTAAATTTCAGGAACCGTTTTTTCGGAATAAATAACTTTCTTTTCATCAAGCTCTTTTAATAAACCATCGTCCCAGGTGACATTCTTGTCTTTTATGGTGCTGTAGATTAATTCCTTCTGACTGTTAAAAATCAGAATGGTTTCATTGAGTAGAATATTATCCGAATTCTCATTAAAAAAAACGGGTGCTTCTTCTTCGAAATCTTTAGATTTTGCGATGAAATGGGAAGTAAATTCCAGTCTCTGCCTGAATCTTTCTTTAAACTCTTCTCTTCTGAAATCGTTAAAGGACATATAAATCACCGCCATCACAATACCGAAAAGCAATGAAAAGGCAATACTGAGATTGAGCGCGATCTTCCTTTTTAAAGACATCCTTATATTTTATAATGGACTTAAATAATACCCGAATCCTGAACGTGTATGAATAAGCTTAACTTTAAAATCTTTATCTATTTTCTTTCTCAGGAAATTAATGTAAACTTCTACCGTATTGGTATTCGTATTAAAATTATGTTCCCAGACATGTTCCGTAATCTGCTGCTTGGAAACAGTTCTCCCCTGCGCTTCCGCCAGATAAACCAAGAGCTGGAATTCCTTTAAAGTGAGAGCAATTTCATTTCCTCCACGATAAACTTTCTGCTCGGTTTTATTGATAATTAAATCATCTATTCTGAGGATATCCTGATCTGTATTTTCTGCTGGAGCCTTTCTTCTGAGTAAAGAATTCATCCGTAAAAGCAATTCTTCAAACTGGAAAGGTTTCACCAGATAATCATCCGCCAGCCTTGTAAAGGCATCTTTTTTATCCGAAAGATCTCCATAGGCCGAAATGATAATAATAGGCGTGTTTTTATCGAAAGAACGAATGGTCTGGCAGACATCCAGTCCATTAATTTTAGGAACGTTGATATCCAGCAGATACATATCGTAGGTGCTGTTTTTTATCTGGCGGAGGAAAGTTTCTCCGTCATAAATTTTGTCGCACGTAAAATTATTTGATTCTAAAAACTTACAAAGCTCTGCGGACAAAATAAGGTCGTCTTCCAATAAAAGAATATTCATCGAAAATTTATTTATACGAATGTAGCGAAAATTTTCAGGATGCTGAAAGAAGTAAGACCGTGAAAGGTAGACTTTAATAAAATTTTAAGGAGGGTTTTGATTTTTTATAAGCAATGAAGCTGGGAGTTGGGGGAAGGAAGTAAGCTTCATCAAGCTTTTCAACATTGTAAGTCCCAGAGTAACTTTCTTAATCTTCTTTTCCAAATTAAGTAATCCCCATCCATGCTTAATACTCTTGAGAGCTTAATAAGCCTTAATGCCCAAACGTCAAGTATCAATTTTAAATTATGAGCAAAAAAAATCCCGAGAAAATCGGGATTAAAATGAGAGCCAACTACGGGACTTGAACCCGTGACCTCTTCCTTACCAAGGAAGCAAACTTTTTAACAAAAATAGATTAACGTTGAAAATCAATCATTTACGTTTTATTAATTTTAATTATCTATTATCTTATTTAGCTTAATGTTACCGTTGATGTTACCCTTCTTTTTTAATTTTCTAAAGGGTTGATCGGCTAAACCAAAGAAAAAATTTGAATCTGCATTAAAAACCTCACATATCAACCTTATATGCTCAGCTGTGAAATGCCAGGATTGTCTATCAGGATATTTATCTTGATTCTTAATATTAGAAAATACAAATTTGGTCATACCAATCGGAGTATAGAAATCCCGATCAAATCTTATCTCATTTAGATTTTTAAGGATTTGTACAAATTCTAATATTTTTTGATCTGAAGTAGTCATTTTAATTATAGTCTTTTAAAACATTACCCTCATTATCAATTTCAGCCATCGAACTTGAATCCTTTTTAGCTCCATAATCATTCTCCCCAGAAAAGAAAACATTTGTATACCAATAATCTTTATTGATAGGTCTTATCACTATTGAATACGGTCTAAAAGTTGAGGGACTTTTAAGTTTATATTTTGCGTTTTCAGCAGCTGATAAAATAATTTTATCTACTTTTTTTAAATCAAAATTTAAAACTGTTTCATCACCAAAAAAATCAAGTTTCACAGGGATGCTTTCATTCTTTCCATTTTCCAAAAAAATCTTTTTTTCTATATGTAGTTTACCATCTTTAAAAATCAATTCTTTTTTCTCGATAAAATTAGAATTTGGAATTACCTCAGTTGTTTGCGCAAAACCTAAAGTTGAGATAAGTAAAAAGATGAACAATATTTTTCTCATGATCTTTTATTTTTTACATTGATATTCTTTCAAATTGAGCCCAAGCTATTAGTTGATAAAATCTTGATACAAATTCTATCGGAACCTCTTCAGGCTCATATTGGGTTTGATTAAATTCAGGAAGCGGATCCGGAATTAAAGTTAAATACCCTTCCTTTTCCTTACTTCTTTTCACAATTTTCACTGTTCGAAGTTCATTTTTCATAACTATTCCATATAATTCATTTGTTGGAAAATATGTTTGCCAATCTTCAATTAATCTTAATCCTATGATTGAACGATGAGGGATTCTACGTGAAATGGAATGACCAATCAAATTACAAGCAAACTCGGCTTTATCGAATTCTGGATTATTAATATAAAAATCCGGCCTTACTTCTGAAAAAAGAACTTCACTACTCCATCCTCCGGCAAAATCAACGTTATAAAATGGAATGCCTAGTTTAACTCCGTCTTTAGGAAGTAACAAATTTTCCCTTTTAGTTACATTATCAAGACCATTCTCATTTCTTAACTCAAAAAAATTTCTGATAAGTAACCTTACGCTATCAGGAATATTACCCGATTTCTCATAATTATTTATGGTTTTTCGAGAAAGTTTTAATTCATCAGCTAATTCTTGCTGAGTTAATCCTAATTTCTTTCTTTGTTCAGATAAATTAAATTCGCTCATTATCAATAAGTTATACAATTAAAGAGAAAATTTGTTACATTTTATTTTTTTATATGTAACTTTTTGTTACTTTTGCTATATCAAATTGATATTACAAAAAGAAATTTCAAAATGAAAGAGCAAACAAATATAGTGAATAACAGAAAAATCAAAACTACGGTTTCCCGTAAAATTCAAGATGATTATGATTTAAGAGTAACTATTGCATCAGAAATAGGGATGAGAGAATCAGCGCTATATCTGGCTGCATACAGAAATTCAAAGACGCTTGAAAATTATTTTTTCATTGAGTCATTTAAAAAACACACTGAATGGAAAGATGAACAAATATTTGAATCAGAAATAATTACATGATATGATAGGAGAAATTAGCCCAGAAAGAGCGGTAGTCATTCTCTCCGCACTTGATAAAATAGAAACATTATCTGCCTTTGTTAAAGCTGAAATGAATACTTCTCGGGGTAGCGTAGGAACTACCCCAGGGAAGTTGAAAAAAACTAAAGCAGAACAAATAAAAGAGGAAGCCAGAAAAGCTTTCCACAAAAGAAAATAAAAAAGCCATCTGCGGTAACAGACGGCGAAAGTTTAACCTAAAAAAGTCAAACAGTAATGGACACAAAAGTACAAAACAAAAAACAATTTACAAACTCTCCAACTGAAAAAGATTTCAGAAAAGCAGTTCAATTAGCAAACAACTTAGAATTCATCGATTTTGAAGTAGACGAAAATGTTAAAATAAATAATTGGTTCGGATTATTCTTGGATGATAGCAATGCATTTTGGACGATTAAAATGACAAATGTTGGTACATACTGCCTTTATCGTGAGGATGAAAAGATTTGTTCAGTTGGAAAGGATTTAGAGAGAGAACTTGACGCTTTCAGAGAAGATCAGCTCGGCGCTGAAGAGAGAAGTATTCAATCTCATAGAGAATACTTGGCAGAACAGAGTGAATTATGGGCTAATTACGGATATGGTAGAATTTAAAATTATGAGTTACAAAGTAGAACAAACAGTTTATGATGTAGGAATTAATTTCTCTACTCAGGAAGCACAGGTTACTGAACAAAAAGTTTTATGTGTCGGCGAAAAAGCACTCTTTGTAAGTGGTATTGATGCAGTATGGGGAACTAAAACAGAAGGCACTTTATATCTAATAAATAAAGATCAGTTTATTCCTGAAAAGGTATTTTCCTCAAATACACATTCAGTCTGGACTGATGATAAAGATAAAGCTAAATACTACGCTAAACAGATGAATGACATTCTAAAATTAAGATCTCAATTTTCCAAAACAGCTTAATAATTATGAAAAGAATGATCGCAATGATATTCGGGGAAAAAGTAACATTTCTCAATGTCAACTCTCGAAGATATTTCAAACAATACTGGTATAAAGGAAAATTCTATTAAAATGAGCTACAATAAAAAATCTTTCATAGCACCAGACAGCATCGATTCCATGAGTGCTATTCATTGTAAAATTTACGAAGATGGAAAAGCCATCGCGAGACTTTCAGATTGTCACGGATCAATTAGATGGCATAATCAGATAAATAATCCTGAAGGCAAAAAGGAAATGATTGAAAAGCTTGGAAATGCTATCACAGAATTACAAAACTTCAAAACACACCTTGAAAATGTCAATCTATAAAAAACTCCATCAAATTCAATGTAAAATCAATGGATTTGGTAAAGATAAAAGATCAGGCTCCGACTCTTTTGGTTATGAATATGTATCTGGTGCCAAAGTTTTAGAATTTATCCGTCCCTTAATGAACGAATTGGGCTTAATTCTTAAACAAGAAATATTATCCATCGAAAATGATCGACAGGATTACACTACAAAGGCCACTAAATGGGAAAATATAAATGGTCAAAATACTAAAGTAGAATATCAAAAACCTAAAGCTGAAATTCTTTCTAAAGTAATGATGCGCTTCACGTGGGTTGATGTAGAAACTGGCGAGAAAGACGAAAATTTATTCGGCGCAAATGGCCAGAATGAATGGGAGAAAGGTCTTGGTTCCGCTCTTACCTACGCTGAAAGATATTTCTTCTTAAAGTTCTTCCATATTCCAACAGACGAAGATGATATTGATAATGAGTTGAGAAAAAAAGTTGATGATGAAAAACCTCAAAATACTTCTCCAGCTCAAACTCCAGAAAATAAACCTGCCAATACTCCTGCTCAACAAAATAAAACTCTGCCATATCTAAATGAGAATGATGAGAACTGGAAAAATATGGAAGCAGCCATAAAAGCCGGAGAGAAAAAACCATCATTGGCAGCAATTCAGAAAAAATACAGGTTAGCAAACAAAACCGTAGAACTTCTTAAAACCAAATTTCAAATTCAATAGTTATGGGAGCAATGAAAAATTCAGCAATAGAAGCTCAAGAACAGGAAGCAGTAAATATCGCTCCTATTGAGCAACCGGATAATAGATCTGAGCGAGAGATTTTAATAGAAAGATTAATTACGAGAGACATTTCAATGTCTTACTCCAAATTAAAAAATCTTGATAGTCCTATAAATTTTATGAGTGCTTTACTTAAACCGAAAAGTAAAAATGCAGGAATGAATTTCGGAAGCTTGGTTGACTGCCTTGTTTTGGAAGATCACAAATTCCATGAAAAATTTGCAATCCTTTCAAAGGGACCATCAAAAGGAAATCAGGAAGAAATGGTAAATGATATTATGAACGCTCACCCATTAGATCTTGCAACTGATTTTGATAAAGTTTTTGAGCAGGCATTTAAAGACAATTATAAATCCGGAAAGATTGAAAATGTTTTACATCTGAAGGCATATTGCAGAGCGCTTCTAAGTGGAAAGGATTGCGTTACTCAGGAGGAATATGATAAAGCTGTAAAAATTTCTGATCATCTAAAAAATGCTCCAGACGTTGCAGATGAGTTATGTGTTTGCGAAGAATTTCAAAAGAAGATCAGGTTTGAATATATGGGTTGGAAATTCGTTGCGATTCTTGACACTTGGTCGCCTACTCTTTTTCATGATTTCAAATTCGTATCGCAACTAAACCCTGATAAATTCAAATGGGAGATTGAAAAATACGACTATGAAATGCAGATCGGAGTTTACGCAACAGGTTTGGAAATTCTGGGACTTTCCACAAATCCAAAATTTAAGTATGTACTGTACGATGATAAATTCAACTATTCGGTTCCGGAGGTTGAGGTAGGTTATATAGATTACTGTAAACGAAAATTCGAGTACTATATGATGCGTCTGAATAAAATGGTAAATGAAAGAGCCTTTGACAGATCGTACGATTATTTCAAGAGCAAAAACATCCTTTATAAACCACAATGGGCTGCAGGATTTGATATGACAATTTTTCAAGACGAATAATTATGAAATCTATTGAAATCGAAACTCTCATTCGTGATGGAAAGTTCCGGCAGAATAATGATTTCATAAAGAAGGCGGTACAACAATTCGAAGGCAAAGAAATCACTCTCATATTTAAAAGGAAATATAAAAAACGTTCCAACGGACAAAATAGTTTTTACTGGAAAGTATGGATTCCTATTCTGCAGAGAGGTGTACTTGATACATGGGGAGAGATAATGTCAGCTGAAGATGTCCATGATCTTATTAAGATGAACTGCAACTACGAAGAAAAGATAAATGAAGATACTGGACTTTTTGTGAGAGTTCCTCAATCATCTACAAAGCTCAATACTTACGAATGGGAGTTCGAATTCAAACAAAAAATTAGACAATTCGCAAAGGACTTTTTCAACATCGTCCTTCCTGAACCAAACGAACAATTAAAAATTGAAATGTGAAAGAAGGTGACATAAAAACTCTCAACAAAGATGCAAAATTCGCCAAGAGCTTCTGGGCCAAAAAAGGTGAAAAAATAAAGATCATCGGGATTAGCGGAAATGCGGTGATCTGTGAGAGAGAAAATGGTTACCGATTTCCATGCAATATTAAAGACCTTGATTAGATGGATTTAGATATACAAAAATTCAGAAAATGGTTAGAGCAAGGTGGTTGCGACATTCTACCAACTACCAACGAATATGAAGCCCTAAAATTTAAAGGCAGAATCATAGGAATAGTTTACAAAAGTGGTAAAACATCAAATAAATATACAGCGAGAGCAATCCGGTTTTTTAAAGAAAATAAAAAATGGGATGGCTATCCTCCAAATGTCGGAAGAAAGTCGAGCTACAAAAAGGAAAAAGCCCAGATTTTAGAACGTGACGGTGATCTGTGTTTCTTCTGTAATAAAAAACTTGGCGACGACATTACGCTGGAACATTTATTAGCTCTTTCCAGAGGTGGAAGAAATGCTCTTCCGAATATGGTTCTCATGCATGAAAAATGCAATAATGAACTTTCAAACCTACCATTAATAGATAAAATAATAAAAATTAAAGAACAGTATGGCAAGACATGAAATTTATTTAAAAGCTATCGAAAAGTGGGGCGTAAGAGCTCAATATGAGATGGCACAGGAAGAAGCCACAGAATTGGCTTTAGCAGTTCGCAAACATATCAGAAATAATAATGAGGAAAGTTTCAAAAACCTTGTGGAAGAAGTAGCTGATGTGAAGATCATGATTGAACAAATGGAAATGATTAATCCCCTTTTGGGATTAAAAGTTGAGGAAATGATCGCTAAAAAAGTTAACCGCTTAGAAAAGCGTGTTGAATTAAATGATTTTGAAGCAAAATAAATATTTATGAAAGTAATTGAAGTTAACTCTGATCAGCTTGAAAAATTAGTTGATTTCGCAAACCAAGAAGAAAAGCAGATTGAAATCAAATCTGCATCGCTAAAAGATCACTTCCTAACGTACTCTTATGAGTTATTAGTCGGCCTTATGAAAGGTGATGAATTGTCCCGAAAAGGAGTTCATATCGTACACGATGATATGTTAGAAGCTTTTAAAAAGTTAGATGTTTTTCTGGCTCATATTGATGGACTCTTCCACTGGTCCAATAATCAAACTCCTCTTTCAGAACTTGAAGCTCATGAGAGTTTAGAAAATTATGGTGTTACAGCTTTTAAAATTACTGGAAGTGATGAAAACAGATCTGTAATTCTTACCGGATCCAAAACTGTTACCTACGGAGTAATTGGATTTACTACTCCAAAAATAAAGCTTGACAATAGTAATTATCTCTACATAGAAGAACTTAATAATTACTTGAAAATTGTGATAGAGCAAGTCGAAGCTTACATGAACGGAAAAACGGCTCCGCAATACGAGCAGCTGTCAATGGAATTTCCTTCAGAAGATGATGGTGATGAAGATTTTGAAAATGCAAAAATAGATTAGTATGTCTAAAGAAACTTTAATACAATACGAATATGGAGCAATGTCTTCAAAATATTCATTACAGGCAAAAAACAAACTTACAGCTTATGCTGCAATGTGTGTCCATTTTCAATCTTCTGCACATTTGATTGCAATTTATTCACCTATTGAATGTAAAGAAGATAGTTGGTTAAATCCATCAGGTCAAATTTCAGAAAGATTAGATGAGATTTTCGGGGGCAAAGATTCCTTTGATAAATATTTCGAAGAAAACATTCAAGAAATCAAAAAATCTTACAACTCAATAAAACAAATAGTTTAAAATGTCAATAGCTGAAATCGTTAAAGAAAACGCGCCAAATTTATTTACAATCGCTGAAAAGCCAAAGTTCACATTGAGGCCATATCAAAAAGAAGCGGTTGAAGCTGGCATAAAATATTTTCAGGGAAACTCAAAAAAGAATGTTCTTCTTATCCTTACAACCGGAGCAGGTAAATCTGTGGTCATAGCAAATATGCTTGCTCCTTTGACCGGAAAGACGGTGATCCTACAGCCTTCTAAGGAAATCCTGGAACAGAATTTCGCAAAGTATATCAGTCAAGGTTTTAAGGCTTCCATTTATTCTGCTTCTGCAGGACAAAAAAAAGTAGATAATATTACTTTCTGTACAATCGGCAGCATCATTAATAAAAAGCATCTTTTTGAGGGACTGGAACACATTATCATTGATGAATGCCACTTAGTAAATCCAAAGGGAGGAATGTATGAGGAATTTATTTCAGCTTTTCCGAAGGCAAAAGTATTAGGACTTACAGCAACTCCTTACAGGTTGCATAACACAATGGAAGGTGCTCAATTGAAGTTCCTGACCAGAACAAAGCCAAAAGTATTTGATGAGGTTCTTTATTATATCCAAAATAGTGAGCTTTTCGATAATGGTTACCTGGCCAAACTTGAATATTTCTCCTTTGATGTTGTCGACAGAAAAATGCTTCAGCTAAACAGTACAGGAACAGACTTTACAGAACAATCTTTGAGAAGATATTACAAGGTTATTGATATGCCTTCTAAGATTGTGCAATACGCACATAGACTGTTAGCAAAAAGACCAAATCTGTTAATATTCTGCTCTCTTATTGAAGAGGCTGAGAATGTAACCAGAAGAATTCCCGGAGCCGTACTTCTTACCGGATCAACAAAAAAAGATGAGCGGGAAAAAATTCTTACTCAATTCAAATCAGGAAAAATAAGATGTGTTGTAAATGTGGGAGTTCTTACCACAGGTTTCGATTATCCGGAACTGGAGTGTGTACTGATTGCCCGAAGTACCATGTCATTAGCTCTTTATTATCAGATTGTAGGGCGAGTAATGAGAATAGCTCCAACAAAAAAAAGCGCATGGGTTGTGGATCTGGGAGGAAATGTAAAATTCTTCGGAAAGATTGAAACCATGAAAATAGAGCAAACCCCAACAGGATTATTTTTTATATCCAATAACGGAAGACAGCTCACGAATGTACCATTTCAAAAATAACTGAAATTAAAAAATGAACTACTTAAAGCTAATAAACAATTTCTGGACTATGAATGAAGTGTATTCATTCCGATCAACCGAGATTGCTCTTTACTTCTACCTATTGAAAGTAAACAATCTGTGTTCTTGGAGAGAATCCTTCGATCATAACAATCAGAAGGTTTTATCAAGTATCGGCTTGACAGATGTTCGTACTCTTAATTCAGCGAGAAATAGATTGAAGCAAGCAGGCTTAATAGACTTTAAAACGAAATCCGGAAGTGCTTCCGCTCAATATTCTTTAAAAACCTATGCAAAAAATGTAGAGGATTATGCAGAGGTTAGTGCTGAGGTTCATGTCGAGGATGTGTCGAGCTTAGTGTCTACTAAAGATAAACTAAACAAAACTAAAAATAATAAAGAAAGTAAAAAAGAAAATCCACCCACTAAAGTTCCTCCAAAAGAAAAACAGGAAGTTGGTAATTCCGAATCTGAAAAATCATTTAAGCAATTAACACAAATAGAATTTTATAATTCCTTAAAACCTTTTGTAAAAGAATTCGGTAAACAAACCGTAAGAGATTTTTACGATTACTGGATTGAGCCAAGCGCTTCCGGAGTAATGAAATTTCAACTGGAAAAAACTTGGAGTACAAAAGGCAGGTTGGGTACTTGGAAAAGAAATGAAGGAAAATTCGGAGTAAAAACTCAAACAGTGACAAAAGCCGATAATTTACAACCAGAAATTCTTGGACCATGGGCTTCGTAGATTTATTAGGCAGAACTCAGCAAAGAATGAGATTCATCCGTGAAAACGGAGAGCTTGATCCGATACACTTTGGATTTACAACCTGGAATAAATTCGATGAGGGTAAGTATTTGATGGGATCCAGAAAAACTACAATTCTGATCGGAGGTGAACCCAATCATGGTAAATCTCAATTTACAAATGAATTGGTTATGCAGCTTATCGAGAAATACAATTTCAAGGTTGCAATTTTTACCACAGAGAGCGGAGATGTCGAGAAAGTTTTTTCTCATTTCTGTGGACTATACCAAGGTAAGCCATATTCTAAAATTAAACCTGATGGATCAAAGAATCCTTATGCAATGACAGATGCAGAAGCCGATGAGGCGGAGCACTTTCTTCTGGATAAGCTTTATGTTTTCAAACAGGATCGAAAAAATTCCGCTTATCAATCCCTTGAAAATATTTACAAGGAATTGGCTAAAGCTGAGCAGCATTACGGAATTAAATTCGATAGTCTGGTGATTGATCCGATCTACGATATTGAAGACTTTGAACCAAAAGCTAATGAGGTTTTAAGATGTCTTAACCGCATTAATCTGGAAGCTGAAGAAAACAATCGATATGACATTATAGTCAATCATGTGGCGGAAACTCAGAAAACTTTAGATCATAAAACAGGTAAGAGAAAAAAATTATTAGCACTGGCGGATGAATTCTATGGGGGAAAGAACAATAACAGGAAGGCTATGCTGCAGGTTTTAGTTCATCGTCCGGAACCGAATAATGATCCTGAAAAAGGACCAATCATCAAAGAGAATCAGACGAATGTTCACATTCTCAAAGTTAAGCCAGAAGGAATTGCAAAATGGGGCATTTATGACATTTACTTCGACTGGAAAAGCCGGAGATATTACGAGTATTATGTAGAAAATGAAACGACAAAGTTCGCATTCGCCAACTGTACAAAGTTTTATGACCGTAGTCCAGTAAGTAATTTGAATATACACAATTTAAGATTTACACCAGAACAGGCATTTGGAAATGGACCAGTACAACCAACACAAACAGAAGACGACGATGAAGACGATTTCCCATTCTGAAGCAGTTGAAGCTTTTCGACAGTTTTGTCAGGGATGGGACGATAGAGTTCACACTCAGGATGATAGAGAAACTCAATTAATGGTCAGAAATAAGCTGATGAAAGCAATAGGCAGGATCGAATATTTTCTCGGTAAAAGTGACGAAAAAGCAATGTTGAAAGCCAGAGGAAATTTAATTCCTGGATCTAATGAAGCCAACGAAAAAGAAGTATTGGCCATGTTTGAAAATCAGAAAAAAGACTGGTACAAAGACTTTAAAGAGATAAGTCATGACATTAACTACATCATGTGTATTATGGAGAATGTGTATGAGTTAAAAAACAGACGGAGCTATGAATCCTTCCAGTTAAGAGCAGAAAATCACAAACTCAGAGCAGAAATAGAAAGATTAAGAAATGAAAAACAATAAACCACACTGGCTAAAGCCTTTCCAAGAGCTTTACGTCCAAAACAGACGAGAAAAAAGTAATTACAATAACTACAAAATTGAAGTAAATGAATCTGAAATTAAAAATCTTAGGAACTCCACAGCCAAAACAGTCGGTAAGATCAAGAGTAGCGAGAACAAAAAACAATAAGGTCTACGTTCAGCATTACCAAACTGCTGAGGTTAAGCGAAATGAAAAAAATATTGCTTACGATGTAAAATCACAACTTCCAGCAGGTTTTGCACCTTATTCCGGAGCAATCCATGTGAAAAAACTTCTTTATGTTTTTGCTCCACAAAAAAACTGGCCGAAATATAAGCTGAAGGAACTGGAGCAAGGCAAAGTTTTCTACAAAGATGTAAAGCCTGATCTGACAGACAACCTAAATAAGCCATTATTTGATGCGCTGCAGGGAATTGTTTTTCTGAATGATTCTCAGATATGTAAAATTTCCAATGTTGAAAAAATCTACGGATTAGTCCCAAGAATAGAGATAGAGTTTGAAACTCTCAATTAAAAAAAAACGATGTTTGAAGGTAAGTACACACAATTATCATTTGATTTTGAGGCGACACAAAATGTTTCTTCAATAATTCTGGGTGATCCTGGAAATATTAAAAACATGATGCCTTTTCTTTTCGATACACAGGCAGAAGATATAAGTTTCGCAGAAAACAGGTTTAAAATTGGTAAAGGATATTTATTCACCAACGGAACCGGAACAGGAAAAACTTTTGTTGGCCTTGGTATTGCGAAACGATTCTTTGCTCAGGACAAAAGAAATATTTTAATAATTGTTCCTACCGAAAAAAAATGTACTGACTGGAAAAAAGAAGCTGAGGTCTTTGATTTAAACGTTCATCATCTTTCCGGAGTTCACGATCCCGGATTTGAAATAAGTGTGACAACCTATGCAAATTTCTACCAGAATCAGGCGCTGTTAACTAGAGAATTTGATTTGGTTATTTATGATGAAAGCCATTATTTGAACCAAAACGCACAGGGGATTTCCACTTCGTACTATATGCAGCATCAGGAAATTGTAAAAGTTCCATCTGTTGTAAAAACCAAAATCAGAAAATCATCTGCTCTCTACTCTACAGATGAATATGGTAGAGAAGTTTTCAACAAAGAGCTTTTCAAGAAAATTGTTACTGAAATAGTTGATAGAACAAAAGTTGTTTTTCTTTCAGCAACTCCTTTCGCCTACCATAAATCAATAAAATATGCAGACGGTTGTTTGTTTGAGATCAATGAAACGATAGAAGATCCAAGCTATGAAGATGGATATAATGTGCCGACAGGCTGGAGCAAATTCATGGTTGAGAATTTCGGATATCGGATGAGGTACAACAAATGCACCATTCCGGAAAGTGGTGTCGATCAAAACCTGATGGAGAGAAATTTTTTCGAGAGACAGAGAGAGCTCGGTGTAATGTCTACCCGACAGATTAATTTAGATTATGATTATTCGCGTGAATTTATTACGCTGGATTCTGAGATCGGAAAAGAAATTGAATCGGGATTTGAGCTGTTCTGGGATCAGACGTTCTGTGATAAATATCCGATCCTTAGTGACAGAATTCATAAAAAACATAATCACCTGTACATTACCCAGCTGTTGGAATGTATAAAAGCCAGAGAGATCCCGAAAAGAATTTATCAGCATTTGAAAATGGGAAGAAAGGTAGTTGTTTTTCACAATTACAATAATTCTCTACCCTCTCACCCTTTTCAGTTTCACAGTGACGAGTTCCTGGATAAAGATGAAGATTACAACCCTGAACTTGATATTGAAATTTCAAACTTCAGAGACGAATACTCTCACTTTTGGAATTTAAACCTTAATGATCTGATCAATGTTAGGGAAACTTTAAAAAGATATTTTCCGGAGGCGAAAGAGTTCAACGGAACTATTAATAAAAAACTCCGCAGCAGATACATAGATGAGTTTAACGAGGACGATTCGGACACCAATTTAATTATTGTTCAAATCAAGGCAGGACAGGAAGGGATTTCACTTCACGATAGGTCAGGAAAACACCAAAGAGTATTAATCAACTTAGGACTTCCTACAGCTCCTACTCAGGCGATCCAAACCGAAGGCAGGATATACAGAGAAGGTTTAAGAAGTAATGCGATTTACGAGTATGCTACGATCCAAACCACTACGGAAAGATATGCATTTGCGACTAAGATTGCGCAGAGATCAAAAACGGCTGAAAATCTTGCGATGGGAAATCTCGCCCGTGATCTGGAAACGGCATTCAAAGAAGGATATAAAAACGCCCACACCGACGAGCCAAATACAAATCAGGGAACAGGAGGAAAAGAAGCTGACAGATTTTTATTCACGATATCGGAATTTGATAAGGCTAAAACATTCTATTTCGCACGTGGTAAGAAAACCTCATCCAATAAAGCCAGAGAAGGTGTCGATTATTTTGCTACTCCGGAACCGCTGGGAATGAAGATGGTTGAGTGGTTGAATCCAGAAGCAAATGAAAATTTACTGGAGCCGTCTGCCGGACATGGAGCGATCGGAAGATTTTTCCCGGGAAATACAAATAATCATTTTATTGAGCCGAGCCATTATCTGGCTTCTGAGTTATCAATAAATGCTACAGGGAAGGTTCACAATATTGCATTTGAAAATTATCACATCAGTAATAAGTTCAATAAGATCGCAATGAATCCTCCTTTTGGAGCTTCCGGAAAAACAGCAATGGAACACATCATAAAAGCCTGTAAGCATTTAGAATATTGGGGCGGTGAAATTTTAGCAATTGTACCGAATGGTCCAGCAATGCAGAAAAGACTTGACGATTTCTTTTACAACAGAAATAGTAAATACAAATTGACTGGAGAGATCATTTTACCTGGATGCACATTTGAGAGAGCCGGCACAAAAGTCTGGTGTAAGATCATAAGAATTCAGGACGGTTATCATCGTGGAAACTATAAAGATTTCCGAAGAATTGATCTCAGCTATATAAACGATATCACTGAATTTTTTGATTCAATAGAACACTTAGAATTTTAACATAAAACCACTATATGAAAGCAAGTAATCCATTTGAAACAGCTATTAAAACGTATTTAGATGCTGAAATCAATAACGATCCAGAATTGGCCACAGCAGTTCAGAATAAAGATAAAAATCTTACAGACTGCTGCGCATACATCATGGGAGAGGTAAAAAAATTAGGAGTTCATGCCATGACAAATGATGAGGTATTTACATTGGCTAAAACATATTATTTGACCAAAGATTTGAAAAAAATTGCCAAGGTATCTGGACATGTCGTTGTTGGTGGAACCGCAGAGCAAGTTGCTGAGATTAACAAAAATAATCCGCCACGAAAAACTCCAGAGCGTGCAAATGTTGCAGCAAATCCCAAACAGGAAGCTAAACCTAAAAAACCTAAAAAGGAAGAAAAACCTGCCGATGGAACTCAGTTATCACTTTTTGAATTAATGTCTTAGTTATGAAACCAAAAACCAAAATAGAAATAGCCGTAAAGGAGTTAGAAAATAAACTACCAAGATTAACAGCAGAACAGATTTCTTATGCCGTTGATCGACTATATCCTAAATTATGCTATGCAACAAAACATAAAGCATTTTGTCTGGAATGTGGTTCAAATGTAGATATGAAACTTATTTCCAATGAAAAAGTAACCTGCCCTACCTGTCAATCAAAACTAAAAGTAAAAAATACAAGGCAAATAAAAGATCATACAGAGTTAAGAATATTTGCATTGGCTTCTGTAATAAAAGAAGGAATTTACGATTTTCAAGTGACCAGATGTTTTTACACCAGAGTGAGATACAGAAAAGGAGAGCCAAAAGATATTGTTTGCTGGGAAATTAATCAACGTTGGTATGATGGAAATAGTAAGAAGGTTGTTATCAATTCTATGATAGAAAGCGGATATACTGGGGGATATTGTGGCTCATTAGAAATTCGTAAAGTTGGATTTAGTATTACTTACTATACGAATAAAAATTATGATCCTTTTCCTTGGTTTTTTCTGCCAGAATCAAAATTCCGTTCTGATCTTCTAAAGAGAGGAATTACTGCAAAACGATTAGAAGATATCCAATTTTCAACTTTAATAAATAAGCTGGAGAAATGCCCTAAAACAGAAACATTGTTGAAATTAGGCTATATCAATATCATTGAGCAATGGACGAATGAAGACATTGAAGAGTACTGGCCAGCGCTCAGAATATGTTTTAGAAATAAGTACAAAATAAAAAAAGAGCATACGGAATCATATAGGGATTACATTGAAGCCTTAGCTTTTTTAGATAAAGATCTTCATAACAAATATTACGTTTGTCCGGAAGATTTTGTAAAAGCTCATGATTATTATATCAATCTGAAAATTAAGAAAGAACTGGAAGTTACCGGAATTAGTGATAAAAAAAGAATTGATACTGCACAACCGCAATACCAAAGAGAAAAAGGAAAATTTTTAGGACTTGAATTTACTTCAGGAAAATTAAGCGTTCGACCATTACAGAATGTACAGGAGTTTTACGAAGAGGGAAAATTGTTTCACCATTGCGTTTATGCCAATAGCTATTATAATAAAAAAAACAGTCTCATATTTTCAGCAAGATATGAGGGTGTAAAAATAGAAACTATTGAATTTGATTTAAGAACATTTATAATTCGTCAAAGTCATGGCTTAAAGCATAAAAAAAGCAAACACAGTAAAAAGATCGAAGACTTAATACTTAAAAATGTTCCAAAAATTAAGCAGATAATAAATAAAAGAAATCCTAAAAGAAAACAATTAATCAGCGCATAATGAAGAAAAAAGGACTTATATCATTTTCTGGTGGTGAATCCTCAGCTTTCATGCTTTGGTGGTTGCTGCAGAATAAAAGTGACGAATATGATTTCACTGTTATTTTCGCCAATACTGGTAGAGAGAATGATGAAACCCTTGAATTTGTCAGAAAAATTGGAGAGCACTTCGGTTGTGAAATTATTTGGGTTGAAGCCGAAATTCATTTAAATCAAAGAAAAGGAACAACTCACAGGATCGTTACTTTTGAAACTGCTACACGCAATCAGGACTGGAAACTAAGAGACAATACTCCTTACGAAATGATGGTGAAAAAATATGGTTTACCGAACATTTCTTCAAAGTTTTCAACCAGAGAATTGAAAGAGAGACCGATTCATTCTTACATGAAAAGTATCGGATTTAAAAAGAAAGATTACGACACTTTCATCGGGATCCGAGTTGATGAGTTTGATCGTATGAGTTCAGGAAAAAGCGAGTATAATTTAAAATATCCGCTTGTATCTTGGAAACCATTTACAAAAAAGCATGTTAATTTTTGGTTTGCTCAGCAACCGTTCAGATTAAATCTAAAAGGATGGGAAGGCAATTGCTGTGATTGCTACAAACGAAACTTAGATAAACAAGCTCAAATAATGATCGATGATCCTTGGAAGTTTGAATTTGCCGAATACCTTCAGAATAAATATGGCTACTACATTCCGGAAAGTAAAAAAAGAAAACTGAAAAAAGAAGGAAAGCCACTACCGGAATTACCAATCAAAATTTTCAGAGAAAATTCCACAGTTGAAGATATCAGAAAAAGGGCAGAACAATTAAAAAAGAAAATCAAAGATGACAGTTCCTCAGAGGATTTACAATTATCATTCTTTGATGATGAGGAAAGCTGTGAAGTATTTTCCCAGTGTGGGATCGATAATTAAAACAATTTTAAATTAAAATAATATGGAAGAATTAACCATCGAATTGTCTCAATATGGAGACGTACTGGCAATCAAAAACGATTATGTTTTCACATTGTTAATGAAAATTACCGATTGTCAAGCTAAAAAAGTTTACAAAATCATAGATATAGCTGCTTCAAAAGTTCCGGATAAGGAAAAAATTGAACTCATGAAAAACGACGATGAATTTTTACTGTTAATACTAAAACCTTAAAATATGAAAGCCTTATCAATTAAACAGCCTTGGGCATCACTCATAGCTAATGGAATTAAGGATATCGAAAACAGAACTTGGAAAACAAATTTCCGTGGCCGGATATATATTCATGCATCATCTAAACCTGCAAGCTGGAATGATCTTAATTCGCAGCAAAGAAAATTAGTTGGAATCAGTGATTGTCGTCAATGGGATTTATACTCCGCAATCATCGGCGAGGTTGATGTTATCGATTGCGTAATCAATCATGAGAGTATTTGGGCGGAGAAAATAAGCGAATCTGATTTTCAATTATCTGTAATTTTAAATGTAAAACCGAAACCAATTTATAACTGGGTTTTGGCAAACGCAGTGTTTTACGATAAGCCAATTTTTAATGTAAAAGGAAAATTATCTTTTTGGGAATTTGAAAAATAAAAATATATGAAAACAAAATTTATCAAAGTAAAATACAAAGATTTAATACCTGGTAAAGAATATATTCAAATGCATCCTATAATGCTTAAAAATAAGCATGTAGCACGAACAGATTTTCCAGAACCCGAATGGGTCGAAGAAGTTCCCGATCGTGAGGATGAAATGACAGAGCTATTAACCGATGCGATAGATTTGATTCAAAATCTACCATATGATGAGAAATTACAAGAGACCAGAGGTAATTTAATTATGAATTGCGAAAGTATAATTTATGAAATTAAAAATAATGCTCCAAATATTTTGGATTAACAAACTAAAACAAACAACATGACAGAATCAGACTTGATAAAACAATTTTACGGAGAAGATTTTGAAAGAATCAACCGTAGCGATTATGGTATAGATAGTGATGGATTTTCTAATTTCTATGATCACGGAAATGAAACTTTCCTGCATGGTTATGAAATATTCTCATTTAGAACTACGAGAAATGATTTAGTTCCTGTTAGACCATTAGGTTTAGGAAAAGCTCTTGAGGACTTAAAAAATAATAATGGGTGGTATTTAATTACCGAAAAAAATAGGATGCCTGAAAATGATGTTTGGGTTTGCGATTTCAAAGGTAAAAAGATAGCGTTCCTGCATGAAGCTTTTAAACCAATTCCTAAAAAGTATACACATTATAAAACTGTAGAAAAACCTAAACTTCCACTGTTCTAAACAATAATAAAAGCAAAATTTCAAAATCCTAAAGTATTCTAATAGAATACTTTTTTTGTATATTTGTGTAATAATTGTTGATAAAATGGGAATTAAGAAAGACAAACGAAATTACCGTAAGCACTCAGAAGAAAATCAGGAGCTGATAAAAAAATCTCTCATGGAATTGGGTGCAGGTCGTTCTATCCTTCTCGATAATGAAGATGAGATTATTGCCGGAAATGAGACATTTACTCAGGCAGAAAAGCTCGGAATTCCGATAAAAGTTATTGAGACAGACGGAAAGACTTTGATAGCTGTTAAAAGGACGGATTTAGCCACTGAGGACGATGCAAGAAAACAATTAGCCATTGTAGATAATCTTGCTACGGATAAGTCCGAATTTGACTTTGAACTTCTTTCAGATGATTTTGAGATTGACTTCCTTGAGGATATCGGATTTGATAAGGTTGATCTTATACCAAAAGGAATTGGAGAAAATGATCCTACAGCTGAGTGGACTGATATGCCGGAGTTTGAACAGGAGGATTTATTGGCAAAAAACAGAGTGATTGTTTCTTTTGAGAATGACGAAGACAGATTCGCATTTGCAAAGCTGATAGGCATTAAAATGACGAGAGATACAAAATCGATTTGGTTCCCAGAAAAGAAACCGGAAATCGTAAAAGATTTGAGATACAAAGATGAAGAATAAATTTCCTATTTACATTGTTTCAAAAGGTCGTTACGAGATACGATTAACAAGTGAATCACTTTCCCGAATGAAGGTAGATCATTATATCGTTGTAGAGGAACAGGAATACGAGCTGTATAGAAAACATACAAAAGGAAATCCGTACGTTACAATTCTTATCTTAGATAAAACCTTTCAGGACAATTACCAAACCCTCGACGATCTTGGAAGTACAAAAAGTAAAGGTCCGGGACCAGCAAGAAACTTTGTTTGGGATCACTCAATCAAAAACGGTTTTGCCTGGCATTGGGTAATGGATGATAATATTCAGAGCTTCTACCGTTGGAACCGAAACAAACAGATCAGAGTTGAAACCGGAGCGATCTTCGCAGCAATGGAAGATTTTTGCATGAGATACGAAAACGTTGTGATGGCTGGTCCGAATTATTTCATGTTTGCATGTTCCAAGCAAAAGACACCTCCCTTCATAGCCAATACAAGAATTTATAGTTGTAACCTGATCAGAAACGATATCCCCTTCAGGTGGAGAGGGCGTTATAATGAAGACACAATTTTATCACTTGATATTCTCACTGCCGGACTTTGTACTGTGCAATTTTATGCTTTCTTACAAGAGAAGCTGAGAACACAAGTTTTGAAAGGTGGAAACACAGGTGAATTCTATGCGAAAGAGGGAACATATCCGAAATCTAAAATGCTCGTTGATGTCTACCCTCAATACGCTAAAATAGTCTATAAATTCAAGCGTGTACATCATCATGTTGATTATACACCTTTTAAGCGAAATAAATTCATTAAAAAGCCCATAGAGATTCCCACAGGTATCAATAACTATGGAATGGAGATTAAAAATATTACTACCTTAGATAAAAAATCTTAGGTATGAAACCCGAAAATAAAAAACTCATGGACTTACAAAAAGTTTTAAAAAGCAAGGTGAAAAGAGCCAAAGAAAAAAAGAAAGATCTGGAAGTTCTTATCGATGGTGGAACAGCAACTTCAAGACACAAACAGGAATATGTTGAGGTGAAAGCCCAGATCGAAGCGTGGGAAGACATTATTGATTTAATCGAAGGAATGACCGATGAATAATTTATACCGATGGAAAAACAACGGAATAACAACGGACAATTTGTCAAAGGGAATACTGAAGGGAATAGATTCTCTAAAGAAAACCAACCCGAAAATAATGGCAGAAAGCCTAAGAATGTTTCAGACTTCCTAAAGGAGTACGGAGATAGCAATGAGGTTGAATTTGAGATCACACTCGTTAAAGATGGAAAGAAGAAAGTACAGAAAGGCTCAATCAAAAGTAAAGCGTCAATAAATCAGCTTATAGCCATTACGATCACTAAAAATGCAATTCAGGGGGATAACAAGGCAATAACCACGTTCCTCGACAGAACAGAGGGAAAAGTACCTCAGAAACATAATCACGGTGGTCAGGAAGATAACCCAATTGAAATAAAGAATCAGGTTACAGTTTTTGAGTTACCGAATAACAACAGAGATTAAATTTGTCAACTATAAATGTCATAAAACCACAGGAGGGCTATCAAATGAAAGCCCTTTCTTCATCTGCGGACATCGTTATCGGTGGAGGTGCTGCGGGTGCTGGTAAGACATTCTCTCTCCTACTCGAACCGTTAAGACACATTCATGTTAAGGGATTCGGGGCGGTTTGTTTCCGTAGAACCTCTCCAATGATCCGTGCGGAGGGAGGTTTGTGGGATGCTTCGGAAAAACTTTACAGAAAGGTAAGCGGTGCGGAATCTCGAAACTCTATTTTAGAATGGAAGTTTGAAGCCGGAACAAAACTGAAATTCTCACACATGCAGTACGAAGAAAATAAATTCGACTGGCAGGGTGCGGAGATTCCTTTGATTATGTTTGATGAGCTTACTCACTTTAGTAAATCGATGTTCCTGTATATGCTTTCTCGTAACCGTTCTACGTGTGGGATCAAACCATACATAAGAGCTACCTGCAATCCGGATCCGGACAGTTGGGTTGCAGATTTCATTGAATGGTATATCGACCAAGATCCAAACTCACCAAATTACGGTTATCCTATTCCAGAACGTCAAGGAGTTGTAAGATACTTCACAAATGAAAATGATAACATTGTTTGGGGTGATTCCTTTGATGAGGTTTACCATAAGTGCAAGGAATTTCTTGATAGCGAGATTGAGAAGTCCGGAGGCTTGGTTTCTCCAGCTGACTTCATCAAGTCTTTTACATTTATCGGCGGTTCCATTTATGAGAACAAAGAACTTTTAAAAATCAATCCTGGATATTTAGGAAACCTCAACGCACAAAGTCAGGAAGAAAAACTCCGTTTACTTGGTGGTAACTGGAAAATTTCTCTTAAAGGAAATGATATTTATGACTTCCATAAATTCAACGATATATTTACAAACTCTTTTGTTCCGGAAGGTGAAAAATATTTAACAACCGATATAGCCATGAAAGGCTCTGATAAATTCATTATTTATGTTTGGTCGGGTAAAATTATGATTGACTTTCATGTAATGGAAAAATCAAAAGGAAATCAGGTCATTGATTTATTAAAGTCGAATCTATTCGCCTACTCTGTCCCAAATTCAAATATGGTTTTCGATAATGACGGTGTCGGTCAGTTCGTTGATGGATTTATTGAAGGAGCTAAAGAATTTAATAATGGAGCAAGACCTCTCCCAAATAATGAAACTGGAATCATTGAAAACTACAATCACTTAAAATCTCAGTGTTTCTATAAATCTGGAGAAGCTGTTAATCGAGGCGAATATTACATCCCTCCGCACGTAGCAAATAAAAAGTATGATGAGAAAATGACTTTAAAGGAACGAATGCTCTACGAAAGAAAAGCTATCAAAAGAGATAAGGTCGATAAGGATGGAAAGCTATGCGTGATTAAGAAAGAGGAAATGAAAAACTATCTGAGTGGTCAATCTCCCGATGTTTTGGATGCATTTATGATGAGGGAGTTTTTTGAATATGAAGTGAACAAAACCTCCACAGGCGGTCTTTCAGTTTCAAACGGTGGAAATTACGATGATTACTCTGATGATAATGATTATTATTCATCGTATCTAAATTTCTAATCAAAATGTTTTCTAATAGAATACTTTTTTCACTAACTTTACGCTTTAGAAATATTTAAAACAAACTAAATCAATTTATTATGTCACAAGAGGATAAAATTTTAGCTGCAATTCATATCCTTACCCAAGCTAAGGAAGAAACTGCGGAATTATTGAAAGACACGCCAATGCTTTCTATCAGAGTAGAGAACACAATGGGATTACTTATCAGAGGAATAAACCACGCCAACGGTTTTAATGTTGCTGCATCGGAAGAAAAGAAGGAATCAAAACAACTTTCTAATTTCTTCGGCTTAGATGTTCAGGATATTGAAAAGCAAGATCTCCCAGCTGTGGTTGAGGTTTCCAAATCTGAAAAAGATTTATTCATGGAAAGAATTCAGATTTTATATGATGGATTTTTAGATAGAGAGGATAAGGAGATTGTAGAATCAGTTCCAAAATTAGACGTTTTAGGCGTGGCAAAATTAGCTGGAATTACTGTTGAGAATCCTGCATCACAGAATATCACCCAAACGTTTGTAAAATCCATTAAAAAAGCTATCAAGGATAAAAACGAGGTTGAAGCAAACAGACAAAAAGAATTGACTAACCTCAACAAATTGCAAAATGCATTAAATCCTGAGACTGATAAAAGCATAGATCTTCAAAAAGAAATAAATGAAGATGTTAATACTGAAGATCAACAATAATGGATTTCTTTCACGACGGTAAAAAATGTTGGATTCCTGAATCTCTGTCTCAAATCACATTAAAGCAGAGACAGGATTTTGAATTGACTTTCGGAAAAGAATTGAATGAATCATTTAAAGATGTTTTGAATCCCGATCCAGATGCTGAGAACGACGAAATGAGAATATTGGAATACAGGATTGATTTAGCTTGTAAATCCGTGAGTTTCTTCTCCGGAATTCCTTTGGATCAAATAAGAAATACAAGGCTTGATAAGGTTCTTTCAATCTATGAAGCATGTTTAGCTCCTATTTTTTTAAAAGAGGACGAAATAGAACTCCAGGAAAAATATTATTTCGAGGATGATCTTTGGGTAATTCAAGCGCCTGATTTAACATACGACAGCAGTATTACATTTAACGAGGTTATTCTCGGCAAACAGATCGTTACTGAGATCAAAAACTTTGCTTCTGGTTATTGGGATGCACTACAAAGGTTAGCTGTAATTTATTTTAGAAAGATCGATGCGGATGGTAATGTTGAGAAGTTCGACGAGAAATGGATGAGTGAAGGCTCTGAAAGATTAGAGCTTATGAGTAAACTTCCAATGGACTGCGCTTTGCACGTCGCTTTTTTTTTGACCAGTTCGATGAATTCCTTTCTAAAACTTTCTCCGTATTTGGAAAGTCTCGAAAGAGTAAGGGACCGAATCTCGCAGGACACTTTGAAAAATGGGGATGGATGAGTTTCTTAATCTATGTTGCTGAGAATGGAACTCCTTTCCATATCCAAAACGGAAAAAGCAACCTGGATAATATCAAAGAAACAAGCGCTTATAATATTCTGGTCTGGGCGAGTGAGAAAAAAGATTTTGATGAAACTCTAATGCAGTACTACGAATCATTAACATAAAAATACTGAAACAATGATCTTAGAATTTTTATTTGGAATTGTGTCTGTGATCCTCACTCATAATTTCATCAAGCATAACAAAGCAACTTAGTTTTTATATAGTGTTAATTTCCCGACTGGCGTTTTGTCGGTCGGGTTTTTTCAAAAAAATAATTTAAAAATAAATATATGAGCCAGTATGGAAATTACCCACCACCACCTCCAAAGCCACAGAAACCAAAAAAAGTTAAGCAAGGTGAATCACAACCACGACAGGTGAATGAAACACAAATCGGCATCGGGTGTATAGCAATCATCCTTTTTGGGATTGTCTGTATAGGAGTAGGAATTTTAATAGATAAATTTTTGTTATGAGTTGCAAAGAAATATACGGTTTATCTGAGGTTGAATGTTCATTCACCAACGAAGAAAAAGAAAAGATTAATGAAGCAATTTACATCCTTCAATTAGAATGTAATATAAGCTTCGAATATGCCAAATCCATGATTGAAAGTATTGCTAAAGAGATGAAGAATAGTGCTGAAGACATTAAAAAACTTGGAGAGCACTTACGTGGATTAGAACAAATTCCATCATATAAGAATTTCAGAATTATTCCTTCAAAAAACTCTGTAAATCCTTATGATAGAAGATATAAAGCAAAAAGAAAATGGTAAATCCTTTACACATAGCAACTGGTTGGTTCCGCTCTCAGGTATATGCTCCGGAGAGGATTAAAAAATTATCTGAAGAAAGATTGAAAGTGTGCATTGTTTGTCCGTATGCCGTTGAAAAATCCTTTTTAAAGATTAGAGAAGATGGAGAACATCAGGAAAAGACAAAAGCATGTGATTTGTGTGGCTGTCCGATACAGGAAAAAACTCTCGTTGAATCTGAAAAATGTCCGGAAAACTTATGGGAGAAGTAAAATGTAATGGAAAGACCGGCTACAAGTCTCAAAAACTTGCAAATACAGCTAAAAATCAGATTAAAAGGCTTAGCCATAGAAATAATATTCCAAAGCGATCATATTACTGTAAAAAGTGTGGTCATTGGCATTTAACAAGTATGAAAAACGAATTAAGATCAGAAGACTATGAATGAATTAAATATTTACATGACCTTTCAAAATATTTTGAGTAAATCATCAATTATTGATGGCAATTTTTCCATTGTTCCAGGCTATGGTGCTGATCTTAATTTTGAACAGGCAGGAGAAACAATCATAAACGTTGTAAAGCCTAAAAAATACCCTTTAGTTGCTTTATTTCCTCCGGTAGAAGTTCTGCGAGATAACATCATTCAGTATAAATTAAAGTTCATTTTCTGTGTACAGACAGGCAATGGCAGCTTAGGAATAAAAGACATCAAAAGTAATAATACAAGCGGTCACCCTATCATTTATGATTGGAAAGATATGAGAGAATGTGCCGTGAACTTCTTTCAAGTTGTTTCTGATCTGGGGAAAACAAATCCAAAACCATTTAACCTTACTAAAGATGGAAATTATATTGAGCGTTTTAGCGAGATGGGGACTGCCAAATTATCTGGAGTAGTTCTCTCTTTTGATTTTACGATTCTAAACAACACAAAATGCGAAAATTCAGAGTACAGCATTTCAGATTTAAAGGATCTGCTAAGCCTGAATAATATTCACCCTCAACACAAACATTAAAAACATGAGTTTTAGTTCAGCATCAAAAATACCTGATAAAATTAGAAGTGAAAGGCTTTTAATCGAAGCCGATCCGATTGCGAATGCACAGGCGAATCAGTTTGATAAACACATGCAGGTTTTATCTAAAATTTGGTACGCTTACGTTGAGCCAGACAAAGAATATACAAACTGTCCGATCTGTCTCAACAATATTTTACAAAGTTTCAGAGCCTTAAAGCCTAAACTTATTGAATTAGAAAGAGACTATCAAACATTGAAATCTTTAAATGAGAACCCCGACAATCCTTAGACGTGCGAGTAAAGCCATAGACGATGCTGTTATTGATGAATTTAAAAGTCAAGGCCACTCATTAACTGGAGCGACAGAAAAGTCAATCCAAGGAAAAGTCTTGGGAGATCGTGTCGAGGGAGAAATGGCCGATCATGGATTTATTTTGAATGCTGGAACTAAAGCAAGTAGAATCCCATACAAAAGAGGTAGTGGCGGTGGAACCAGTAAATATATCGAAGGGCTTAAAACTTTCTTCAGATTGAGGGGATTATCAGAACAGGAAGCCGAGAGAGCTGCATTTGCAACTGCCAATGTTCAAAAGAAAGAAGGAATGAGCACCGGAGGATCAAAACAATATTCAAAAACAGGAGAAAGACAAAAGTTTGTCGAAATAGCTTCAGGCAAAGTAGAAAAAGAAGTGGATAGTATCTTGTTTTCAGGGATGGATGAAATCTTCAATACCGAATTTGAGAAACAAAAATCAGAAAGAATATAATGCCAATTACAGAAATTACATATCAGCCACAATTTAATTCTTTAAATGCTGCATTTAGACCGATTGTGTTTAGATGTAAGGCTAAAATTCCGAATCCTACTCCAGATAACTACGCTCCGACGGTAGTTTATTGTGATATTTATTTGAATGGAACTTATTATAAAACTCTTAACAGAACTGCATTTATAAGCGATGATGGAATTGCTCCGGAATATGAGTTCGACATTCAGGATGCTGTTCAGGAGGTTATGAGCTATTCTTTACCAACAATGGATGGAAACCAGATTGAAGATCATACAGACAACCTGAAAACTGTCTTTGTGAAATTCCGTAATGCCTACTTAGATGCAAATGGTTTTAATGTCTCTGAACAAACCGCTCCGGTTCAGGGAACCTCATCGAGTGCTCCAGTTCCAGGAGCTGGTACTCAATCAAACTCGCTTTTTGTTCTTTATGCAGTTATACAGCATGAGGAAAATCAAGATTTTAAAACACTTCTCAATAGCTACAAAACCGGTTCATGGGATGAGAATACTTTCCCACTTACCAAAAGACCGGAAGATTTTAAAATGTGTAAAAAAGATAGCTCGCACTTCCCTATTCTAACAGATAAGACAGCGAACAAACTCTGTATAAAATTAAAAACTTTCTTTGGTGAGGAAATCGAACTATGTTCTGTTTTAAATCATATATGTCCTTTAATTACTAACATTTCTTACTCAGTTGTAGATAACAGTAACGGAACTCAAACCTTTACATTTAACTGGCTAAATCCTGCCGATATGTCGATGATATCATCACTTGATATATATTATCAGGAAGTTGGGCAATCAATCTGGCAGACAGATTCCGGAAGCTACACACCTACAAGATCTGTAACCGTTCCATTAGGAAAGTACAATTTTAGATTTGGATTTGTCGGCAGCTGTGATATGGGTGATATTTTGAACCTTCCAGGTATTAGTGATATTGGTATTGTGAGCAATCAAGGCGGAGATAAGCATATTTTCTGGAAGAATGCAACTATCGGAGACAATCACCTATATACAACTCAGGTAAAATTTAAAATAGTAATTAACGGCGTTACAATTATTGATACAACAGCTAATGATCCTTCAGGATTTACTTATATAGATCCAATAGAAAACTGGGATAAAATTCCAATCAATGCCGGAGACAATGTTGAATTCACTACGGTTATCCAAAACGGAACAAACCTAACAATTGGTGTTATGCAGACATATAGTACTACTGGAGATACAGGAATTATAAATGCTACGCCGCCAACTGCTCAAAATATTGTGATGCTTAACAGTCAGCAGATCGGACCTAACAATGGAACAATGAGAACATTCAATTTCACCGTCGCTCAAGGATTAAACTACGCTTTAGTAACGAATTGGTTTCAATAAAATTTAGAAAGATGGCTAATACAAACAAAATATTATATATCCCTGAAGGAATTCCGAACATTAAAGATTATTTTCCTCTGGTAGATTTCTCCGAAGTTGTGGAATGGAGTGTTTATGTAAAGGATGCTAACGATAACATCATTGCTACCACCAGAAACAATAAAGTTGGATGTTGCTGCGGTGATGATAAGATCAGAATTCATTTTCTTAACAGCTGTGGAAATATTGATTCAATAAATTTTCTTCTCAATACTGAAGAAAGCGAAACAAAATCTGATACATGGGAAAAGTCTCAGAAGTTCCCGCTTGACAGAACTAAAGGCGGTATTTACAGGAAAAATATTGAATCCAATGAGACATACGAAGTTGAGACCAAGTGTTATGGTGAAAAGGATCAGTACTGGATCAAAGAATTAACCGATACTCCTTTAGCCTGGATTGAAACGTATTTGCCAAATGGATTCCAAGATCCGGTGCAAAAAGAATTTATCCCGATCACAATTTTAGATACAAAATTGCCAACAAAGGATGTCGATGCTTTTGAATATTTAGTGAAAATAAAATTCTCAATGGCAAACAGTAACACAAATTTAAGATAATGTCTCAGAACAATTTAAAAATATTGCTGGATAATGTAGAATTGGATATCGATGCTAATTCCGATTTCCCTATTTCCTTTGATTATTCTCTGGAAGACGTGGAGAATTTTCAGAGTAAAAAAGGAAGCGAAGCAATCGGGATCAAAATTCCTGCTACTTTACACAATCAAAAGCAACTAAATACTTTAAATAATACCTCAGTTGAAGACACTACACAAAGTCAATTTTTCAGAGGGATCAGAAAATTTGTAGCTCAGACTAACGGAGAAGAAATTTTCATAGGAAAAGCAATTCCTAAAAAAGCATATCGTAAATCTGGAGTGCCTACATCTTTTGAGTTGAATGCGTTCGGTAATAATGGCGACTGGATCATTGAAATGAAAGAGCTTACACTGTTTGAGGTTTTAAAAAGAATTGAGTTAACCTTTGATAAAAATACGATCATTAATTCTTGGGGCTTTGACGGAACCAACGAGAATATGCCTTTTGTATTTGCTCCAGTAAAATATGCTGATCCTCTTGATCTGGATGCTGGTGATGATAAAAATTATCATATTAAGAATTTCAGACCTGCGATATCTAAATTCTTTACACTTTACTGGGCATTTCAGATGTTCGGGTATAAAGTACAAAGTAGTTTTCTGGATTCTCAATTTTATAGAAGACAAGTTATGCCATGGACTTTTGGAAACTTTCTATCATCCGAAGGAACAAAATACGATATTCACCGATTTCTGGCAAAAAGTGATGTTGATAGAAGATTTGAGGATATTGATGATTTTGTAGACCTGAATGTTCTTGATACTCCGACACCTCCTTGTTTTGATAATAATAACACTGTTCCAAACGGTGACTATACCTATCAAAATAAAGAAATGAAGTGGAAATACAACACTCCACATTATGGACCGTTGGAAGTAACATTTTCTCACATGCTCTATTATGATTATAAAATTGATCTTTCCTCGATTGTAGAGCTGAATGTATTTTGGTATAAAAACGGTATTCAGATGCAACAAAACCAAATATTCGACCACCAAGCTCCGACATTTGGCTCAACCGAAGGAAGTGATATGGTAACCATTTTCTTTTCTACTTTGGTTAATCCAAATGATGAAATAAGCTGTAAAGTTAAGTTAAGAGTTTATGAAAGTAAAACAGCAACTGTAGCAAGATGTTATTTGAGAGTAGAACAACATCAAATTGATTATTTTAAAATACCAATCGGAGGTCAAGTATCTTTCGATTCCTATTTGCCACTTCAGAAATTCAAATTTTTGGATTTTCTGAGAGGCGAAGTTGATTTATTCAATCTTTCTTTTCAGACCGATCCAGTTAATAAAGTAGTTTTGATTGAGCCAACTCACGAATATGCTACCGGTCACAATTTATCATTGAAAAACAAAGGATATTTTAACGGAAATGTTTTAGACTGGACGTTGAAAGAAGATATTTCCAAAGAAAGTTATATTGAAATGTATGATGGAAATGCCAGAGAATTTGTTTTTAAATTTAAGGATGATTCAAATGATGGAGCGTTAAAAATCGTTCAGGATAGATATAAAATCACCTTGGCCAGTGGAAAATATATCTTCTCAGAAAGATTCAAGGCAGAAAAAAAAGAGTTTGAAAATCGGTTCTACTCTCCTACGATGCATTATAACGTAGACGAATTTGCAGATGTCACCGGAGAAGCTCCGCAAATGATCTGTTTAGTTCCGGAGAATATCTCAAACACCTCCAGCTCAGAATCTCAAAACACTTTCTCTCCAAAGTCTGCATATTACAAAGGTAGAGTTTCAGGTGTAGGTGGTTGGAGAATGAAAGATCAAAACGGGCAAATAACATCATACAATGATTTTCCCTATTTGTTTGCAGTCAATTACAAAGAAGGGGGCCAGAATGATCCAATTCTTTCTTATAGTGATGAAAAAATCGGAAACTCAGGAAACTATGTAGTGGGTAGAGGTCTAATAAAAAGATTTTTCTGGCAAAGATTAGCAATCATGAATGACGGACGTTGGCTGAATACAAATTTTATGCTCAATAATAAGGATATTTCAAATTGGTTTCACCAGGAAAGAATCGTCATAAATGGTGAAAAATTCGAGTTAATTAAAATCGATGGGTATAAATCCTTAAAAGGCGAATCAACGCCCTGTATTTTGAGAAAATGGGTTCCTATTACCGAAAGAGAGAGTTTAAACACATATCCAAGTGAGCAAAGCATTCTTACCAATGCTGTAATTGTATTAACTGAGCCTATCAGTAATGCAGATAATACAGTAATCGATAAAGTTTTTGATACACAGTATAATCGCTTAATGTGTCTTTATACTGATATACCGCGTTAAGTTTTTAAATATAAAGTTTTCTAATAGAATACCAATGGCACAGAAAATTAATAAAATATATGATATCCAGCTTCAGGGTGAAAAAGATCTCCTGAAAAAAATGCAGGTTGTTAATGCAGCATTTGATACTGCAAAAGCAAAATTTCAATCATTAAAAAGTATTGCCGGAAATACTAAAATTGTCAATGATGCGGAATTACAAAAGGAAAAACAGGCATTATTAGAGGTCGAGAAAGCTCTAATAAAAGAAACTATCGCGAAAAAAGAAGCTCAGGCAGCATCCGTCGCCTTACAGACCGCTCGAATCAATGAGAGAAATGAAACTGCAAAACTTAGTAGCGAACTTCATTCATCTGTGGGTGCATATAAAGAGCTAAACAATGAATATAAGGTTGCTAAACAAAGAGCAATGGACATTGGAGCTGCTAAAGGTATAGAAAGTGAGCAATTTAAAAGAGCATCGGCAGAAGCCTTGACTTATTATAACAGACTAAAAGCAATTGATGCCGGGGTTGGTGTATTCAGTCGAAATGTGGGTAATTATCCTAAAACGACCAATCTCTCAAACCTTGATTCAGCAGCTATACAAAATCTAAAAAATTCGGGATTTGGGCAAGTGATTGCCGGACAGATTAATCAGGCTAAAAATTCAGCAAAACAGTTGGATGCAGAACTTATTGTTCTAAAAAGTAGATTAGATCAGTTGAGAGAAGCAGGAGTAACTGATTTAGATACTGTTGAAAGACAAATAATTGAAAACCGTCAAGCAGCTGAGAAATTTAGACAGGAAATACAACGTGTTCAAAATGAATTACGAGGTTTAGGAAATACCGGAGGTAAATCTATCACTAACCTAAACAATCATTTTAATAGTCTTAAAAATCAGATTTCTTCGGTTGCTGTAACCTATCTATCTTTTCAGGCTGCATTTGCAAAGACACAAGAACTTGTAACCAATACTGCCGAATTATCAGATCAGGTTACGAATTTAGAGATAGAACTCGGTAAAGCTGCCGGAGGTGCACAGAAATTGGTGGATCAGTTGGCCCAGATCAATACAAGAACACCTCTCGTAGAGCTTGTAAACATGGCGAATATCGCTGTGAAAGCTGGTGTCGAAGAATCAGACCTTGTAGGAGTTGTTAAAGCCGTTGATCAGATTAAAACAGCATTCGGAAAAGATTTCGGAGACGTTGAAGAGGGCACAGAAAGCCTTGTAAAATTAATTAACGTATTCGAGGGAGAAGGTAATGTCACCGAAGAGAAATTATTGAAAATGGGTAATGCTATCAGGGTTCTGGCAAATGAATCGGTAGCTTCCGTTCCATTCTTGAATGATTTCTCAAAAAGAATGGCCGGTTTGAAGGGTATTTCCGAAATTTCTCTTCCTGCCGTTTTAGGTTTAGCTTCCGGATTTGAGCAATTCGGACAAAGCGCGGAAACCTCATCTACGGCATTGGTTCGTATCATTCCTAAATTAGCGAGCGATACTGAAAAATTTGCAAAGATTGCAGGAATGAGCAGAAAAGAATTTTCAGCACTTATCAACAATAATCCTGCTGAAGCACTTATCAAAGTTGCAGAAGGAATTGCAAAAAATAAAGGAAGCATTGAAGAGCTTATCCAATCTTTAGGTGATTCGGAATTGGCTAAAAAAGGCGGAGCTGGTATTGTTAGCGCTCTTGGAGTTTTAGGTAAAAATGCAGAAACTTTCAGAGCTACCATAAAAAGTGCGGGAGAAGCATACGAAGATACAAGCGATATCACAGAAGCATTTGAGAAAAAAAATCAAAATTTTGCAGCTTCTATGGATATGATTAAAAAGCGTTTCGCAGATCTTGCCAATAATCAGAGATTATTAAAAGCGTTTAGCGCGTTTGCAACAGCCATATTATTTATAGGTCAGGCAGTGGCGAAAATTCCTTTCGGCTGGTGGATTGCAATGCTTACATTTTTAACTTTGGCATACTGGGAAAATATCAAAGCTCTGGCGGTAAATATTTATCAGCAAACGATTTTTATTGCGAGACAGGCTATTGGTAACGCTTTAATCGCAGTTGGAAACATTATTTTGAGAGCACAGGCTATTGCATTAGGAATTGCCAATGCTGCATGGACAATTCTTAATGCTACAATGTTATTTTTCGGAAGTATTATTCCCGGAATTAGAGCTGCTTGGATCTCGCTTAATATTACTTTAGCCTTAACACCAGTAGGATTTATTTTGGCAGGAATAGTTGCAATTGGAGCAGGTCTTGTTTTATTGTCAGAGAGAAGCGAAACTGCTGCAAACAGTATTAAGAAACAAGGTGCTGCTGTAAAACAAACAGCCACTGAAATGAAACTTAATGCAGAGATCACGAAACGAGCTTCCGAAGCAACGTCTGATACAATTGCAAAAGTTGATACACTTACCAAGGTAGTAAAAGACAACAGTATTTCCTTAGATACCCGTAAAAAAGCCCTTCAGGAATTAATTAATATTAACCCTAAATATCTTAGTGCCCTTACTTTAGAAAATATTAAAACAGCTGAAGGTGTTAAGATTCTCGAAGCATATAAAAATAAAATTATTGAGGTCGCCAAAGCAAAAGCTGCTCAACAATTATTAGAGGAAAAATCTAAAAGATTATTCGAACTTGAAATGCAAGCTGCCGATGATGCAGGAAAAGCTCTTGAAAGAAAACGTACCAAAGGAGAGATATTTAATGCTCAAGCTTGGAAACAAGATTTGAAAGAGGTTGGCGGATTGCTTGGTATGGGTGAAGGAGACGACGAGACTAAATTTAACAATCGTCTGAAAGAAAGAATTGAACTTCAGAAAGAAATTAATGTTCTTACTGGAAAAGTTGTAGATAACCTGAAAAAAGGAAATATTAAAAATGTTTTTGGGGGTACAACTGATGATGATGAAGAAAAGAAAGAGAAAAAATATACCGGATCCAAACTTAACGGATATCAGAAAGATTATCTCAAAGATTTAGAAGCTACAAGAAATCAACAGCTGGCGATCCTGGAGAAAAGTTTCCTTAAAGGTCTAATTTCGGAAGAGGAATATATCAAAGGTAGTCTCAAGATCAATTCAAACTATTACGACAAAAAAATTGCTTATCTGAAAGGTGGTAATGCTGAGGAAAGAAAACAGGTTGCACAGGCTACGTTAGATAAAGTAAAAGCCGAAAGAGACTCTAATGATAAATTATTCAATATTTTCAAGAAAAGGAATGATGATGAGCTAAAAGTTGCAGAACAAACTGCCAAGGACAAACTTGAGCAAGTACAGAAAAATCCATACTCCACTGAAATGGAAAAACTGGATGCTGAGAAAACCTATTATCAGGAAAGTACAGACGCTCAGATTGCTTATAATCAGAAAATGCTTGATCTTAATGAGGAATATTCTAAAATGTCACTTTCTGAGCTTGATGAAATGTATCGTCAGTTAAATAAGAAGGTTCAGGAAGAAAATCAGAATAATCTGCAGACGAGAATTCGTTCTGTACAAATTACTTTTACTGTTATTGATCAAACCAGTCAGAATCTAAACAATCAAAATTCAATTAATGCTGCAATTCAAAGGAAAAATATTTTAAATGACAAATCAATTTCTCTGGAGAAGAAAAAAATTGAACTTCAAAAAATTTCTGAACAACTTGAATTACAAAACATCAATACAGAACTCGGAAATACAAATGCAAGAATAGCAACCTATGA
This sequence comes from Chryseobacterium daeguense DSM 19388, assembly GCF_000430825.1. Lineage (GTDB taxonomy): Bacteria > Bacteroidota > Bacteroidia > Flavobacteriales > Weeksellaceae > Chryseobacterium > Chryseobacterium daeguense. The sequence continues at coordinate 64,079 of NZ_AUMT01000013.1, read as the reverse complement.
ATTAGAGCTTAATACACGAAAACTAACAAATGATGAAATGCGAGAGTATAATAAATTACTTTTGCAAAGATCACAATTAGAGGCTGATAAAGCTCAAGCTGAGCAAAATTTGAGGATAACAAATGCTACTCTTCCAAATAGTGGCCTTCCAGGTTCTGGAGCTTCAGGACTTGCTTCGAGCATTACTAATTCATTGAAAAATAAGAGTACCGGACAAATTGTACTTGGAAAGGATGGTGATGGTTTATTTGGTGGTAAGGATTACTCTGAACAACTGGGTTTTGTCATAGCACAGGCTTTTGATACTGCTACTTTAGCAATGAATAGTTATTTCGATGCAGAAAGAGCAAGAATTGAGCAAAGTAAACAGTTAGCTTATGATAGGATTGATCTTGAAAAACAGCAGTTATTAAGATTTGCACAATCATCCGCCGAACGTGAAAGTATCGAAAAACAAGCAGCTGAGAAAAAGAAAAAAGCCGATAAAGAAGCTGGAGAAAAACTTAAAAAATCTAAAAAAGCCGAAGCAAAAATTGCTTTTCTTATGCAACTCGCAAATATTTGGTCAACTGTTTGGCAGTTAGGACCGATTGCAGGAGCTATTATGGGAGGGGTACTAACGATTTTGGCAGGTGTGCAGTATGCATCTACAATTAAAGGGATTGACAGCGCACAATATAAAAGAGGTGGTCAATTTTTAGGAAAAGGCGGAAATTTAAGAGGTCCGTCTCATTCAAACGGAGGAATGCCTGTATATAATCCGGTAACTGGTGAAAAAGTTGCAGAAATGGAAGGAAACGAAGGTATTATTAATGCTAATTCTATGAAGGATAAAAATACTTACACCGTGACAGGAAATCCTTCACAGATAGCCAGTAAAATAAACGCTCTCGGAGGCGGTGTTGACTGGTATGGAGGTGCTACAATTAAAAAGTATGAATCCGGAGGTGTATTTAACTGGAATAGAACTCAACCTCCAGTATTTAGCAGTTATACTGATCAGATTGTTTCATCATCTGTAAATATGACAGAAGTTAATGAGAGAATGGATCGGGTTGAGAAAATGCTCAGCAGTACTGCTGAATCTTTAAACAAAGAGGTTAATCGAAAAACGGTGTTGAATCCTAACGACGTGACCAATTACCAAAATGAAAAAAGAAAACAATCAGAAATAGCAACATTATGACACTGACATTCGAAGAATTAAAATTTTTAATATTAGACAAACAGAGAAAGGCTGAGATCAATCAGCTTTTCCATCTGTATGTTAAAGCCGAAAGTTATGGGGATATTCTAAGGATTGTAAAGTCTGAAGGTAATTTTAAATGGATTTTTAAAAATGGCTTTCGTGAAATGCTTCAATATTTTCCGGTTGAAGAATTAGAAAATGAGGGCTTTTACGACAGAGAAGTTACTATCAGAGATTCATCAACTGATATAATAATTTTATCAAACGGTACACTTAATTTAACTCAAACCGGAAACAAAAGATGCAAAGTAATTTGTGATGCTGCAAGACTAAATATTGAACTTAATGACAATTCAATGGCAGAGATAGAATCTTTTGAAAGATCAGTTGTATTACTCACAACAAATTCGTATTCTTACGGATATATTACCGCCAGAGATCAGTCTCAGATTACAATTACAGGGAACGAAAGATCAACAATATTTTTAAACGGTTTGGGTTATTCAGTAACAAATGCTGATTTGCAACCTGAATCTTTTATAAATTCTGTTCTTAGCGGTGATGCAGTTTTAAATATAAATTCTGAGAACTATTTTGCTAAACAAAATGACAAATCAAAAATCAATGCTTAATCCTGAAGACAAAAATACAGCTTTGGAAATGGCCATAGCTGATTTTCAACAGTTTTGTATGTATGCTGGAGTAAATGAAACCCAGCTTAAAGTATGTATCGAAAGAAATAAAGGGCTTTCTTTAGGACAAATTTCTCAAAAACTCAATATTTCCAGAAATACCGTGAAGGGAATTACTGATCGTTGTTTCTCAAAATCCGATAAAGAATCCACAGAGGAAAAAACAAAATCATAAAAATCAGATTGGTTCCGGAGCTGAACGCTCCCCGAAATCTCGGATAATATATACTCAATATAAAGTCCTCAAACAAATTCCATAATTTCTTTTTCATAATCAAATATATAAAATAGTGTTTGTATTTCACAAACACTATTTAGTTTTCTATTAGAATACTATTTTATTATTGAAATACCTTTGCTACGTAATAACAGAGGTATGAAAAAACTTCCAATTTTTAATTATCACATAACCAATCAAGGCGGAGATAGACTTGATGTTTTTATCGATGGGACTATTGTCGATGCTGAAACTCAGGAAATCTTAAAAAACTGGTGGGGAGATGAAAGTTCAGTTTCTTTTAAATCCTTTAGAACAGAAGTTCTTGATTCTGGTTTAAAGAATATTCGTATTACCATCAACTCTTTTGGAGGTCAGATTGGCGATGCAATGGCAATGCATGATTTTATTCAGCAATTAGAAAATGATGGATATGATATTGAAACAATAGGTATCGGAATGGTATGTTCTGCTGCAACCTATATTCTTTCTGCATCCAAAAATTCAAAGATTTCTAAGAATGCCTACTACATGATTCATAATGTTTCTGGCGGTGTTTGGGGAGATGTTAATGAGATCGAGAATTATGCAAAGCAAATGCGAAATTTCAACAATAATATTCGTGATTTCTATGCAAATCTTACCGGAAAAACTTCTACCCAAGTTGAAAAATGGATGAACGAAACCACATGGTTTTATGGTGAAGATGTTCAAAAAAATGGCTTTGTTAAAGAAGTAATTAATACTCAAAATCCAACCTCAGCAATTAATAAAGCTGACTGGCCGTTCAAGAATTTCGAACCTATGAATGTTTATAATTCTTTAGTAAACAAGCCTTCTACAGAAGAGAAACCAGACGAAAATTTAATTCAAAACAATTTAGATATGAATTTAGCAACACTTATCGGAAATGCTATTAACTCTGCTTTAGCAAATTTTAATATCATTCCAAAAGAAGGTGAAGGAGAGCAAAACAAATTCACTCCCGAAACCATTACAAATGCTGTGGCTACAGCTCTTGAGGGATACGAACCTCCTGCTCCAACTAATGAGCAGATTCAGAACGCTATTTCCAATTTCTTTACAAACGGACTGCCTGAGAATATGATCACGCAGATTGCCGAAGCCGTGAAACCTGTTGACTTTAAGGAATCAGAAGATTGGAAAAAATTAGGTGAATGGAAAACAGAAATTGAAAATAAAATTTCAAACAAACAAACTCCTGCTCCTACACCTGAAAACAATGAAGCTAAAAAATTTGAAGGTGTATCATTCGAATAATTAACGACTATGAATCCATTTGAAAATAAAGCATTAAGAACATTCTGCGGTTGTGAAACAACAGATTTCAACGCAGCATTTGAATATACTTTCAATCCTAGTACTAAGGTTTTGTCAGTATTAGACACTTCAACTTTTCCCGCTGGTCAGACATTCCAAGCAATGAATATCTGGGTGATTGACAGTGACGGAAATGAGCAATCAAAAAAGATTGCAACAAGTGACGGAAATACAACTTTCGATTTGTCGGAGAACTTCAATACAAACGAAGGTTTTACGATTACGGCAAATGTAGTATCATCTACAAGAAAGACAATAACTCTGACTGTAAGAAGAGTTGGTTTGGCGTTAAACTCTGGTGAAGGATCAATAAATCAAGAAAATTAAACGATGAAAAAATTTACATTAACCCCACAGGCATTATTTTTACTACTTATCCACACACATTTTCAGGATGTTTTACCTGAGTTTAACGGTGCTTATGCCGGCACTTTGCAAGAGTTTACCCTTGTAGATAATGTGTCAATGATGAAAGGAACTCCTATCCTGGATATTTTCAAAAAAGCGAATATTTTAAGGAGAGCAGATCAGAATTGCGAAGTTGACTGGAGTAAAATTGCACGTTCCGGAAATAGAAAGATTACTGTTGACGAAATGTACGGAGCAACCAAAATCTGTGAAAGAGAATTCTATCAGGGATGTTTAAAAGATTTTACCGACGGAAATCCAAAATTCAGAGATTTTATTCTTACTTTCTTTAAAGGTGCTTTCGGTCAGGACATTGCAACAAACGCTTATTTTGGTGATGTTACAAGAGCTTCGGACTCTGAAATCTCTTGGAATATTGTTGATGGTATTTTCATTAAGTTGAGAAACTATATCGCTTTAAACAATCCTGATTATAAGCCAACTTTAGGGCCGGCAATTCCTTCAGGAGATCTAACTCCAGCACAATGCTATGGTGTTTTCAAAGACATGATTGATGCTCAGACTACAAATCTTGAAAACGCTACCGGAATGCAAAAGTATTTTACATGTGACTATGATATGGCCAAAGGACTTTGGAGATACTATCAGTCGATCGGTGAAAATGCAGGTAACCTGAACCTTTACCAGCAAGGACAGCCTTCATTAAAAATTGATGATGTTCCTGTTATGGTAGAGCCAACATTCAAACCATTACTAAAAAAATTAAATGGTGGTGAACAGGCTCACTCATGTGTACTTACACTAAGAAAAAATTTCATCTGGGGAACCAACAAGGACTACAATCACGGATTGCTTGAAGGGAAGGCTATGAAGGTTTGGTATGACGAAGATGAATTCTCTTGGAAGTATCTGGCAGAAGCTGTCGGAGGTACTGAGATCGTTTCACCTAAAGATGTCGTAATCGCTCAGACAAACGGTGTAGGATAATCAATTTATAACTTTAAAAATCATAAACATGTTAAGTTTTCAAGGACAATCTTATAAAACCCCATGTGGACCTATTTCGGGAGGTATTTCTGAATTATTCTGGTTTGATCCGGAAGATTACGGTTTCACACAAGCTGCTCCAACTGCAGCATTAATTTTACCTCCATACACAGCAATTGAATTGAGAGACGGAGCCGTTGTAGCTGATGGAGCGAAACTCTTCCCAATTGATTTGGAGGATGAGACAGGAAAGTTTACTGCAAAGCAAACTTTGAATGGTAGATCCGAAAAATGGGATTATGAAATTACCGGAGAATTAGGAAAAATGGGCAATAGCTTAACCAATTTCTTCGCAAGACTTTCAGCAGCTTCTATATGTTCAAATATTGGTTTGGTGATTGTCGATAATACAGGAAGTATTCACGTTCTCGCAGAAAAATGGGTAAATGACAAAGTGATTCCGAAATTCAAAATGAAGAATGACGGTTCTGAAATCCATTTGGAAGAGAAATTCGACGGTAAAAACGGAGGTACACTTTCATTAAAAGGAGTTTACTCTCGTGGACCATTGGAGTACACAGGCGGAAGAGATTCCTTAGAAGCATTTATTGATAAACCATAATCAAAATTATTATGGAACTTAAAATAAAGGATGAGTTTTTAAATACCGTGGTAGGGTTTAATAACTCATCCCTTCCATTAGGACAGAGAAAAGACCTACATGTATTGTTTGATTTAGCTAATAAAAGCAATAATAAAAGGCTCTTAAATTATTTCGAAGAAATCCCATCACAAAAGGAATTTGAAAAAATCAAAGAAGATCAAATTTTAGAAGATACAAAACCTGAAGGGTATGAACTCACCAAAGAAGCCGACAGCAAGACACCTCCAAAAAAACAACGAAAAGCAAACTCCAACACTGACAGCCAGTAATGAAGTAAAATTGGATGTGGTTAATCCTATTCCTTTCGAACCTTCTGGCAGTTCAGCTGCTTTTCTTTTGCCTGAAAAATCAAAACCATATATTCCCTTTCTAAATCCGAAAGACAACTTTTTTCAGGTACTATTTGAAGCAAGTTTAGGCAGTCCCACTACAAATGCTTGTATTAACTCCAAGGTGTTTTTTTGTGCCGGTAATGGCTTAACCATTAAAGATGCTACAGAATCTGAATTGAAAGAATTTAAACAGTTACAAAAGCGTATAAACAATAAGCGCCAAAGTATGGGAAAAGTTCTTGATGGTCTATTCAATAAATATTTCAGAGTTGGAAATGACTTCATTGAGATCATCAGATCAAAAGTCGGAGAAACAAAAAAGGTAATGGCTTTCCCTCGAAAATTTCTTGAATGCAGATTATCTGAAGCTGACGAAAATGATGTTCCGCAAAGTGTTTATATCTCAAAAAAATTCAGAAATATTAAAGATGATTGGTCTATTGACGTCGAGAAGGATGCTGTTGAGCTTCCAATTTATGATGGTGAAAACACTCAGTGGTGGACACATCCAACACAAGGCACTCAACATTGTCTCATTCATGTAAAAAATGAAATGCCAGGCTATGACTATTATGGGATGCCTGAGAATGTTGCTTCATTACCTCAGCAAATTCTGGAATACAAAGCTGCAAGATATAATATTGACAATTTTGAGAATAATCTTGTAATCGGAGGTTTGGTAGTTCTTGAAGGAAATCATACAGATGCAGAATTAGATAAGGTAGCTAAGAAAATTGCAGCACAGCATACCGGAGACGGAAAAAGAGGGCGATATGCATTCATTTCTAATAAGCAGGGAACCGGAGCCGTTCACGATATGAAAAAGCAGACAGATGGAGATTATCTGAAGCTCAGTGAAAATGTTGAACAAAAGATCATCGATGCGAACAACTGGGATTCTGCTCTATTTGGGCAAAATATGAGTAAGGGGATTGGAAATGGTGGAAACTCTTATGTAAGAACAATTTTCGATATAAAAAACAAAACTGTTATTGAGCCTACCCGTCAGGTAATCATCGAAGATTTTATCACTCCCTTCTTTGAAATTTATGACGAATGGATGGGTACAAACTGGAGTGAAAAGGAATTCGAATTTATTCCTGTGGTTCCGGAAAGTTTCGCGGGAGATATTGATGCCAATGCAATTCTTACCGTGGATGAGGGACGTCAAATTTTTGGAAAAGAACCTCTCCCAAATAATGAAGGTTCAGTAATTATTTCAACAAACCAAAAAAAGCAAAAAGATGTATCGGCTAAATAACACAGGTAGAAATACGCTGATAACTCCGGACGAAGTCAAGTTCCACTCTCCTACCGATGGAACTGAAGGAGAAAGAATGATCCTCCAAAATATTATCGTAGCTGAAGAAAGGTGGATTAAATCTGAGTTAGGTTACGAATTCTACGAGGATTTCATAGAAAAGAAAAACATTGAGGTAACAGCATCAAATAAATCTGATCTTCTTCAAAAAGTCAAAACTGATTATGCTAAAGATCAGATCGAGTTTACAGATAATTTACTTCAGGAAGGTAAAATTGTAAATGCAATCGAATTTGTTACCAATGATTGGTATAAAAAACTTTGGAAGCAGTATCTGTGGAAAATTACTGCCGAATGTGTTGAAGCAATGACCATTGTACCGAGCTGGCTTGAAACGACAGAATCAGGCCAACAGTTGAAAAACCCGAATACAATTGGAAGCACCGCAAGTACAGCAAGTGGAAGTGCGAAAGATGTAAAATTCAAAATGGATAATGCTGTATTGGAAAGAATTAATCCCCTTTTAATTTCAATGCATGAATGGCTTTGCAGACACAAAAGTCATTTCCCATTATACAAAAGAGAATGCTTCGAATGTGGAAATACAGAAGTAAAAACCTCAACTGTAAATGTTGGATGGGGTTTGAACGTTTACGACGATTAATTATGGCTTTTTTTGATTTTTTTAAACTGGTATGTAGATGCGTCATTGAAAACGTTTTACGTGGCGGATTTTCAGATGATTTTTCAGACGACTTTGATATTTAATTATTATGACAATTGCAGAAATTTTAGCGTTAATCGGAATTAAGATTCCTGATAACAACCAAAAAAAAATAAAAGCGAAAGATGTTCGCGATTCTTTTCAGCTTATGGGAGAAGAGGTTGATACAAAGGCTGATGCTGATGCCGAAAATATTACTCCTCAACTTGCTCAGAATTGGAAAGCAAAGATTGAAACCTTAACTTCCATTCAACAACCTCAGCTGAATGGAAATATTCTTTCAGTTTATTATACTGGAGAAAATGGAGTACAGCAAACCCAGAATGTTGATCTGAGCGGATTAGCAACAAATGATATCAGTATTGAAAATGCTGAGTATGATGCTGCACAAAATATTATTACTATCACACAAAACGACGGATCCTCTTTCCAGATAAATTTATCTGAGTTCAGCATTATTCCAACTACAAATCCTGATGGAAGTGTTTCATTGGTACAGGAAGCCGTTGAAAAAGTAAAAATACATAAGGTTGGTATCTCTGGCAATTATAATGATTTGATTAATAAACCAACTTTTGCCGAAACCGACACTTTACAATCGGTCATTGATCGGGGAAATGGAACAACAAAGCCAATTATATTTCAACCGAGTCAAGGAAGAGCTGGAGAACTATATTTTAATCCAACAACTTATTCATGTTATTTTGGAAACTTAAACGCTTCGCATACCGGTACATATAATCATGGATGGGGATTTAATTCTTTAGCAAAAGTTACAACCGGTACAGCGAATGTGGCTTTCGGTGCATACTCTGGTTCTGAATTAACAACTGGTAATTATTGTGTATTTTTTGGGATCAACGCAGGAAGTAAGTCGACTACCGGAGCAGCAAACACTTATGTTGGAAATGAGAGCGGTTCCAGCGGAACAACATCATATAAAAATACCTTTGTCGGAGCTTATTCTGGATTTACCAATACAACAGGAATTGGTAATACATTGATAGGCTACAAGGCAATGAATACTTCAAATCTTGGAGATTTCAATACCGCAATAGGTTGGGCTGCAGGGCAAGGTGTTACGGGGCGTAATAATATGATGATTGGCGTTGGTGCAGGATACAATGATGGAGCAATAAGTAATAAATTAATTATTCATTCAAACAACACTCTTTCTGGGGTAACAAATACTTCAGAAGGCGTATATGGGAGTCCACAGCAAGGGCAGTTAAGCAGAGCGTTAATAACTGGAGATTTTCTTGATCGATGGGTGAGAATGAATGCATCTTATTTACAGGTAGGAAATCCAGGTACAAACGCAAATGATATTACAATAAATCCATCAACCGGAATTACGGCTGCTCAATTATACACACCTTCAAGTAACAATGATTATGTTCAAAGAGGTTGGATTTTTGCAAATTACTATAACCAATCTCAAATTAACTCTTTATTGAGTAGAACATATCGTGTAATGGGTTCGGTTGCTAATTTTGGAGCTTTACCTACTTCTGGTCAAACCGTTGGGGATGTATGGAATTTACTTGACACAGGAGAAAACTATGTTTGGGTTGATAATTTGAATAATACCGGTATTCCAGGCTGGGATAAGCTCTCCGGAATAGTTGATGTTTCTGGATATATTCCGATTACTGGAACCGAAATTAATAATCCTGTTTCTGGAAATATCCAATTTGAAAACGGTGATGGTCCCGAATATGAAAGTTATCTTTATAAAGTAAATAATGTTGATGGATTACAAAACTCATTAGTATTTTTCCCTTCATCGGTACAATTAAAATCTTCTGCTTTAGACGATTCTGTTGCTTCAACATTTGATGTTTCAACAGATGGAATCTTAGCATATTCCTATACTTCCAGATTAAGTGTCAATCAAACTGGACTCTCATTAAGAAATATTGATGGCAATGATAAAGTAAAAGGAATTCTTATAAGCAGTTCTACTGATGAACCTATTTTAATTGAGCATCAAGCGGTCAATCCAAGAGGATTAAGCTCAGGAACTTATTTTGGAGATAATGCTCAAGATAATGACTACATCCAAAAGAAAAAGGCACAGGAAATGATTACGGCATCAAGACCATATAAAGTATATACCTGTTTACTGGCTGCCAGCGGTTCTCCCGCGCTTCCAAATCCAATTGTCCTTGAAAATACTATTGGTAATATCGTTTGGAGCAGAAATAATGTAGGTGAGTTTTTCGGAACCCTTAACGGTGCTTTTCCTATCAATAAGGTTTGGACGGTTTGCTCTCTAAGTCAATCAAATGGTGGAGTTGGTTCTGATAAACATATTATTTCTGCAAGACTTGACAATGATAGAATTTTCTTTAAACTAACCAATGCAAATGATGGTTCGGCTATTGACCTCATCGGTCAGTTTGGTTCATTAGAAATCAGAGTATATAATTAAAACTCAAGAAATGAAACTAATAAACTATATACTTGAATTAGCAGGATTTAATAGTGTTAATGATTTTTTAGGCACTTATCATGTTTTGTTTCCATCAATATTGGGAATATCATTATCATTTGGAGCTGGAGTAGGTTTTTTAGAAACTTACTCTGGGGTATCGTTTCTGCTTTGGGTTTTTATGATCGTCGGTACTATTGCAGATTTAGTTTTCGGAGTTGTCGCTAACCTGTATTACCTCAACCATGAATTTGAAACAAAAAAATTTATGAGAGGTGTTTTTAAAGCGTTCGTATTATTTGCTGTGATCTTCATTACAAATATTTTCAAAATGGGTATTGAAAACTCAGCTATAAAACCAGAATTCCTTAAAGATCCATTCATATACCTGACAGCCACGATACACTATTCTTTCGTGCTTTTGATTGGTATATACATTTTACTGAGTATTGCTGAAAATCTGGCTAAAATGGAAATCCCAGTGGCGATATCGCTCACTAAGATTTTAAAAGTAAAAATTAAAAAAATTGAAAATTTAGAAAAAGATGAAGAAAATAATACTTCTGACAATTAGTTTTCTGACTTTCTCATGCGCTTCGGTTGAAAAAAACAAAATTGATGAGCTTCAGAAAATTACTACTCAGTCAAAGCAAAAAGGTAAAGATTTAACAGAATCAAGGTCAGGATCAGAAGTAAATTCTGAAGTAATTTCAAAAAATGAAAATGTAAATTTTTCTATTGTTCCGGAGCCTGGAAAATTTGCTGAGTTTTCATTCAATTATGGCGGTAAGTTAATCACCGGCAGCACAACCGGAGCAATTAATTTTTCAAATCATAAAACGGAAACAAAAACAAAAACCATTACTAAAACATACACAATTGAAAAACGGTTCCGGTACTGGTTAAACATTACAAAAACACAGATCATTTACAGGATAAAAACCAAAACTAAAATTATTACAGTTGACTATCCTTGGTATTTCTGGGCGATCCTCATTCCTTTTATAATTATTGCCTGGGAAATTTTAAAAAGATACCTGCCAATAAATTTATTAAAATTTTTAAAACCTAAAACCGATGATTAATAGAAAAAAATTCTTTGATGAATACAGACAGAATCTTGATCCAAATAGAAAATTAGATCAACCTGAAGTAAATGCTTTAAATATATTCTTAGATTTTGCAGATGCAGCTTGGAAAATGTTTACAGTTCAACAATGGTCTTACATTTTTGCAACCACCTTTCATGAAACTAATGCAACGTTTCTACCAATAAAAGAAGCATATTGGTTATCTGAAGACTGGCGAAAAAAAAATCTTCGTTATTTTCCATACTATGGGCGTGGTTACGTTCAAATCACATGGAAAGATAACTACAATAAATTCTCTCAGGAGATTGGAGAAGACTTTGTAAAAAATCCGGATCTGGTTATGCTTCCCAAATATGCTTTTAAAATCTTAATTGACGGATTTAAAACAGGTGCTTTTACTGGAAAGAAAATCTCGGATTATATCAATGATAAATCTAAAGATTACATCGGAGCAAGACGTTGTATTAACGGAACAGATAAGAGTGATCTTATTGCAACTTATGCTGCAACATTTGAGCGAATACTAACTAAATAAAATGAGATGTTATTTATCTACTCCCGGACGTGTTCCGGGAGTTTTTACTTTGATGTAAAATGTAAAAGCAGAGCGACCATTCCAAACAAACTGATCCATGATAATATTCCAATGATTATTGTTTCATTGTCTTTGGATTGAAATAACATACAGTCCTTAATAAAATCTCTAATAAAATTCATACTCTTTTTTGCAAAAATATACATATAAAATTCCTTTGGAGTATGGGTTTCCGTAAGGTTATAATTTTTGCTGACAGTAAATTTACTCTATGGAATTTATAGAAAAATTGATTGTTAATTATATTATAATTGGATACCTGAAGGAAGGATTAAATCAGCATGAGATTGCAGAAAAACTAAAAAAAGAAAATATTAAGCCGAATAGTTTGAGTTCTATTGAGAAAAGATTGAACCAAATTCGTCACTATTATGATGCAAAAACTATGTTTCATCTTGCTTGTATTTTACATAATAAAATAATTTAAAAAATTACGGTTTCCCGTACGAGTGAATAAAAATATTATTGTAATATTGTGTCATTAAAATTGGAAATTAATGAAATTTAAGTTTTTGCTATTATTAAGTATATTTAGCTTTATTATTAGTAAAGCTCAAAAAAATGATGCAGATTTAGAAGTTGTATATTACTTTAAAATCATTCCAGATTCTTTAAATAGATCAAATTTTACAGAGTCAAATATGATTCTGCGCTGTAATAAAAATAAGTCTGTGTACTTCAGTCCAGCTATGGCAAGTTATTATGAATACTTAAAAGATTATGCACAGAAAATTGATCCTAAAAATATTGACGTTAATTCACTGAGACCTTCAATTCCAAAAGTAAGACATAATGTTTGGAAAGAGGATAATAATGTTATTGCTACAGTTCCGTTGGGAATGTATTTTTATTCTTTTAAGGAGCCAGAATTAAAATGGGAACTATTAAATGAAATAAAGGATATTCAAGGTATGAAATGTCAACTAGCAAAAGTTAATACTGAAAATGATACTTTCTATGCATGGTATACTTCAGAAATTCCTTTCTCTGACGGTCCATTTAGATTTAAGGGTTTGCCCGGTTTGATTTTGGAAGTTTATAATAAGAATAAAACAATTGAATTTTCTTTAGCGAGTATAAAAAAATCAGATAAACCAATTGAAAAAATGGAAAGAGTTTCCACAATCGATTTACAAGCAAAAAAAGATTTTTTTAGACTTAGAGAAAAATGGTTACAATATCCTTTTAACAATATTGTAAATAAAGACATTGAAAAACGTGGTTTAGAAGAAGTGAAAAAACTAAATGTTTTTTTAGATTAATATATTAACTTATTAAATTAAAAATTTATGAAAAAAATTTTTGTTATCGGTGCATTAGCAATGTCAGCATTATCATTTGCTAAGCCAAATGTTGAATCTTCGATTGTTAAAAAAGAAACAAAAGAAGCAAAATTTAGAGGTGTATACACTGTTACATTTACGTTACCTTGTACAGGACAAACAATAACAGCTTGGTACTACACAACAACAACAGAAGGAACAGCAGCATTTAACGCTGACTTAGCATGGGCTGTAAATGTTACTGTTGATGAAAACTGTGGAGCTGGAACATCCGGTGTTAATACAGGATTCTAAAAAGAGCTTAAATAATTATAAGCCTGTCTAATTTAAGACAGGCTTTTTTAATGTATTAAGTTATTTAATTGATATCTTCTTTAGATACTCTTTATTCCTATCAGACTTTCCGACAGTATATTTTTTTGTCGTTTCCGGAGATAAATGACTTGCCATGCCTTGAGCCAAATTAATTGGAATTATTGGTGCTTCCTGTGAGTTTTGAAGTTGATCCAGTTTATCCAAGAATAAATGTTTCCAAGAATAAAAATTCTCAGTTACTTTTATTGGCTTTTTAGAAATTGGATCTATGATTTTATCCGACTCTTTTACATTCCTTCTCCATCGTTTCTCAATTTGACTAGAATTTATTTTAGTTGGTCCCGGACGTAAACCTTTTGAAAATACATAATCATCTTCCGAATTGCATTCGAGTAAAATTTGACGCCAATATGGAATTGCTGCAGGAATAATGACCTTTGTTTCCCATTCAAATTTTCTTCTTTTTTTTATTAAAACTTTATATTCCTGATTTTCTATATCAACATATTTAGCCTGAAGCCTAAATAATTCGGTAGATCTCGCTCCGGAATAATGGAAAATATTTGCATATCTATAAAACTCAGGAAAATTATCATGTAAATATTGTAGAACGATTGCTTTCTTCCGATCTGTAAGTAATTCTCTAATCGCGGGTGTTTCTGCTTTTTTAGATAGAGAGCCGACTGGATTAAATTCGACACAACCGTATTCTAACAATTCATTAAACAAAGTTTTTAAACAGCTTCTATGCTTATTGAAAACTGAATTTGTAGTATAGATAGCTTCAAGAATATTTTTAACATGCCAAATTTTAGTATCAATTATTCTAAGATCTCCATAGCCAAGCTCCGGAATAACTTTCTCAATAAGATTTAATAGCTGTCTTGATAAGCCGATGTAATCTTCAGAGAAAGGAATTTTATCTCTCACCTTCCAAAGAGCTGTCATAAAATTCAAATCAGGATTTAATTCTCCAAGAGAATTATTCATGTAAGTTTTTGAAATTGGATTAAACTTTAATTCGTCAAGTTTATGCTCCATTTCTTCTTTGAAAATCTCGGCAAAGATTTTTAGTTCTCGGAGAGAATCTTTTGAAAATTTTTTTCTGTATTGAAATCCATTAGGGTATTGATCTTTAAACTTAGGATCATAGAATCTACATTCCACAAACCATACTTTGGAAAACTTCGATTTTGAAGTAAAATCCATACACCCTTTTGGTGAAAAATAAACTCCGGTTCGTTCGCAACCATTAGTGAGCTTTATTAGCTCTGTGTTTCGTTTTCTCATTTTGGTAGATTTAATGTTGACGTTAATGTTGACATCGAACATTTTCTACCTTTGTTAAAGCTGATATAAAAAGCGGGAAACCCAGTGTAGGAAAGGTTTCCCTTTTGAGCCAACTACGGGACTTGAACCCGTGACCTCTTCCTTACCAAGGAAGCACTCTACCGCTGAGCTAAGTCGGCCTAAACAAAAAAATCACCCTAAAAAGCGTGATTCTTGTTGAGCGGAAGACGGGGGTCGAACCCGCGACATTCAGCTTGGAAGGCTGACGCTCTACCAACTGAGCTACTTCCGCAATTTTGTTTCCAAAATTATTGGTAACGCTGTGCAAACTTAGGAAAAATCCTTTAGCCGTGCAACTTTTTCATCTAATATAAAATGTGGGGAGAGCAGGATTCGAACCTACGAAGCCGAAGCAACTGAGTTACAGTCAGTCCCATTTAGCCACTCTGGAATCTCCCCAGACATATTATATTAAAATAGAGCTTCCAGAGGGATTCGAACCCACGACCCCGAGATTACAAATCACGTGCTCTGGCCAACTGAGCTATGGAAGCATTTTAATACATGGACTGAATGCTGTGAGAAACTCTACTCTACATCATTTCAGTAGTGAAAAAAAAATCACCCTAAAAAGTGTGACATTTTTTGAGCGGAAGACGGGGGTCGAACCCGCGACATTCAGCTTGGAAGGCTGACGCTCTACCAACTGAGCTACTTCCGCAATTTTGTTTCCAAAATTATTGGTAACGCTGTGCAAACTTAAGAAAAATCCTTTAGCCATGCAACTTTTTCATCTAATATAAAATGTGGGGAGAGCAGGATTCGAACCTACGAAGCCGAAGCAACTGAGTTACAGTCAGTCCCATTTAGCCACTCTGGAATCTCCCCAGACATATTATATTAAAATAGAGCTTCCAGAGGGATTCGAACCCACGACCCCGAGATTACAAATCACGTGCTCTGGCCAACTGAGCTATGGAAGCATATTTCAAAAAAGAATTCAAAAGATCGCTGTTCCCTTTTTGCGAGTGCAAATATAGAACGGATTTTTTGAATTCTCAAATTTTTTAATAACTTTTTTGAAACTTTTTTACTACGCCATTTCTTTTTTCTTGATTAATAGCTTTTTAGCAGTATCAACGCAAAGGTCTAAACTTTCTTCAAAAGTAGCACATGTCTTTTTTACAACGATATCGTCTCCCGGGACTACCAGTATAATCTCGGACGTTTTGTTCAGTTTATCCGCATTATTTTCAACTTTTAAGAACACTTTACATTCCTGAATTTTATCATAAAATGTATCAAGCTTGCTTACTTTTTTTTCAATGTGTGATTCTAATGGCTCGTGAGGAGTTAAACCAAGTGATTGTACTGTGATCTTCATAATTCGTCATTTTTTGAGGCTCTTGGATGAGCCTGATTAAACACTTTTTTCAATTGTTCAATATTAGCATTCGTGTACACCTGCGTACTGGCAAGGCTGGAATGTCCTAATATTTTTTTTACTTTTGAGATCTCTGCCCCATTATCCAATACGTGTGTAGCAAAGCTATGACGAAGGATGTGGGGGCTTCTTTTTTCTTTTGTTGTTATAAGACTAAGGTACTTATTAACCACCACATAAACAAATTTTTCGGTGAGTTTTTTCCCCTTCTTATTGACAAAAAAATATGATTTAGATTCTGTTTGCGGCTGCCGGATTTCCAGATAGCCTTTCAGCAGATCTGATAAATTTCCGGAGATAGGAATCACCCTTTCTTTATTTCCTTTCCCGATTATTTTCAGTTCATTTCCGCTTAAGTTTACATTCTCAAACATCATACCACAAAGCTCGGCTTTACGCATTCCGGTTTGATAAAGAACTTCCATAATGCACTTTTCCAGGAGATCATGCATTTGCTCAAAAACCTCATTATTAAGCATCTGCATTTCTTCTTCTGACATTGGAATTTGTTTTTCCGCGTAAAATTTTAATGAAGAAATACTTTCTGTGGGAGAAATTTTTATTCCACCTATTTTAAGAAGAAAGAGATAAAAACTGCGAAGTGACGATAATTTTCTATTGATACTTCTCTTGGAAATGTTGTTTCCGCTTAATTCAACAATGAAATTCCTGATAACTTTTTTATCTGCTTTGGAAATATCATCCAGAGATTCTGTTTTAAGGCAGAAATAAGAGAAATCTTCAAGATCTTTTTTGTAGCTTGTAATTGTGTGAGGAGAATACCTCTTTTCGAACTGTAAATATTCTAAAAACTTGTCCAGCATCATCTAGCGTATAAAAACAAAAAATTCACTCCTCAAATATAACTATTTAAGAAGTGAATTTAGTATGTGGTTAAGAAAAATTCTTAAGCCTGCTCTTCTTTGCTAAGTGCTCTTTGCTTGTGAGCAGCTTTAAGTCTAGCTTGTCTTAAAGTTACAGAAGGCTTAATAAACTGTTGTCTAGCTCTCAATTGACGAACTGTACCTGTTTTATCAAATTTTCTTTTATATTTTTTTAATGCTCTGTCGATGGATTCACCATCTTTTACTGGAATTATTAACATATTTTACATCTCATTTTGGATTGCAAAAGTAGGAATTTTTTATTTAATCACAAAATTAATCTTTCATAAATACTTAATTCTTTAATTTTAATTCTAACTTTAAACGAATGACTGCCACCCTAGCCCCGATTGAAACGACATCCTTTTGGGTTGCGGGCGGAGCGAGGCGGAGCCCGCAACCCAAAAGGATGTCGTTTCAATCGGGATTAAGCTTCTAAAAAATGAAAGTTTAGCCTGATAATATTAAGAATTTAAACAAAAGTGTTATCTTTGCATTCACTTTATCTACGGGGTTGACTGGTTTCGACAGCAAGACCAATGGGTAAGTAAGCATGCAGAGAACCGTAGCGCGATCTCTATAATCCCTTGCTACAAAATTTTAACTGGCAACGAAGAGTTCGCTCTTGCAGCTTAATATCGAAGTATAGTAGATCAAGCGTTTTCCCGAAGATTTTAGTAGGGAAGCAAGATATTCCACAAATGCTCTGTTCTGCGGCGTTTGATCCTGGGATATAGGAATGCAGAAATAAGGCTTTAGAAACTTCGGCTAAAGCACGAAAATTTAGAAGATAAGCTGAAAGTTGGGTGTCTGCTCTCTGCTTTCAGTCGAAAACCAATAGCAGAATAAGCATGTAGAAGGCTTGCGTATTGCTTGTTTGGACGAGGGTTCGAATCCCTCCAACTCCACCAAGTTTGTAAGGCGTTGATTTTCAACGCTTTACAAAACTTAAAAATAAAAAGAGTAAATTAGAGTAAAATTTTTCAAAACTCGCCCAAGTGTTCACAACTTTTTTGTGAAATGAAAAATTTTGAAGTGCGAATCTATTCGCCAGAAAACACCACTGAACGCTGGTATGTTTACATTTATGATCCAACCAACAGAAAGATCATAAAAAAAATTTACAAAGGAATTAACAATAAAGTTGATCTTGATGAAAGAAAACTTTATTGTGAAATGTACAAACAAGACCTTGAAAAAAGGTTAAGGCACGGTTGGATTCCCAAAAATGAAAAGAACACTTTACCACAACCTGAAGACCTGGGTTACAACATTATTGAAGCGTTTGACTTTGCTTTTAAAGTCTTTGAAAAGAAACTTGCTTTAAAAACAAATCAGGATTACAATTCTATTTACAGAGCAATTAAACCTGAAATTATCAATTTAGGGTGGCAAAACCACAATGTAAAAGATTTTGAAACATATCACATCAAATTGTTATTGGAAGCCACAAAAAAGGCTAATAAGTGGTCAAATATTCGATACAATAAAGGTGCTAATGTTCTTCGGTCAATTTTCACTGTATTAAAGAAAGAATTTATAGTTAAGAATAATCCGGCGCATGGATTAGAATATTTGGAAGAAGAAGAATCAATGATAATTGATCTGATCACACCGAAAGAACAAACTTTGATTATTAATCATTTTAAAATGGTTTGTCCTAACTTTAATATTTTTCTTAAAATAATCTATCAGTGCGGAATTAGACCCAATGAAATCAGGCAAATAAAATGTTCTATGATTGATATGGATAAACAAATTTTTAATTTACCAAAAGAAATAACCAAGAAAAAAGCAAGGAAAGTTCCTATTTCAGACGATTTAAAGAATGATCTACTTAAACTTGATTTATCAAATGAAGATTATTATTTATTTGGGATTGAAAGTCCATATTGCAGAAGAAAAGATAAATTGTTTGTTTCCTCTCCTTTCATTTTGTCCGTAAATGTTGCCGGAAACCTTTGGCGTGATAACGTTCATAAAGTTTTGGGAATCTATAAAAAAATGTATTGGTTCAAACATAAAGGCGCAAATGATAAAGAAGATAATGGAATGGAAATTAAAACCGTAAAAGAAGTTTTTGGACACTCCAATGAAAAGATTACACAGATTTATGCAACCAAACATCAGGAACGAGAATTTGAAACTGCAAGAAAGTTAATGCCAAAATTTTTGTAAAAACTATGCGCAACTAAAAACGCTACATCAACTTTGCCCGCCTCGGTCGGGCAATTTTTTTTATTAAAGCATTCAATGGTTCTTCAATATAATGAAAGATCAACCATGAAATGATAAGCATTATTACGTACAGTAAAACAAATGAATGAACTTTTTTAGTAATTAAGTCCTGAACAACTCCCATGTGTATAATGTAGAATACGTACGAGCTTTTGCCTAATTTTTCAAATAATCCAGTAGAAAGAATTCTGGAAATAAATGTTTCTTCTTTTATCAGCCCATATATTAGCGGAACAATGCCGAACAACGGGAGAAAATAATTATTAATGATCTGACCTTCTAAAGTCAACACGCCCACTTCCTTGTCTCCTTTAACTACATAAAGCAAAACACAACTGATTACAATAAAAAATGTTCCAAAATACGTTAAATAGACTGTTTTATAGTTTATCATTTTAATGTAATATGAAAGTAAAAATCCGGCTATAAACTCAAAAGACCTACCTAAAAAAGTATAATTCCTAATGAAATCACCATCTTTAAATATTAGTAAGGAAACTCCCAACAAAACAAAAGGAATTAATTCGATTAATAAAATCTTTTTATTTTTAACTAAAAAGATGAGCACCAAAGCAAAAGCATAAAAACATTCTTCTACAGTCAAAGTCCATCCCTGCGGTATTCCAGTAAATTTATACTCGTCTGAAAATCCTTTTAGTAACGTGAAATTTAGCGCTATTTCTTTCAGACCACTTGGAGGAAAAACTAAAAAAGTAAGTAGCGTAAAAATAAAGAATATGGGGTATATCCGGGCGAATCTATTGATAAAATACTGCTTTACATTCACTTCTTTATCACCGTATCTGTATCCAATTAAAAAACCACTTAAAACAAAGAAAATTGTTACACCTATATGAAATTCATTAACAATACCATATAAAATTGTTTCTTTCCCAAATGGGTTGAAATGATGAAAAAAAACCATGCTCGCTGCAATAGTTCTCAATCCTGTTAATGATTTTATATAATTTTCTTTCATGGTTTTCAAAAATACTAAAATTTATCTAAATAAGGATTAAAGTAAGATTTAGTATTTTACGTAAAGTTTTGTCGTATTATAATTATTAAATTGCTGAAAATTTATTGATATGAAAGTAAAGCTTAAACTATTTTACGCCCCGATTGAAGAGTGCTATTATATACACTATTTTAAAGACTATAGTTTTATTTTATACAAGGTTGAAAATATAAATCCGCTTAATATAATGCCTATTGAGAGTTTCGGAGTTGTGCATACTGCAGATAGAACAATTGTGAAATTAGTGGAAGAATTTGCTATAGCTGAATTTGAAAAGCTGAATTTTGGGTATTGAAAAACCCGCTGTTAAAGCGGGATATTTTATTTTGATTTTAAAAGTATTTGCTCAAACTCTTTAGCGTATATTGCTATTTGATCCATTCGGTCGGTCCCGTTAATACATCGACGAGCGTTTCGGTAATCTTTTTTCTTATCATTGATGTAGTCGCTTATCTTTTTTCCCGTGAAAACTCCATTTTTAAACCCGTCAATTAAAATAAACCAGGCATAATCCGGCTTCATTGCCAAATCGGGTATTTTAAGCAGGTCAACACCAAGTTTTTTAGAGTATGCCTTATAGTTGTAATCCCAAGTAATTTGAACGTAGCCACGGCCGTAATACGGATAATATCTGAAATTACGCTTTCTCCAATCTTCGGAAAGTCTCGGCGCCTCACGTACTGGAAGGAATGTTGATCCCGTTTCGTGAAAAACTGTAGCAAACACATAAGCCCACTGCGGAAGTGTAAAGTAAGCTTGATCCCTTTCGTAGAAGTTTAGAAACAAATCGATTGCCTCAACTTCCTTTTGAGACAGTGATTTATCTGGATCTAAATTCTTTCTGTATTCATCAAAGAAAATCTTTCTGTTCATTTTTCTATAAAATAATCAATTATGTATTTTAATAATATCCCGGAAGCAATTCCGAGCGAGTAGTATGTAAAGATCAATCCGACCTTTAGCATTGAATCTGTCATTTTTTATTGAATAAATTTATCCTCCATTTAGGCAGATAGCTTTTAAGCCAGTTAATTAGAAAGAACCCTAAAATCATTGAAATCAACACAATCCAGATCATGGCGCCAAATGTTACGCCTTTACGTTCTACATCAACCTTCTTAGAATCCTTTTGAGATTGATATTTGGTTTCGGTCTTATATGTAGTTTCGGTAATGTATGTAGTGTGATTGAAATATCGGTAGACATATTCAATTTGTTCATTTTTTTCGCTAAATTCTACATCTGCATCACCGGAAAAGATTAACGAGCCATATTGAAGTTGATAAGGCGTTCCGTTGGAGGTTATTTTTAAGCTGTTATTTGCAAGGAATTGCGAAAGACTGGTAAATGATTCTGTTTGGCTATTTGAATCTGTTTTTACCTCCCCAGAAGCTTTAATCTCGGATTCTGTCTTTTCTGATTCTTTAGTCATTTGGCGTTTCCGGGACCCGCAACTCACAACAAAAATAACAACCAGGCTAATCCAAATAAATTTTTTCATTGTTTTCTATTTTATATCTGCGAATCACGTAATCATTTTTATGGAAAAGCCTGTAAAGCCAACCACCACGGATAGTATCAACACCTACTGGAATGTCAATTTCGGTTACCGGTTCGGTTTTGTTTTCAACTTTTGTCGCTTCTTTGTTCCGATAATCCAACCCGCTTCCTTTATTCTTAGCCTGGTCAACATGTTCGGTTAAAGAAAGAATGTACATTTTTAACCTGTAAATCAGGTTTTCTTTCTTTTTTTCTACCTTCTCGGCCTTTTGCAGGAGCACTTTATTTTCTTGCGTTATTTCTTCCAATTTCTCTATCTTTTTAGCGAGAGTAATTGAATCGGATTTAACTTGCCCCGGCATAAAGCAAAAAATCATTGTTAAAATAAATACTAGATTTTTCATTTCATTATTTTTTTATAATACTGTTAATGTCCTCGGCCATCTTCTCGTCATTGTAAATCTTCCGTTCTAAAATCTTCTTTAATCGCTCGGCCTCTTCTATTTTTTTTGTTACCATATATTCAAGATCCTGTTTATTTGATTTTTCATTACACGAATCATATATTTTTTTGTAGTAAGCAACCCGGCCATTTAGCGTGTTTATCTCCAAAGAATCATTTAATCTTGTTGTTTTTAAAGAATTATTTAACGTTTTAATTTCTTGACTTGAAGCCTTCTCACCTTCTTTTTTACCTTCATTATAATAGTAAACAGAAAACCCCACCGCAAAAAACAAAAGAGTGAAATAGAGTATACCCCATCCGTATTTCTTTTGTAAAAAGCGCTGAATAAAAGTCATTCTGCCTTCTATCAATTCCGCACCCTCTTTCAATCTTCTCATTTCTCAGTATTTTAATCAATAATCTCAGTTTTTCATATCAGTAGTTTTTATATTTAAATTGGTGTTCCATTAATCGAAATATTTCCGTAAACGTAGGTATATCCTCCGGCCGATGCTAGTTTAAAGTATAATGGAACAGATGTTCCCGTTGGCGAAATATTTGTGGCTGTTAAATTTTCAATGGATGCAGAAAGATTTATCTTTCCACGGTTAATTGTGTACCCCGGGTTTGTTGATGGCACCGTTGTGGTTACATTGTCAATTATTACGGTTCCTATATTCCCAGCACCCGGTTTATCCACTGAATTAGGATTCTGCCAGTAATTATCAATAAGAATAGTATAATTAGCAGTTGAACCGCTAATATTTTTGATAGTGATATTATCAACCCTGCTTTGCCCGGAAAAGATTCTTATTCCAAATAGCGAGTTAATAAATTGAATATCTTCAATTTCTATATCAGAAATAGGCGCGTTTGCCTCCGGTGGAAAGAAATTCGCTGCAGTAGAAATATTGTAAAGATCATCTGCATTCATTCCTATACCATCGTCATAGGTTGAAATTACGCCTCGTTTAATTGAGCAGTCCTTACAGCCCCCATCCCAATGCACACCGTCCATATTAACGGTAGGATTTGCACCTACGTCAACCACAAAATCAGATATGTGCCCATTCAAAACGTTACAAGCATGTTGAGCGTATGTCTTTGGGGTGTACATTTTATGATTTTTAAGCGTGATATTCTCAACACCATACCAACAGAATATGATCACAAAGCCGTATTCGTTAGTTCCTTTTACCGTTTGGCCGGCGCTGTTCCCATTCCACACTCCGCCATCTAAATGAATGTTCTTGTCTAATATTGCCAAATGATTTCCCCAAACCAAATGCTTATTCCTAAACATCGGTTTATTTACCCCATTTCGAAGCACAGCGCCCTTATTGGCTGTTACATAAATATTAGTATTGCTTTCTAAGAATAAGGTGCTTGACAAGCTAACCGCCTTATCCCAATACAAATCAATATACCCTCCTGAAAGGGCGTTTTGAATTAAAGAATAGGCATCGTCATTAATTACGGGAGCACCCAAGGTCAAAACACTTTCAACGAAATTTGAAGGTAAAATATCACTCAAATGTACCACCCTCTGTTCTTTTTTAGCAGCTCTTTTTTTTAATATTTCTATTAAATAATTCATAACTCTTCAATTTTTATTGATTGAAGAACATCGCCGGCCTTACTTAAGATTATAGCAAATAAATTTCCTGTATTGGCGTTTGTATATTGGCACAAATAAACGCCCTCAAAATAAACTTTAACCAAACTTCCTACAACTTCAAAATCCCATCTATACACTGATGCTTGGGGAAATGTTATTGCTGATGTGCTAACCAGCAATTGACCACCCACCGGACTGCCTGGATAAATATGTTTAATTGTGGAAGTTGCAGCGAAATTTATATCAATGAAATTAGTCCATGTATTATATGCCGTTGCGCCAATATTAATTTCCGCTAATGTTGCCACCGACAAATATAGCGTTGCTCGATAATTCACAACTGAACCTAAATTAATAGCGATCGCTGCAGAAGTTGATCCGGCATTTGCTGTTGTTGCCGCCCATATTCCGGAAGCATTGATTCTGTAGCCTCCGGTATTACCCGTGAAAGCTGCACCATAATTTGGGGTTATAGCTGAAAGTAATGTATTTGGGGTTTTACCATTCAGGTTATAATATGAAACTACCTTTGTATAGGAAACCGCTTCTAAAGTTTGGTTTTCGATAAAATAACGAACATTTCCGTATTCATACCAGAAATATATAATATTTGTTTTTGTAGCATCATAATTATCAGAATTGGGAATTTTAACAAAATTTGTATCAAATGTTACCGTACCACCTGTTAATTTATAAACTGCAAGTTTACCCGTTTTAGCTCCTGCCTTCAATGTAAATTTGGTTGCGCCAATTAATTCAGTATATGGGCTTTCATTTGGTTGTGAAAGGTCAATGTTTTGGTAAAAATAAATAGGCTTAAAATCTACATAACTTGCAGTCGCGGACATAACAGATGTATTCACATTGTCCGAGGGATTAAAAACAACCGAAGCAGTTATCCCAGGTAATTCAACTTCTGTTTTTATCCAATTCGTTCCATCATAATAAAACAAGGTGTCATAACCCTTTCTTGCTTTTAGATTCCCGGCATTTGGGTAATTAGTTCCCGGATCTGTGCTACTCGTAGTAGGCTTATACCACCTATTTGCGGTAACTGGCGGAACGTCAGCTGGTGCAATAGGCTTGGCAAAATTATTTATGATCTGATAAAAATTATCAGTGGTCATTCTTTTTAAATTGCCATCCCCATCCTCAAAAAGAAAATTCCCGGGCTCTAATGTGGTAACTTCCTGAAGCTCATTTATTGGCTGTAATTTTATAAAAGCAGTATTTGTGTCCATTATGTTGTTGGTATTGCTGTCGTGTTATTATTGTAGACATATAGCAGTGTTTTAGCTCCATTGCCTAAAGCCAGTTTAAAAGCATCTGAGAATATATCTTCTTCATTAAGTGGAATATTTAGCCCCAATTCATCTTTCGCGTTCACAAATTTGAATCGTCCGTATGCTGCGAATTCGTCTACATCGGGCTTTTCCTTTATAGTTCTTTTGGTTCCGTCAATGTAAAAGGTGTCGTTCAGTACGTGAACTATGAGAAAAGAAAAAATATTCGCGTCTCCGGCTCCTTCAAATTCATAAGTCACCACTTCATCTATATAAGAATCAGCAATAGCCAAAGAATTTTCATTTCCGGTTCTTTCAGTTTCGAATTCGGAATCTATCGTAAATTGCCCCAAGCAGTAAGCAGGCAGATTCGTAACTACCCAATCATAATTAGAGTTGTCAAAGGCAAATAGATTTTTGTTATAATAGTGTTTTGTTGCTATTCTAATAAATTTGCGCCCAATAGCATCTGTACTGTCAAGAAATTCAACACAATTCGAATAAAAAATTGTATCACCATCCTTTATACGGATTTCGAATTGACCCATGTTAAAATCAAATGAAATAAAAGTAATCCGGAATAATTTCCCTTCATTTATTCCAAATTCGCAAGGTATTTGCGTTTCCTGATCTCCTACCAACCATAATTCAAGGTCTTCAAATTCTACTTCGTTCTGGTAATTAGGAATTAAAAATCGGTGATATTCGTTTATCTGTAAGGGATATGGTTTTTTATGCCCAAAGTATTGCGTATTTTGAGGATTTGTCATGTCAAACAATTCCTCTTTTGTCTTATAAAAACGCACCGGACTGTGATACCAAAACTTCTGCATAAACCTTCAATTAGAACAATGAATAGCCTTCATATAATTCAAAAGGCTAAATCATTGCTAATCACAAATTTATTACTTGCGTTTTATGGTATATTAGAGTGAAATTAAGGTATTTCAGGATCAGTTATTGTGGAAGACTCTCTATATCTTTTTGTGGTTGTAGCATCTAATAGAATATTTGTCATTTCATTATTGCTTAAGTCTGTAATTCCTATAGACAAGTTAGCTTCCACAATAACTAAAATATTTCCAAAAGTGCAGCTCAATAAATTTCCGGAACTTGTTTTATTAGCGTTTTTTACCATTATGGAATATTGCTTGGTTTCATTTAATAATGATAAACTTGTTATTTGGTCACCTGTATAAGGAGGAGTAAATGTAATTATATTCGAATTATCAGAAAGATCTGTCACATAAGCTTCCCCACCATCTTCGGATGTGAAAAATTGCCATAACAAACTTAAGTTAACTGTTCCTTTAATTTCAAATATCAAATAACTATAGCCACAATTAACATTTTCAGTTCTGGATATTTCTTTAATCGCCCAATCATTAAACTGCCATATTGCCCATAATGAATTTGATACTTTATTGTAGAATTCGGCATTTGTTGCTATTATTCTGAAGTAAACCGTTTCTCCGGTCATGATTCCATTGAAAATATCATTTGAAAAAGTTGCCGTTTTCAAGTTATTTACCGTATGAATAGTTTCCCAATTCGACCCGTCCAAAGAATACTGAATTTTAATCGAAGGATTTACATACTCTGTAACATAATCCCAAGTTAATGTAACAGTGTTTCTATCCACCTGAATAACGCTTAAAAGTATAGGATTTTCAATAGATCTACCCTTTACCTTGCCTTTTATGTGCAGTGTGTTTTTTGCCTTATTGTGCGAAAAAGCAGAAGGCCCGAACGGATATATATCATAAATTCCATAAGGAGTATTACACGATAGATAACCTCGGCTTAACGCTCTATTATTATCCGGTCCGAATTTCCAATTGCTATATATCTCTAAAAACTGTTCAAATGTTATTTTATTTAACGAAATCTCAATTTTTTCCCCATTGAAGAAAGTCGGTTTGAAATCACGCAATCTTAAAAGCTCTTCATTAGCCCCAACCGTAACCTGCCCCTGCAATTCATTAGACATATCACTGGAAACAATTTCCATTTTAGCCTCGGAATTGTTTTTATAATTCGTTACTTTTAATGATTCGGTGTTTAGCTTTTTTCTTAAACCGCTTCCGAATAACGACCACCACCTTGCAAGATGATATTTAGGATTGTGTCGGATATTGGTAGCTGTCTGAGGGTTGAAAATACTTTCATCATAAACAGTAAAGCCTTCGTTCGTACGATTTTTAATTAATGAGGTGATTTTATACCTTATCGGCGTATCAACAATACCGACCTGGATCCCGGTTGTTTTATCAAGCTTCATTTTGGAATCTGTAATGCTTAAAACGGTCCACGTTCCCTTATTATAACCATCAACAATTTCAATTAAATTTCCGACCTCAATTAATGTGGTGTCAAATGACGGGCTAACACAATTTAAAAGCAAATTACCCCCATCCTCAGAATGCGAGCAGTTTTGAAAAACCCCCTGATCCCAAACATCGTTCACCTCGACCATATCAATCAAAACTTTATCATCGTCATTGTCATTGGTCGCAGAACTTTTATCTTCTATCAATTCCTGAATTTTAAAGGAATCAATAATAAGATCTGTCTGTTTATCAAGTTTATTTTTATTGGTTTTTATTGGTGTGCTTAATTCGGCAGAAGTATTGAAATTTTTTATATCAAATTTAACTTCAGTTGAATATTTTTTCGACCCAAATAATAGATTATTATACGAAACCGAGGTGTCATGTTCCAATTTAAACCCTTCCCGGAGATATTGAGCTTCGGAAAGGTCGTAGCATCTTAAATCCTTAAAGAAATAATCTATATCTTCTACTATCAGTTTATCATCTAAAACGTCATAACCCAAAGCCATCAGTTTGGCGGCTCCTTCATGTAAAATGTCTTTTAATGATGTTTTCATTTTCTGAGACAAATACACCTCTGGAAGTCCTCTTAAGTACATTCCGGTGGAAATACTGGTATTATAAAAAGAGCCTCCGGGACCCAATATGTAACTATCCGCCGTAACTTCGCCAGATGTATAATTTTTGGCTATTTGATTTAAAGCCTCTAAAAGTCGAATTCCTTTTGTTTTTACTAAAGGGCTTTCTATATTTGTTGTCAGTTCAATCGACGTATTATCAGATAAAGGAAACCCCTTTAAATTTTCGGAAACATTACTCCTTATCTCAAAAGTAAGGTTTTCTCCTGGATTTAAATTTCCTAATTCTACAATTAAATTATCAATTTTAATTTCTCCATAGGTTCCTCCGGCCGGAATCGGAACAGATACGGTTTGTTTAATAAAAACTTTTCTAACCTCATTGCTTCCTACACGAATAACCGCAAAAAGCGAAGCATCAGCGAAATTTTCACCAGCAATTCCCTTTTCCACCAAGATGTTCATATTGCTTATTTCAGCCTTTAAATTAGGAAGGCTTATATTCGTTTCTATAAATGGGCCCTGATACGTTCTCGCGCCTGCGCTGGTATCGTTGTTACGCCAGCTTGCGTATTTATTTGAGTTAATTCCAAAAGCGTAATCATCCGCTCTAACAAATGAATAAAAGAAGCTTTGGACACCACCGTCTACCCCAAAATAAAACTGCGAAATATCAAACGTATAAAAATTAGATAATATTTGATCTCCCTTCTTATATCCTATTGCAAAAGTTGTAACCGGATCAATGTCATTTTCGTCCAGATCCTTTGTGTCAAAAAGATCAATTGTTGTATCTTCGCGGGTATATAATTTATTCTGTGCCTCACTTTTTATTAATTCTACTTCCGTAGCCAACATGGTCTTTTCGAAGGCCTCTGATTTCTTATTAAAATTAATCTCAAAGTTTTCGGCGAGCAAATCATATTCAACCCCGTTTTTTACCGCAATCCATTTGAATATTATTCTAGCATCACCCGCCTGTTCGTTATAAACATTTCTTATTAGATTAAACGCTGCAGGATCACTAAACTCTGAAAACTTTAATTTGGTAGAATTACCAATGATAAAATCCTCAATATTAAAATATTCCTCATTGATGTTCACAATAGAATCAACCTCATTCCAGCTGGCAGGTGTTTTTATGATATATTCACCTTCATAATCTCCTGCTGGAACAATCAATTTAAAAACCTGAGAAACTCCGGTTTCGTTTAGTATATGTTTAATTGGTACTATCATAGTTTTCTCCTGCTTTTTCTACGTCATAGGTTCCGATAATTACCGGATTATTTCCATCCTTATACTCGATAATTTTACCTTTCTTCTTAATAATTCTAGGTTTGTCATATTTTTTCATAAACCTGTCAAACTGACGACCGACTTCCCTTGCAATTTTCTCTGAATTGTCCTCCTGCTTATTCTGAATAATTACCGGAGGTTGGATATTTTGCATTGAGGCTTTACGGTAAACATTTTGACCCAGCTTAGGAAGCGAACCCATATTTTTAAGGATTTCTGAAGTTTGCTTTGCCGTGTAAACTTTATCCCCTTTATTAAGCCATGTTTTCTTTGCTCCGCCAGAGCTTCCCAAACTCACTACATTATCATTTTTATCTGTAATTAATTCTCGACCGCGTTCTTGGGTTAAAGCCCATTCTGCCGGCCCGTCTTGTCTACCAACAAAATACTGAGGAACCGGATTTTTCGAAGAAATTGCAATTGATTGAGCTACACCAAAAGCTAATGCTAAAGCCGCTGGAATTGCTCCCGCCACAAATCCCATTTGAGCTAATGTCATTGTAGCAGCTAAAGCCCCGTTTATTAAAGCTTGTTGTGATGCAGCCTTTTGTTCGGCTTTGGCTTTTTGGGTCTCAATTAATTTTTCGCGCTGTAATTGCTGTTCTTTATAAGTTCTTGCTTCGTCCTCTAATCTATTACGTTCCGAAAGCTGTTCTTTGGATAATTCGTCCAATCCATTTAGCCATTCTAAACGCTGATTAATAAAACCAATCTCCTGTTCGGTTGTTTCTCTTGTGTGTTCGAGTTGAGCATCTAAATTTGCAATTGTTCTTTCTTTTTGCTTATTGGAAAGCTGAGACATAGCATCCAAAACGGCAGAGGCGGCGAGAACAGCATAATCCCTCCATGAAGCAGTATCATTCTTCAGCCTTTCCATTGTTGCAGTATAAGCGTCAGCTAATCCGCTAAATCCAAGATCATTAAATCCTTTGGCAATAATATTTCTTATTCCCTGTGTTCTCTGGTCAACATCTTCTTTTAGCTCTATGTTTATAACTTGATTCTGGGAGGTCAATTTTTCAATGGTCGAATCAATTTCCTTTAATTTCTGTTCATCTTCTTGACTTAATAAAGGAGGCAACACATTAATTTGATTGATAGCTCTCTTTACAACCAATTGTCCTTTTAAGGTGTTAAGCCTTTCAATCTCCCTATTGTTGATATTAATCTGCTCCTGCTTATCAAGAACCGACAAACGGTAATTTCTTTCTTCGGTCGTTAACCTCTTGTTTTTTAGTATTAATTGTTTTTGCTGCTCATAAGTAATTTCACCTTCAAGCTTTAAAGATTCTGCTTCATACTCTATTTGAGAAACCATAGCGTCAGGTAAAGACTTTTGTTTTTTAAGCCTTTCATCTTGAATTTTTCCTATTTCTTCATCACGTTCTGTCTCAATCTCAATAATCTCCTGGTTTCTACTTTTTGCCACATTTATTTGATCACTATAAAAGTCTGATAACTCACTTATTATTTGATCATCAATATCAATCTGTTTTTGAAGCCTATCAAAATCTGTAAGATATTCTGATTCTGAAATTTCATTAGCGCTTCTTTCTATTTCATTTAGTTTCTTTTTGCTTTGATTTTTTAAATCTTCTAATTCTATGTCAAATAATTTTTTCTGAGTTTCTCTAATTATTTTAGATTTCTCTAATTCAGATTTTGCAACCTCCAAAGCTTCTTTTGCATTATTTCCTTTTAAATAATTTATTTTTTTATTGAAATAATCTACATTAATTGATAGAAGGTTTTCTAAATATTCCTTTTGGTCAATTTCTCCCTTTTCAAATTTAGTTTCATTTATAGCTAATTCTTGATCTTTTGCTGCTTCAAGTCTCATTAAGAAATTCCTCTGTTCTGCTGATAATTTATCTGCTGATGGCTTTTTAATTGTTTCACCTTTTCCGTTTTTATCAGCATCATAATTAAGAACATCCCTCTTATTTTCTAACTTATATTGCTCATCCATGAGGTACTTATTTTCCTCATAGTATGCTTTATTTAATTTTCTTTTCTTCCCTAAAGTCACATTGATGTCCTGAAGAGTTCTGTTATAAATGATGCTGTTGTCAATATCTTTTTTAATTAATCCCCCTTGTCCGTCTCTCACGAATTCAGAGGTAGAACCATTTATGTTTTTTCTTAACCTTAAGGCTTCCTGAACTTGTTCGTTTTGCTGTTTATTCAGCTTTTCTTCATCCTCTAGCTTCTTCTGTTGCCTTTGCTCCAATAAATTTCCAATTGCTCTTGCCCTTGCAGAATCTAAAATCGCACCCCTTAACCTTAAATAAGCATCCTTTGCCTTGCCGACCATAATAGTTTCATCAGAAAGGTTTTTAAAGAAAGATGGATATAATGCTTGTAATTTATTAACCGCCCGAATTCTGGATTCCCGTGATGCATTTTCGCTTGTTGAAACCCTATAAAGTTTTTCTAATGTGTTAATTTCACTCGCTGCTGATTTTACCGCTTCTTTTCTTGCCTTGTTTAAAGCTTCAGTACTTCTCTTTAATATTCCGGTTGCCCCATCAGCTTGAAACAGTTTTTTTATCCACTCTCCGATTTCTTTTCCATAAACAGTTAATAAGGTAATTGCAATAGATAAAATAGTATTGAATCCTAAAACAGCTAATCCCAACTGTCTCCAAACAGGAACCGTTGCCTTACCTTCCGCTCTTAATGCTGCATTTTGAGCTATTGCCGCCCTTATAGAATCCATGAAAATCGGTATATTGTTTGAAAGAGCCATAAAACCTGTTTGTACAGAATAGGTAAAAGCTGGCATTTCCCGGGCTAATTGAGCGACAGACATATTCAAACCATTATAACCACTTGCGTAGTTACCAACGTTTCTACGGTGTATTCCCATTGAAGCGTCCACCGATTTTAAGGCCTGATCATATCTTTGAATCTGCTTTTGAAGCTGTTCATATCTAACTCTTTCCTGATCGGTAAGGTTCATTCCCAACTGCTTGGCCAAAGCTAAATTTCTATACTCCATTTGAAGAGTATTCAACCTTCTTTGAACATTATTATATAATTGGAGTGTATTCCCTATTCTCTGTCTTTCGCTTTCAGATAACGCCGCCAATCGGGCCTCTTCCCTTGCCCTATCTCTTTGGGCTGCCGTTAGTTGTCTGGTTTGATTCGATAGGTTAGCAATTTGCTGACCGTGTTCAGACTGAGCAACAGCCAATTGTCTTTCAACGGCAGCTAAGCGTCTTTCGGAGTCAGATAATTCATTTGTCACACGAACAAACCCACCCATAACCTCACTGCCTTGTCTGTACGCGGCGGTTACTTCCCGGGGTGTTGCCCTTGAAAATCCTTGAGAGGCGCGTTCAGTGGTGTTTATAAGTTCCATGAATTTGCGAATAGAAATATCAACCTCTCTATTTACATCCTGAAGGTCTTTGACGGTTTTTTCCTTGTCATATATGGCTAATTTCTCACTCATTTCCGATTCATTTTATCGATTTGCTCAATCTTTCTTACTAAAGCCTTTATATATACTTGATATTGGTGTAATGATGTTTTATGTTCGTCAAAATCCATTTCCAAACCAATTTTTACATTTATAATTTGTTCATCAATATCAAAGTCATCTGCATTTTCTTTTGGTTTTTTAACCTTGCTTAAAACATCTTCAAGCTCATTTTCATATTTTGTAATCTTTTGTTTAATGATTTCAAGCTGTTCAGAAAGATCTTCTTTCTTTGGAATCTTTAATTTTGAGAGCATTTCTACGAGAATGGTATTCTCAAAATTAATTTCCAGCTTATCACAAAGGCTTTTTTCTTTAATTTTAAGCGTTATAATTTCATCTAAAACAAGAAACATCGACAACTCCAATTTGACCCTCTCCAACTTACCATAAAGAGTAAAATCAGCGCTCTTTTCGTTTAGTGATATAATGGATTCTTGCTCTATTTCCTGAAACTTAATTTTTAATTCCTCAACGTTTAATTCGATGTTGTCCCCGGATTCATAGCCCTTAACCATATAAAAAAAATCCTCAGTCTGGATTATTCTTTTATAGTTCCAAAGTGGGATTTCTTTACTGTCTTGATAGATTTTGTAATTATTCATTTAAACATGGGTGTTCGGTTACGTGATACCATTCAGGATTGCCATTCTCATCTAAAAACTCTCTTTCAAATGCTATTTGGTTGGGATTTTTGCCAGGCGGAACAAACGCGATCTTTAACCCTTTATCATCGAATATGTGATAGATAAACATTCTCTTTTCCGGGTCATTAACATATTTCCTAAGCCTTTGACACTCTGATTCGGTTATCGGCTTACTGCAATTACACATTAGGCAGAAGTAATTATTTGTTCAATTTCTCTTTTTATTTGCGGAGCCTTTTCAATTAGGATCTGATCCATTTTAGTCTGTGGAATACCAAGCGAAACCCTATTTGCTCTTTCCATCGCTCTTTCGATCCAGATTGTTTTTGCATTTCGTACTCTTTGTTTGAATAGTACATTGCTCCTTTTTATTTCCGTGTATATTCCACGATGATACTCTCCAGTATTTCTTAAATCCCATCTTCCCCTGTTTTTAGGATTACGTCTCATTTTTTCGAATCCATATTCGGAATTAGGGGAATAGAAGGGCATATCATTGCCCTCACTATCCTTGCCCTGTAATAAGTTTTCCCGGTTAATATCTTCGAGTTTACTTTCTTTTATAGCATCATCAATTATTTTTGGAACTTCCCGGATCGCCTTCTGAATTCCTCGTTTTAGCGCTATTGGATTCATCCTTTTGTTTTTTAATTAATGGCTTAACATACGGTTTTACTTCTTCTTTGGTTAGCTCCGGGAATGACTTTAATACAAAATCAATCGCGTCCTTTTCGTTAGTGAAAGGTTCGCTAACCTCGGCTTTATATTTACCTAACTGAAATTTCATTATGCAACTTCTGTTTCAATTGATTTTCCAGCGAAATAGCTTGTATCTAACACATAAACAGGATAACCGGAAACCATAGTTTGAAACGAAATCTCTTGACCTGCTACTAAAGCAGCATGAGTGAATGTATAATTTCCGTTCGATTCAGCAACGGCAGTAACAGCTTCTAAAGCCCCGTTTCTGCTCATTTTCCAATTAGCCGGCGTTGTTAATCCTGAAACGATTGTATCTGAGCATAGGTTTGTGATCTTTGCTGTAGTTGTCGTTTGTGCTGCGGCTAATGCCCCTAATTCGATTCTTAAACCGGCAACTGGTGTAATTTCTTTGAAAGAGAATTCGTCACTTTCGAAAGTTCCTGACGCTCCCTGCCAGTAGCTCATTGCATTCGGAGTAATATATACTCTTAAAATAGAGCCTGCTACATCAGCAGATGTTTGAAGTTGCTTAATTCCAACGAATAAACGGCAATCAAAACCTTTTAGCTTTCCGTCTTTTGTTTGAGCAAATAAAGCCGATCCATCATCGAAAACCGGAATGAATTCGTAGCTGTCACTTCCATGAAGCTTTTGTAATTCATTTTGGAAACAATTTCCTTTATTGAAGGTGAAATTATATCCTTTTGTTCCAGGAATAGTTTCAATTACTTCTTTTCTTACAGAAGTCTGTGTATCAGGTTCCTGATCGTTATTTTCAACATTGTAGAATTCGAGCATTCCGATTAACTTATCTTCTCTGATAAGTTGGTCTAATGCTGTTTTTGTAAATGTTGCAGGATCGATTAGCGTTCCTCTAAGCTTTAGTAAAAAACCAACCAGCAGTTTTTCACCGCAAAACATACCCCCTAATCTTGGGATAAGTTCTGAAATATTACAATTCTGTACTTTTAACATTGTATGTAAGTTTAAATTTTTACTTTATATTCGGGGTAACATTCCCCATTGATTGTAATTCCTATATTCAAGTAAACTGCATCCCAAACGTCCATTAAGGCTGTTTTTTCTCCGTAACGTTTAGAACTGGATTCTTTGGCGCTTAACTCAGAAATATCGTTGAATGGAAAGGTTATATACTCGTATTCGTTTGAAAGAGAAATTCCCTTTGTTTCGGATATTCCTTTCTTGAATTTCTCCAGTAAAGGATAAAGAATGAATTTGTATGTATCGATATAGCGTTTTGAATTTAGATCGTGTGCATCACCTTTGGTAATTAAATAGAAATTACAATTAGATAATTCCTTTACTTTATTACCTGGTAATGTGCTTTCTTTAACCCTGTAACCGCTTTGTAACCATATCAGAGGATATTTTGTTTTTGCTTTCTTTAAAATACCCCAAACCTCGAAAATATCACCTTCGATAAAGTTGTTAGTAAAAGTATTCCCGTTATATTCAACGGTAAACTTTTTATTCAGCGTGTTTTCAAGTATTTCGTTATGATTAACCATTACAAACCAAATTCATTTTTAATCGGCATTCCAAAGCGTCTTATATCAGTGTCGAGTAAAGGATATGCAGATTTATTGTCAAGCAAGAACCTCATTAACGAAACTTCGCCATAAGTGTCCCAAACCCCATAATAATCTACACCTCCGTTGATATACCAATACGGTCTACCATCCATTGTATATCCGCTAGGAAAAGCCTTAATTCCTCCATTAAACTTTGTTACGAACCTGTTATAAGCCTGTGTTACCTTTGGGGTAATACTTGCCTTATTTCCAACTTTCCCTTCGACCGCTGCCTCTCCAAATTCTGTTGTTAGAGTTGCGTTGTTTACTTTATATGTGTAGTAGACAAAATCAGCTAATAATGACGATTTCGGGTTTGTTTCAAGCAATCCGCGCCAATGACATTCTTTATCATCACCGTTTATAGCTTTTAGATAACTCTTGCCATTTACTATATCTTTATAGTTTTGAGGCGCACTATCATCTATCCCTCCATCTGTATTAATATACTGCTTAAAGTCTTCCCACATTGACCAACCAAAAGCAAGAGACAAGACATCCTTTTCAACCTGCATAATTGTAGCGTCCAGATCCTCAGATGTTCTGTTGTTAGGATCAGGCTCGTTTACGTTTGGAATCAGATTCCATTGTTCAAAATATGTCTTGTCTATCAGGCTCATGATTTTTTACTTTTTGCTTTACTTTTGGGCTTAGGCTCATTTTCGTTTTGAATTGAACCCCACTTAAGTTTCTCAAATACTTTTGCCGTATTTTCAGGCAATTCGATTACTGAACCCCTCTTGTAATGCCCATTCGTCACTGAAAAATGAAACTTTACCATTGTTATGCTTATGCTTTAGTTAATGCCGTGATCATTGTTGCAATCGCTCCTTTAACAAAAGCTCTCTTATCGTGTTCTTTAATGTAGATATGGCCTCTTGATTCTCCCAAGATTACTCTTTGGTTCTTGATAAAATCATCATTAATCCATCCCATTTCTACATGATAAGGCTCATAGCTGGTAACATCGATTTTACTCGAATCAAAAGCGATAATGTTTCCTGCGGTAACTTGTTTGGTAGAAATAAATCTAAGTCCATTATAAACCATTGATCCACCTAACATCATCTGATCAGAATAAAGGTTTCTTCCCATTGCATCTTTTACCGTAGCAAAATAGGTGAAGAAATCAATAGGGTTCATTAATACAGTATCTACGTAGAAATCCGGTTCGTCAACATAGTTTGGAGAGTTCAACACTTGAACCTGCATTGCGTTTACTACATCAATGATATTTGGATTTACAACAGTTCCTGCAAGTGATCCGGCTGAAAAAGCTGTTGCAGTAGTGTTGATATAAGCGAAAATTTGATTGTCCTTAAAAATATCGTGCTTATCTTTAAGGTAGTTTACAATCATATCCGTAATTCTCGGAATGTCATAAAGCACCTCATCGGTTACATGGATCCAACCCGCAAATTTTGTAGGTGTAACGTATCTGGTTACCCAATCAAGATCTAACTGTGGTTTTGCAGCGCCTTCTGCTACTACCGCAAAATCACCTTCACCCGGAATTGCTTCAACATAAGCCAAAGATTTTTCGGAAGTATTGAAAGTGTTTACCACATCAAATAAATAAGGACGTCTTAATCTTACATTAGGTACGCCTTGTCTTTCGGCTACATAGTTAACCGGAAGAGCAACAGGAAGCGTACCGTTAGCCGTTGTTACAGTTCCTACCGCTTTTGACACATCGAAACCTAAAGCTTTTGAAATATCGATTTTCCCTCCTGATTTCATTTTTTCAACGATTTCAGCGTGATTGTCGGTTACATATTTAAAAACTTTTGCTCTTAAATCCTGCTCATTCTCAACTCCTCCTGACTTTAGTGTTTCTTCGATCGTGTTTACTGTTTCGGAAAGATCACTAATATCCTTTGTTGTTTGGGTTTGACCGTCTAATAGAGGTTTTAAAGCTTCTTTTATAGTTGTGTCAATTTCGTCCTTTCTCACTTTATCTTCGTGAGTTTTTTTGTCAGCCAGGTATTTTTCTTGTTCATCCGGCGACAAAGCATTAATTTCTGCTACTGTTTTGTACTTAAAATCCATTTTTAAAAAATGTTTAGATTAATAATTGATTTTGTTTCACTTTCTGGAGTGGCGTCGGCCGGGTCCTGTTTCGTTGAAGTGTCGGAGACGGGTTCAACTGATGTTGTAGGCGTTGCGGGATTGCTACCTCTTGGAACCGCAGAAACCTCAATGATTTTCTGCTCTAGTACAGCCCAGAAATAACCTCGCTCATCAACATCATCTTTATTAACTACTGAAGGATAATATTTATCCCAGTTTTCTTTTTCTTCTTTCGCCCAATCTGCATTGTTATTTACACATAACTCTAATTTCACATAGCGTAAACCAGCAGAATGTTGTTTTACTTTCCCTTGGATGTACTTTTTAAACATATAAGGGTTATCCTCTTTTTCTGCAATTGAGTATTGAACAAGGCATTCGGTCGAACCTTCATACTCGTAACCTATTTCTTTCCACGACTTTATTTCAACAGCATACTTTACACCTGGTCCTTCTGCTATTATGTGATCAAATTGGCATTTATGCTCCTGCAAGTGTAATCCCTCTTTGGTGTTTTTCGCTGTACGGTTCCATGATCCATTTATTGATACATCACCATGAGAATCATAGAAATTACATGTATTACCAATAGCTGTAATTTTGATTTGATTAACTGAAGAAATATCTACTGATGATCCGGCTTTTATAACCTCATCCTTTTCATTAATTAGGTTCCCAAAAAATGAAACTCCATCACATCTTTTTATAGCACTGCACTTATTTGCAATGACAATTTTTTTATTTTCAATTAGAAACTTTAAAGCCTCTTCACTATTTGAAAATGTTTTGTTAGATATTTCTTTTAGCGTAATCATTTTTTTACCGTTTTATTTTTTGATAAAATTTCTTTCTTCTTTTCAAGCTGATCTTTTAATTGAGGAGATAAATTTTCTTCCTCTTTCAAAAGCTTGTCTATTTTGTTGACCATGTTTTTCATTACGATACCTTTAAAAAGTCATTAAATTGGTGTCTTACTAGGAAATCTTCCCATGTTATATTTTCTTCAATAGCTTTCATATTTTGATAAGTTGTGATAACAGCATTCATAGCGTTTGCCCTATCAATAAAGCCTTTGTTTTCTAGCATCTTTTTCGTCTCGGCGATACTCGGTAGATGATCATACGAGCCGATTAATTTGGTTCCTCTCGCTTGAAAATACAGCGGTGTTTTAGCTGTCAATTCTTTTAGCCAGTTATCTGTTATTGTCTTAACTTGCCCCAGAATAAACCGGGCCTCTGACATCTGTTTATTTTCGTAGGTTGAATCACCAAAGAAATCTTTCGGCACTAAAAAGCAATTACGAATGTTTTCTTTTGCGTTTTCTTGTTGTTCGATAAGCTGCATCTTCCGGTTATCCCTAGTAAGATCAAGCAGTTTTAACGATTCGTTTGTAGCAATGGTATCGCCTACCTTTTCGGCGCGGGCTCCATATTCACCCCGTCCATTTACCTTAATTTCAATATCATTCTTTTGATCAGATGCTAATGGCGCAATCCCATTTGTTCCGGTCGTCTCCCTGCTTAGTACTTTATTCACATTGTTTCCGGAAGTATAAGCCATCGAACTTTGGCTATTCATAACCGTATCTATCGATGATAATATTGAGAAAATGCGTGACATTGGCTTAAAGAAACCGTCTGCATCGTATCTGTCTTTTCCATATCCATTATTCGGTATTGTGTCATAGAAATAGGCTAATTCGAACATTTTTAGCGTTCTTGTCTTTGAATCGGCCAGATGTTCTTTAATTTCCAGTTCGCTAATGGCTTTACGATCTAAAACGTATCTGTTTTTTACCTTTGGAAATGACAGGTTGTTGAATTCAAGGTTGAATAATTGTGGTGAAATGCGAAGGTTTCCGTTCTTAAAGAAATTTCCGTATTGGAAAACAGCTCCGGCAGTAAGGTTATTTACTACCATTTCTTTTATGAAATCTGTTCCGTTCTGGAATGCATTGGGCTGACTTAGGAACTTCACATATTCCGAATCTTCCCGTTCGTTGCCTTTTTCGTCCACTTCCATGATCTTAACCTGAGAAGCGAAATCAGCGTATAAATTAATGCAGTCTTGAAGAAATAGAGTATGTTTGTAATAGTACTTAAGATTATCAACGGCTCTATTATACTCAGAACCAAAACCTAACATACCTAATAATCCGAAACGTGTTGTTTCAAAGTTATAGCTGTGTGTACCATCATCTAACCTTGCATAATAGGGCGGAACCTCAGCACTTGCAAAAGCTGATTTAAAAGCGTCCAACCCATTCCCAATCTTCGTAAAAATGTTCACATTAACTATTTGAAAACAAATGTAGTAGTTGTTATTTATGGTGTTATAGAGTGAAAATAAACTTTGTTTTTTGTATCTTTACTGTATGGAAGTAAAACATTTAAGAGCCGGAAATATTCTTAATGCTGTTGTAAGCAATGGTAAAGAAACATTAAATTTTTATGAGATTGAAGTCTTTGAAATTTTAGCAGATGGAATAAGAGAAGTAAAAGGAATTAAATTTCCTTATGAAAATCTTATTGGTACTCCCTTAACAGAAGAATGGTTGTTGAAGTTTGGGTTCACTAATGACGACAATGAATCATGGTTTTGGTCATTTGATTTTAATGAAAAACAAGAAACTTTTAAATTATTTCAATTAACAGCTGGAGGGAATCCTTTTGGGTTATGGGGTATTGTTGGATGCTCTCAATTAATTAAAAAAATAGAATACGTTCACCAACTCCAAAACTTATTTTTCGCTCTTACAGGTGAAGAACTAACCCTAAAACGCCAATCCTAAATACTCCTTAATCCCCCAGATACAGTACTCCATTGCGTTCATGTAGTGGTCATTCTTTTTTATTGGTCTTTCAGTAGGAATATCATTTATATATTCGTATTCGTATTCATCGTATTCCGATTCGAAGTTTGCATCTTCTACGTAAAATATCCGTGCTTTGGTTATAAACTCAAACCTTGATTTATATGTTGGTTTATTCGTAGGAACCGCATTAAGGTTGTAATTTACTCGTAAATCATTAGTAATCGAAATGTCACTTCCGGGCTCTTTATCCGAAGAATCGGCCCAAATATACGTTACATCACCTTGAGGGATTCCCGCAGAAACTAAAACTTCACCCAGCGGTGTTTCGCCCATTGAATTCATTGGCTTATATAATAACGGCCGGATGTAAAATGATCGATCACCATCATATTTAACCTCAACACATGCAGTAGGGTTGGCAAAACCGTAATCAAGTCCATAGTATTTCGTATAGCCTTTCTTTTTATATTCTTCCAAAGTAATTGGCGTCCATCCCTTATAAATCTTATTTGGTTTTTCTGATTTAAGACCTAACCCATAAACTAACCAATGATACTCTGATTCTGATTTAGTTATTTCATTGTAAATACAGCGTTTTAATTCCTTAAGCTGCCTTTGGGTTAATTCTTTGCTGTTTGCCTCTAAATCGTAGTTTAAAGCCTCAATTTCGCTTAATATTCCAGAAGTAACAGCTTCACACCATTTAACGGGTTGGTAGGATAATATTTGATTTTTACTTTCCGGATTAATAAAAGGATTATCGCGGAATGTTGAATAGTTGATAAATGTACTTTCTTTCAGCTTCTCTTTTTCAATCCAGTGGTTTTGTTTTGGGTTCCAGTCGAAGATAATTAATTTTGACCTTTGGGCCAATTGCTTATATACTTCATGACTGAAGTTGTAAGGCTCATTTATCCAGCAAATAGTCTGTGTCATACCCATTGCGTCGTCTTCATCATCAAGCCCGGTAAACCGCAGCATATTTCCATTATGCTTAAAAGTCCACGTGTGGTTGGTTTTATTCTCAATAAAATATTGTGCAAGGTTTTCGATCTTTAAAAACGCGTCTAATTCTTCAACAGTTATTTCGCCCCTCTCAAACTGTTTTTTACGAACCATTGGATCTTTAAGCCACTCTTTCCAGTCTTTCTCAACAATATCCCGGCAACTCTTTTGCGTATCTCTTAATACTGTTGCTGACGAAATTGGATTCTCATACAAATACAAAAACAAAACCTGAAAATTACTCCAGGTCTTTGTGCTCCTTGAACTGCCCTCTTCAAGCACTAATTTATAAATATGCTCCAACTGCCCCAGCTCGTTAATCTTTCGTTGATTAACCGCTTCCCATATTTTATGGAATACAATAGAGGCTTTAAAGTTAATATTATTCATCGGTTGGTGCTATAATATCAACAGTTATTTTAGACGGCCCTGTTTCGATCTTTTCGCCTTTGGAGGTTATGTCTTTATTATCAGCTAAACCATTAAGTCTTTGTGTTATTGAAGCGTTATAAATTCCTGCCATTCCCCCTTCTATTTGGTCCTGTCTGATAACTCTCTTCACGCGCGAACAGATACGGACATATTCGCTGTATCTTCCGTCTTTATTTTCAAAGTAATCTGTAACATCGGTTATAATATCATTATCATCTAGCCAATTTTGAAATCCTTCAAATGTTAATGGTCTCTGTGCGGGTAATTCGATTATGGGATTAGAAGCTTCTTTAATTTCTTCGCTTATATCACCTAAATCTGCATCCCCATATATCTTAAAATTAATAGCAGCTTTTCTTTGTTCAATTATTTTTATTGGATTGTTTTTTAATTCATCCCTATATAAAGAAAAGTATTCCCACATCTTCTCGGGAGTTTCTATATATTTATTCTTTGCCATAACCTACACCGTTTTCCATTGTTTCCCTGTTACTATATTGTGAATACATCCGATTGATACATTGTACTCTGATTGGAGTTGCTTGTATAAGATGCCGGAATTTCTTTTCATTCTTATTTCTTTTACCTGGTTAGCTGTTAAAATAGCCATCCCATTTCTTTCTCCTGAAGTATTTTTCCTAGTTCTGTTTTTTGCGCTTTCTTCTCTTGTAATGAAATCCACATTGTCTACATGATCATTTAAAACGTTTCCGTCTAAATACCTCAGCACCTCATTTGGCTCCGGTTCCTGCTTGAATGTTTTAGCTACTAACCTTCCGCATTGATAGCTTGTTATTCGGCCTCTCCTGTCTACTAAGGTAACTTTAAACCTTCCACATGAAATACTTTTACTGAGGACTATATTTCGCTTATTGATTATGCTTTTTACCCTTGCATATGTTGAGATCATATAACGCCCCTCATAACCTTCTATATCCTCCCAGATTTCATCTTCGAAGCTTTCAATATCTGTACTTAACAATCTTCTTACATCCTCCTTCATTGCTGAAAACTTAAATTAACATTCAATTATTCCTTTCTTCTTTCGACACGCCCTTTAAGTCAACGCCAAACATTTTATTTAATGGATCAATAGCTTCTTGACTTACTCCCATTAATTTTAGTTTAAGATTGGTAATTTCAGACTGCATTTCCCTTTCTCGATTAGAAGCATTTTTTAACACTTTTTCTAATCCTTCATAGCGATATTCAGCATGTTCATAATTATCAACTAAGATTTTTATACTTTTTAATATCGTCCACTTGTGAAAGAATTTTGGAACTCTTTTGTAATACCACCAAAATACAACGTGGTTTATTTTTATAATAATTTTATCCATATGTTTAAAAAAATTCCATTGTTGATCTTTGCTCAGGTGTTGTTTCCGGAATTATTCTTTTTAGGCTTTCACCTTGTCTCATGCTTCTCGGCTTTTGTGGTTCCGGCGGAGGTGGGCAGCTTTTCAAATCCTCTAGTGTTATAGCTCCATAT
This sequence comes from Chryseobacterium daeguense DSM 19388, assembly GCF_000430825.1. Taxonomy (GTDB): domain Bacteria; phylum Bacteroidota; class Bacteroidia; order Flavobacteriales; family Weeksellaceae; genus Chryseobacterium; species Chryseobacterium daeguense. The sequence continues at coordinate 20,416 of NZ_AUMT01000013.1, read as the reverse complement.
ACTACCTTTGGATATTTCTTTATACTATCATAAGCCTTTTGTGCCTCCTCTAATGTCTTCCATTTAGCATCCCATATTTCCGGTAAATTGTAAATATTAGCAGGTATGCCTTTTTGGGTTACAACCCTCCATCTTTTTACAGGAATAGACTTGTCCCATAAAACAAATCCTAAAAACTTAACTGGAACATGATCTCTTCCGTCCACTTCTTTCTGGATGATAAAACAATCATCTGCTGTTTGTACTATTCTAAAGTTTCCTTCCATATCCTTAATCAAAAAAACCTCCCCATTTTAAGAGTGAAAAAGTTATCACAGAGGAAATAAGGCTATGCCAGAAATTATTGTTTCCTTCCTTTGGCTTTCCATGACTGTGAGCTTGTAACAACAATGCTATTGCATAAAGAATCACTAAAATTATTTGCGGTGTTCCCATCCTTTTATATTTGTATTAAATTAAAATCCCACTACCATTTCAGCAGTGGGACACCAAATCACAAAATATTAATATGAAAAAAATATATTCCCTCTGCATTAAATCAACAACATTAAAAAGAGCTTCTCAGACTTCTTTTTCTTTCTCTAATTTCTCTACTTTAATTAAAAGATACCTTACTAATTCTGTTAACTGATAATCGTATAAGTACAACTTAGGATTTTCCTTTAATTTCGCTATTAAATCTTCTACTTCTTTTTCGTTCAACACCATACTTAAAATATTTTGTGGACAGTGAGGGTGTCGATCCCTCGAGGCTTATTATTTTCACCTCCTAACCTTAGCAGTCCAGTTGCCGGTCTTTCCCGGTGGTCAACCTCAATTTACATTAAGGATTTTATTTTATTATGAAGACTTGCTGATGCTCCCGGTGACAACCCGTGATTCTCTACCTTGCTCCTTCATTGCCTATCCACGGCGGTAGCGCATTACCTATATGCTAGCATCACGTTTAATTTAATAAGTTGTCAAGTAAATTTCTTATTCCCAAATAACAGAACACAAAGCCTATGCTGTACAAAATTACATTCTGCATGTTATCAAGTGCCGCGTTCAGACACATTAAATAAACAGCACAAAAGACTTGAATGATAGATAAAATTGTATTCCACTTCATTAGTTATCTTTAATTTTTACTTATTACCCTTGTTTTCGCCGCTTCCAGTGATTTTAATTTAACCTCTGGTGTTCTATAGATTATCTCATCTGTTGCAGTCCAATTAGCTTTTATTTGTTCGAGTGTCATAAATTAAGCCTTGATTTTATTACGTCATAAATTTCATTAAACCTCTTTTCAAATATTTCCTTATCAATCTCAATCGTATTTTTATCCCATGTTTCTTGATAATACTTGACGGTATGATCTTCAATATATTCAATAGAAGGGAATTCGGTGTTTACTCTTACCTTTACACAAAAGCCTCCGTTATTGTAAAATATTGAATCGCCGATGGCAAAATATTTATATTTAGTTATCATTGTTTAAATTTTAACTCTTTCAACCAATAAACAATTAAACAAAAGTTAATCGCCGCAATTATTGAACTAGAAATTTCACCTGACGTGCATTCAGTATAAACGAGACTTTTTAAACTAAGTAACAATGTCATTACTGCAAGCCCCATAAAAAATTAAGCTATAAATTTCATTTTTATTTTCCTTTTAATTAAAACCAAGCACCCTCCTTCATCAACCATCGCTCCACCCCCTCTGCAATCATCATCTGTGCTTGGAAATTCTAAAAAACACTTAATCATTACTTACTTTTAATAACCTTAAACCAAACTATCTCAGCGTTAGGATCATCAAAGTTTTTTATCTCATTCCAATCATCACATAAAATCTGGATGTCTGTGTACTCTTTTTCCTGATCATCTATGTAATAATAGTTTTTAGGTTTTGCAAAATCACAAGGCCATTTAACCTTTGTGTATTGCTCCCATTGTATTCCATATTCCTCATTCCTGTACTTACTGATATGCTCATCTTCCATTGCTATATGGATTATGCATTTCCATTTAATATCTTCAGGCGTTAGAATATTCATTTTTTAATTCCTTTATCTTTTTCCGGTAATATTCAATCTTTTCTTTAATCTCTGGGACTGAAAGTTTTAAAGCTAAATTTTTGTGTAAGACTAAATTTGAATAAAGCTCCAGACCTATCCTTTTAGGCAGTCTTATTGAGTATTCTGCTAAGTTTCCGTGTTTATGTAAATTACATTCAACACAGGACACATGAACATTATTCTCGTTAAACCTTAAATTTGGATGGCTTCCCACCGAGAAAAAATGTGAGGCATGGCCATTTCCTTCAATTTTACATCCACAACTTATGCACGGCAACCCTTTATCTCTTTCACGGATAAACTCATTGAAAACTTTTTGCAGGTCTTGTAACCAATCCTTATGAGTTTTTAGCTTCTCCTTTCTGACCTTCTTCTCTTTTTGCCAAGCTCGGGCTTCCTGCTTTTGAATATTTGACTTACCAAAAGAAATTGCGCAGGTCGTACTACATACTTTCTGAGTCGTTCTGAATGGAATGAACTCTTCTCCACATACTGCGCACTTCTTCGGCTTTATCTCCTTCATTTCCAACCGCTTTACAGTAAATTTACGAAGATCAATTTTCTATTCCAAATAAATTTTAAACTTTTTTTAGTTTTTTCTAACAATTTTTTTCGATTAATCTAACTGACAATTATTTTACGGAAATCCGTAATAAAAAAGTTGCCATTTTACGGTTTCCCGTAATGGATTGCAATATATCCTCCGTATCTTTACTAAGTCAAATTAATCAAAACAGTTTAACTAAAAACCGAACCCCAATGTGATAATGGCGGGATTAAAAAAAATGAAAAATCAAGTTGATTTAAGCCCAATGAAACAAGATGCTCTTTATGCTTACCTTGAGTATTGCAAATCAGTTCAGGTAGTTCCTAACAAGGAAGTTTATGAAACCATTGTTAAGTTCTACGATTCAAGTAAAATTGATTCTTTAATTTCATTTATTGAGATTGAACACGGGAATTTCGAAAGAGGCAAAAATAATCCTTCTGACGTGGAAAGCTTTGTTCAGAGATTTTTACAACAGTTCGAATTAAAGCCCTTTGAACTATCCCAAATGGTAAAGCTGGATAATGATTCAGAAAAGGAGATAGAGCAGTCAGTGAATTATGATCCTTCTGAGCATTGGATGTGTATAACACACGATACAAGTTCAATAACCCTTCGAGTGGAAAACTGGTATAAACTGGAAGAACTTGTAACAAAAACCTTAAGCAAATTGTAAAACAAAAGCCCTCTTAACTGAGGGCCTTTTTTGTCAAATTAATCTTAGTCGTTAAACTAAAACCATTACAAATGTACAAAATCAGCCCGATGTTTAAAGTATTTCGAATATTAATGTTTTATCTGGGTTGAAGGTGCGGGAACATCGTAAACAAAGTCATTATTGGACTTGCTTAGGCCATTTAATATATATTTTAATCCTGCAGAAGTCATATTCAAGTCTCTACATGCTGATTTGATACTATCCCACCTTCTTCCGGTTTTCAAACACTTTACTGGCTTATAATGCTTTTGTTTTCCTATCCACTGTGACGATCATAAGTTTTTGTTAAACCTTCTTTCCAAGCGTGTCGAGTATTATCACCTAAACTTAACCATTCTAAGTTCTCAATATCGTTATTCAACTTGTTTCCGTCTTTATGATTAACTGTGTATAATTTTTCAGGATTAGGAATAAAAGCTTTAGCTATTAAGCGGTGAAGAAAATGACTAGTTTGTTTTCCATCTTTACTTAGAATAAATTTTCTGTACCCATATCTTGTGATAGAACCTTCTAGAATTCTTTCTGGGAATAAAAAATTAAATTTTATAGCCCCTCTATTTGTCGATTTAGTATAATTAATACCTTTAACCCTTCCAAAGTTTGAAATCTGATATAATTTTTCAAATCCTTCTATGTCATTCCAAATCTCTCCAGGTAGATTTGCTATTTTAATTGCTATTTTTTTATCAGCTAGCTTTTTTCTAGCTTTTTTGTTATCAAAAGTCCATTTACATTTATGAGAACAAAATTGTTTCCGGAGATCTTTTGATTGAAATTCTTTGCTACAAGTTTTACAATTTTTCATAATATCTCAAAAATTAAAGATTTATTTAAATCTATAGTAATTCCAAGCTCTATTTGTTGTGCTTCTATTGCTGAGATGAAGGATTCTAGGGCTGTTTTATAATAGTCATCAGGATCTTTATAGTTACGAATATAATCTCCTAATTTATCAACTAATCCTTTCGCTATTTCTTCAGTAAGTTCGGAGCCTTTGCAGATACGTATAATTTTATTGTCTAACCATAACTGAGTGTATTTTGGAATTTCAAATAAATCTCCTTCCACAATAAGAAGTCTTTTCTGTAATTGCAAGTCTAAATGCTTCATTATTTTACTTTATTAGGTTGTTTTCTGATAGGATGGAATCTTTAGTTGCTCCATTGTGTAATAAGGCGCTTCCTTCACTTGGTAATTTCCCCACAATTCTCTTCTGCTGTTCCTTCTGGACTAAATCGCATGCAGCGAATAGGAAAGTATTGAACTCGTCATTACTCATTAATTGATCTTGAAAATCGTTCAATAAATCATCCCAATCTACAAAGCCATTTTCATCAGCGTACTCGTCAAAAATCTTTTGTTTTTCTATATGTGACATATTATTTAACTTTAATTTTTAATCTTATAGTTTGAAAGTCTTTCTCACTAATTATTTTCGCAGCGTGATATATTCTTTGTTCATTATTACAAACCTGAAATAACCTATAATGAGGCTTTTCTTTGTCATAATTTCGTAAAGCCAACACTGGGAAATCTTTGCCCTCCTCCATTACGGCAACGTGGTACATGTAGTGGAATTTACTTCGAGTCTTGAAATGGAAAACCTGTAATAAGTCTCCTACCAAAATCTGTTTACCTGTTTTATCAAAATAAATATTGTTTTTTCGTCCTTCTAAATCCATAATTTAATATTTTAGGTTAAAAGAGGGCCGAAGCCCTCAAGGTAATTATCTACAGTTACAAGTAGTAACTTGAGTTGCTGTATAATTTAAAAATGGCTGTCCAGTATCAGGATCAAGCTGTGGCATATTTCCATAGCCAGTGGTAGGTTCCCACGACACCATAAATAAAAACCCACCCGAATAAACACATGAATTACCTTGAAAAGACAGATAATTTGTATGACACGCTATATAGGCTCTACGATCAGTAATTACTAATTCATTAACAGAAATATTATTTTCTGCTGATCTTAATAAAACCTCATCATTTGGTGCGCCTAACAATTCCAAGGTTGTTGATTGATCCCCTTCTCTTGCAGTTGTAGACTTGCTTTCAATCTTCTGCGTTCCGGATGGAGTAGTTAAAAATTCATCATTTGAGTTTTCATTTTGACATGCTGTCAGTGAGGCAAGCATTACGATGCTCGCGAAAAATAGTTTTTTCATTTTTAAAAAATTGTTTGATTTACCGAAGAAAGAAAACGGCTCCGGCTTCCGTTTTAAAGTTTTACTACATGAAATTCTGTTCCATGATATGACTGTGTTATTTGGATGTGGTTAATTCTTTTACATTCATTTATTGCGTGATCAGAATTCCATGCATCAACATTATATATACCATCTTGACCCAGACTCCCACATACTTTTACCTGATATTTCTCTTTAGGAAGATTTAACAACTGTTGTGTATAAAATTTAATTTTCCCTTTAGAAATACCTTTGTCGAATAAATATTTTAAGTAATCTTTCGGTACATCTTTCAATTGTTTGCCTTTGTGAATTCCAAATTTTAATTTTATTGTTTCCATGCTCATAGCTTCCGTGTTATGATTGTTTATCTAGGATCTGGAATTATAAATTTCGTTTGCTTTTTCAATTGATACTTTTGTTGCTTCCATACGAGTTGCTTTATATTCTAGTTCATCATATAAATTATTATTTATTTTCCCTCTCCATAAATTTAATCCGCCCACTCTTTGATGAATGCCTATTTCAATAATTAATCCCACATGATCAAACCATTTTATTAGGTAAGCATATTTAACCAGCTCCGGTATATTATCCAAATTTTTAAAAGATTTTGGTTCGCCAAGCCATACCCTAAAAACCTCTTTTGCTTTTCCTGTTAACATACTTTCTTAATTTATTTAAGCGATTCAATAAAAATATTTCTTGCTTTCACAGCATCTTTAATTGTACAGTAACTTCCAATATACTCTTCGCAATTTTTAAATTGAAATCTGACGGTGTACTTGTTATTTGCATTTAATGATAATCCTCTCGGTAAATATCCTTCGGTGATGTCATGATAATTTTCAACAACAAATTTATCTCTTGCTTCGACAGCTTCTCCTATACTAAGATAATACCCTACATGATACGTTTTTTTATACTTCTTTGAGTATATTGCAACTTGTAATTTATCCTTATATGCATAAATAGATTTCGGAAGCTTATTTATTCTCATGTTGTTTGTTTTAGTTCGTTAAGTAGTTGTTCGATTTTATCCTCTGCCCATCCTATAGGCTCATGTGGATATTCTTTGATGTGATCTAATATTTCTTCCAGCATCTCCCTCATTTCATCCTCACGGTCGGGGACTTCGAGGAGATATTCTAAAGGTTGAGTTATACCGAAAAATTTCCTTCTGCTGCGATCAAAAAGCCTTGTTGATTTTTCCAAATTTTTATCGTAAGTGAAATAAACCTCTCCTTTTTCTGGTCTCTTCTCACTTACAGCTACTTTTATAAATTTTGTTTTCATAGAATTATTCATTTAAATCCGTAATTCCTTCAGATAGCTTTTTATACTGGTCTTTATTGACACAAAAAAGAACTGGAATATACTTCTCACTCATTAAGCCAAGTAAGGTAGATTGATCAGCTCCCATTGTTAAATGAGAACCAGCTTTAACTTTTTCACCAGATATAAAAGAGTCAAATCTTCTTATATCAAGGTCATTTTCAGCCATAAATTGCATGATTTCAAATAATTTCATAATATTTTGATTTAATTGTTTTAATAAAAACCGGGCCCGATTTCCGAGACCCGGAAAACTAATAACTGTGTGATAGTAAGGTGTCAGCTTAATTCTGTGGCTTCTTTTATTAATTGTTCACATTCAGAATATTGACAATAATGAGTGCCGCCTAAATGTTTAATTAAATCGTTGACCCTCTTTAGCATTTCAAGCATTTCCGGGGCTTTTGAAATTAGCAGAGCATCAGCTTTATAATTCGCATAATTAAAAACACCAGTATGAAATCTACAGATAGTCCCATCATGAATATTTCTTTTATTTTCGATATTACTCACTGACAACCCGCCTTCTGTTACAAACCATTTCCCTTTTGTTCCTTTAAATTCCATCATATTTCTATTTTTAAATTATTATTCTGTGAGCTGATATTACAAGTATTCAAGATCTTTTGCTTTTTTCTGAATAGCTTTCATATCATCTTCTGAATATCCCCAATGTGGACAATAAAGGCCTCCATAACCATTTTCTCCGTTCGATTTTTCTCCAGATTGAATAAATTGTTTAAAATCTTTCGTCAGCCCCCACAAAGTCCCACCGTGCGTAAATCCTTTGGGTGGATAGCCAAATTTTGTATTAAGACATAATTCAGAACCATTGTGCTCATTTTTCATGTACAGTCTATTGTTTTTCATGAAAATTTCAGCTACTCCAAACTTTCCAGAAAAGAATTTCCTACCTCTTGAAGAAATTTCTTTGATTATTTGATTAACTATTTCAATTCTGTTTTCTAATGTATTTTCCATATTAAAAAGCAGTTTAAAGACTTGCTTTGGTCGGGTTAAAGTTTATTTTAGTAGTTCAGGATTTTCGTGGATATTACCAATGATTTCAATTCTATCTTTAGACAATCTTCTATGATCAAACTTGATGGTTGTAAAATTGTGTTTACCTTTATATTTCTCTGTTACATTCCTCAAGACAAAACTTGAGGAATAATCACTAAATTCAACAATGCAAGTATGTTCAGTGTAATTAAAATTATTTCCAGAATAGTTTTCTGAATTCTGATTATATAAGATTTTCACAATATCCCCTTCGTAAATATCTACACCGTTCTTGTCTTTCAAGCCTGTGAACTGCATTATATGCATTCCTATTCCTGAAGCTTCCCATCCAAAAATTGTCTGGTTGCTTATATAATCCATTCTATTTATAATTGTGCCATTTGCATTTACTGTATACGATCTAAATTTTATTTCTCTCATGATTTTTATTTTTTAAGTTTTAAAACGTCACACTATCGTAGTGACCAACGCCCGTGCGAAATTTAAGCAGCCAATTATTCGGATCTCACAAAGGACAGCCACTGGCAATATCGCTGTGTTTTAGCCAGCCTTCTGGGTTAAGGCGCAAGGCATTTTAATGTTACGCCCTTTGTGAGGTTTATTTTAAGCGGGTATTAACCCGATGAACTTTAAAATGATTTAAAATAATTTAACAGAGTATTGAAATATTTTAAATAGCGAGATTTGTTATAGTCATTTAAAACTGTGTGACTTTTCGTTTTCAAATTATGTTCAATCTTGATTCCTAAAGTTTCACAAGCTAATAAAGTATACTGTTGTAGTTTTTCATCAAGCCATTTTATATCACAGTCTCTATAAGAACCAGCTTCTAATTGTTTTACAATTTTTCTTATTGGATCTATCAATGTTGCATCGATAATGAAATTATTTAGTGCTTCAGTATTATTTGTTGCCATGATCTTTATTATTTATTGTTGTTATATTTTTTGTACGTTTAATTACATCACAAATGTATGAAGTTATATTTTAAATATAATAATATCTAATGTTAAAGTTTTGTTAAATATTATATTTAAACTATAAGTTGTAAATCACATAGTATAATTTATTATATTTGCATTATGGAAAAGCGTAAATACAATAGAATAAAAGCTGTTTTGGCTGAAAATGATGTTACTCAAAAATCGCTGGCCGAACATTTGGGAATCGGAACTGTTTCTGTTTCCCGCTGGTGCAATAATGAAGCTCAGCCTTCAATTGATGTTTTCTTTAAAATTGCCGAATACTTAAATGTAAGTGTTTGTGATTTGCTTGTTAAACAGAATTAATCTTAGATCTTACATCTATTGGGTTTATCAAACTTGTTTAAAACTCTATTTCAAGTTGAATTGTTGTTTCTTTATAAACCTGAACTCCTGTTTTGCACCTTATTAGATCAAGGAAAACATTATCAGTACACCAGTGACCACCGTCAAATACAAATACGTAGTTTCTCCTCCCTAAAAGTTTATATTTTATTTCACATGGATCATTCGGATATTGGTATTTTTCACCTATTTTGTAACAGATATTCATTTTGCTTTATTTAATATTGATTCTTGAAATTTAATAACCCTCTTTTGGTGCTCTTCACTTCCGGTTAAGACTTGAAACATGAAATCATCTATCTGCTTTTCTTTTTCGTCATAGCTTTTGTTTCCGGCGAAATGATTTCTTAATTGCCCAAAAGCTGTGATAAGGTCGTGAACAGCGTCTCTTTTATTTATTACTCCTAAATGCATCAGCATATTTGTTCCGGTTTTTAGAATCTGCGTTCCTATTGAACAGAACGAAAGCCATAATTCAACCTTTTCCCTTCCTTTCTCGTCAAAATCAGAAATTAGTTTATTTGGCTTAATAGATTCTTTCCTGATCGTTTGGGCCGGCGCGGTATTGATAAAGTTTACCGCAATCGGCTTGTTATGAATTGGGTTTGCAAGTATTTTTTTGATGTTCATTGTTAAATTCTTTATATAAATCTGCAACTGTTTTAATTTCTGGTTTTGGTTTCTGAGTTTCAATGAAATCTTTCATCCATTCGGTTTTTAACTCTGCAATAGCTACAATTCTTTCTTTGTGATTTTTCTTAAATTTTTCTAATTCGTTAGAATGGTAGTTCTTCGTATTCATCTCCAAATGCTTGATTTATTGTTGCGGTCGGAACTTTAAATTCCGAATATTTAAATTCATTCTTTGTAATCCAGTTCAAATTGTCGAACTGTACAGCTCCGTTTCTGTTTTCGCTTTCGTAGCGACCATTGTTTAAGTTGTATCTAAACTCCCAAATTCCGGTACTTCCCATTGTTTGATTTAATTTTGCCTTGCTTATTGCTACCTGACCATAGGAAAGAAATTCTAAAGTATCGTCTTTCTGCTCTCTTCTTACTGAAATTCCGTAAGATGTCATATTGAAGAAATCTGCTGAGCCTGAAATATCATACATGGATGCAATCGGAAATTTGCCATCTTTGTTTTTTTGCAACTTTGTAGGATGCGCGATGAGAAATAAAAGCGCATCGTTTCTTTTAACAAATGAAATAATCTTTTTTAAAACCTTTTTGATGTACAAAAGCTTATCCTGTGTATAATCCTGATCAGTTTCTATACGGTTAAAAGGATCTATGACAAATATTTTTACGCCTTTCGCTTTAACCAAGTATTCAAAACGAGTAAGTATTTCATCTAGGGTCATATCGTCAACCGGTGCTACCCAATAATAATTGTCATTTAAATAATCCTGAACCGAGTACCTTTCGGCATCTGAAGGACAATGATTTTTATCAAATTTAAAGCCGGAGAACTTAGAAAACACTTTACTGAAATGAACCGGCAAAGGTGCTGATTCTGGGGAGTAATATCCCACCTTCCAATTATGAAGAAAATTTAGTTTAGCACAAATAAAATCTATAAATTCAGATTTTCCGGACGTTGGCGAACCTGTTACTGTTGCATAATGACCAGTTAACCACCTAATTTTTTCGTCTAAATCATCAATTCCAATTGTTTTTCCTTGAGGTAAACCGTTCTCAAAATAGGAATCGAGTTCATTTTCAAAATCGGAAACCTCATAAACATCTGGAACCCGAGCCAATTTAGCTGTTTTAATCACATTTAATAGGCTTTCTCTTCCTTCGTGTATCAATACTTCATTTGAGTCTTTATATTGCTTAAAAGAGGCTATTTTGCATTTTTCAATCCCAAGCCTTCTTGTAAGATCATTTTTCAGCTCGATCCCTTTCAAGTCGTTATCGGTTGCAATTATGAAAGTCTTTACATTATTAAGCAGGTCAAAGCTACTATCGAAGTATTCCATTTTTCCCGTATTTGCCCCGTTTGGAACTGAAACTACATATTCGTGTCCAGACTGGATAACTGACAAACAATCAAATTCACCCTCAACAATAACAAGCTCCCCTTCGTTCTCTATGCATTTTTTTATGCAATCGTAGTTGTACCAGATCAACTCAGCACCAGAAGAAAGTTTAAAATTCTTCTTTCCATCCCGAAATTTGATGTTTACCAGCTCTCCATCTTTGAAGTATGGGAAAATTATACAATTAGAGTTATTTTCAATCTGTGGCATGTATTCAGCCTTTTCACCGATTTTCATTTCTAAAAGAGTTCTTTGTGATATTCCCCTGCTTTCAAAATACTTAACCACATTTTCCGATAGCTTTGTAAAATTCTGCCATTCAATTTGAGGCTTTACATATTGCCTTTCCTCACGTGGCTGATGTTTCACGAATCTGGTGTCACAATGATTACAGTAACCTACTTCTTTTTCTGCGTTGTAAGAGAAACATTTTACATTCTTTTTCCTCCTGTTCCGGGAGCATTCTGGACAAGGCATTTGGTTTTCACCGTGTTTATTGGCTTCTATGTCATAGATCTGCCTTGTTGATAAAGAAATTATTGTTTCCATTAAAACATCGATAATTGAGGTTTAGAACTGTCTTTATTTTTTTCTCTGTTTTTCTTAAGCCATTTTAGCGCTGTCAAATACAAGGATGTATATTTTTTATTTTCCTTGTAATTTTCTACATCATTGAGTGTGGAATCTATTTCGTCTTCAGAAAAACCTGCTGACTTTAACTTTTCAAACTCTTCAAAAGAAATAGAGAGATGAGCGAAAGCTCTATAAGTTTCTTTTTCATTTCTCTTTATTTTCTCTTTCTCTTTCTCTTTATAAGGTGGGTTGTTTTGGGTTGTTTTTTTGGGTTGTTTGGGTTGTTTTTCGGCTCCATCTTCTTGATTTTTAGCGTTTTGGTTCCCTACGGGTGCTCCGCCTTTCTTCCCATTTTCCCTATTTGCAATTGCTTTTCTTATTCTCTTATTGACACTCTCGAGGGTTAACTGGCCACCTTCTTCGACCATTAAATCGGTAATCTTAACCCAGACATCTTCCCTAATAGTTGTGGATAAACGGCGTTCGACTTTAATCTTATCATTTAAAACATAACCTGAATTATCATACATCATAAATAATAACTCCAAGTAAATGTATCTTTCAAAAGGATTCAAAGTGTAGAACGAATCGCTAGTCCACCAATCTTTAGGATAAAATGTAAATCCTAGTTGTGACATATCTTCGTTAATTTGTGTGTGTATTCAAAAGCTTCACCAGGTCTATACCTGTGTTTTAATCCGGATTTAAAACATCACTTCTATTCCGGTAAAGGACTTATTGTAATTCTGAGAAAAGATTCATTCCAGCATTATCCATTTCTGTTTTTGCGAACCCGTATTGATCAATATATTTTTTTCTCTGGATGGTTCTTTCTATCCATTCTTTTGCTTTTGGGTAAAATTCCTTATCAATCTCAAATCCGTAGGCTTTACGATTTAATTCTATCGCCGCAACTAAACTGCTTCCGCTTCCGGCGCAAGGGTCAATGACAACTTCCCCCGGGTCTGTAAACAACTCAATAAGTCTTTTCAGAAGTCCAACAGGCTTTTGCGTAGGATGTAATTTTGGATAATTATTTATATCTTCATCTTCTACCCATTCAATACAGTTCATAACCATTTTACCTTTATTATTAAACTTTGGAAGCTTATCTCTGTATAGCAATAATCCATATTCGCAATTGCCGACTATTTTCATATTTGCTTTTAAAACCTGAGCGGAGAACTTTTTCCGAAAGACCAAAGGAATATAATTGTTAAGGCCGTGTTTCTTTCCAAGTTCAGCCACATCATACATTTGATTAAAAGCACAGAAAACAATCATAGCCGGAGCTTTACCTTTTTCTTTTGGTTCTGGCTTTAACATCTTTGAGCAGAAATGCATGAATTCGGCAGGTTTAAAATTTTTATCTGTCATAAAAAATTCTTTTCCCGCAAGTTCACTTTCACCATTTGAATTGTCCCCGTCATTGTACCACGCTGGATTGCTTGCGTAAGCTTTATTTCCTAAATTATATGGAATATCAGCTATAATTAATTGAGCTTTAGGGATGTGATATTGCTTATAATTTTGATGATGGTCTCTATATATCATATTCATTTTATTGAGGTTCAAATTCCTTTTTTCTCACTGCCATAAATCGGGTTATTTCATCTTGGGTAAAAAACACCCGACCGCCAATTTTAACACCTTCAACCTTTCCATTTCTATAATTTGATATGAATTTACCATGCTCAATTCCTGCTTTTTTAGCCGCCTGTTTTGTATTAAATAATCCTTCCGTTGGTTCTTGTTCAACTTTGGGTTTTTGCGTTGACATTCTTTCACGGTAAAATTCATCTTCGTATGATGGTGCAAACCTTACAGTTTTATTTTGTGATTTAGCGTATTCTAAAGCCGCTAATGCGTCCACTTTCGCTAGCATCTTTGCGTTATGGCTGTTCGGAATGTTATCCTGAGGTAAAAGATCTAAAGTCTTTTGACGTATCAAAGCTTCAATTTCTGGATTTTTTTGGGGTAGTTTTTTCATTTTTCTTAGCTTTTGGTTCTTCGATTCTGATTAATTCTTTTTCGTTCCATTTGAATAACCCTTTCGAGTCACGGCCGATGTAGTATTTATCATCGTGTTTCATTAGGACACTTTTTCTAATCTCCAGCCGATAATTGAATTAAAGTACTGAGTGTTACCTTGTGGACTTACCCACTCTCTTCCTCTGATATTAATCCCAACTTTAACTTTTTCACCTCCCATCAGGTTATCTAGCAATACGATTTTGTCTGACACAAATTCAATGTTGATAGGTTGAGGATATTGCTCGTCGGTAAGTATTACCATTTCTCTTTTCTGGAAACCGCTTGCAAAAGTTTGGGTTTCTCCGATGTGTTTTATTGTTCCTTGTAATTCCATTATATTGTAATTGTTTCTATGTTAATTGTTGTTGATTTATCCTCGCAGATGTCGTAAAAAGGGCATGAAATGCATTTGTTGAAACTTCCATTGCCTTTATAATTATTCTCGGCATATTCTCTTATTATTGATGCAGTATGCGATATTCTTTCCTTGTGTCTGTCAATAGCATCATGTGTTAGTTTAAATTGGAATATTTTAACCCATTTATCCTTTCCAAAGACGATAAAGTAGAAAGGCCTCCATTTGCCTGTTTTCTCATAAGAGACTAAAGAATAGTGAGCTGCTTGTATTTCAGAATCAATATCATTTTCCGGATCTCCCCAACCGTTCCACCGATCATCTTCTTTAGTTGCCGTCCATTTCAAATCATAATTTGCTATTTTCGTTTTGTCTTGCAAATCTTCATTTTCATGGTCTATATTTCCGGATAAAGTTTTAGACTTTAATTCAACTTGACTTTTACCTTTTGAAATATCCAACCCAATTTTATTAAACACATCTTTAGCAAACAGAATAAGATTATCACAATCTAGAAACGCCTTAGTTTTTTCTCCCGGAATTTCATTTTTAGGCATGAACTTTATAAACTCTGCTAATTCAGTGTTGTTTTTGCCTACATAATCAAAACCAGTCGTGTCGTTATCTCTGATGTATTTAATCAAATCTTCTTTTTTCGCAGTTGATTTTGGTTTTAATGAGGTTGGCATCAAACGGTTAGGTTCTTGTTTTAATCCCCCTCTGCACGCTCCAAGCAATTCGCTTTCAAAGTATCTTCCTAGCAACATGTTTTCCGATGGATCATATAACTCATAACCCATTACAAATGAGAAATAAATCTGTTTCGGACAATGATCCTGTTTTAAGACTTCTTTAATTAATGACTGGCTTATTAGCATTAGTTTACTGTTTCTTTAATTCTTGGCGAAAATATATCTGCTCTTGCACCCCTATTTAGATCGCGGCCAAATAGTTTTCCTAATGATTGTGCAGCGTTTTTAAGGCATTCAGCTTTTAGTTTTGGAAATCCCAAATCAAGGGCATTTGCTTTCTTTTTTGTAACATCCAATGCTGACGCCCCCTTGTCTACCATTATTATGATTGAAGCCGCTCCCACTCTTTTGTATTTTTGACCTGTAACCGGATGAGTAACAATTAAATCTAGACTTCCTACTACTTCATTACTTATTACAGACCATCTAAAGTTCTCTGTTTCCCATAATCCAAGGAAGTATTCGTCTAAGGTCATTTCAATATGAGATATTCCGATTGACCTCGCTCTTCCATCCGGTGTAGATTCAACGCCATCTTTAGGATCATGCTTATTAAGATTGGTTACAAAATTTTGAAGTTTTATTCTTAAATCTTCTTGAGGATGCGCTACTTCGTTTGTTTTGGTTTGCGCTATTGTTTTTTCCATTTTAATTTAGTTTTCTGTAAATCCCGAAAGGGGATCGTCCTATTTTTTTAATACCTATTTTTATTATCTTTCCAGAGGCTTCCAATTCTGAAAACCTTCCGCTAATCTTATGATGATGTCGCCCCATTCTTACAGCAATTTCCAGTGTGCATAAGATTCCATCAACATGACTTAATATTTCTAATTTCGTTGCTGACAAAGTTTGCTTTACAATATTAAAAGCCACTTTCGAATTCTCGTTGTTCCTTCCTCTGCTGTAATCTATTGGTTCCATATCTTCATTTTTGATTAGCTTTATATTCCTTAATAAATTCGTTAAGTGCGGTTATTTCCATGTCGGAAAGCTTGTCATGTCCTAAGCGTTTGTGGTTGATGAAAAAGATTCCTCCCACGTTTTCGATTATTATTGTGACTTTCATGGTTACTGCCTTTTCATTAAGTATTCAATTAAACACACGCATTGGTAAACAAACCATACCTTAATATTAAATAGTACTGTTTTCATGACGCAATTGATGTTTTAAATTTGTTTTTGAACTCTAAGATTTGCTCTATTGTGGCTTTAAGTTCTTCCACTTTTTCTTTAGAATCAGCCCAAGCCATAAAAAACCTAGAACTTGATACTTCTGATGGATCAACCGAATTAATTGACGTATAAGAAACCATCATTTCTGTCTGATAATCAAAATCATTTTCGTTTACTGATACATAAAGCGTCTTACTTCCTACACACAGTACTCGGGATTCTTTAACTGTTACTTTTCCAGAAGCAATTGAAATATTATAAAGAATGTCATTTGTTTTAATATTTGTTTTCATATTATTGGATTTTAATGATTAAGTTTTCTTTCAGGTAATTTTCGATTTCTCTTTTTTCCAAAGAGTTGAGATATAAATCTTCGCACTCCTCATTGTCGTAGGCATTAAGAAATTTTACCTTTACCGACTTTACGGATTTACCGTATTCAGGATGATTTTCAACCTCTATTTGTAAATTCACATCAACATTTACAGCTTCATCTTCAAATAGCGAATAATCTTCATCAATGAATCTTTCATCTGCTACAATGACCAAAGACATATTTTGTTCTTTTATTTGGTCAATAGAATAAAATTGTTGTACATTTGTTTTCATAATAATTCGATGTATTTCGATTTTTAAACTTCTAGCTTGCGGGCCCCAACCGTGAGCTATTTTTATAATTTACCTTTAGCGATTAATTCACTTATGTAATCTGAACAAAACTTCCGGATTTTAGGTTTAGTTTGTTTTTTATCATTCACTCGCCCAAGTGTCCGGTTACACAATTCTATTTTTTTATCTTCCGGAAGCTTATTCAGATATTCTTTTGCTATTTGATAGTCTAAGTTCATATACACTCAAGGATTTTTTTAACTTGCCTTTTTCCTTCCTTAGCCTCTTTTATCTTAAGATCTGCATTTTCATCTGCTTTTTTCATTAGCTTGATGATTGCTTTCTTATTCTCCTCAGAAATATTATTTCTTCTTAATCTCACATCTCTAATTGTAGATAGACTAACATTTGTTTCAGTACTCACATCAGCCATATCTTTCGGGCTGGTGAACGTTCTCAGAAATTCTGATAGCTTTTCACTTATAGGTTTTCCATTTGTCAACTCTGCCATATTTATTTCTCTTTAATTAAACTACCGTATTTTCACTATTTTTTACTGACACAATTTTTAACTACATTTGCATCGTGTTGTATTGTTGATACAAATATAAACAACTTTTCAACTACAAACAAACAACTTTTGAATAAAGTTGTAATTATGTTGTAATTTATAATCATTCTAAACAATGGATGTAATCACTTATGAACTTAAAACAAAAGGTTTTTATAACTTCTTAAAAATTAATAAATTAAGAAACAAAGACTTGGTGCAAATAACTGGATATGATAAGGGAAATGTTAGTAAATATATAAATCATAAATTATCGCCTCCCGACAACTTTATTACAACTTTAGAAAAACACTTTAGTGTAAGACTTGAAGATTATCTTAGCAATAGTGAACTGTTAAGTGTTCCTGTTCAGCCTGAAAATATAGAAAAAGTACCAAGTAATAGAAAAACTTTTGATCCTATAATTGACATACAAACTATTCCAGTGTATGATTCAACTGCTACTTTGGGAATAGTAGAGATATTTAACGGTTCTGAAAAAGGCAATGTGCTTAGCTATTTAAGCATTCCTAACCTTCCAAAAAGTGACGGAGCAATATTTATGACTGGTGATTCTATGTACCCACTTCTCAAATCGGGAGATATTGTTGCCCTTAAAATCATAAGCCCTTTGGATATAATTTATGGAGAAATGTATTATGTGGAGTATTTTGGAGAAGATGAAAGTACTGAATTTAAAGTAATTAAATATGTTAAAAAATCCCTGGCAGGATTAAACCACATACAATTGGTTTCTTACAATCAACATCATGAGCCTAAAGACATACTTATAAGTAGAATAAGAACGATTGCTATAGTAAACGCTTCGGTAAGATATAACAGATTATGAATTAAAAATCATGAAAAAAAAATTAAAAAATTCAGTATTATTTTTATTAACGTCTCTTTCTCTTTCTTCTTGTAGCAAATCAGAAGATGAAGAAGTTAAACAATTTATTGGAACCTGGAGGATTATCCAGACCGTTACGAAAAAACAAGGAGTAGTAATTAATACTTCTAATTTCACTGATTGTCAAGGCAAGTCAAATTATAAGTTTGAAAGTTCCGGAAAAACAATAGTTTCTTATTATTATAATACAGACTGCTCAAACCCTACAACTGGAAATGGCCAATACAATGATAATTCCAAAAAATTAATGATGGGGGGTTACGAGTATTCAGTACAATATTCTAATTCTGATATGTCCTTAATGCGTAATGATGTTATAGCTGGAGAAAAGTATGAATTTACAACAACATTAAATAAAATTAATTAGCATTAACTTGAACACTTGAGTAAAAAGAGTAAAAAAAGAGTAAATAATGTCTATTTTTTGCTTGTTTCGAAAAATATAAACCTCTGATTATCAGCGTTAATTAAAATTCAAGGAGAATCCCTCCAACTCCACTTAAAAACCTGTAAATCGTTGATTTACAGGTTTTTTTTATTTAAAGGTGCTACATTAGGTGCTATTTACATTTTATATAAAACTAATATAAAATTGGTTTTCCAATTATTACAACTATCAAAGCTTTCCACTATAGGAAACCATACATCCACGACAGACAACAACAAATTAAATATATTAATAAATATTTGCATTTTATATAAGTTTTACTTAAATTTGATTCAATAATAAATTCATTTAAAATGAACCATATCAGTGAAGACAGTTTATTAAATCGTAAATGCATGTATGTTGATAGAACTTCATATCTTTCAGGTAATGACCTACAAAATGCCTTAAATGAAATTCAGAATGCGTCTAGCATCTACAATATTGATTATTCTGAAAAAATCATATCAGCTTTTCAAACTTCTGCGTCAGAAAAATGCAGAATACTTTCTACAGAAGACATTATTAAATTAATTGATCTTCTTGAAAAGGTGACCGCAGAAGATGACACTCTAATACATGTAAAAAAATATTTGATAAAGCTTAAAATTGTAGCAAAGCTTTTGAAGTTTAAAATTCAATTCTTAAATATTTTAGATATGAGAGCAATTATCCGCAGTTTTAAAAATAACATAAAAAATATTGTAGAAGAAGAAGATTTTAAAATTAATATTTCAATAGATGAAAGTATTAATTTTAAAATCTTAGTAAATGAATTCCAAAATAGAGTTATCTCAAAAAATAAATTACGTACTGACACACTGTGATATGCCAGTGGAGGTGAAACAATTGCTATTAAATATTAAAGATGAATTAAACAAGGATCTTAATAGCGATGAAAAATTTGATCTTTGGATTAAATTAATTTCAATTTTTAAAGATGTTGCTATAGTAGCAACTAATATCATTAAAGGACCTGAATAATGACAATAGGACAAGTTATTAAAATATTGCTTAAAAAAAAGAATATTACTCAGTTGCAGTTAGCCGAAAAAATTGGCAAAAGTACAACAGCTATTTCTCAAATAGTAAAAGGACAATATAGTCCAACCTCAGAAACCTTAGAGAAGATATCAAAGGTTGTGGATGTACCAGTTCCGGTAATGCATTTTTTAACTATTTCAGAAAAGGATATTCCCGATGATAAGAAGCAGCTTTATAATTTATTAGCGCCCTCAATGAATAAATTTCTCAACGAAATTTTTGAAATTTAACAAAATCCCATCTGTATTAAGATGGGATTTTGTTATCTAGTAAATCATTTAATACTCCTTTAAAATTTAATTTATTATCGTTGCATAAGGCAATCCAAGTTATGTATGTTTCATGTACTTTTTAATCAGCTTCAGAATTACACAATTTCATTTAAAGAATTTTTTCGCATAAATCATTAAATCTATATAACAATGAACTTGCAACTATTTTTGAGACAAAATTTATATACTCTTTATGCTACATTTTTAGATTGATTAGACATTAAATTTTGATACTCTCTTATGGTTAAATTTCCTAAAGCTGAATGCCTTCTCTGGGTGTTGTAAAATGTTTCTATATATTCAAACACAGAGTTTTTGGCGTGGTCTCTAGTTTCATATTTATTTTGATAGACAAGTTCGGTTTTCAGAGTTTTGAAAAAACTCTCCGCTACAGCATTATCATAGCAATTTCCCTTTCCACTCATACTTCGGGTAATATTTTTCCCGACTATTGACGTAAATTCTGTGCA
>NZ_AUMT01000012.1 GCF_000430825.1 Chryseobacterium daeguense DSM 19388 | reverse complement strand
TAAATTTATATCTTACCCCTCTCTCTTGGAGAAGATGCCTACCGCCTTTTTTAAGATATCACGTTCAAGCTTTGTTTCTTCCAGTTCTTTGCGAAGTCTCAATAACTCTTCCCTTATTGGATCAGAGGATATTTGTTTTTCCTTGCTAAGTTTACCTTCTTTGTGAAGTTTTCGCCAATTAACGAGACTTTCTTTACAGATCCCAAATTCTTCAGCTACCGAGGATACATTGCCTCGCTGCTCACTTAAAGATACTGCTTGGATCTTAAACTATAGACTGTAATTTTTTCTGATCTTTTTCATACTCTTAAAGATAAAGAGTATAAGAATTGTGTCCTAACAAAGTTAGCAACTCCAAGTCAGTAATAGTAGAAATAATTAAAACTTGTGGAGATTCATTGAAATATGATGAATTCAAAAAAATTATAGAATCTGCAACATTAGAAACATTTGATGAAAATGATATTACATTAACATATGAAAATCTTTCTAGTCACTTTTGCTCAGAAATAATTTATAATGGTAAAAATTATTTCTTACTTGAAAAAGACTGGTACCAAATAAAAAAGTCTTT
Source organism: Chryseobacterium daeguense DSM 19388 (assembly GCF_000430825.1). Lineage (GTDB taxonomy): Bacteria > Bacteroidota > Bacteroidia > Flavobacteriales > Weeksellaceae > Chryseobacterium > Chryseobacterium daeguense. The sequence continues at coordinate 153,312 of NZ_AUMT01000012.1, read as the reverse complement.
TATTGATACTATTAATGAACAGACATCCTATTTTCTAATAGAAAATGTTTATACTGGTCCAACACTTCGTAAATGGATAGGCTCTTCAGAAAATACCTATAATGCTAGTTACTTAAAAAAACCAAATACATACGTTTTTGATAAATTTACTTATTTGAATATTGAAGTATGTGATGTTTTAAAAATTGAAAAAGATGAAGTTTATTTTTATCATATAAAAAAGGGATTTGATAATTCTATGCGAGATTTATGTAATCAAGTTTATATAGCATCAAGAAAAATCTTTGAAGATGTAAAGAATAATTATAAATATCTTGAAGGACTTTATGATCTTGTAAAAGGTAATAATGGAAATTCAGATTATTCTAAAAATGCAAAAAAACAATTCGGAACTGTTACTAAAAAACAGTTTATTAATAAATTGCAAGGTAAAAAATTTATATTTGTATTAGCAGTTTTAGATACTTCTGATAGTGGTAGAAGTTTAGCTAATGAAATTAGTAAATTTGATTCTAATATTGCGAAATTTACATTGGTTGAATTATCTAAAAATATGAGAAATTTAGGAGTGAATTTTCAGATTTTACAATTAGAAAAATAATTGTTTATAAAGCTCATATAGGGAAAACCTGCCTTACGGCAGGTTTTCCTATTTCAAAACTTTAAAGATTTTAAACTTTGACAAAGTGGTGTTAAAACAAATTCTCGTCTACAAAATTCGGAAGCGTTACTTTCAGATTGGGTTCTGCTTCCATGGCTCTTTTGATGGCGAAAACGGCGCCTTCGTTTCTGGCCCAGCTTCGTCTGGAGATTCCGTTGTTTACGTCCCAGAACAGCATGGATTTTAATCTTCTGTCGGCATCATCGCTTCCATCAAGTAACATTCCGAAACCACCGTTGATCACTTCTCCCCAACCGACACCGCCGCCATTATGGATAGAAACCCAGGTTGCTCCACGGAAACTGTCGCCAATTACGTTGTGGATCGCCATATCTGCCGTAAATCTGGAACCGTCATAGATATTGGAAGTCTCCCTGTACGGCGAATCCGTCCCTGAAACATCATGATGATCCCTTCCCAGAACCACCGGCCCGATTTCCCCGTTTTTAATGGCTTTGTTGAAGGCTTCCGCAATTTTCATTCTTCCTTCCGCATCAGCATATAAAATTCTGGCTTGTGAACCTACAACCAGCTTATTTTCCTGCGCACCTTTGATCCACTGAATATTATCCTTCATCTGCTGCTGAATTTCTTCCGGAGAATTCTGCTGGATTTCTTCCAGGATCTGACAGGCAATTTCATCGGTTTTCTGTAAATCTTCCGGCTTTCCGCTCGTACAAACCCAACGGAACGGCCCGAAACCGTAATCAAAACACATTGGCCCCATAATATCCTGAACATAGCTAGGATATCTGAATTCTCTTCCCAGTGTAGGGTTTTCCGCCATTACATCGGCTCCTGCCCTGGATGCTTCCAACAGGAATGCATTTCCGTAATCAAAGAAATAGGTTCCTTTTTCTGTATGTTTGTTGATGGCTTCTGCGTGTCTTCTTAAGCTTTCCTGAACTTTTTCCTTGAATAATTCCGGATTTTCTGCCATCATGGTGTTAGACTCCTCAAAGCTTTGTCCAACCGGGTAATATCCTCCCGCCCAAGGATTGTGAAGTGAAGTCTGATCTGAACCAATATCAATCCTCACATTTTCCTGATCAAATTTTTCCCAAACCTCAACAATATTTCCCAGATAAGCCAGAGAAACTGTTTCCTTATTTTCCTGTGCTTTTCTCACTCTTTGAACCAGTTCATCAAGGTTTTCATGAATTTCATTCACCCATTTTTGATCGTGACGGATTTTTGTAATCTTCGGGTTCACTTCTGCACAAACCGTAACGCAGCCCGCGATATTTCCGGCTTTCGGCTGCGCACCGCTCATTCCGCCTAAACCTGAGGTCACGAACAATCCGCCCTTAGGTTCTTTATTTATTTTTCTGAAAGCATTTAAAACTGTAATTGTAGTCCCGTGAACAATTCCCTGCGGGCCGATGTACATATAGCTTCCGGCAGTCATCTGCCCGTACTGTGTAACACCCAGCGCATTGAATTTTTCCCAGTCATCCGGTCTGGAATAATTCGGGATCATCATTCCGTTGGTAACCACTACTCTCGGCGCATCTTTATGAGACGGGAAAAGCCCCATCGGATGCCCGGAATACATCACTAAAGTCTGCTCATCAGACATTTCCGAAAGATATTTCATGGTTAAAAGATACTGTGCCCAGTTGGAGAAAACCGCCCCGTTTCCACCGTACGTGATAAGTTCATGAGGATGCTGAGCCACCGCATAATCCAGATTGTTCTGAATCATCAGCATAATCGCTTTTGCCTGCTCAGATTTTCCGGGGTATTCTGAAATTGGCCTTGCCTTCATTTCATAATCCGGACGAAAACGATACATATAAATTCTACCATATTTCTCTAATTCTTCCCTGAATTCCGGTAATAATTCCGCATGAAACCGAGGTTCAAAATATCGTAAAGCATTCTTTAAAGCTAATTTTTTTTCTTCCTCTCCTAAAATCTCCTTACGCTTCGGAGCGTGGTTGATATTGGTTTCGTATGGTTTCGGCTGTGGCAAGTGGTTCGGAATGCCCTGCTGTATCTGTTCCTGAAATGTCATAGTACGGTTTAAAGTTCTTTGTTTAACGTTTTCTGCTAATTTAATTTTCAAAGTTTTAAAGATATTCAAATTAGAAAATCCATGCAACTAATGTGAGAAATTTCAGGCGTGAAAGGATTCCCCTCCGCTGGTGTTTAGTTTCAAAAATAAAAAACCTTACTGAAATTCAGTAAGGCTCAATATAGTATGTGGTTATCTTAGGTCAAAACATCATCATTCTCTTCTTCGTGATCGTCTTCATTGTCGCTGAGTCCCCAGTAGCTGTTTTCTTCGTCTTCAGCTATATCATCTGTTCCGGCGTCTTCATCCACTCCAGGGATGTCAAGTCCTTTATCAATTTTATCCTCCTCTCCAAAATCATCATCTTCAAAAGGAACTCCATCACCGTCCAGCGGAATATGTTCTTCCTGATTAAAGATATCTTCATTCGGGCTGTAATCCATCTGTTCCAGTTTTCTATCTTGTTCTTGTTCGCTATTTTCAGGTATCATAATAAAAGTATTTAGTGTTGAATAAATTTAAACAAAAATAATTCCAAGTTGCTAGGAATTTTCAGAATAAACATCAGGATTTGCGCAGGCAGGCATTTTTTCACCTTTTGAGAAAGCAATGAGATTTTCTGCAGCCACTTTTGCCATTCCGTTCCGGGCTTCAATGGTTGCAGAGCCGATGTGCGGGAGAACACAGACATTGGAAAGCTCCAGAATAGGATCATCCTTGAAAATAGGTTCGGGATTTGTTACATCCAGACCGGCTCCCCAGATTTTCTTTTCGGTAAGGGCATCGTAAAGATCCTGCTGATTGTGAAATCCGCCTCTTGCCGTATTCACAAAAATGGCATTTTCCTTCATTTTATTAAAAACGGATTTATTGAAAAGATCTTTTTGATCCGGTTTAAAATTAGCATGAACACTTAAGACATCAGATTGAGAAATCAGCTCTTCAAAAGAAACATATTCTGCATTCAGCTCATTTTCAGCTTCTTCATTTCGATGCCGGTTATGATAGATGATTTTCATATCAAAAGCTTTCTGTGACTTTTTTTTGCCATCTCAAAACCTATCCTTCCCAATCCGAAAACACCTAAAGTTTTTCCGTATAATTCCTGCCCTAAAGCATGTAAAGGTTCAAAATCTCCCCAATTACCTGCCTTTACCTTTTCGAAATTATAGCTTGCCCTTCTTGCAACGGCCTGCATCAGCAGAAATGCAACATCAGAGGTAGCTTTGCTAAGAACATCTGGTGTGTTTCCCACGGGAACTTTCCTTGCGATGGCCTCCTTGATATCAACGTGATCAAACCCTACGGAATACAGCGCGATTGCTTTAATATTCGGGCATTCGTTGAAAAAATCTTTATCATATCTAAATTCCATTCCTACGCCCAGTATGGCGTCGTGGTTTTTACAGTAATTGAGCCATTCTTCGTGGGAAAGGTTTTCATGTTCAGGTATAAAGATCTCATGTCCTGCTTCCTTCAGCATAGTGATTCCGATTTCGGGAATTCTTTTATTTATAAATATTTTCATTTGGTTTATATTTTAATAAATTTTTAAATAAAAAAACCTCACTCCGCAAAAAAGTGAGGTTCCTAACTTTAATATTAAAAATTATTGATTCTCATTTGAGTTAATATTCTTATCCCAAGCCTCAGAGGCCATTTCTTCAATTTCTTCCCAGATTTCTTTTGCAGATTTTTTGGTTTGTGCCATGAAACCGTGTTTTGTGGCTTCTTTATTCTGGCTTTTCATATCGTTGATATAATCTTTTACCTGCTGAGAATAGCTTTCTACACTATAACCCGGGTTATTATATAGATTTTTCTGAACATTACTAAAATCATGTGAAGATTTAAATCTATTCGTATCCATAATAATAAGATTTTAAGTGATTAGGTTCTTATTTAAATCCAATTATCATTCCGAACATTAAAATTTTATTTTTTTATTTGAATCAATTCTCCTTTTCTTTTAACCAGGTTTTTATAATCCCATTGAATTTTTTCTGATTTTTCAAGACATTTCCTGATCTTATTTTCATCAATCTCTGAAACATCGTTAAAAAACACAGATGCATCCTGGAACTTTTCACCATGAACATTCAAAAATTCTTCATTAAACGATTTTCCACTCCAGAACATCAGCCGGATTCCTTTCTTTTGTTTACTATACCCCACAATAGGGTTTCCGTCCAAAAACCAGACGGGATGTGCGTGCCATATTTTTGATTCAGCTTCTGTAAGGTTTTCGCTGATAATTTCTGATAGTTTTTCGCAGATTTCATGATCTGCAGCAGTTTGGGATACGTTGTATTTTTGGATTTCGGAGATCATAATTTAAGTTTAATATCTTAAAGTTAAGAAATTCTCCTATTTATTAAGTTTTGGCTAAAGCCAATTTGAGTTAATTTGATTTTCTAAACGGGCTAAAGCCCGTTCCTCTTGATGAAAATTACTGGTTGGTATTTCCCAGCATCGGAACAAATTTATAAGCCCCGAATTCTTCCTTTTCAAATTCAGTCTGGGAAATTTTTGTGAATCTGTATAAAACCTGTTCGTCCGTAGGTCCTAACGGAATAACCATTTTACCGCCTACTTTTAATTGTTTCAACAGCTCTGTCGGCAAAACTGAAGCACCACAAGTCACGATAATTTTATCAAAAGGAGCAAAGGTCGGAAGCCCCGCGAAACCGTCTCCAAAGCTTTGAAACTTCGGGTACAAATGCATTTCACGAAGCTTTTTCTTAGAAAAATCGAAAAGATCTTTTTGTCTTTCCACAGTATAAACATGGGCTTTCATAGCCAGTAAAACAGCAGTCTGATAGCCGCATCCGGTACCTATTTCGAGGATTTTTTCGCCCGGTTTCACCTGTAAAAGCTCCGACTGCTCGGCAACCGTTGAAGGATGTGAAATGGTCTGATGTGCCAGAATAGGAAAAGCGCGGTCTTCGTAAGCAAAATCTTCAAAAATACTTTCTATAAAAAGATGTCTGGGAACTTCATTCATGGCTGAAAGTACATTTTCATCCGAAATCCCGATTCTGTTTCGGAGATAATCAACCAAAATCTTTCTTTTTCCTTTATGTACAAATGAATCTTGCGTCATTTAGATGGTAGTTATTAGGTAGCAGGTAATAGTTTTGACAAAAATAACAAAACAATAATGAATTATCAACCTAAAACCTATCATCTGTTTCCTAATATCTAAAATGATTATATTTACAAAAATTTAATACAGCATGTTAAAAGCAGGTTTGGTAGGTGCCGGACATTTGGGAAAAATACATTTGAGGCTTCTTAATCAGTCGGATAAATATGAATTTATTGGTTTTCATGATAAAGATGCGGAAAACGGAAAGAAATTAGAAGCTGAATTAGGCTATAAATATTTTGAGAACTTCGATGAATTACTTGATCAGATCGATATGCTGGACATTGTAACTCCCACGGTTTATCATTATGATTATGCTTTGAAAGCCATTGAAAAAGGGCTTCACTTCTTCATTGAAAAACCGGTAACCCAAACACTTGAGCAGGCAGAAGAAATCCTTCAAAAATGCCAGGAAAACGGCATAAAAGCACAGGTAGGACATGTTGAAAGATACAATCCTGCTTTTATTGCTACGAAAGAATTCATCAACAACCCGATGTTTATTGAAATTCACAGGCTTGCAGAGTTTAATCCGCGCGGAACGGATGTTTCTGTGGTGCTGGATTTAATGATTCATGATCTGGATATTTTATTAAGCATTGTAAAATCAAAGGTTAAAAATATCCATGCAAGCGGTGTTTGTGTAGTAAGTAAAACTCCGGATATTGCCAGTGCAAGAATAGAATTTGAAAACGGATGTGTTGCCAATCTTACCACTTCAAGAATTTCAATGAAGGCGATGAGAAAAAGCCGGTTTTTCCAGAAGGACGCCTATATTTCTGTAGATTTTCTGGAGAAAAAAGCGGAAGTGATCAGAATGAAAGATGCTCCTGAAAACCCTACTCCATTTGATATGATTATTGAAAATGCTGATGGAGAAAAGAACCAGATTTTGTTTGAATATCCTAATATCCAACCTAATAATGCTATTTTGGATGAATTGAATTCCTTCGCAGATTCAATTACGGAAAATAAAAACGTGGAGGTTTCTATCGAAGACGGAACGGAGGCCTTGAAAGTGGCTTTGGAGGTGATGAAGCTTATTTCTTAGGTTAAGTAATTCACGAATATTTGCACAAATTACACTAAATTATTGATCAATAGGAACGGGCTTTAGCCCGTTTTTTAATTATAACCTAAAACGGCTTTACTCAAAAATTCTTTATATAAACAATTATTTATAATTGAACTTATTCAAAAATTTTTAAATATATTTGTTAAATACAAAACAATAATTTCTTTAAAACAATCTCCTAATATTTTAAATTAAAACTACTATGAAAAGAGCCATCCTATTATCCGCTTTTTTATTGTCTCAATTTGGGACGTCACAGCTTTTAAAAACAAATGGTCAAAAAATTGTTAACGACAAAGGTGAAAATGTACAATTGAGAGGTTTGGGATTAGGAGGATGGATGCTGCAGGAAGGTTATATGCTGAAAACCGCCGATTTTGCCGGTCCTCAATACAAAATCAAAGAAAAAATTGCAGAACTGATCGGTGAAGACGGAATGAATGAATTCTATAAAGCATATTTAAAAAACGGAATCACCAAACAGGATATAGATTTTCTGAAAAAAGCCGGATTTAATTCTATCAGGCTGCCAATGCACTATAATTTATATACTTTACCCATCGAAAAAGAAAAGGTAAAAGGGCAAAATACATGGCTTGAAGGCGGATTTAAAATGACAGATGACCTGCTAAAATGGTGTGCTGATAATAAAATGTATTTAATTCTCGATCTCCACGCTGCACCCGGCGGACAGGGAAATGACGTCAATATTTCCGATAATGATAAATCCAAACCGTCACTTTGGGAAAGCGAAGAAAATCAGAAAAAAACAATAGCCCTTTGGAAAAAACTAGCCGAAAGATATAAAGATGAGCCCTGGATCGGTGGCTATGACTTAATCAATGAACCTAATATTAATTTCACCGGAAAAAATCAGAACGGAACCGATGAAATGTCAAACGCTCCGCTTTGGAAGCTTCAAAAAGATATTACGGAAGCCATCCGCCAGGTTGATAAAAAGCATATTATTATCCTTGAAGGTAACGGATGGGGAAATAATTACAATGGACTGATACCGCTTTGGGACAATAATCTTGTTTTCAGCTTTCATAAATACTGGAATTATAATGATGATGCTACCTTAAAATTTGCCCTTGATTTAAGAGAAAAGCATAATATCCCAATCTGGCTGGGAGAAACCGGGGAAAATTCCAATGTCTGGTTTACGGAATTAATTCAGCTGCTTGATAAACACAACATTGGTTACGCCTTCTGGCCGATGAAGAAAATTGATAATATTGCAGGAATCACAAACGTAAAAATCACCCAGGAATATCAAAAACTGCTTGATTACTGGAAAAACGGAGGAGAAAAACCATCAAAAGAATTTGCCGCAAAAGCTTTAATGAAAATTGCCGCCAACTATAAGTTCAGTAATGTGGAAATTAAAAATGATGTTATTGATGCAATGTTCAGGCAAACTACTGATGGCTCCACAAGACCATTCAAAAGCCTTGTGGTTCCGGGAAAAATAGCAGCAACAGACTATGATTTGGGAAGAATGAACGCCGCCTATTTGGACAAAGATTTTATCAACCTGTGGGTAAGCGACGCAGCAAAACGCTCTGAATGGAACTCCGGAAATCAATTGAGAAATGACGGGGTGGATATTTACAAAACCAAAGACAATCAATATTACATAGGTAAAACGGAAGCAGGAGAATGGATCCAGTACACGATTCATTCAAAATCTGATAAAGCATATACTTTTGACATCAATTATGCTGCTGATAAGGACGCAAAAATCAGAATTGAAGATGCTTCCGGAAAACATTTATCAACAGTTCAGCTGACTTCAACAGGAGGAAATGAAAACTGGAAAACAACTTCAGCAAAAGGAGTTACCCTCAAAAAGGGCGAAAATAAAATCAGGATATTTTTCGAAAGTGACGGAGCCAACCTGAAATATTTTGAAGTAAAATAATAAAAATCTTACATTGCAAATCCCTTTTAGTTTCTAAGAGGGATTTGCTTTTTAACGTTTTTTTAACCACAAAAGAGGCAAAAGATTACGACTTTAATTTTTAAATTCACCCTGTTACAAATCTTCGATTTTATTCTTGATAAATCTGATTTTGTGATTAAATAAATTTTAAACAAAAATTATGAAAAAAATAGGACTTATATTCCTTTTGATTTCAGCATTTACCCTTGCACAGAAATCTGTTTTGGCTCAAAAAATAAATTCAATTATAAAAAATAAGAAAGCCACTGTCGGAGTTTCCGTTTTGGGTTTTGAAAACGGCTTTACCTACAATAAAAACGCAGATAAAAAGCTTCCCATGCAGAGTGTTTTCAAATTTCACATTGCGGTTGCAGTACTGGACCTTGTAGATAAAGAAAAATTATCCCTGGATCAGAAAATTTTATTGGATAAATCAAATTTATTAGAAAACACATGGTCGCCTCTGAGAGATAAATATCCCAATGGAAATGTAGAAGTTCCTTTAAGTGAAATTCTGGAACTTACCGTTGCAAAAAGTGATAATAATGGCTGTGATATTCTTTTGAAATTAATAGGAGGTACGCAAACCGTTCAGAAATTTATGGATTCTAAAGGTGTGAAAGGCTTTCAGATTAAACACAACGAAGAAGATATGCACAAAGACTGGAAAGTACAGTATGAGAATTACAGCACCACGCAGTCTGCAGTTGATGTTATGAAAAAGTTTTATGACGGAAAACTGATCTCAAAAAAATCTACGGATTACCTGATGAAAATAATGCTTTCAACATCTACGGGATTAAACAAATTAGTTGAGCAGCTTCCAAAAAACACTCCCGTGGCAAGAAAAACGGGAGCTTCCGGGAAAAATAAAGAAGGTTTAACCGGTGCAGAAAATGAAATTGCAATCGTAACTTTGCCTAATGGTAAACATTATGCAATCGCTGTATTTGTCACTAATTCAATGGAAACGGATGCAGTAAACTGTAAAATAATTTCGGACATTTCAAAGACAGCCTGGGATTATTTTAATAAGTAAAATTTTAAGCTTATTTTTAAAAACAATTTAAATATGAAAAAAATATTAGTATTTACAGGGATTTTCAGTTTTGCACTTTTCTTTTCACAAAAGAGCCAAAACTATGTACAGATCAGCTACGGAAGCATTTGCTGCGGAACCCCGTCTGATAAGCCTGTGATGAATTACATAAGCCAGTTTCAGAGCAAAAATAAAGTAAATAATCTTGAAGTGTATAAGCAGAGCGGATTGGGAAGAGAAGGAGAATACAATCTTTATATAGGTACTGATAACCTTTCTAAAACCCAGAAAAGTAAGTTCATAAGCGGGTTGAAAACAGCAATTGATTCACAAAATAAAGCCAGAAGAGAAAACAGGGACGGCATTGTAAATTTTGATGAAGCTACTGTCGTAACAAAAGATGATCTGAGTAAAGCAAGAAATTTAACTATCTATAAAAAATAAATTTAATTAAATAAGGAAAAATGATTAAAAACATTGTAGTTATCGGAGCAGGAACCATGGGAAATGGTATTGCACACACTTTCGCACAAAGCGGGTTTTCAGTAAACCTTGTAGATGTATCACAGGACGCTTTAGACAGAGGGTTGAAAACCATTACCACCAATCTTGACAGAATAATTGCAAAGGGAAACCTTACGGAAGAACAAAAATCTGAAACATTAGGCAATATAAAAACGTTCACGGCACTTAAAGATGCAGTAGGAAATGCCGACTTAATCGTAGAAGCAGCTACTGAAAATCAGGAACTGAAGCTGAAAATTTTCGGACAGATGGATGAATTTGCTCCCGAAAGCTGTATTTTGGCGACCAATACATCATCTATTTCTATTACTAAAATTGCAGCCGCTACAAAAAGGGCTGATAAAGTAATTGGGATGCACTTTATGAATCCTGTTCCCATCATGAAATTGGTGGAAATAATTAAAGGATACTCTACTTCCAAAGAAACTTTTGATGCTATTTACGAAATGAGCAAAACATTAGGAAAAGTTCCTGTAGAAGTAAATGATTACCCTGGATTTGTAGCGAACAGGATCCTGATGCCCATGATCAATGAATCTATCGAAACACTTTACAACGGAGTTGCCGGTGTTGAAGAAATTGATACGGTAATGAAGCTGGGAATGGCTCACCCCATGGGACCTCTTCAGTTGGCAGATTTTATCGGTCTTGATGTATGTCTGGCTATTTTAAATGTAATGTACGACGGCTTCAAAAATCCAAAATATGCTCCGAATCCATTGCTTGTAAACATGGTGATGGCAGGCAAACTGGGCGTAAAATCCGGAGAAGGTTTCTACGATTACTCAGAAAGTAAAAAAGCTGAAAAAGTTGCAAAAATGTTTTCAAAATAAAAGAATAATAGAATTTTATAAATTTAATTCATCTTATTTTTAGAACATAATATATATTGTAGAAGCCACATTAATGAGGTATAAAGTTTTTTAAAAAAATAAAATCTACAAGAACAAATATCAATAATTTTATTATCTTTGATTTAAAGTTAAAACATTAAAAAAATGAAATTACCAAAGTTTTTATTAGCAGATAATTCGGAATTTCCAGAAGATCTATTCGTAGTTCACACAGAATATCCAAGATTTATCTTAAACGTTGAGGAAGAAGAAGTGGAGTGGTTAGACGATCTTGAAGGTGACGACGAAGAAACGATGGCAGATGAGGCTACAAAAGTGGTAGAAGCTGCGTTTAAATGGTGTGATGAAGAATTGGCTAAGTACGACGACGAAGAGGAAGAATAATTTAACAATTCAAACATAAAAAAGGAACTCAATTGAGTTCCTTTTGTTTTATTCAGCTTTATTGAATTTTAGCAATAGAAGATTGTCTTTATACAATTCCAGCGTATTTCCAGAAACTACATATTTATTGGCTTTGCCCATCATATCCATGAAGTTATTTTCAACATTCATATTATCACAAGCCATTCTGGTAGAGCCCATTTGCCCTGCAGAAAAATTACCCGTAGAAGGATCCACTTTTGCTGTCCCGAAATAATTGTTACATCCGGCATTTCCATTAATTTTTTCGCCTTCGATATTCAATGTGGGAACTTTCCCTTTTACATTATCTGCCAACGTCCATTTTGTGTCTGCCAATGAAGGCTGGGCTTTCCCTACTTTAGAAGCTGAAGGGCTAGACATTGATCCACACGATGCCAGTACTACCGCTGTGCATATACCTAAAAAAAGATTTTTCATTTGTTATTTTAATTTAAATCAAATTTACGGGAAATTATATTATTAAACGGCTTCCCTATAATTTTATTGTTATTTAACAGTTGCTTTTATACACAAATCGCGCCAAGTTTAAAATGCTTATTAATAAAAAACGGACCTTTCCAAGTCCGTTACTATATATTTGTTATTTTATTATCCTCTTAATTCAGCATTAAATTCTTTCTGGAAAGATTTAACCAAAGAATCCATTACAGCTGCAATTTCTTTTTCTTCAAGCGTTTTTTCTTCATTCAAAAGCTCAAAGCTCATAGCATAAGACTTCTTACCTTCAGGAAGATTTTTTCCTTCATAAACATCAAATAAATTAATATTTTTAATATAAGGAGACTTATTCTTTTTAGCGGTCTGGTAAAGATCCTGATAGTTCACATTTTTATCAATCAATAATGCTAAATCTCTTCTTATCTTATTGAATTTAGGAATATCACGGAATTTCAGCTCGTTTTCTGAGCGCAGTTTCTGAGCATATTCCAGCTCAATTTCTGCATAGAAACATTCCTGATCAATATCGAAATCTTTCAGCATTTGTGGTGCTACCTTACCGATTCTTACTAAAGCAGATCCGTTTACTTCATAGGAAAGAGCATCAGAAAAACGTTCGTCAGCCAAAGCAACTTCCTTATAATCAACCGCCAATCTTTCCAATAAAATTTTCACATACGCTTTTAAGTTATAGAAGCTTGTGGCAGATTTTGGCTGCAGCCAGTTCTCAGCAACCTCTCTCCCGGTGACTAAAATTGCCAGCTGTTTTCTTTCCTCGTATTTTTCCTTTTTGTGGTAAATTTTTCCGAATTCGAAGAATTTAATATCCTGATTCTTTCTGTTGATATTGTAAATGGCATTTTCCAAAAGACCTTCCAACAAAGATTTTCTCATGACAGCCAAATCATTGCTCAAAGGATTTAGCAATTTCACGGCATCCGTTTCATCTTTTACAGAAGTTAGAGAATTATTCATTACTTCATTAAAGCCTAAGCTTTGCAAAGTTCTGGCCCAGTTATTTTCCAGTTCATCCTGATCCTGTGCACTAAGCTTTACAGGAGTGAATGAAATCTTTTGCGGAGCATCAATCTTATTATAGCCGTAAATTCTTAAAATCTCTTCAATAACGTCAATTTCTCTCGTAACATCCGCTCTGTAAGCCGGAACAGAGATTTCAAGACCATTTTGAATTTCATTTAAAACCTGAATATCAAGAGCTTTTAAAATCTCTTTTACTTTCTCCCTGTGAATTTTCGTTCCTAAAATCTGCTCGATTTTTGAGAACCTGATGATCACATAATTGTCTTCAATTTTCTTTGGATATTCTTCCAGCAAATCTCCAACCAGCTTACCATCGGCCAATTCCTGAATCAGTTTGATGGCGTGGGTAATTGCCGTTCTTGTAATATTAGGATCTACACCTCTCTCGAATCTAAAAGATGCGTCTGTATTCAAACCATGAAATTTAGCCCCTTTTCTTACCGCAACCGGATTGAAATAAGCGCTTTCAAGGAAAATAGTTTTTGTTTCGCCGGAAACTCCCGAATTGGCACCACCGAAAACTCCGGCAATACACATTGGGTTGTCTTTTCCGTCTTTGATCATGATTTCGGAACCATTCAGCGTTCTTTCAACACCATCCAAAGTTGTGAATTTTGTACCCTCTTTTACCGTTCCGATTTTCACTTTTTTATCTTCAATCTTATCTGCGTCAAAAGCGTGAAGCGGCTGACCCAAACCGTGAAGAATGTAGTTTGTAATATCTACAATATTATTAATCGGGCTTAATCCGATCGCTTTTAATCTATCTTTAAGCCAGTCTGGAGAATCTGCAACTTTCACATCTTCAATTACAGCTCCGATATATCTTGGGCACAATTCCGGATCTTCTACTTCCAGTGTGAAATCATGTGAACCTTCATTATTCAATACCACTGACGATACCTTTTCAAAAGTTGATTTCTGCTGATTTGTGGAAAGAAATGCAAATAAATCCCTTGCAACACCATAGTGAGACATGGCATCCGTTCTGTTTGGCGTTAAACCTATTTCAAAAACCTCATCGTTTGTAAGCTCAAAATAATCGGCGAAATTTTGCCCAACTTCATATTTTTCGGCATCCAGAACCATGATCCCTCCGTGATCATCGCTAAGACCCAGTTCATCCTCAGCACAGATCATTCCCTGAGAAACTTCCCCTCTTATTTTCGCTTCCTTGATCTCAAAAAAGTTACCGGTTTTATCATAGATTTTAGTACCTACAACCGCTACAGGAACTGTTTGTCCGGCTTCTACATTGGGTGCTCCACAAACAATATTCAAAACCTTTCCGTTTCCTACATCTACTGTTGTTTTTCTTAATTTGTCTGCATTCGGATGTTTTTCGCAGGTTAAAACCTTGCCTACAACAATTCCTTCAAGGCTTCCTTTTATGCTTTCAAATTTTTCTATACCTTCAACTTCAAGGCCTATATCCGTAAGGAATTCACCGATTCTTTCAGTTTTCAGTTCCGTTTTGATAAAGTCTTTCAGCCAATTATTTGATATTTTCATCTGATAATTTCTATTTTTTTAGATGGAACCTTTCGGTTTCATTTTGATATATTTTGAAAAATTTATTAGAATATTATACAATATTACCTGTATAGTTTAAGCGTACAAATGTCGTGTTTTTTTGAGAAATAGAGAAATTTCTGAGAGACTTTAAGAGTTTAATTTTGTCTTAATAGTTTTCTTTTTCTCGACTGGAATAGCAAGACATTGTCATTGCAAGAAGCGAAGCGACGAAACAATCTCAAAATCCTTCTTTTTAACGCTAAGATCGCTAAGAATAGAATTATTAAATTTCGAATATTTTTGTTCGCTAAGACGTTCTATTCAGCAAATGATGGCAGAATTTAAATATGCCATCGCTTTTCTAAAACTAAGTCTAGATTCCTACGGAATGACAAACTTTATGAATATTTTTAATACCTAAATAAAACACTTTACCCTAGCCCCGATTAAGCGGCATGTTTGAGCTCTTTTCTTTTTCGGCGGCCTCGTCTTCGACGAGGAGGCCGCCGAAAAAGAAAAAGCGAGTAGCGAAAGCGGGAAAAAGCTTCAAATAAAAAGAGGTTCTGAAAAATCAAAACCTCTTAAGTATTATTTTAATTAATATTACAACCCAATAACCGGCATTGATAACATTAAAATATTTTCGTTTTCTTCCAGACCATCAAGCGGTTCAATGATTCCGGGTCTGTTTGGCTGAGACATTTTCATGGTGATATCATCTGAACCTAAAATCGTTAACATTTCGGTTAAGAATTTAGAGCTGAATCCGATATTGATATCTTCCCCGTTATAGTCGCAAGGAATCTGCATATCCGCTTTGTTTGCATACTCCGTATCTTCTGCGTGAAGGTGAAGAATATTTGCAGACAGCTTAAATCTCACCTGATTGGTGGATTTATTTGACATGATAGAAGCCCTCTTAATTGCCCCCAATAAAAGATTCCTGTTGATAGTCAATACATTCGGGTTTTCTTTTGGAATTACTGCAGTGTAGTTCGGGTATTTCCCGTCAATTAATCTACAGATCCAGATATGTTTTCCGAAAGTAAACTTGGCCATGTTCTCGTTAAAATCGATGGTAACGTCTTCATTTGAGCTGGCTAAGATATTTTTGAAAATGTTTAAAGGCTTTTTAGGCATGATGAATTCCATGGGTTCGGCATTCATCAAATCCGTTCTCTTGTACACAACCAATCTGTGAGAATCCGTAGAAACAAAATTAGTTTCATTTTCTCCAAATTGGAACAAAACTCCTGTCATTACAGGACGCAGTGAGTCGTTACTTGTTGCAAAAAGAGTATTGGTAAGTGCTTCAGACAAAACTCCGGCTGACATTGTAACACTTTGAGAAGCGTCAAATTCCGGCAGCTCAGGATAATCATCCGCATTGTCCAACGCTACTGCGAAATTGTCTTTTTCGTCTAAAATCTCAAGCTGGCTTCCTGTACCTTCCGCATTATCCTTTACGGCTAACGTGAGAGGCTGCTCGCCATACGTCTTGATAAAATCCTGAAAAATTTTAGCAGGAACAGCAAATTTCCCTGAATCGTCAGACTTTACTTCCAGAGAAGTTACAAGAGTCGTTTCGCCATCAGATGCTGTAATGGTAACATTATTTCCGTCTAATTCAAAAAGATAGTTTTCTAAAATCGGTCTCGATTGAGAGCTTGATATTACGCCACTTACAGTTTGCAAAGCCTTCTGCAGTTCACCACTTGAAATAATAAATTTCATAGATTTAAAAATAAATTTTTACAAATATAATAAATAGAAAATAGATGGAAAAGAATAATCCTGAGAGTTATTAACAACCATCAAAAGAATTCTGTAACTATTTCTACCCCACATTTTTTTGTTGAGAAAGATTTCTCTTTAAGATGATAAATGTACTCATTATTTTTCATCATTTAAGTATATTTGTGAATAATATTTTATCATGAAAAAACCACCCCTCCATAAAAGTTTTTGGAATGCTTTCCGAGGTATTTTTTTTATGATGAAAAGTGAAAGGAATTTTCAGATTGAGCTGCTTGCATTTCTAATTAATCTTTTTTTGATCTTTTATTTAAAATTGACAACGACTGATACAACTCTTATTCTGATCGTCTGTTTAGGGGTTCTAGCTGCTGAGATTTTTAATACAGCCATTGAGAAAATCTGCGATTTTATACAGCCGGAATTTGACAAAAGTATTGGTTTTATCAAAGACATTTCTGCCGGTGCAGTTCTTCTGATGACAATTGTATCAATTATTGCAGGAGTTCTGATTTATTGGAAATATTTATTGTAAAGCAATTAAAATATCTACTTCCGCATTTAGAGTATCTTGTGATTTGCCTCCATATATCTCAAAGTCAGCAGTGTATGCCCTCTTTAGATTCATGGTCCATATCTTATTCCATTCATTAATAACCACTCCTTTAGAAAGATCGCCTTTTGCAGTAAATTTCTTATATACCCCACCATCAAAAGAATAACCGACCATTCCTTCAGGAATAATATCCAAACTATTTACCTTGCAGCCCAAAAGAGTTGTGTATGGTTTTGTGAAATCTTTTTCGTAATCTGTATATACGGAATAAATGGTATTATCAATCTTATCCGGAATATTACTCAGAATATTTTCACGCATCAGTTTTTCCCATAATAACGGAATATCTTTTGCCGCCTGGCCATTTTCATTGGTTGTTCTTATAGAGATCCCGATTATTTTAAAAGGTTCGAGTATAATATTTTCCATTTTTCGTTTTGTTTTAGGATAAAAATAAAAAAATCCAGTGACAACTAGCTGTCAGTAGTAAAATAAAAACTTGGCAACTACATACCACTTTACACAAAATTATTAAGGACTACAAAATTGTAGTCCTTTTTTCATATATTAGTAGAAACTAATTACTTATGGCAAACTTTAAAAAGATTGAAGGTGTATATTATAATATAGATCAAATAGTATCTATATCAGAAGGTAAGATAGAAAGATTAGGATATTCACGGGTAACTATTAAATTTTCAAATGGGGATGTAATAGTAATAAATATGAAAACTGTTGAAGAGCTTTTAGCCGATATCAATAAATGAGTTATTTTTTGCAGAAAATTCAACATTTTTTAATACTTCTGTAACTTCCCAGTAACTAAGTCCATTCATTAATTTTAATACATCTTCAGATATTTTTTGAAGATCAGATAATGTTTTGTATTCCATTTCTTTTTGATTTACAGAAAGATAAGGAAAATAAACACTCATCAATTTCACTAAAATTTTAACAGAATAAATTTGTTTTTGTGTAATTAACTACTTATATTATGTCACATAAAAACAAACACAAAACTATGCTAACTCAAAATTTCAAATCAATCTTAGACCTTGTAAAAGCATTCCCAGACGAGCAATCATGTATTGATCATTTAGAAAAACTGCGTTGGGATGGTAATGTTGTTTCTCCATTCGATGAGAATTCAACAGTGTATAAATGCAAAGGCAATAAATATCGTTGCAGAGCTACAGGTAAATACTTCAATGTTAAAACCAATACTATTTTTGATAACACTAAACTAGGTCTACAGAAATGGTTTATGGCTATTTATATTGTAACCTCGCACAAGAAGGGTATTAGCTCATTACAGCTATGGAGTTGCTAACTTTGTTAGGACACAATTCTTATACTCTTAAAGATAAAGAGTATAAGAATTGTGTCCTAACAAAGTTAGCAACTCCACTTTAGGGGCTGAGTGGACAAAACATTTTTAACTATGAAAACTATTAGGTATTTATTATTTGTACCAGCGTTTTTTATTATTACTGTATTAGCCAGAATTTTAGAAGGATTTATACTTAGGCTTATAAACTTAATTTATCAAATGGAAACTACAATTTGGGCTGACTTTGTTGTGATTATGATGTCTGTAGGATTTGGTATAGAAGTAGCATTGAGAATTTTCCCAAAAGAAAATAAAAAAGTTGGTTTCCTTATATTGACTGCACTATCTCTGTTATCAGTAATATACTACATATCATTAGTTTTTGCTTTTGAAGAGTCTACAAGATTAATGAAAATATCAGCAATAATAGATACTGTAGCTCATTTAATAGCATTTATTTATATGTTCACTAATCTAAAGAAAGATGATTATATACTAGATTAATAAAGCCATTTACCAAAAACATAAAGGACTAGAAAATCTAGTCCTTTTTTAGTACATTTGAAAAGATTTCTTTCCTTGTCCACTGAGTATTTAACAGAAAAGAAGAAAGATGAGAAATTTTAATAAGTGGTATAAAGTTTTAATACTAATTTCAGCTCTTATACCTGCCATTAAAGCAATCATCGAGATTATTACTATGTTTAAGGGGTAACCCCTAATAGTTTAATCTACTTTAATTTAATACTCTGGTAATATCTTGGTGATTAGACCGTAGTTAACGCTATGGTCTTTTTATTCCCATCTTGTTTTGTGTAAAGTGGTATGTAGTTGCCAAAAACTTTTATTTTTTCGTTAATTAGATCGTTAGAATTATCTGTTACCGACATAGATAAATCCTTTTTTCCCGGATTTAAAAGTGGTTTCAATTCTTTTGTAATCATCCACTTCATATTTATCGGCCTGAAGGACTTCCTTATCTGTCACTTCAAATAAAACACCTTCCACTTCATCTTCATTGCTTCCGGAAAATTCTAAAATAGGGTGATATTTTTGGCTGCTTTTTCTCAGCACTTCAGGGTCGGTGATTTCCAACATTTTAAGTTTGTATCCGGCTAGAATATCTTTTTCTCCTTGTAAAATTCTTCCGAAGGTCTCGATCTGAACTTGTTCTTTTTGTAATGTTCCGTAGGAAAATAGGTTGGGCATTGATATATAAAAGTTTTTGAAACATTAAGATTTTATTTAATAAAAATCAATCCAAAATTAGCGTAATATTTTTGTGCGATTGTATAATTTCGATTAAAATTTCAAATAAGGTCTGTCCGCTTCCATCGATCAGTTCATTCAGTTTTTGTTGAATTAATTTAACATTAAAAGGCTTTCCCTGTCTGATTTTATTTTCATAAAATTCTTTGGTCGCATTAAAGCCTAAATCTTCTTTTGACTTTCGGGAATTTTTCCAGGTGATGTCAGTTTTAACTCCATACAAAATATCATCAAAACCATCTAATGTTCCTATTTTCCAATCTGCATCTTGCATAAAAAGCTGTGAAATCTCTTCGTAGAAGCCTTCCAGATTTGAAAAATGACTGCCATTGATGACAGTCATTTTTTTATTTGAATTTTCATTTTTCATAGTGAAAATGTAGTATCAATAATTACTTTTTAATGAACTTTATTTTTTCATTATTTAAATTAATAAAATAAATCCCGCTATTTAAGTCTGAGATCTGAATAATATTATTTTCATTCGCCACATTGCCTGTTTTCATCAACTGTCCTGCAGCATTAAAAATTTTATATGAAGTTTTTTGCTTTAACCCCGAGATTTTTATTTCATTTTCTGCCGGATTGGGCGCTAATGAAAGAGATGACGAATGATTAACATCATTTACAGATAAAGTACTAGAACCTACCCAGTTAGATGTTGTTCCTGTTAATGCAAAATTTAATAAAAATCCATTTCCTGTATTAAGTTCATCGTTAAGCGTAGTAACAGTTGGGTTGTTTCCGTTTGCGATTCCCTGATTGAATTTATAGTAAGAAACCAATCCTGTTTGTGGTAATATTAAAGGATTATTCATGTTCGCCGTTATTTGAGACTCGGTTCTTACCGTATTCCAGATCCTGAATTCATCAATAGTTCCTTTAAATGGTTGGGCTCCGTCCGTTCTGGCTCCGATTGTCATTAAATTCTGAGTTCCCAATGATGTACTGCCCCCCGATCCCGTAGTTTGTAAAACACCATTAATATATAATGATGTAGTATTGCTGCTCACTGACCTTGTGACTGCGATGTGATTCCAGGCATTCAGAGTGAGAGTACTTGTAGTTGCAAAATTATTGGTTCCGCTTATGTAAGCATACAGATTTCCAGATGTACTTATCAAAATACTGACAAAGTTGGAATTGGTTGTCTGCACAAAAAAAAACCGGCTAACAGTAAAAGCCGTTGGTTTTATTCTTGCTTCAATCGTAAAATCCTGACTGGCAAAATTATTAAACATTGTCGGAACACTGAAGGAAACATAGTCATTAGTCCCATCAAAATCCAGAGCATTTCCGGACTGGGCCTTCGCGAAAATCATTGTAAAAAATGAAAATAATAATAGGTAGTAGTTTTTTAGCATGGTTAAAAGTTTATAATTATCAAAATTAGTGAAAAATAGATTTTAAATGAAATATTTTAATTAAAAGGCAACATTAAAGAAAATTCTTTCAGAAATAACCAAAAAAAAAAAAAAAAAAAAAAAAAAAAAAAAAAAAAAATTCGGATATTATTATATCCGAATCTTTTACTATTGAAATGTATTTCGTTTTATTTGAAGTATTCCACTCCGTTTTTAAAGATATTGTGATAATTCGCAGTTGGAATATTTTTCATCAACCCTTCCGCAAAACGTTCCGGATGTCCCATTCTACCGAATATTTTTCCGTCCGGACTCGTGATTCCTTCAATTCCGAACAATGAATTATTTGGATTGAATGGCATTCCGTGAGCGATGTTTCCTTCTAAATCTAAATATTGCGTAGCAATCTGCCCGTTTTCATACAACTTCTGAATTTCTTCTTCCGAAGCCATGAAACGACCTTCACCGTGCGAAATCGGGATCGTGAAAACCTGATCCTTCATTCCTTTTAACCAAGGAGATTCGTCATTCAATACTTTCACGTTCACCATTTGGGAAATGTGTCTTCTGATGGCATTGTGAGCCAAAGTCGGAGAATTTTCATCCAGATCTTTAATTCTTCCGTAAGGTAATAATCCGGATTTAACTAAGGCTTGAAAACCGTTACAGATACCTATGATCATTCCGTCTCTGTCGAGCAATTCGTGCACTGCATTTCTCATCTTTTCGTTTTTCAAAACGTTTACAATGAATTTTGCGGAGCCATCCGGTTCGTCCCCCGCAGAGAAACCTCCTGAGAAAGCCAGAATCTGAGAAGTTTTGATTTCTTCCACCCAGGCATCAATGCTTTCATCCAATAATTGGTGATTGATATTGATTAAAGGTAGGCTGCTTGTAACTGCACCTTCTTTTGCGAAAGCGTTCAACGTATCATACTCACAGTTTGTTCCCGGGAAAACCGGTGCGAATACTTTTGGCTGAGCGATTCCGTGTTTTTTAATGATAATATTTCTTGGATTGATCGAGTTTAATTTCTCATCAATTTCAACCGTAATTTTTTCTTTTTCAATCGTTGGAAAAAGATTTTCAAACGTATTGGTATTTGCTGCTAATAATTTCTCAATTTCAAATTCAGCATCGTTAATTTTGATAACATTTGAATCTTTAACTTCTCCAATTAACTGAATACTTGTAGAACTTAACTCTTCTTTAGATTCAATGATTAAGCTACCGATATTTTTAGTTAATAAAACTTTTTCATCAACAGTAATGTCAGCACCTAATCTGTTTCCGAAGCTCATTTTTGCTAAAGCCACAGCAACTCCACCTTCTTTAACCGTTTTCACAGAAACAATTTTTCCGGCTTTAATATTTTCAAAAATGAATTCAAAAACAGTTTTTAAAGCATCATAATTCGGAAGTCCGTTTTCCTGAGCAATATGATTGAAGAAATACACTTTATTACCTGCATTCTTAAATTCAGGAGAGATAATATTTTTCTTTTCTCCGTTCGCACAAGCGAAAGAAATCAACGTTGGCGGAACATTCAGATCCTGATACGTTCCACTCATTGAATCTTTACCACCAATTGCTGCCAAACCGAAATTAATCTGAGCATCATAAGCTCCCAACAAAGAAGCTAAAGGTTTACCCCATTTTTCAGGATTCTGACCTAATTTCTCAAAATATTCCTGGAAACTGAATCTGATATTTTTATAATCGCCACCCATCGCAACGATCTTCGCAACACTTTCTACAACTGCATAAGAAGCTCCCAACAAAGAATTCTGCTTAGAAATCTCTGCATCGAATCCCCAACTCGCCAAAGAAACTGTTTCAATATTTTTTGCTCCGATAATAGGTAAGGTTTGAACACTTCCTTCCATCAAAGTCTGCTGATATTTTCCACCTAAAGGCATCGCCACCGTAGTCGCACCGATAGACGAATCGAACATTTCCAATAAACCTTTTTGAGAAGCTACATTCTTATCACCTAAAATTTTCAAGAAATTCTCTTCATTAAATGATTGAGTTTCTTCTTTTACTTCATTAAGGTGACTGATTTTAACTTCCTGGCTTTTTGAACAACCGTTCGTATCTAAAAACGCTCTTGAAAGGTCAACAATTTTATCCCCTTTCCAGAACATCTGCATTCTTCCGGAATCTGTCACTTTTGCAACCTCCACAGCTACAATATTTTCAGCTTCACAGAATTTAATGAACTGCTCTTTATCTTTTGGTTCAACCACAACCGCCATTCTTTCCTGAGATTCAGAAATAGCAAGCTCGGTTCCGTTCAAACCTTCATATTTTAAAGGCAAAACATCAAGATTAACTTCCAAAGAATCAGCAATTTCACCGATGGCTACAGAAACACCGCCAGCTCCGAAGTCATTAGATTTTTTAATCAATCTTGTTACTTCAGGGTTTCTGAATAATCTTTGGATTTTACGCTCTTCAACCGCATTTCCTTTCTGAACTTCAGAACTCATTGTGTGGATCGAAGTTTCGTCCTGTTCTTTTGAACTTCCGCTTGCTCCACCAACACCGTCACGACCTGTTGCGCCTCCTAAGATGATGATAGAATCACCAGCTTCTGGCTTTTCACGTCTTACCCAGTCCACCGGAACTGCTCCCGCAACGAAACCAACTTCCATTCTTTTTGCTTTGTAGCCTTCATCATAGATTTCAGAAACCATCGTAGTCGCCAAACCAATTTGGTTACCGTAAGAAGAATATCCATTCGCTGCCTGTTTTGTGATTGTTTTTTGAGGTAATTTACCTGGTAAAGTCTGATCAACCGGTTCTAAAACGTCTGCTGCACCCGTTAATCTCATCGCCTGGAAAACGAATGAACGTCCGGACAAAGGATCTCTGATTGCTCCACCTAAACAAGTTGAAGCACCTCCGAAAGGTTCAATTTCCGTTGGGTGATTGTGAGTTTCGTTTTTGAATAGTAAATACCAAGGTTCTTTTTTACCATCGTATTCAGCTTCGATCTGGATTGTACAGGCGTTGATTTCATCAGAAACCACCAGGTTCTCCAATTGGCCTGTTTTATGAAAATATCTTCCGCAAACGGTCGCCAGATCCATTAAAGAGATTGGTTTCAATTCGCGTCCTAAGAACTTCCTTTTTTCGATATAATCATTGAAAATAGTTTCCAATGTATGTTTAAACTGTCCTTCAAACTCAATATTCGATAATTCTGTTTCGAATGTTGTGTGACGGCAGTGGTCACTCCAGTAGGTGTCTAAAACTTTAAGTTCAGTTTCCGTAGGATTTCTTTGTTCAGATTTAAAATATTCCTGAATGAATTTCAAATCATCTAAACCTAATGCAAAACCATGAGAGTTATAAAATTTCTCTAATTCTTCCGAATTATATGAATTAAAATTTTCGTGAACAATAACTTTTGAAGGGGTTTCTTCCGCAGGAATGTCTAAAATTGACAGATCTTTCTCCTGAGATTCTACTTTATTGATTAACAAATCTTTGATTTTTGCTAAATCAGCTTCGGAAATTCCTTCAAACTCGATTAATTTCCCGCTTCTCACTTTGGACTTCTCATTTTCAGTCAGTAAAGCGATACACTGCTGAGCAGAATCTGCACGCTGGTCGTACTGCCCCGGTAAAAATTCCATTCCGAAATTAATTCCTTTTGCAGGGTTTTCTTCGTGTAAAATATCAGTAACCGGATCTACGAAAGTGCTGTTTACCACTTTTTCGAATTCTCCGTCATTCAATCCAAAAATGTCGTAAACATTGTACACTTTTACATTCTGGACAGACGGAACCACCGCTTTTACTTCATCAAAAATTTTTGGACTTTCCACATCGAAAATTCCTCTTTTTTCTACGAAAATTCTTTTGTTTTGAGACATTAGATGTCAGATATTATTTTATTAGACTTATTTACTTAATTTATTCGGATTATACGGATGTTCTTTCTGAAACTTTTCGGCTTGTTTTATTTGTCTTTTAAGCCATTTTTCAAAAGGAATTTTTTCTTCATCATAGTCGAGTGCAAAAACGTTTTTGCCATCTTCTGAGACCATGAATTTATAATCATAGGTTAATCCTGCTTCCCTCCTGCCGTAGTCATAAGTGTTTACCTGATAGAAAGGAAAATTTTCTTTGGGTCTTTCTACGATTTCAAAGAATAATTTTTTTTCGTTTTCAGATAACTTTGTATAATGATTTACATAATACAGTTCTGAAAGCTTTTTATTTTGTTTTTCGAAAAACTGAAGAATACCCTTCTCTTTTTCGTTGTATTTAAATGGATTCCGGAAATATTTTCCGTCAACTTCAATCGTATTTTGAGATTTTGAAACAGGTTTTATAATTTCTCCTTTTAAATTCATCACTCCCCATGTCCCGCCGACCATTGCTTTGTGCTCATCGTCTGTTTTTTCCCAGTCGCAGCCATCACAAAAAGCGGCATACCCATAGTTGAACGGCGATACAAAATCATGTTGAGCTTCAATAACAGTTTTACCGTTTCTATCTGCAAAGCCAACTTTCCCATTTTTGACAAACCTTCTTACGCCTTCAGAGAAATAATCCGCTCCGTTGTCGTAAAAAAATGGTCTGTACAGGAAATTCCCTTTTCTGTCGTACACATACCCCCACTCATTTTTTCCGGGTTTTTCGTTGTTTTTATCACCATCAAAATAGATGGTTTCCCCTTTTACCAATTCTCCATCTTTCAAATAAGAAAAAACTTTGAACTGTGCAGGAACAATAATTTTCCCATCCTGATTTTTAACTCCGACCAAGGAATCTTTTGATTTAAAATACTTTAGCACTTCCGTTTCCTGCGAAAAAGAAAGAATTGGAATCAATGATATGATGAGAAATATTTTTTTCATTCGGATGAAATTACTACAGTATTCCTTATCTGATGATATTACTTTAAACTTTGTCAAAGATTTGCAACTTTGACAAAGTAAATATGCAGCCGAAAAGACTGCATATCAATTATACTTTAAGATCAGCCTCTAGTCCTATCAAATCTTTGTTGGCATCAATAATCGGCTGAACTTCATTGGCGATGAATTCTTCCGTCTGAATTGGTGCAAAACCAATGAAATTTTTAGGATCAAGAACTTCTTTTAATTTTGATTTATCTAATTTTAAAGAATCGTCGTTTAAAATTCTTTCAATAAGGTCGTT
Organism: Chryseobacterium daeguense DSM 19388; assembly: GCF_000430825.1. GTDB lineage: Bacteria > Bacteroidota > Bacteroidia > Flavobacteriales > Weeksellaceae > Chryseobacterium > Chryseobacterium daeguense. Next base: position 127,176 of record NZ_AUMT01000012.1, on the reverse strand, counting down.
TTCCTTACCTTCTTCTTTTACTTTTTTAGACGCTTCCATGGAATGAACTCTGATCACTTCGTGGATTTCCTGACGGTCGCCACCGGCTTTCACCTCTTCCATGATGATGTACTCTGTCGCCATGAAAGGAAGTTCTTCCATAATATGTTTGTTGATTCTGTTCGGATATACTACAATTCCGTTCATGATGTTGTTCCAGATCAATAGAATCGCATCAACAGCTAAGAAAGCCTGAGGAATTGTTAATCTCTTATTTGCAGAATCGTCCAACGTTCTTTCAAACCATTGCGTAGAAGCAACCATAGCCGAACTCGTCGTTAAAGACATTACATATTTTGCCAATGCTCCGATTCTCTCGCTTCTCATTGGATTACGTTTGTAAGCCATTGCAGATGAACCGATCTGGTTTTTCTCGAATGGTTCTTCAATCTCCTTAAGGTTTTGAAGCAAACGTAAATCGTTTGTGAATTTATGAGCGGATTGTGCAATATTTCCTAATAATGCAACTACTTTCGCATCAATTTTTCTGTCGTAAGTCTGTCCTGAAACTCCGAAAACTTTTTCGAAACCGAATCTCTTTGACAATTCTTTATCTAAATGCTTTACTTTAGAATAATCACCGTTGAAAAGCTCAAGGAAGCTCGCAGCAGTTCCTGTCGTTCCTTTTACCCCTCTGAAACGTAAAGTTTCTAAGAAGAAATCAAGCTCTTCAATATCAAGCACCAAACTTTGTAACCAAAGTGTTGCTCTTTTTCCAACTGTCGTTAACTGAGCAGGCTGGAAATGAGTGAAACCTAAAGTCGGTAAATCTTTATACTGAATAGCAAAATCTGCTAAATTTTTGATAACGTTAACCAGCTTTTTCTTTAAAATTAAAAGCCCGTCACGGATTTGAATTAAATCTGTATTATCTCCTACAAACGCTGAAGTAGCTCCCAAATGAATAATTCCTTTTGCTGAAGGTGCCACATCGCCATACGTATGAACATGAGCCATTACATCATGACGGAATTTTTTTTCGTATTCTGCCGCTTTTTCATAATCGATGTTTTCTGCATTGGCTTTCAATTCAGCGATCTGCTCGTCTGTGATTTCAAGTCCAAGGTCTTTTTCGATTTCAGCAAGGGCGATCCAAAGCTTTCTCCAGTTCTGGAATTTATTGTTGTGAGAAAAGTTAAACAACATCTCTTCGCTTGAATAGCGTTCTTCCAATGGATTTTTGTAGGAATTCATTCTTTTCTTTTACTTTTTAGATGTACAAAATTACGCTTTTTAAATGAGAGAGAAAAATCCTGTTTTGCGGATTTTTTTTCAATGCTGGTTTCTATTTCTAATACAATGCTTAGACCCTTTCAGGGTGACAAACTTTGTGGCTTTAAATACTCGAGAATGATAAGTATTTTTATATAAATAAAAAAGCCACTCTTTCGAATGGCTTCTGAAAATATTTATTAACTGATTTTACTGGAAAATTACTGTATTTCCTTTTTTAATTTGATAACTTTTTTTGTAAGGGGTTAAAACATAAGTATCTTTTATATGTTTCCCACTTTTCCAGACTTTACTTTTTCCCTGTCTTTCCAGGATTATGCTTTTTGCATTTCCGTCTGGTATAAAAATTTCAGCTCTTTTCATATTTTTACTGAAAATTACCGCTGTCCCGGAAGTATAGCTTTTATCTGAACTAACTTCTTCCAGCTGTATTTTCTGTTCAAATAACCTCACACAAGTATTTTTCAGCTGTGAGTATGTGTATCCTGCCGAACCCCTGCATCCATGGACGTCTTTGTCGCCTCCCGGAAGACCTCTTTCCTGTGCAAAAGTATAGGATCCCAAGATCATTGCACCGAATAAAATAGCTTTTTTCATTTCATTTAGGTTTAGAATAACCGTTTTATTACTTGAAAATAACTTCTTTACCTTTTCTTAACTCGTATCCTTTTTTAAGAGTTAAAAGAGAGTAACTTCCGTTTTTCCATGTATTTGTTTTCGCCTGTTTTGTCAGGATAAGACTTTTTTTCATGTCCGGAAGAAAAACTTCTGCCTTTTTCATGTCTTTGCTGAAAATTACGGCAGTCATAGATTTAGAACCATTTTTTGGCTTTACTTCATCCAGCTGTATTTTTTCTTCAAAAAGTCTTACGCAGTCATTTTTAATCTGAGAGTATGTATATCCTGCTGATCCCTTGCATCCGTGAGCATCGCTATCTCCTCCTAGTATAGGTGTTTTTTGAGCAAAAGCCAAAGAACCGAAAATCATTGCACCGAATAAAATTGTTTTTTTCATTTGTTTTAATTTAAAGCTATGTCAATATTAATAAAAAGTATGCCAAAGTAGGGATGCAACTTTACTATCATAAAAAAACCACTCTTTCGAGTGGCTTGGTAATTATTTAGTCCAGTTGATTTTTGAATGTTTTACATCCTCGGAATTAGTTCCGATCATGATGTCAAATTCTCCCGGCTCCCAATCGTATTTCAAGTCTCCGTTGTAGAATTTAAGATTTTCCGGAGTAATATCGAAGGTAATTTTTTTAGATTCTCCTTTTTTCAGCATTACCTTTTGGAATCCTTTCAATTCTTTTACAGGTCTGGTGATGCTTCCCACCATATCCCTGATGTACAATTGAACAACCTCAGCACCGTCATAGTTTCCGGCGTTTGTAACTGTTACAGATGCCTGAACCGTCTGATTTCCTTTTGGATTAGCATTTGAAACGGTAATATCTGAATAATTAAATTTCGTATAGCTTAATCCATACCCAAACGGATAAAGCGGAGTATTACACTCATCCATATAGTTTGAACGGAATCTCTGGTATTCACATTTATCAACTAATTTCTGGTCTAAAGGACGACCCGTATTTTTAGCATTATAATAAATAGGAACTTGCCCTAAACTTCTTGGGAACGTCATCGGCAGCTTTCCTGAAGGATTCACTTTTCCGAAAAGAACGTCAGCAATAGCATTTCCTGCCTCCGAACCAGCAAACCATGCATTTAAGATAGCATCAGGAGTATCTTTTACATTCGTTAAAGCTAACGGACGGCCTGTGAAAAGCACCATTGCAATTGGTTTTCCTGTCTTTTTCAATTCATTTAATAAATCTACCTGAGACTGAGGAATCGTAATTTCTGTTCTTGAAGAAGATTCACCGCTCATTTCCGCAGATTCTCCGATAGCTAAAACGATAACGTCTGCTTTATTGGCTACATCTACCGCTTCTTTTAACAATGCTTCTTTTGAACGGTTATCTCTGTCGGTTTTTTTGCCGTGAGCTGCGTAAATATCTTCTAATTTTGCATCATAGTCTATGTTTGCACCTTTAGCAGAAATGAATTTTACATCTTTTCCATAATTGGCCTGAAGTCCCTGCATTAAGTTCACGGCTTTGTCATGCTGTGCTGCTACACTCCACGTTCCTGCCATGTTTAATGAGTTATTCACCAATGGCCCGATCACAGCAACAGTTCCTGATTTTTTCAAAGGCAGAACCTGATTTTCGTTTTTCATTAAAACCATCGACTGAGCTGCTGCGTTTCTGGCAATATTTCGGTTTTCCATATTGTAAACTTCTTTTGCTGCCAGTTTTGCATCACCATATTTGTAAGGATCTGTAAATAATCCCAGGTCATATTTTGCTTCAAGGATTCTTCTCGCCGCCATATCAATTTCGGCCTGAGTTACTTTTCCTTCAGATAAAGATTTTTTTAAAGTAGTCAAAAAACCTTCACCCACCATATCCATATCTATTCCGGCCTTTAAAGCTAAAGCTGAAACCTGTTGCAGATCACCCATTCCGTGGTCTACCATTTCATTGATCCCTGTGTAATCCGTAACTACGAAACCTTTGAAGTTCCATTTGTTCCTTAACACTTCTGTCTGAAGCCATCTGTTTCCGGTTGCAGGAACCCCATCTACTTCATTGAATGAAGCCATCACAGAAGCTACACCTGCATCTACAGCTGCTTTGTAAGGTGGAAAATATTCATTGAACATTCTTACGTGGCTCATATCCACTGTATTATAGTCTCTTCCTGCCTCACCTGCTCCATATAGCGCAAAATGCTTTACACAGGCCAAAATAGTATTGCTTTGAGACAAATCTTTCCCCTGATAACCATACACCATATTTTTGGAAATTTCGCTTCCTAAATACGGATCTTCACCGGAACCTTCAGAAACCCTTCCCCATCTTGGTTCTCTGGAGATATCTACCATTGGAGAGAAGGTCCAGTTGATCCCGTCAGAAGATGCTTCTTTTGCCGCAACTCTTGCCGACTGCTGCACCAGATTCATATCCCATGAAGCAGCTAATCCTAACGGAATCGGGAAGGTGGTTTCATAACCGTGGATCACATCCATTCCGAAAATCAAAGGGATTTTTAAACGGCTGTTTTCAACGGCAACCTTCTGTACGGCTCTGATTTCATCAGCTCCTTTTATATTGAATAGTCCGCCCACCAAACCTTGTTCGATTTTTTTTCCGATATCTGAGCTCTTAGCCAGACCTGTCGTAAAATCTCCTGAACTTGGTAAATTCAGCTGGCCAATTTTTTCATCTAAAGTCATTTTCGACAAAAGATTGTCTACAAAAGCTTTCTTTTTAGCCTGATACTGAGCCGTCTGATAAGACTGAACGGGCTTTGTTACCATTTCCTGAGCCGAAAACACAGGTGCCAATGCTAATGTGGCGATTACAATTAACTTTTTACTCATAACTTCTTCATTTTTTTAAGGAATTCGTGAATCTTCGATTTCATAAATCTATCTTCTAATAAATTATAGTTCTTTTTTTTGATCTTAATAATGATAAGCTCTTAACGCAAAGTTCGCAAAGGTTTTTATTTAAAATTGTCCTGCATATTTTTCGTTCGCAAGGGCGTTTTTACTCAGCAAATGATAGCAACGTAAATTTACTTATTATTAATTTTAATAAATTATTTCTCTTTTCTTTTTGACAACATCCATTCATATAAAGCGGGATTTGAATAGGTAGAATCCCATGAATTGTGGTTGTCATTTGGAAAGATGGTTAATTCTGCGGATGGATTAATTGGGTGTAGTTTTTGGTAAAAATTAAATGCATTTTCTGGTAAAACCACATCATCCATTCCGCCATGAAAAATTTTCATGTTCAAATCTTTGTACTGATTAATGTTCGCTTCCATTACACGATCCGTCGGTGCACAAACTGAAACCACGGCAGCAAACATTTCGGGGTGCTCCATTGCCAGCTTCAGCGTTCCCCAGCCTCCCATTGAAAGTCCCGTAAGGTAAATCCTGGAAGCATCAATCTTATATTTTTTCTGAATTTCTTTAATCAAATGATAAACTGTCACCGTATCCCACCACATATTTTCCGGACATTGAGGCGCTAAAATAGCTACAGGTTCCTTAATCAGGCTTTTGTACGTGAAAGGACTGTGCGCTTTTACCATTTCAAGATTATTTCCTCTTTCACCCGAACCATGAAGAAACACGATCAACGGGACATTTCCTTTTACTTTTTGAGGGTAATCGATAATGTAGGAAATTTTTTCCTGCCTTTTTATTTCCTTGTTTAATTCTGCTTTTATTTCCTGAGCATTTAGGCTGAGAGAAAATGGCAGAAACAAAAGTGGTAAGTGATTTAGTTTTAATTTCATTTTTAATATTAGGTTTTGGCTAAAGCCGTTTGATTTTGGTTGATTCAAACGGGCTAAAGCCCGTTCCTATTGAATAATTCGTTTTTTTATCCTTGTCAAGGTTTGAAACCTTGACAAGGATTTATTATCGGATTTTAGCCCCGATTGCAACGACATCCTTTTTCTGAAATGGCTTGTAAAAAAGCATTGGCGAAAAAGATATAGTGGAAAGCGGGAAATAGCTCCTAAAAAAATTATCTCTATTTAATATTATATTTTTCAGATTTGAAACTTAATTTTTTTAATCCTTGCTGGATTTCAGGGGCGTTCATGAATAATTTCCATAAAAATCCTGTTCTGTAGTTTTCAATCATAGGGGCAATGGTTCCCTGATCAATTGCTAAATATCTTGGCGTTGTCCAGTTATTGTAATGAATGGAATTTGCATCGTAAGGTCCCGCAGAGCCGATAAATTCTGGCTTTTGAGTGTATATAAACCTTAAAAAATCCATAGATTCTTTTGGTGAATAAGGAAAACTGCTTAATGCTGCGGTTGGAGTAATTACGCCGTGGTCATTTTGCGGAAAATGAGCGTTGTAGCCTGTGCCACCGTCATCATTTCTGGTGTAGCTTGCCGTTAACCCCCAATAATTTGGCCCGTAACCTTTCCATTGTTTTGGATTTTCGAGACAGTATTTGTAATCGATAAGGACCTGGTTTTTATTTAAATCGAAATAATTTTTGATCAATTTATCTGATAAATTTGTGGGATCCAAACCAATATATGAATAATGAGCCCAGAAAAGCGGCCCGCCGTATTCTTCTGCTCCATTATGCTTTACATAAATAGGAAGCCCATATTTTTCCTTGTCTGAAAGATAGGTTCCGTTTCTTGTCCAGCCTTTGTAATAGGTTTCTGCATCGATAGGATAAGTGGGGGATGATGCTGCCAAAATATAGGTAATAAGGCATTCGTTGTAGCCTTCCAGAGGGAAGTTCATTTCCCACTGATAGTCCGGAGACCAGTGCCAGTAAAGCACTTTTTCACCACCTTTGGTGTACCAGTTCCATTGAATTCCTTTCCAAAGCTCGTCGCATTTTTTTGCAAGGGCCTTTTCTTCTGCATTTCCGTTTTTAAAGTATTCGCGAACCATTAAAATTCCTGAGGTTAAAAACGCTGTTTCCACCAAATCTCCACCATTATCCTTTTTCCCGAAAGGAACTGTTTTTCCTGTTTCCCCATTGATCCAGTGTGACCACGCTCCTTTATGACGATCTGCTTTTGCAAGAAAATCCATCATGGTAGTCAATCTTTTTACGGCTTCTTTTCTAGGAACAAAACCTCTTTCTACTCCCACCAAAATAGTAGCAAGCCCAAATCCTGAACCTCCGGTTGTAATAACGTGCTTGTCGTTATCCGGATAAATGTTGTCTTCATGATAACGCTCTCTTCCCAACATGGAATTCGGTTCTGCATAGTCCCAAAAATAAGTAAGGGCATCTTTCTGGACTCTGTCCATAAGCTGTTCATCTGTAATGTCACTTTTTACAGCCTCAGCCTTAGAATCTGAGGGTTTGGACGTTTGAGAATTTTTACAGGAGATTGCAAGTAATGACACAACAGCAATTGATAATACAATCCTTTTCATAATACATAAGTTTTAAAATCCATATTGTGCAGAGTGAAAGCCTAATTTTATTAGACCTTGCTTTATTTCCGGAGCATTCATAAATAACTGCCATAAAAACTGGCTTTTATAATTTTCAACCATAGGTGCAATTGTACCCTGATCAATTGCCAAATATCGTGGAATTGTCCAATTATAATGTATTGAATAAGCATCGTAAGGTCCTGCAACCCCTATATATTTACTGTAGTTTTCGTTGTATAAAAATCTAAGCATATTCATACTTTCTAAAGGAGTATAGGGCATACTTGATAATGCTGCTGTTGGTGAAATGGTTCCTAAATCATTATTTGGCTGATGTGCGGAATATCCCATAGAACCATCTGTATTTCTAGAATAGCTTGCTGTAAGTCCCCAGCTTTTAGTATTATACCCTTGCCAGCCGTAAGGATTTGCAATGCAATATTGATATATGATTCTTGCATGATTTTTAGTTACATCTTCATAATTAACATATTCATCCGTCAATCCTCTTGGATCCAGTCCCAAAAATGAATAATGAGACCAGAAGAGAGGGCCAACACTTCCATTAGCTCCATTATGATTTACAATAACAGGGATACCGTATGACGTGGCCAAACTTTTTATAGTTCCGTTTCTTAACCACCCTTGTTGATAAACACTTTTATTAATTGAATATTCAGGTGATGCAGCAGCAAGTATATAGGTTATTAAGGTTTCATCGTAACCTTTGAGCTGCATATTGATTTGAAAATTATAATCAGGAGACCAATGCCAGTATAAAGCATTTTGGCCGTTGGTATACCAATTCCATTCAACACCTTTCCATAGTGCATCCGCTTTTTGAGAGAGTGCTAATTCTGCAGAATTTGTAGAGTTTTTAAAATATTCCCTTACACAAATAAGACCTTGCACCAAAAATGCAGTTTCAACTAAATCGCCACCATTATCTACAGTACTGAAGGGTATGACATCCCCATTTGCACCATTGATCCAATGTGGCCATGCACCATGAAAACGATCTGCATATTGTAAAAAATTAAGCGATGTTGTAAGTTTTGAAACAGCTTCAGATTTTGAAATATATCCGTTCTTAATTCCAACCAAAATTGTCATTAGGCCAAAACCCGATCCTCCTGTTGTAATTATATGTGCATCTTGTGAGGGATTATCTTCATGATATCTTTCTCTTGCCAATTTAGAATTTGATTCAGCATAATCCCAGAAATACTTTAAAGCATCCTTCTGAACCGTTTCTAGTAGCTGAGCATCGCTGTAATTATTTGAAGTATCTGCTCCTTCCTTAACAGGTAGAGTTTCCATCATGGAATCATTGGAGGAGCATGAATGCATAAAAAATCCAACTAATAGAATCCCTGTTATAACTCTTTTCATTCTATCTTTATTTATAATAAAGGGAAGACTTCATCTTCCCTTACATCTATTTTTTATTTGTATATAGATCATTTATCTCACTTGACGATAGAGCAGTTACATACATCCTGAATTGATCTATACTTCCTGACCATGATTTCATCCATCCCTCACTTGGATTTCCTGAACCACCTATTCTAAATCCGTTAATTTTTGTTGTATTAAATTTAATTGGTCCGTGGCCTGCCCAGTCTTTAGTAGATTTAGCTACCCCGTCAACATATAACGTCATTCCTGATGTTGTAGCATCGTAAACAAATGCAAGATGATGCCACTGATTATCATATATCATATTTAGGCTTGAATCATTAACCCATTCAAACCATTTATCACCAGGCTGCTCATCCACATAAAATTTTACAATTGGGGCAGCTGCAGTTCCTTCAAAGAGCCCGAACATGCTGGCTTTTGCCCAATTATCACTTGTCAAGCTAAATGCAAACTCCGTATTATTAGAATCTCCTATTTTTTCCCAGAAAGCAACTGTAAAACTTCCTGCTTTAGCAGCAAAGTCATTTGCATTTAAATACTTTAAAAAGACTTCCGATCCGCCAGCCTTATATGCTTTTCCTGAGATTCCATCCACTTGCGTAATTGAATTATCAGGAGCGAAGCTTGGATAACCAGATAAATCTTCTGCGAATTTATACCTTATCTCAGGATTATCTTTGTCAAAAGGAACAAAAAAACGTAAATTACCTGCGGGTAAATTTGCTTCGTCTTTGGGATATTCATTCAATTCGGGTCTATCCATATCTTGGCAGTGTGTTAATAATGAAATTAAACAAACTGCGCTCATTAATTTTATTATATTTTTCATACAATTAATAATTAGGATTTTGTACTAAAACACCACCAGCCTGATCAATAGCAGTCTGTGGAATTGGATAATATTTATTTTTGTCCTGATAGCCTAACGGCCCTAAAACAGAAACAGCATCTCCCCATCTTACAAGATCATAAAACCTTTCATTTTCCATACCGAATTCTACTCTTCTTTCTTGTTTTATAGCCGATAAAGTAGCTGTTATATTTCCCAGGCCTGCTCTTGTTCTTATCATATTTAGATATGTAGTGGCTTTACCGGTATTACCTGTTTGTAAAGCAGCTTCTGCTGCAATTAATATAACATCTGCATATCGTAGTACTTTTATATTCGTCCAGTGATTTTTGTTTTCTCCTTCGAGGGCTCTTCTGCTTGGAAGTGAATATGCTTTCTTATTCCAATATTTTTGAGGTAACCCTGTTGGTACTATATTATTAAATCCGTCATTTGTACCTTCTTCCAAAATAGTAGCAGCTTTTCTCCTATCACCAGGCTCGTAAGCATTTACTAAATTTTGTGTAGGTACATTAAAGCCCCAGCCTAAATCCCAGACTCCTGATCCTCTTACTCCTTGAGACTCCCAGTAGTTATTACTGTAATTGACACCGCCCAGCCTTGCAAATTGAATTTCCCATACCGATTCTGTGCCATTATCTGCTTCATCATAGAAAAGTTTATCATAATTGGGATTTAATGAATATACTCCGGAATTAATAACTTCTTCAGCCCATTGAAGTGCTTCTGCCCAATTTCCCTGATATAAAGCTAGTTTTGCCAGATAGGATTTTGCCATTCCACTTGTAGCTCTTCCTTCTTGGCCAGGCCAACTTGTGGGAAGTTTTTCTGCAGCAGCCATTAAATCTGCTTTAATTTGTGCATCTACTTCAGCAATTGTAGATTTTGCCTTAATTACATCTTGTGGTTTTTCAATTGCATTTGTAACTAATGGTATTTCACCATAATCTCTTCTGAGCTCAAAGAATAAGAATCCCCTTACTGCCTGGGCTTCTGCCCTGTTTATTAAGCTTCCGTTATCCGTTAAACCTTCGGATTTTTTAATAATTGCGTTGCAATCATAAATAACGTTATAATGACCGGACCAGTTATCATTTGCTTCTACTTTTACTTTGGAGTACTGATAATTATCCATTATAGTTCCCATTTCAGAGGCATCATTCGGGGTACTTCCTTTGGTAGCATCATCTGACCGTATGCTTTGGAACCAATATTTTGTCCAATTTGAAACTCCGGCTTGTGTTCTTAATTTTGAATATACACCATACACTTCTGCCTGAAGTCCTCCTTCAATAAGATCACCTTCTGTAGCCTGTCCTAAAGGCTTTCTATCTAAAAAGTCATCACCACATGATACTAATCCTAAAAGTGCTAATGACAATATTACTGTATTTATTTTTTTCATTTAATCAAGATTTAATTTAGAATGTTATATTAACTCCCATAGTTGTAACGATTGGAAGTGGATAACCGCCTCCATCTACTCCAAACTCTACCGGGCTTCCCCCTGCTTCAGGTGTAAACCCTGAATTATGGCCCCAGGTAAATAGGTTTTGAGCATTTATAAAGAATTTTAATGATCTTATTTTAAAGTTATCTAAAACCCCTTTACTAAAACTATAACCTAACTGGATATTTCTAAGTCTCAAGTAGCTTCCATCTTCAATCATGTAAGTGGAGTTTAATCTATTATATCCATTTGCATCATTAAGTTGTGGCTCCCAGTTTGAAGTTCCGGGGCCATTCCAGCGATCTAACCTTGCAGATCTGTAATTGAATTGAGCAAAGGTGCTTCCATTCCCCCAGTTTCTCCATACTTCATTCCCATAAACACCTTGAAAATCTGCACTAAAGCTAAAATTTTTATATTCAAAGTTAAGATAAAATGCATAGGTAAAGTCAGGTGTTGGATTTCCAATTATTGTTCTGTCTTGCTCATTAATCTTGCCATCACCGTTCATATCTTTAAATTTCAAATCTCCCGGACCATAGGTTCCTAAAGTGCTGGTTGGTGATAATAAAACATCAGCATTTGTTTGATATACCCCCTCAACAACATAGCCGTAAAAAGATCCTATTGGTGCGCCAGCCCGTGTAATAGACGGTCCGGAAAACAGTTCATAACCATCTTGATAAACAGATAAAACCTTATTTTTTATTGTTGTAAGATTTCCTCCTATTGAGTAACGTATATTTTCACCAATTTTATCATTCCAGTCTAATTTGAATTCAAAACCTTTATTCTCAATTTCACCAGCATTATCAAAGAAATCCTGTGTATCAGTTTCTACATAAACCAATAGATCTTTTGTTCTTTTGGTATAGTAATTTCCTTCAAAGCTTAACCTTCTATTCAAAGTCGACAATTCTAATCCTCCTTCGTAGGTATATACTTCTTCCCATTTCAGATTAGGATTTGCAACGTAAGCTAAAGTAGATGCAGGGTAAAAAATCTTAGGCACTCCTAAAATAGTGCCACTTCCCGCTACATAACCCGGATAATTGGGATATCGTACAGGCGCATATTCATTTCCTAATTTACCGGCAGATCCTTTAACTTTCAAATAATTAAAAATTTTCTGGTTGTCCATGAAATTTTCCTTAGAAATTTCCCAAGCACCACCAATAGCCCAGAAATTCTGATATTGATTTGGGTTGTCACTACTGAATGCGGAAGATCCATCTCTACGGAATGAAGCGTTTAACATATACTTCCCTGCGTAATTGTATAATACTCTTCCAAAATAAGAAACATTGGCCTTATCCCATGGATAAGTGACCGTTCTCTGCAATGTAGCAGGATCTGCAAAAGAATTGTTTACATACCAGAATCTTCTATCCCAAGGAATTGCCTGGCCTTTTGCTGATTGATTTACCCGTACTTCAAGCTCATTATTTCTTTCATCAATTGTTTCGAATCCTACCATTGCGGTTACATTATGACTTCCGAATTTATTATCATATGTAAGTAAATGATTCTGCTGAAGTCTTCTATAATCTGTATTTGATTCTCTTACGCTGGTAAGGTTTATACCTGAAAGTCTTGTTATCTGGCCAGTTTCCGGAACATAAACATCAAATACCGGGTAGTACTGTCTTTGTTTATTAAATTCAAAATTACCTAAAAATGTAGATCTGAACGTAAAGTTCTTTAAAAATCTTATTTCTCCATATACACTACCGATTAAATTATGTCTTTGGGAAATTAAAGTATTAGCCTTTCCTTGCGTTTCAACTAACAAATTCCCCAATTGGGCCGCACCCATTTCGTTAGGCAGCTGATTATAAATTCCAAGCTGCTCATTGTAAGGAGAAGCAATGGGTGCTGTGTTAATTGCTGCTGTATAAGATAAAGTTCTGGGAAGATTATATTGTAAGGCACTTAAGTTAACTCCTACTTTAATATTATCATTAATCTTAAATTCATCATTAATATTTAATGTAATTTTTCTTTGCTTTTCACTTTCTATTATACCTTCTTCATATAGATACCCTAATCCTAAATAAAATTTATTTTTTTCTGATCCTACATTAAAGCTGATATTATTGTTAGAAATCGGAGCGCCATTATTAGTAATAAGGTCTATCCAGTCTGTATTAGCATTAAATACATTATAATATTGATATGGCGCTATCCCCTGATTTTGTCTTTGCTCATCAAACAATGTTCTGAATTCTTGTCCATTCGTAAGTTCTGGCTTATTTCCTAAAAACTTTACCCCGTAAGAAGAATTAAAGTTGACCGTTGTTCCTGTTTTTCCTTTTTTTGTTGTAACTATGATAACTCCATTTGCACCCTTGTTACCGAATATAGCTAATGAAGAAGCATCTTTTAGTACTTCCATTGATTCGATATCATTTGGGTTCACAAAGTCCAGATTATCTGCAAATATTCCGTCTACAACATAAAGCGGCTTAGCATTATACCTACTAACTGTTCCCCTAATTCTCACATCGGGAGTACCTCCCAATTGACCCTGATTCACAACTGACAATCCCGCTACTTTTCCTTGCAGAGAAGCTACAGGGTTAGCATTTGGCTTATCCGCCACTTCTGAACCAGAAACTCTGGAAATAGAACCTGTTAAATCTCTTTTTTTAGCAGTACCATATCCAATCATTACTACTTCCTCAATCTTCTGTTCTTTCTGAACAGTATCTTGCGGAGTAGTCTGCGCATTGACATTCATACCGAAGTAGAGAACAGCAATGAGACATGAATACTTTAAATCACTTTGTTTCATATAGTTTAATTTTATTCGTACAATCAAATTTTTTATAAAAGATCCAATAAATCCTTTGGTAATCTGCATTTATGAAAATCCTTATTCTCAAAAAAAGACATTAGACCAAAATTATAAAATTATACGTAATATAGTTAATAATTCTTAAAAATTCTATAAAAAAATGGGTTTGCAAGTAAAATATTAAAGTAAAACAGATTTTAACAATATTTCACCAATGTTAACCATATTTTAAATAAAAAAAATACAATCGATTATTCTGAATATTTTAAGATAAAACCCCCGTTTTTGAGCTAAGACTTAATATTTTGTTAAACAGATAATAGTCTTTAACTTTGGTTCGCTATTTGAAAGTATAAAACGTTTAATTAATCGTAATGAAGAAATATATCATCGCTGCCGCTTTAGTTATCGGAACGGGAACGGTTATCAATACTACCGTGCAGTCGTGCACATCATTGGCAACTACTGATCTCGGGTTGTCCATTATTAAAAGATTCCTTTTAAACGGGATAGATAAAGGAGTGAATATTTACAGCAATAAAGAAGCATTCCTGCAAAACAATATGGTAGACAAAGCACTTCCAAAACAGCTTAGAGAAATCAACTCAATACTGGAAAAAGTGGCGCCGTCACTAGTGGCAAAAGAAAGAGAATATATTGCTGATGCTGCAGTATATACCGTAAATATTTCCAAGCCCATCCTTGTAAATGCGGTAAACAGCCTGAATTCACAGGATGTTACAAGAATTATCCAGGGAGAAAAAGGAACTGCCACAAAGATTTTAAAGGAAAAAACAGCCCAGCAGCTGGTGGCGGCTATCGCTCCGAAAGTAGATCAGCAGCTTAATCAGTACGGGATTGTGAAAAGCATCAATACCGCTTTATCAGGAAGTAATTTACTGGGAAGTCTTCTGGGCGGAAATAAAGCCACAGTGAATGCCGGCGGATTAAGCCAGCTTGCTTCTGAGCAGCTTGTAGACGGTATATTTAATATTATTGAAGATTACGAAATTCAAAACTCCAAGTCGCTACTGGGACCGCTTGGAAAATAGAAAAATTTTCGTTATTTTTATATATAAATTTAAAATTTGTAGATGGATATATTACAAGGAAATCAACATGCAAGCCCTGAAGATTTTTACAATTCTTTAAGGGAAAAACTGGAAGATCACCATGATTTTCCAGAGGACTATTTATTCAAATTCATCATTCCGACAGATCAGTCGAAGCTTACGGAAATATACAGGGTTTTTGACGGTATCAAATTTACATTGGGTAACCGTGAAAGCAAAAACGGAAAATATACAGCATGTAATATCAACGCATTTGTTCTGGATGCAGATCAGGTAGTGAGTATTTATAAAGAAGTCGCAAGAATAGAAGGCGTAATTCTTCTATAAGAAACAAAAAAGTCAGCTTTACCGCTGACTTTTTCAGTTTAAATTTTTAATATAATTTATTATTTTTCAATAAAGTATTTTACATTCTCTACCGGTCTTCCCAGCATAGCCACAGAGCCTTTTATAAGTATTGGTCTTTGGATTAATGAAGGATTTTCAGATAAGATTTTTATCCATTCTTCTTCGGATAAGTTTTTATTAGCAAAATTTTCGAGATATAATTTTTCTGTTTTCCTGATGATATGAAAAACACTTTGATTTAGTTTTTTTAAAACTGTTTTAATCTCCAAAGCA
Source organism: Chryseobacterium daeguense DSM 19388 (assembly GCF_000430825.1). Taxonomy (GTDB): domain Bacteria; phylum Bacteroidota; class Bacteroidia; order Flavobacteriales; family Weeksellaceae; genus Chryseobacterium; species Chryseobacterium daeguense. The sequence goes on along the minus strand of NZ_AUMT01000012.1, from coordinate 111,683 downwards.
CTTAAAGGATCTTCCACAATATTGATAATCTCAAACGGCACGCCGTTCTCGTCCAGATACTCCAAAACCGCATTGGATTTTGAGCAATTTCCATTATGTAAAACCTTTACCAACATTTTTGATTGTATTAAAAATTCCAACTTGCTAAACAAAATTAGAAAGAATTAAGAGAATCCTCCTTTTAATTTATGATAAATCTTTGTTAAAACAGCCCGTTCAGTTCTGCCTCTATTTTTTCTAAAATAAAACCAAAATCTTCCGGTTTTTCTACAAAATCTAGGTCATCCACCTCAATAATCAGCAATTTCCCTTCCGTATAATTAGAAATCCATTTTTCGTATTTCTGATTGAGTTTAGAAAGATATTCTATACTGATAGAAGCTTCATATTCCCTTCCTCTTTTGTAAATTTTCTTCACAAGATTCGGAACGTCAGATTTAAGATAAATCAATAAATCCGGCGCGGAAACGAAAGATTTCATCAGGCTGAATACAGCTGCATAATTATTAAAATCCCTGTCTGAAAGAAGGTTCATATCATTCAGGTTTTCAGCAAAAATATGGGCATCTTCATAGATAGTACGATCTTGGATAATGTTTTTCCCACTTTCCCTGATCTCCTTTACCTGACGGAATCTGCTTCCTAAAAAATAAATCTGTAAAGCAAAACTCCATTTGCTCATATCTGCGTAAAAATCTTCCAAGTAAGGATTGTGATCTACATCTTCAAACTGCGCATCCCAACCGTAGTGCTTTGCAAGCATTGTAGTAAGCGTAGTTTTTCCTGCTCCAATATTTCCTGTAACTGCAATATGCATATTTTCTTTACTATAATTATTGATTACCCATCACTAAATTCCGGCAGACTGAACTTCTGAGCTTTCCTCGATCAGCTTCTGCAAAGAGCTTTCCGCAGGATTTTTGCTTTCAATTTCCTGAGTCTTTTTTTCCAGTTTACCTTCCGGGCTGTCTGGTTCTGCAGGCTTCTCAGCTGATTTTTCTACATCCTGTTCCGTGTCCTTTTGTTTGGGATCCGGCTCTGTCTGCGGCTTAGTTTCTTTATTATTTTCGAGGTTGTAAAGATAGAGTTTGTTCGCTTTGATTTCAAAATAAGAAAGGGTGTTTTTATCCACAATTTGCGAGTCAGGATCCTGAAAAATTTTCACCATTTCTTTTTCGGGGATGTATTTTAAAATAGAATTATTGGTTATTACCAAAATAGATTCATTCTCTCTTCTGAAGCGTTTACCATTTTCGATGGGAGCTTCAAATATTTTTTCAAACTTAAAGCTAAACACACGGATATGCTGTCTTGTTAAAATATAAATTTTATTTTCATACACCAGAAGATCCATCAGATCATCAAAGCTGGCATCAAAAGGATAAGAATTGATGGTTGTTTCGTTCCTGAAATTATACTGGATCAGTCTCTTTGTGCTTTCATCCAGAAGCCACAGTTGCTGCAGATCTTCCGCATAAGCCATTTTAATAAACCCGAATTTCTGCTTAAAATCAACTTTCTGGATTTCGTTCAGATTCTGGTCTACAAACTTCATTTCCTGGGCATTTTCTGAAAAAAGAGGAACGCTTAAAGGATTCTGAACAGTCTGTACTTTATAAGGCACGGTAAGCATCATCTTCCCAATCTGCTTTCCGAGAGAATCATACTTTGTGAAGCTGAAATCTTTGTTTTTGTAGATGTACAAATTTCCGTAATCGTCGGCAAGCATATCCTTCGCTTCCTTAAGCTTCAATGTGTCTAAAGGAATAGGTTTCTGTGCATGTAATGAACAGAAAATCAGCGCAAATATTATTTGTAATAGTTTCAAATTTTTATACTAAAGAACATTCCGTAGAACGTGAACAATTTACGTATTATTTTTATAAAGTTATTTAATCACAACTTCATAGATTTTAGGCCAGTTCTTTCCTGTTACTAACATATTTTCACCTTTGAAAGCAATCCCATTTAAAACATGCTCCTTGCTATCTTTGGTATTTTCATCAGTAATTTTTGTAAAGTCAAGCCTTCCCACAACCTCTCCCGTCATTGGATTTATCTTTAAAATGTAAGGTTTATACCAGACATTGGCATAAATAAATCCTTTATGATATTCCAATTCATTAATTTGATTGTAAATATCTTTATTTCCTCCCACAGAAAGAGTTTTAATAACTTTTGAAGGATTATTAACATCTAAAAAATACAGATCATTTGATCCTGAATCAGCTATGAGATGCTGTCCATCGTAAGTTAATCCCCAACCTTCACCAAATTCATTAGGCAAAGGAAATTCCGAGATTTTTTTAAATGTATTTTTATCGTAAATAAAACCAATTTTATCCTTATAAGTCAGCTGATAAATTTTATCCCCAACAATAGCGCAGCCCTCTGAGAAGACTTTCGGAGGCTGCTTTTCAATTAAGCCTGGTGTTGTACTTCCTAATGTATATTTTATTAATTGTGATTTACCTTCAATACCGTCACTTTCATAGATTGTATTTCCCTCCATGAGAAAACCTTCCACAAAGTTCTTTGGATCATGAGGATATTCTGCCACGATTTCATAAGCAATATTCTGTTCAGGAATTTTTGAAAAAACATTAATGGTGGCGTCCTGAGTAAGGGTTTCGCCGCTTTTAGTTTTAATATTAAAAGTAACTTCATTACTTCCGAATCTGAAAAACTTCGGATCAACGGTTAAATTATATGTTTCTTTATCTCCAAAGCTGATTGAAATACTTTCCGAATTATCAGTCACATCTTGCGGAAGTATTATTTTATCCCCATAATGATATCCTTTTTCCTTCACCGAATTGTTATAATCCGCCAGAGAATCCAGAATTTTCCTGTCATTTTTACAAGAGACCAATAGCAGGACTACTGTAAAGTATGCAATCAGACTTTTCTTCACTTTAAAATAAATTACTTAATCGCAACCTCATAAATTTTCGTCCAGTTCTTCCCTGTTACCAGCATATTTTCACCTTTGAAAGTAATCCCGTTCAGTACGTCATCACTTCCTTTCGTATTTTGTTTTGCGATTTCCGTAAAGTCAAATGTTCCTACTACTTCTCCGTTAGCAGGATTTATTTTTAAAACTATAGGTTTCTGCCATACGTTTGCATAGATGAATCCGTTGTGGAATTCCAGTTCGTTCAGCTGGTCATAGGCTTGAGAGCTTCCGGCAACAGCAATATATTTTACCATTTTAGAAGGATCATTTACATCAAGGAAATATAATAATTTACTTCCGTCTGAAGCTATCAGATTCTTCCCGTCATACGTAAGTCCCCAACCTTCCCCAAGTACATTTGGATAGGCAAATTCTGATAATAATTTTAATGAATTTTTATCATAAACATACCCTTTTTTGCTCTGCCAGGTCAGCTGGTACACTTTATCCCCTACAATCGTGCTTCCTTCAGAAAAATCTTCCTGAGCCTGCTTTGTAGAGGCAAGCGGAGTGGTAGTTCCAAGGGTATATTTCAGGATTTGTGAAGAGCCGTTCTGGCCGTCACTTTCATAAATTGTGTTGCCTTCTATCTGGAATCCCTGCACGAAGTTTTTAGGGTCGTGAGGATATTCTGCTACAATCTGATAATTTATATTTTTTTCAGGACTTTTAGCAAAAACATTAATGGTTGCATCCTGTGTAAGTGTTTCTCCTCCTTTCGTTTTAATATTGAAAGTTACCGCATTGTCACCCAGCGTAAAAAATTTCGGATCTACTACAAGGCTTGAAGTTTCTTTGTCTCCAAAGCTTATGGTAACGCTTTCCGCTTCATCTGTAACCTCTTTCGGAAGCGCCAGCTTATCTCCGAAATGATATCCTTTCTGCTCCATAGAATTGTTGTAATCCGCCAGGGAATCAAGGATCTTTTTATCATCTTTACACGAAACCAACAACAAGACTGCTGCAAAACCAGCTATAATATTTTTTTTCATTGACTTTTTTAAATATTTTCCAAAATTAGCAAATTTTATTCCTCTTTGCTAATTTCGTTGATATGTTGACCAAATTGTAATATATATCCGTTATTATCATAGATAGCAAACTCCCTCATTCCCCGCTCTAATGTCTCAATTTCATAGTTTACTTTAATATTCCTAGCTCTCTAAATAAGGCTTCAGGCTCTGCCCGATAATTCCGTTCCATCCTTCTGTAAAAGAATCCCGTGAAAAGCTATCACCTAAATCTTTAAAATTATCAATATCATCATGAGTAAGCTTAATTATAGTCTGGTCTTCTTCCGGCTGAAGTTCCCAGGTGACTGTACTTTTCAGGTCTGAAAATTTGGGATAAGACCATGTATGCTTTAATTTCTGATTTGGAATAATTTCTAAAATTTCTGCCACATGATGAAATTTTTTCTCTTCGCCCGGCTCGTAAAAATTGAACATTTTCCCAACCCAAAGATCAAAGTCAGCGATATCAAAATACCAGGATTTCATTTCGTTTTTGTCGGTTAATGCTTTCCATACTTTTTCGGTTGGTGCATTTACTTTGTATTCTATGATAATTGGATTGCTCATATTTGATGTTTTTTACATTTAACTGAAAAATTAGCAATAATTATTTACAATGACAAAAGCTACAAAGGTTTTGTACTAAATTTAAGATAATTTAATTGATTATCCTTTTCAGCAAGCTCTTACACAAGCGTAAAAAGCTTTTAAGATAATTTTAATTCAATAAAAAGTTATCCGTGAGAAAAGCCGGTGATTTTTGCCTCATCGAAATCAAGCTGCATTTCTATGGTTCTCATTACATGATCATCAAAAATTTTCTCGCGTTTCATACGGTGAAGCTCCATTTCTCTGCGCCTGAATAATCTGCCTCATTACGTCCTTATTTTCATTCATAGCTGTTACATAATCTCCTGTGGAAGCCATACACTGGGCTTTGTCTGCCATCATCATCATTTCGTTTTCCAATTTATGCTTCTGATGCTGAACCAGGCTGTTTTTTTGTGCCAATTCCGAGAAATCATTTTCTAATTTTGACAAAGCGGTTTCTTTCAATTTCCTCATTAAAATCACTTCCTGCTTTTCTTCGGGAAGCTCACTTCCGGCGTCATCTATTTTTAAAAATTTCAAAATAGGTGTTAATAATAAACCCTGCCCTACCAAAGTAATTAATATAATAACAAAAGTTACGAATAAGATGATATTCCGGTGCGGAAACGCTTCTCCATTCGGCAAAAAGGCCGGTATGGACAATGCCGCCGCCAGAGAAACCACCCCTCTCATGGCTGCAAAGCTGATGATAAACGGTTCTCGCCAATCTGGTTTGGGAGATTTTAACCTCAATTCTTTAGAACAAAGCCTCGGAAAATACATTAAAGCATAACTGTAAAGAATTCTTGTTCCAATTATAGCTCCTCCAATGACGATGCTGTAAAAAATTCCTTCTGAAATGGTATAATCTTTCATTGCTGCAACTACAACCGGTAATTCCAGACCTATTAAAATGAAAATAATGGTATTCATTAAAAATATAAGGACGCTCCAAACATTTCCCGACTGGATTCTTGAGGTATGACTTAAATAACAATGTGAATTATAAGACATTAACAATCCACCCGCAACCACAGACAGCACTCCTGAAAAATGAAAATGTTCTGCCGCCACATACATTACGTAAGGAACGATAAGGGTGATAATGGTATCAATATTTGAGTTGGAAGGAATGATCCTTAGCAAAGTTCCGAAAAGGAAACCCAGCCCGACACCCATTGCGATACCTCCTACTGCCATTGAGAAAAAATCTTTTATAGCTTCTCCAAAAATAAACTGCCCCGAAATAACTGCTGCTAAAGCGAATTTAAATACAATTAAACTCGATGCATCGTTGATCAGGCTTTCTCCCTCCAGAATCGTGGTGATCTTTTTAGGAATTTTCATGTGCTTTAAAACAGAAGTTGCGGCTACGGCATCCGGCGGAGAATTTACACCTCCCAGCAAAAATCCCATCGCCACCGTAAGCCCCGGAATAATGGATGACGAAAGATAGGCCACCACAATAGATGTTAAAAATACCAATCCGAAAGCCATGGAAAAAATCTGCTTTCTCCATTTGTGAAAATCCTGCCATGACGTAAACCACGCCGCTTCAAATAAAATCGGCGGAAGGAAGATCAGGAAAACCAGATCCGGCTCTATCTCAATATGCGGCATTCCCGGGACAAGGCTCACTAAAAGCCCTGCAATAACTAGGAAAATGGGATATGCCACTTTCAGTTTTTGTCCAATCATTACCAATATCATCACAGAAAGCAGCACTGCAATAGATATTATTACATAATTATGAATCATTATATTGTTTGTTTATTTAATTTTAATGATATGTTCTGAATTAAAGAACAATATTATTCTTCGGGGCCAGTGCCGGCGGAAGATCTGCTTCATCCAGCATATCTCTCATATCAATCTCAATCGTGCGGCTGATCTGGGTAATCGGCACATCATTAGGGCTTCCTTCGAATGGGTTCACAGAAGCCTCCCCCACACTATCCAGCGTATGGAAACACCACGTTACCAGTAAAGAAAACGGAATATTGAACCATAAAGTATAGCCTTCGATGATCGTTCCTTCTCCCAGCTTATCAAATTCTTTCAACAGCCCGAAAGGCACAAAAATGATAAACAACAGCAAAAGATAAGTGGTAATGGAAGAAAAATTCCTGGGATACGGAAAGTTTTTAATTCTCTCCGCTTTTCCCTGATTGTCTGTGAATTTCACCAGCTGCTGATTGATCTGAGTCCATTGAAAATCATTAATTTCGCCATTTTTGTAGGCCTCCGACAATTCTTTACTCTGGCTTGCCATTAATTGGGTAGCCCTGTTTTTTTTCGATATGATATATTGAAATTCTTCCTCCGAAAGATAGCCTTTCAGTTCATCTTCCAGCTTGGAAAGCCTTTCAGGAATATCATATTTTTTTGCATATTCATCAAACTGTGCGGTTTTCATATTTTCCCAGGCTCTCGGCTCACGAAGCTGATAACGAAGCGCAGTAAGCCATGCATAATGCCTGAGAAACATTTCCTTCACTTTTGCCGGATTCCTTGCAGAAAGAGAATCTCTTACAATATATCCAAAGCTGCGGCTGTCATTGATAATGGCTCCGTAAATCTGGCGGGCCTCCCAAAGACGGCTGTAACTTGCATTGTTTTTAAATCCGACGATGAAAGCTACAGCAGTTCCCATGATGGCAATCGGCTGCCACGGAAATGAAAGAAACTTCCACCCGAAAAAGTACATCACGGTAGGAATAACCGCCAAAATAGCCAGGCAATAGATACTTCTTCTTGTCCAGACAATGAATTCTAAAGCTCCAAATTTTTTCCCTGAATGCATCCCGTTATTAGTTTTTAAATTTTAAACTTATTTTTTAATTTTAGTAAATATTTTACAGATATAAAATTAATCTAAATGAATAGACAATTCATCATTCATTATGTTAGTTTTTTGTGAAGGGGATATTGTTATAAAATCCGATCTGGATTTGCCCGCGATTCTTATTTTCCTGAATCTGGTTCATATACCCTGCTTCAATTCTCATATTTTTATTGATTACATACCCCAAAGCGCCATACACCCTGTTTCTGTCGAAAACCGGACTGTCAAAATGAAGAAAAATTTCATTATAAACTGATCCGTAAAAAGTTTTTGGAAGCATTTCCTTATTATTGATCGGTATATTCAAGCCAAGCAGGTAACGGAATCTCATCCTGAAATCGTCCTGCAGAAAACGCTCTTCCAATCTGTAACGATGCTGAATATTAAAACGTCCAAACTTCTGTTTTGTGATAAACTGCTGGAATATGCGATGTTCTATATTTTCGGTTTTTTCACCATTGACATAAGGTTTGCTTAAAATAAAACCGTAACCCAGCAATATATTGTTATTATTCTCCGTTAAATCATACCCGATTCCGGTACGGATCAACAGCTGCTCAAGATCTCCGCCTGCATTGAAATTCCTGTACTGAACCTCATTATGCCAGTTGAATTTTTTGCTTATCTTATTGTTCCCGAAATACATATACCATGCCCCCAGATCATTTTCCTGCGCAGATAATGAAACTGCAGAAAAAGCAAATGCACTAATAATCAATTTTTTAAAAAACTTCATCCTTATTTAAATTTATTATTAAAATCTATCAAATAATTGAATTCAATATTAATTATCAATAATAAGGAAAATTATTTTTTTATGAAAATTTATTATGCCTTAACCAATAGGCTATAAACCGTAAGCCTTAAAACTTAATTTATAAAAATAAAAAACCAACAGATAACTGCTGGTTTGATTTTTTATATTTGAATAAAATATTAAGGATGCTGCTGCATTTTTGCAGGATCATCATAGTTTACCATCCAGTTGATCCCGAATTTATCGGTGAACATTCCGAAATATGCGCCCCAGAAGGTATCTGCCATTGGCATTGTTACCATTCCTCCAGCTGAAAGTCCGTTGAATAGCTTTTCTGCTTCCTCCTTAGATTCTGCATTGATTGAAACTGAAAAATTATTTCCCTGCTTCAACTGAGGTGCCCAGTCACAACCCGCATCGCTGCCCATTAAAATTGTTTCCTTAGAAATAGGAAGAGATACGTGCATGATTTTGTTTTTATCTTCTTCTTTAGTTTCCTGGCCTTCCATTGGAGGCATTTCCCCGAAAGTTCCGATGTAAGGATATTCTCCCCCGAAAACAGACTTATAAAAATCAAATGCTTCTTTGCAATTTCCGTTGAACGTAAGGTAAACGTTTACTGTTGCCATAATTGTATTTTTTTTAGTTGAGTTAAATTCAGTTTTGAGTTTAAGGTTTTTCTGATAAATTTTTAAGATTAGTCAGTCCTTCCTGATAATCTTTCCCGATTGCCGCTTCCATGTCCATAAATAGTTTCATCACGGTAAAAGGGTAAGGAATTGTAGAAGTGAAACCCCATGTCGCTTTACTTCCACTGCCTTCCGGAACTACTGTTACAAAAGCATTTGCTTCACTTTCGTAAGGTGTCAGGAAACGGATTTCAGTATCAATTCTTTTATTGGCCTCGTCTATTTTTTTCACTTCCTGGCAGCCTTTTCCAGCTTCTTCTTTGGCGCTGCTCCAGCACATTTTTTCACCCGGCTGGCCTGTAGTACCGGTCCAGTCTTTTTTCATGTTTGGGTCAATATCATTCCATGGGCTCCACTGATCCATTGCTTTCAGGGTATTGGTATTTTGCCATACTTTATCCACAGGAGCATTGATGGAAATTGATTTTTCGTACTTACAGTCCCCTGAAATAAAAAACGCAACGATGAGCCAGAAGATTAATATTGATGCCAGGACAATAATGGTCCATTTTAAAATTTTCATATTGATGTTTTTTTTAAAATTAGTTTTTAAGCTATTCCTTTTAACCGTAGAAGATTAAATCAGTCATTTTATCGGTGCTGATCTATTAAAATCATATTTCCATCCGGGTCTTTCAGGTAGATATGTTCCGGACCGGAAGTGGATTCATCGGCTTCTCTTTCCAAAGCAACTCCCTGCTCCTTCAAATGCTTCTGAATATCACGTACATCATCAAATGTATCCAGATTCTGAGCATTCTGATCCCAACCCGGATTGAAGGTAAGCATATTGCCGTCAAACATCGCCTGAAAAAGACCAATGATATGATCTCCATTCTTCATGATCAGGTAATTCTGTTCCATGCCTCCGCCCATTGTACTGAATCCTAATTTTTCATAAAAGTCTTTTGATTTTTGGAGATCTTTTACACTTAAACTAATTGAAAATGCGCCTAATTTCATGCTTTATTTTTATTTAATGCTAATTTATATCCTGCTAAAACAAGCCCCCACACAGCAATTCCTAAAACCCAGAACCAGCCGGGAGTGGGTAAAACAACCATATTGTAAACAGTAGCCAGCAAAAAGAAAATACCACAGATTACGGCAGACCTCATCTTTCCGTCATTTGCTATTTTGGTGGAAACAAATCCTGAAACAAGGGCACCCACTGCGTAAGCTAAAATTACAAACAGTAAAGCCATAAACGGGGCTGTTGCCACATATTCTTTAAAGGCATCCACATCATCAGCCTTAATGCCTTCCGGAAGCGGATATAATTTGTGCCCGATCCATTCTATTGCGCCGATACACAGCGATCCAGCAACAAGACCACCGATCACGGCTGAGATTTTTCTTATCATGGTTATTGATTTTTAATACGTGTCCGGAAATCCAAAGTTCCGTCATAGCTTTTCCAGTTTCCGACTAATTCAATATACTGACCTTCGATTTTTTCGGTATCCTTATTCCATTTGAATGTATAGATGAACTTTCCTTTGAACATTCCGGAATGCTTCCCTTTGTTTTCTTCCGCCAGCTCATACTCGCCAAAGACAGTACCTTTTTTCTTAGCGTCTTTATATTTTGTAATCGTAAATTTCCCTTCAAACTTAGTATAGTTTTTATCAACAAGGCTGTATCCGGAAACGAAATATTCCTGATCATTTTTTTGATTCTGCTCAGATACGCTTATTTTAAGCCTGATTTCCTGCCTGTCATTTCCAATAGTCCCGATGTAAGGCTTGCTGTTATTCAGCCATACATTCGAAATATTCGGCATCTGTGCAAAGATAAAATTGGAAACAAGAATGAATAGTAATGCTAATTTTTTCATATGTGTAATAATATTTTAAACTCCAAATTGCGCCAGATGATGGTTCAGATGCTTTGCAAACATATTGTTCCATTCCTGTGCTTTCAGCTTTCCGAAAGAAAAAGATTCCTTACCATCAAAAGCGGAAGCTCCCAGCTGCTGTGTTTTCTGGATAAACCCTACAAGACGTTTCTTTTCTTCATCGAAGTTTTTTCTGTCTGTGATGATAAACTGTGGAGCGGTAGGCCCGTTTTGCGGATACGCTTTATCCCCTACTACTTTAGATTTCACAAAAGTTTTCAGGATAAATTTTGCAATTGATCCCGGTTTCTTGTGTTTTTCCGGTTCGTAAACCATTTCATAAGATACGTTGCAGTGCGCCAGCATCTGATCGACTGCCATTTTCCCCCATAATGCCTGAGTTTCCGGGGTAAGATTATTTATCCTATCAATGTAATTCTGAGCATCTTTTGCATCAAAAACGTTTTCCATAGTTTATTTAATTGTTAAAAAAACAAATATATCAGTTTTTATTATCATTTCCCACGATTTGCTTAAAAGAATACAATTTGTTGATTTTAAATAGTTTAAACACCCCTAAAAAAACAAAACCCTCCACCGAAATGAAGAGTTTATGTTATAAATAATCAATTTAAATTTATTTTTCGATCGCCTTTTTCATGGCAGAATCGGCGCATAAAATCCTGTAGCGGACCTCCAGATCTTTTGGAATGTAGAATACCAATGGTGCTTTGCTGTTGTATCTTACCAGCTGCGGCAGAAGTGAAACAAATTTCTTGGTCTTTTTCTGATCTCCACAGCCCATCAGTGTACCTATAGTTTCACCCTTTGATTCTACTTCATAATATTTGTACCCCCATCCCTGAAGATCCTGCTCCTTCATCTGTCCTGCCAGTGAATAGTTATTGCAATCCAGCATTTTTTCGGTTCCTACAAAAAATTCTACTTTCAGTGCATCTTCATTTTTCTCAACCGGAAGCTGAATGTATACCTGCTTATCTCCGGTTTTTGCTTTCGGGTACATGGATATATCAAGCTTCTCATATTTTTCAATTTTCTTTTGTGAAAATATATTAATCCCGATAAAAATAGCCGATCCGGCAAGCAATGTTCTTGAAATATTCATCTGTATTTTTTTAATTTAATGCTACTGCTCATTCAAAAACTATTCCGAAATCTGAACGTTGGTGCCTTTTGTATGGCTATTCATCTGCGGTGCATAGTAGTTCTGCATTGTGGTTATTCCGTTTGAGAATTTTCCTGATGCATTGGCTACATAATCATACTCAAAAACATACTTTCCTTTCGGCATGTATTCTATGTAGAAATTAGTGGATGCATCTTTTGTAGACTGATAATAGCCCAGGTTATTTTTCCACTGGTAGCCGGACATCACATCCAGAGGCTCAAATCCCGCTGCCCTCATATCTTTAATGTGGATGAATTCCATTGAACGGTCTGTGTTCAGGATCATTCTCACCGTTACCTTATCACCTATTTTAAGCGGGGTTTCCGGAGTAATCTTCTGCAATTCTTCACCATTCACCGTTTTGATCTTTTTGTACAGTTCTTTGGTGATTGAAATGTAATTTTCAGAAGATTTTATCTTATCCAAATCTTCATAATACTGCCAGAACAACCCTCCCTGAACAATTCCGGGACCTGGTTTTGTAACGGTAACTGTTGCTAAATTTTTGTCTACAACATCAGTTTTAACCGAGGATTTCACATATCCCGTCGCCTGAGTCTGCGGCTGCAGCTCTTTTCCGCCCCAAATAATGGTTGCTTTATCACTTTCAGCACTCGTCCATGATTTCCCTGAATTTAAAATGGTAAAGATCACTTCCGAAGTTCCTCTTGAGCTTCCCCATGAATTGACTTCTTTCTGTGTAATCAGCCAGATTTTCATTTCCTCGATGAAGTTTTGATCATTAGGCTTCAGCTTATTGAAGGCTTCCAGAGCTCCTGCATGATTTACCACTTTAGAATTAAACCAGCCCCAGTCGTTCAGGTTCTGTTTCCAGTAAACGCCCTGCGTTTTGGTATCTGTAGAGGTTTCTTTTAAATAATTCATTAATTTATCTGAAACATCTTTCATTCCGTAATCGTTCAGCAACAAGGCAGCACGGTGCAGCCCGAAGAATGTAAAGCTGGTAAGTTTTGCCGTTTTTGCTTTTTGCTTGATCAAAGTTTTTAAAGCCCCTCCTTTTCCTTTCAAAGGATATTCTTTCTCCCAGTAGTTTCTGGTGTCCAGGTAATCAAGGGCCCAGTTGGTCATGACCTGTTCTTTTTTAACATCTACATATTTATCAATTTCATTATCAAGATATGCTGTAAGCTTTTTCACCAGCTCTTTCTGTTCAGAACTCTGATATTCATTCACATTATCTTTAAGCCAGCTATTAATTTTACCTAGATTTTTAAGTATATATAAAGACGTTGAATAAGAGCTCTGATATCCCTGATACCATGAGAATCCTCCATCCGGGTTCTGCAGTTTTGCGAAATCGCTCCAATCCTGACTGATGGAATTTTTCATAGAATTAACATCAAATAAAAGCGCTAATTTCTGCATTTGTTCCTGCTCATTTTTACTTTCCAGCACCCATGGTGTTTCTTCCAGTAAAAGCTGTTTCAGTTCCTGATTTTTTTCAAGATTTGAGTTTAATAATCCTTTATCCTGATATTCTTCGAAGATGGTTTTCATTTTCGGATTGGCTTTAAAAATTTCTGAAGCCAGAACATCCGCAAACCATTTATTAAAGATAACATCGGCAGAATTATTCTGATCATTTTTAAGGCTTGGAAGCGCAAACATTATTTCCCAGATCGGGTTTGTAGTCAGCTCAAGGGTATTGGAAACATTGGAAACCGTATTAGAATTATTATTTTTAAGGTTATCCAACACAAAAGTTTTCGTTTCCCCTTCTTTCACAAAAACAGGAACGGCATCTGTTACCAGCATTCTGTTCGGAAGCACCGCAATCGCCTGCTGCTCGCCGTCAGAATATGCTCCGGCTTTAGCAACCACTTTTAAAATGATGGATGAAACATTATTCGGAACCTTTAATTTCCATGTCAACGCTGAGTTGCCGTTTTCATTGATATTAAAATCCTGATTGTTTATATTTAAACCAAACTGAGAAGAAAGATCTTCATTGGTAAAGGCATCCAAAATTTGTAAGCTTGCTGTACCATTCAGTTTTTTATTGGTAAGATTTGAAAGTTTTGACTGTAGATTCAGCTCATCTCCTTCTCTTAAAAATCTAGGATAATTAGGCGTTACGGAAAATTCTTTCTGTGTTACCACCTCTTTTTCCAAAGTTGCTGCCCTTGCATCTTTTGTGTGAGCAAGGAACATCAGCTTCCATTTTGTAAGAGCTTCCGGGGAGGTAAATTCAAAGCTCACATTGCCATCTGAATCTGTTTTTAAATCAGGATAGAAGAATGCAGTTTCATTGAGATTCTGGCGGACAGGGACTTTTTCCAAAGCTTCTGCTTCATCCATTTCGGAAGCGCCTGCTTTATCACTCTGGACATTTGCTGCTTTTTTTGCCATTGGAGCAGCCATAGCGTGAACTCTCATATTTTGACCTGGCATAGATGATTCCACTTCCATGGCTTCCATTTTCATAGGTCTAGGGCATCCATTATAATCCGATAATCCCGGTACAGTAGGACACACATCATTAGAATCCAAAACTCCGTCACCATCAGTATCCCCTTGACCAGAACCAATTTTTCCGTCAAACCAATTATACTGTGGAACTTCCACATGGCTTCCATTAAAATATTTAACTCTTTTCTGATAATATTCCGCTAAAAGATTCTTTCTTACATCATACGAAGAGAATAAAGCATAAGGAATATATAAATTCTGCCAGCTAAAGTTATTCGGAACAAATTGATCTAATGACATATCATACATATTGGCCAAAACTTCTGCATTGATTTTTTCCTTATCACCTCCCAAGACTTTTACCGACCATTTTTCTTTAGAATTCGGCTGCAATTTATCCCTGAAAGTGATGGTTTCAATCTTTAACGGCTGCTCGGAATCTTTTATTTTTAAATCTACAGATTTAGTCTGAACATCATTGAACGCAACCACCTGAAACTGAATATTCATAGTAGTTACCGCTTTATCTTTAGGAATTTCCAAGACATATTCCAGCAGCCCGCTTTTCATTTTACGAGCTTCCGAAATGGTTTTTCCGGAACCGTCCTGCACAAAAATGTTTACCAAAGCATCCGGAACCGCTGAATACACATATATTTTTGCTTTTTCACCTCTGGTAACCTCTTCTTTAGGCGATAATACCGTAAGGAAAGTTTTCTGGTTTGATTTTAAAGAATTTTTATCCCAAACACTGAAATACTGTGCTGTTTTTATGGTATCTTTTCCTTCAATATTATACAGCTCAAGCTGGTAATCTCCTGCTTCCAGTTTCCCTAAATCCAGGCTTTCAGATTGTTCTGTTTTTGTTGAAATAATCTGTGATTTCCAGTTTTTAATTTCGTCATTTTTGTCATACAGGTCATGCGGAAATTTACTGATAAACTCTTCTTTTGAAAACTCAGGAAGATCCTGAACACTTGCCTTAAAGTTATCCCTGAAAACACGTTCCGGGGCCTGCAGCTTTGAAAGCTTTACCTGATAAGATTTTTTAAGGTTCTGTTCATTATAATTTTTGGTTTCTACCTTTAATTTTACAGCTTCATCGGAGAAAGTATCTTTAATTTCATCTGCTTTGATATAATGGGAAACGGATGCTACTTTTAATTGCGTGTTGGCAGACTGGGTTTCCCCATTGATGTCGGTTGCAGAAGCATTGATCTCATAATTATCAATCTGAATTCCCTCTAAATTTTCATCTTTTTTAAGGTCTAATTTAATAACAAACTCTCCTTTTTCATTGGTTTTTGCTTCACCCAGCACAGAATTTTCGTTATCATAAACCTGTGGATACCACCCGAAATATTTCCAGCGGATATTGTGCTTTTTGATTTCATAATTAATCGTTGTATTGCTCAGCGCAACTCCCGAGAACATCATTGCTTTCCCTTTCAGCTCAATGGTTTGTCCGTACTTGTATTCACCTTTTACCGGCTCAAAGGTCACTTCAAACTTCGGCCTTTTATATTCTTCAACACTAATGTTTTTGTAACCTTGCGTTGCTTCGTCAGTGCTTAATAAAAATGAACCATTCAATTTACCTTTTGGAAGGATAAAACTGCCGTGGTAAGAACCGAATTCATTGGTTGTAAAGCTTTGTGAAGAAACTTCCTGTCCGTTGGCATCCAAAAGCTTAATCGTCTGTTTAATGCCTTTCGCAACGGATTCAACTTCCTTGTCAATGGTTACGTTAATTACTTTAAAATAAACCGTTTGTCCCGGTCTGTAAATGCCACGATCGGTAAAAATCTGGGCTTTTGTACGGGTTTGTTTGTTGGGGTTATATTCTCCATCATCACTGTCGCCGTAGACCTGCATCATTTGAAAATCATTGGTTTTAGGCTGATTTATCAAATAATATCTGTAATAATCATCATTTTTGGTTGCCGGAAGTCTGAAAACGCCTTTCTCATCAGTTTTTCCTTCAATTTTGTTTAAAGTAGTATTTTGTACGAACTCATACAACGTAAGATTTTCATTTGTTACGGGCTTTCCGGTTTCGCTGTTTACTAATTTTAATTCATTTGCTGAAAAATTTCTTTCATTTTTATTCTGATAAATAATGGTATTATTAGAAACGTAGAAATAAAAATTCTGTCGATTGTCATTGCTTCCGCCGGTTACAGCATATTCAGCCACATAAATTCCGGAAGGGAGCGGTTTGATTTCCAAAGAAGTGGAATGGATTCTATAATCTTTAAGATCCTGAAACTGATAGGTCTCTTTCCTTACCAGATTTTTTTTCATCTTACCAAACATATCAGCGTAAGAATTTCTTGCATATTGCATGAAAGATTTTATATCATCCTTTACTTCATAAATATTTAATGAAAATTCTGATACATTTTTAAACTCGGCCACCAAATGAATTGGCTTGTTGCTTTGAGTCTGCTGTTCATATTTAATATTTAAAGATGAAGCTTTAATCTGCTCTTCCTTATTTTTAATATTTTCTAAAAAAGCTGATTTTGGATATTGATTTTTGGCATTTTCCGCCATCTTTAATGCTTCAGTTTCTTTCTTTTTAGCAATAAGTTCAGACATGATCTCTTCCATGATCAATACTTTGTAATCGCCTTCTGTAGAAGAATTCAGTAAAGTTTTCAGCTGTTCAAGCTTATCTTTACAATGAGTAAAATTGCAATTCTCCTGCAATTTCTGATGCATAAAATACAGCTTGGAATTTCCACTGTTTTGTGCAATTAATTCATCAAAAATAATAATGATCTGCTTGCGGTTTTCTGTAAGCTCATTTTTTGTAAAAAGACCGTTGTTTGAGAGAAAATCCACCTTTTCAATGCATACCAGTCTGCCAGCGTAGGGAAATAGGAAATATTTTTCACATTACTGAAAAGATCCTGATATTTTGTAAGCGAAATTTTACCCATTGCCTGCTTTTGATTGTCAAGCTCCTGGAAATTTTTGGTGATATAATTTTTAAAATCAAGCTTGCTCCAGGTTTCAATTTGTGAAATATCCTGAGAATTAAGATTGGTTCTGCCGTTTATTTTCCATGAGTTCTGGTTATAATAATCCATGAAAAAACCATTCATTAAGACTTTGAAAAGAAGCTTTTCATCACCATTTATATTTTTCTCCGCATTTTGGATTTTACTAAAAAACTGTGATACCGTATCATTTTTTTCATCATCCCTGGTCATGTTTATAATACTGAATTCGCTTTTCAGGGCCTGAATCAGCTGCAGGGTATTATTTTCTTTCATAGCTTGTTTTTGTATGTCTAAAATGATGGGAATATTAGATTTATACGTGCCTTTCTGAAAATTGTCAGCCACTTTTTTCCATTGCTCGTCATAGTATTTCTGAGCAAAGACCACTGAAAAATTCAGCAGCAGAAGCAAAAGCACAAAAATCTTGGAAAATCTTTTCATATATGTTATTTTTGATAAATGAATTTCTTAAAAATACTCAAAAAAACTGTTATTGACAGCCAATTTTATGTATCCTTAACGGGAACTCTTTTTGCAGTATTTTTCATGGAGGAGCAAAACACGTTCCGTTTTCCTACCTTATTTTTAATTTTCATCACCTATTTCAGCGGATATCTTTACACAAAGTACCAGCACACAAAATATTTTTTCAGGATTCTGGTCCTGAATGTAGCTGCAAGCGTGGTCTGTGCTATTCTGATCATTGAAAACCATAATGAGATCCGTCTCATAAAATGGTTTATCATCGTTGTTTTAGGATTGCTTTACAATAGCTTTTTTCTTGATGTTTATATCCGTAAAATCCCTTTATTAAAGATTTTTTACGTTGGACTGGTGTGGGCTCTGGTCAATTGCTGGCTTACTCTCCCGGAATTTAATATTCCTATCTTTTTAATCAGTTTCTTTTTTATTACGGCACTGGTGCTGCCTTTTGATATTCGGGATATGAAAAGTGACACAGTGAAAACTTTTCCGAAAATGATTGGTGTTCAGAATACAAAATATATCGCTTATATCTTGGTTTTTGTGAGTAATATTCTTTCAATTTTTTATCTTGATTTAAAATATTCAGCTGCATTTTTTCTTGCAGGAATTGTGACTTATATTCTGATTTATTTCTCTGAAAACAAAAGGAAAGATGCCTACTTTTCGTTTGGTGTGGAAACTTGTTCTGCACTTCCCTTTTTATTTTTACTAATAATGAAGTATTTTTGACGAATGATAATTAAAAAGCTTTCCCTGTATAATTTCAAGAACCATTCTGAAAAAAAATTCGAATTTTCTCCGCAGATCAACTGTTTTGTGGGGAATAACGGCGTGGGAAAGACTAATATTCTGGATGCGCTTCATTACCTTTCCGTAGGGAAAAGCTTTTTGGGAAATACCGACCTGAATAACATTAAAAAAGATGAAGATTTCTTTACCATTGACGCTGAAATCCAGAATGATGACAGTGAGGACATTATTAAAATTTCCCAACCTAAAGAGGCAAAAAAAATCATCAAAAAAAATGATAAAAGCTACGACAGGTTAGCTGACCATATTGGATATCTGCCCAGTGTAATGATCTCTCCGTACGACTCCAACCTAATTTCGGATTCCGGGGAAAGCAGGAGAAAGTTTCTGGATTCCATGATTTCGCAGACAGACTCCGAATATCTTTTTGATTTGATCCAATATCAGAAAACGGTTCAGCAGAGAAATGCCCTGTTAAAATATTTCGCTAAAAACAGAGTTTGGGATAAAGATTCTTTAGAAATCTATGATGATCCCATCACAAAATTCGGAACAAAAATTTTCATTAAAAGAAGAGATTTTGTTGAAAAATTAAACCCCATTGTAAAAAACTTCTACCGTATCATTTCAGGTGGAAAAGAAGCCGTTTCCGTAATCTATGAATCTCATTTGCTGGAAGGGTTTGACTCTGCTCAGCCTGATAAAAAGTTTTATGTTCTTTTAAAAGAAAGCCTGGAAAAAGACCGGATGCTGACCTATACTTCAAAAGGAATTCACAAGGATGATCTCCTGTTTGAAATGGATTCTGTTCTCATAAAAAAAACAGGTTCGCAGGGCCAACAGAAATCTTTTCTGGTTTCTTTAAAACTTGCACAGATGAGCTTAGTAAAAGAACTTACCAATAAAACACCTATCCTTTTATTGGATGACATCTTTGATAAACTTGATGACCAAAGGGTTTCACAATTAATTGAACTGGTAAATCAGGAGAATTTCGGACAGATTTTCATCACGGATACCCACCGCGAAAGAACGGAAAGTGTTGTAAAAAAAATTAATGAGGAAAGCATAATCTTTGAGGTATGAAAAAGAAAAAACGAGAATTCCAATCCTCTGAACTTGTAAAATCTTTTGCAAGGATTCATGGTTTTGAATATAAATTAATTGCTTTTGAAATTAAAGATTTTCTTGAAGAATATCTTGATGAAAGCCTTTTTCAGGAAATTAAAAGTGTCAATATCGAAGGCCAGATTATTATCATCAAAATTAATTCTCCTTTATTAAAACATGATTTCCAGATGCGAAAAAGCTTTTTTTTAAAGAAATTTCAGGATAAGTTCGGGGAAGAAAAATTTAATGATCTTCAGATTTTGTAACAATGGTGCTGTTCATAAGTTCATCTGCTTTTTTATCCAGCCCGGATTGCAATGGAATGAAAAATTTCAAAGGATGCTTCACAAAATACCGGAAAATTTCTTTATAAATCTCACTTACCTGTCCAAAATTAAGTTTTCTCGATCTAAAGGCTAAAAACATAGATAAGGAAAAACTCACTAAAAAGTTGAAAAACCCAATAAGGAAAACCGTTACAAAAGAAATCCAGAAAGTATACAGATCAACTGAAAAATCTTTTCCATACAGGCCAATGGCAAAATTACCCGCCGCAAAAGTAATATGGCGGATATCCAGATCAAGCCCTAAAAACAGCCCTACCGGAGCCGTAGCCCCCAGAAAAACCCCGAACCAGAAATTTGAGACAATTCCTGCCCAGTTTTTAGCATAATATTTAGATAAACCTTTTGCGAATTTTTTCCCGAATAAATTTCTTATCGGAAGATTTTTTGCTATCCTTTCAGGAATCTGGTAAAAAACAGAATTATTACCGATATTCCCGGAAATAATCCCGGAAATAAAAAGGTAAAAACCTGCAATACTCGCATGCAGAATCGCTTTAGATTTAAACGGGTCTAAATCTTTTAACAGCTTGTCTGATTTATCAACAGCAAGATTTTGTGAAAAAAGAACATCCAGACCGTAAATTATTAACAAAGCAATAGGAAAAGATAGTAAAACATTCCCTACAAAAGCAATAAACTGGCTCCTGAATAATTTTGAAACCAAATGTGCAAATTCCGTATGATTGCTCTTATTATTTCCTTCCTCCGCCAGAACTTTAGTCATCGTGGCTGCGGTCATTGCCGGTTGTTTTGTAGCCAGCGTAAAACCCATCAGATAGATCATGATAAAGCCCATCGCATAGTTCATTGAATATAAAAATGCATGGGAAAAATCGCTTCCCGGTACATAGCCGTACAACAATTTCAAAACGCAAAGCGCACCTACAATAATCCCACCACCACTGGCTTTGTAGAACATAGTCATATATTGTTTGCCCGTGGAAGTAATGTAATGAGTCCCTGTTTCAGCAGTGTGATTGGTAATCAGATGCGAAATCATCCTTGTACTGTCGTTAATGAGATCTGAAATATTATTTTTATGGGATTTATATCGTAAAATATTAAAAATCAATTGTTTTGAATTGACTAAAACATCTTTTTCCTCATCAATTACCAATAGCTGGATAATTTCATAAATCCTCTGAACCTGCTGCCTGATTTTTAACAAAGACTGATTAATTTTCCCTGAAATTCCATATTTATAAGAATTTTTGAAGGCAATATTTACAAACTCCAAACATTGTTCAGCATAAATCTTTATCTGCTTATATCTGCTGTCTTTGGAATCCAGCTGAAGTTCAGGATTTTTTTCAAGCTCATCGGCAAGATCTTCCAACTCATTCTGAAGCGCCAAAAACGGATTATCAAAATTCCTGTATTCCGGGGCCATTCTTACAACCTCAACTTCCATTGCCGCTCCGGTTACCCGCCAGGAAAGGATATTCATGGCAAAAAGCATTTCTTTTTTTATTTGCGGCTTTGTGATAAAATCGGAAATACCAAGGATTTGGAAAAATTCATTGATATCATGTTCGGGAAGATTATGTAGGAATTCCAGGTCTTTTTTCGGTCTTAAGCTCACATTGTCAATCATATACCAAATGGTATTTTCATTAACGACAGGAGGTAAAACTTTATTAAGAATCCTTTTTTTAAGCTCAGGAATAAAAGCGTTTTCAGACAGAATATTAGCCTCTGTCAAGGATAAATTGAAAGGTTTTCCGTTGAAAATATTATGGATGTAATATTTAAAATTTTCGACTAATTCAGGATTATTCTTAAAGAAGGTGAGAACATCAGTAAATTCCGCTTTTTTTACGCTCTCCATAAACTCCGCAAACGGCTCAAGGGAAAGCGTTTCGTTCTTAAATGAGAAATATTTTTTAAGAACAGAATCGAAATTTGTACTATGATCAAAGAATTTCATGAGTCAAAGATACTATTTCAAACTCACATTCCTCATTTGTCTCATGATCCAGTTGTGTTTCTTTCTTAAATATGCCGACGGATTTTTGGGATCATATTTCTTGGGATTTGGCAAAACAGCTGCAATCCAGGCCGCTTCAGAAGCAGTAAGATTTTTAGAAGATTTTCCAAAATAGTATTCCGAAGCTGCTTCCACACCAAAGACACCCTGCCCCATTTCTATAGAATTAAGGTATCTTTCAAGAATAATATCTTTGCTCCAGACTTTCTCTATAATAAAAGTATAAACCGCTTCCAGACCTTTTCTGATCCAGCTTCTGCCCTGCCACAGAAATATATTTTTTGCCGTTTGCTGGGAAATGGTGCTTCCGCCTCTCAGCTTCTTGCCCTTTTCATTATTTTTCATGGCTTTTTCAATGGCTTTATAGTCGAAACCGTCATGAATAAAGAACTTCTGGTCTTCTGAGGCAATTACAGCCTTTTTAACATTATCTCCCATTTCATCATAAGAAATATAATCTCTCTGAAGTCTTCCGTATTCGAACAGACCCCCGATTTGCGTAATTGTGATAGGTGGATTGAAAAATCTTCCCCAAATAATAAATACTACATTCAGAATCAGAATGATGAATATAAATTGTTTAATTCTTTTCCACATAATTTTCTAAAAAGGAATGGCAAAAATACGGAAATAGTCTGAGTTATTGCAACTCTTTCAAGTAAGTAAGCTGATAATCCGGCAGTAGCTCCGGGTGAAAAATTTTAATGTAATCTTTTAAAACAAGATCTGCCCTTACAATTCCGCTTTCGAAAAAATCATTGGCCTGAAGCCTTTCTTTTCCTGTAATAACGTATATTTTACCATTATTATATACATCAAGCTTTGCATAAAAAGGATTCATGCTCAGCATTTCTTTTTTTGACGGATGGTTTCCGGCATTGATCCAATATTTCACGTCCGGCGATTTTGCAAAAACCTCCTCAAAGCTCATGGTAATGGCCTTTTCATCCGTATTATTTTGTAGAATATAATCTGCATTGGCATCTGAAATAAAGTTGGCCACGGAAGTTTTCCCGCCAGGAAGATACCAGACATCGCCATACATTTCATTAGCTAAAACCTTAGGCTTGTCTTTTGCTTTTAAAGCCAGTTGTTTTAGATCATTATAATTTTTCTCAACCTCAGTATATTTATCATTAGCTTCTTTTTCCTTTCCGAAAAGTTTTCCAAAAAGTTTGATATAAGCCGCTTTTTCCAGAGGTTTTTGTTCCATATATTCATCAAGGAAGATCACCTGGATTCCATTATTTTTTAATAACTGATACGTATTATCAAAGCTCGCGATATGATTAGTAAAAATAGCATCCGGCTTTAGAGAAAGGATTTTTTCAACATCGTACTTTTGATCGCTTCCCACATTCTGGATTTTCCCCTGCTTCAGCAAAGCCTGAATTTTTTCAGAATAAATATACTCCGGACTGGAAACGCCAATTACTTTATCCTCCACCCCAATTTCGGAAATATATCCTGCCATACTTGCATTTAGCAAAATAACTTTCTTAAAAGGAACTTGATTTTGTTTAAAATTATAAGTAAAATTTCCCGATTTGAATTGTAAAATACCATTTTGCTCATGATACTGTACAGAATTGGAGATAGAAGTGGCATCTGATGATGATTTTTTTTGCTCTCTTTTACAGGAGATTAGGCTTAAAAACGCGATTAACAGTAAAATTCTTGCTTTCATCTTTCAAAGAAAGCAAAAAAGTGTTATATTTGCAAACCTTTAATAACGGCCTCGTGGCGCAACTGAATAGCGCATCTGATTACGGCTCAGAAGGTTACAGGTTTGAATCCTGTCGAGGTCACAAGACCGACATTTGAAGATTTCACTCTTCGATGTCGGTTTTTTTTATTTCCTAATCCGTTGTTATACTGGTAGATACATTGAGCCACAATATTCATTTTAGGTGTTTGAAAACTTTTTCCGTCAAATTCGACTTTTTGGGGAAATATCAAACACCCAATCGTCCTTTTTGTTTGAAGATCTCCCTGCTGATAAAGGTTTGCAAGGTTTTCCATCCCGTCAAGTGCATTTTCTATTTTTGTTCTAATGTCAAGCTCTTTGCTATCCGAAACCATTTGCTGAAGCTCCTGTTCCAATTGTTCAATTTGTGATTTTGTGATCCTTTTGATATCTTTATAATCCTCTTCATCTAATTTATCAATAAGATATTTATCTCTTGCATTCGCAACCTTTTCATTAAGTAAATTGATCTCTTTTGAAATTGACTTTCTCTTAGCTTCTATATCGCAAGTGAATTGTTTATAGTTATCTAAAAGTATCTCCTTCATAAGTTCTTTGATGATCGGATTGTATTCCAGTTTAGAAATTTCAAGCTCAAAGAGTTCATTTAACTTGTCAGAGTCAAACCTAAATCCGCATTTATAATGGCAATGATAGTAATAATAGGTTTTAGACTTTCCTTTTGCACCACTTGCCGTAAGATTCTTTCCACACCTTGGACAGATTAGAAGGCCTCTAAGAGGAAAACGCTCGTTTCCAAGAACTCTTCCACCAGGCCCCTCTACTTTTCTTTTTTTGTCCATAATATGTTGAACCTGATTAAACAATCGTTCACTAATCAATGCCTCATGTTTTCCTTCAGTGTAATAAGCTTCCTCTTGTTTATAGTCTTCAATATAGATCTTCCCGCAGTAAACCGGATTTCTCATCGCTTTAGCGAAAGCACTTCTTGACATCGATACTCCCTCTCTTTTATTCATTTGCAACCTCACGTGGTCAGCGGGAATATGACCTTTGGAAATCTCATTAAATGCCCAGATAATATTGGAAGCCTCTGGATCCTTAATTGCAATATATTTTTTACCATCTTCATGGCTTCTGTTGATATACCCATAAGGAGCTATCCCCATCAATCGCCCCTCTTTTTTTGCCCTTCGCATTCCATGGAAAGTATTTAATGCTCTTCTGTCATTTTCCACTTCGGGAGTAGATAAATAAATAGCCAACATTAATTTATTTTCAGGAACTGACATATCCAAAGGCTGCTCAATAGCTTGGGGAATAACATGATTTTTTTGAAGCAAACTGATCATTTGATAGGCATCACCAGTATTACGACTAAATCGATCCCATTTTGTGAATAGAACCAAACTGCTTTTATGACTCTTTTTTTTGATTTCGAGAAGATACTTTTTCCACTCAGGACGTTCAAAGCTTTTAGCTGAATGGTCTTCATAGATTACTCTATTAATGAAAATATCATTGTTTGCACAATATCTGCGTAATCGCTCATCCTGATCTCTTTGCGAATAACCTTTTTCAGCTTGTTCATCGGTCGATACCCTTATATACAGATCTGCAATAACCATAGTTGTAATAATTTCGTTAAAACTGAGTTTTAGATTGGCATCAAGACAAAACTGATGCAGTAGAAATTCATCATTCCGATATATTGCTAAGATACAAATTATCAGTCAGATGTAAAAAATTCTTTTAAAGTGAGTTTTACAATAATATATATAAATTCCATTATTTCTTCGGATTGCTCTTCATTAATATCGTAGCCAGCTTTTCTTAGCAAATGCAATGCTTTTTCAGGAGGAATCTTTTTTAATTCAATAGATGGGATATATTTTTTACTCTCAGAATATGGAACTTTATTCTTTTCTTTATGATGATTTTTCATAATGATTGACTTAATGATTATAAATCACCATTAATTTAAAATCATCAATCCTGGAATGTTTTGAAGTGTCTTTGTAATGTACTTGATGGCCTTCTTTTACAATTATTTAACGATAGTATTTTTTATTAAAAACTTCTAATTTTTGTACCTTTGAGAATATGAAAGAACAACACCTGGAGCCTAAACAAGAACTTTATCATTCAATTGCCAAAATTATTGTCGATTCAAAATCAAGTCTTTACAGAACGACCAATACAATATTATTAAATATGTATTGGGAGATCGGTAAACTTATTGTTCAGGATGAGCAAAATGGCGAAAAACGTGCAGGCTATGGAAAACATATACTTAAAAACTTAGCGAACCAGCTATCTCTTGAGTTTGGCAAAGATTTCAATGAAAGAAATCTGAATAATATGAGGGCATTCTTTAGCTCTTTTCCAATTTGGAACGCAGTGCGTACCGAATTGAGTTGGACTCATTATAGAATTATAAGCAGAATTGACAACCCTGATCACAGAATTCAGTACGTAAATCATGCCATTGAAGGAAACTGGAACACAAGAACACTGCAACGAAATATTGACAGTCAGTATTTGGGCAGATTATTAAAATTTCCAGACAATAATGATTGAGTGTGATGACATTATCCAGAAAACGGATTCCAATATGAATAATCCGGGATAATTCATGCCAGTCTATTTCATATTTCCCATTTTTAAATATTGTTATTCTTGAAAGATTAACCGAACCCAGATTACAGCTTTCATTATCCAATAAGGGAACTTCTCCGCAAGGATTAGTAGCCTTTATTCTACCGAGGTCAGGTGTAGTATTGGAATTGTTAATGGCATCGAGAAAAACCAATCCAGGATCACCTGTTTTCCAAGCTTGCCCTACAATCAATTCCCAGAGTGATTTTGCAGATATGATTCGGGTTACTTTTTGAGTATGTGGATTAATGAGCTGCCAATCCAAATCATATTCTACTGCTTTCATAAAAGCATTGCTGATCCCTACCGAAAGGTTAAAGTTTTCTATAGATTTCTTATCCGATTTTGACATGATGAATTCTTCGATATCCGGATGGTCAACATTTAGGATTCCCATATTAGCTCCCCTTCTTTTACCTACCTGTTTTACATATTCAGTGGCAGCATCGTAAATTTTCATAAAAGAAACAGGACCGCAAGATTCTCCCTTGCTAGAACTTATCAGATCTCCTTTATGGCGAAGAGCTGAAAAATTAAACCCGGTACCTCCTCCACTTTGATGAATTAATGCCGCATTTTTAAGGGTTGTAAAAATACTTTCTAAACTATCTTCTATCGGTAATACAAAACAAGCGCTTAATTGTGCGTGATCACAGCCAGCATTCATAAGTGTGGGAGAATTAGGCAGAAATTTCAGTTCACTCATTACTTTATAGAAAGCTTGGCTCCATTTGGTGGTATCTTTTTTTTCGCAACCGGAAATATATTTTGCAACCCTTTTGAAGAGGGCATCTGGAGTTTCTATTACCAAACCTTCATCATTTTTCAAAAGATAACGGTCTTCCAGAATTTGTATAGCATTTTTGGTAAGAAGTTCCATAGAGTAAATTTTAAATCAATTAAATGATATCATCCTTTATCTCAACAGACCACTTCCATATCTTTTACCAAAATTTTAGCAGGTATCTTTAAATCTGTCTGAATTTTAACCCGCAATGCTTCCAATGCGGAGGGTTCACCATGAACCAGCATGATTTGTTGAGGAGGATTCTTATATTTTCTTATCCATTCTATCAATTCAGATTGATCAGCATGGGCGGATAACCCTGTTAATTCAACAACATTTGCGTTTACAGGATAGTATTTTCCGTGAATTTTCAGCTCATGAGATTCGTTAAGTAATGCTCTTCCACGAGTACCTTCTGCCTGAAATCCAACAATTAATACAGTATTCCGGCTGTTCCCTATATCATGTTTTAAATATTCAAGGACACGTCCTCCTGTCATCATACCACTGCCGGCAATTATTATTTTACTTTGCTTATCATGAACTATTTCTTCAGTATTTGCATATTCTCTATTAATATTGACATGCTCAATAATTTCCAACCATTTTTCCTGATCTACAGTAGTATACTCAGCATATTCAACCATAATATCGGTGGCTGAAGCTGCCATAGGACTATCCATTATTATTGGAAGGTTACGGGGTATTCTGTTCTGTTCCTTTAGCTGATAAAGAATATAAATGAGCTCCTGTGCTCTGCCTACAGCAAAACTGGGAATAATTATATTACCGTGGTTTTTAACCGTGAGATTGATCCAGTGTTCCAATTTATCATATAAATTGGCATTGTCATGAAGTCTGTCTCCGTATGTTGATTCCATCACTATAAAATCTGCTTTGGTGAAAAAATCAGGAGGAGGTAAAATCGCACTGTGGGTTCGTCCGATATCTCCTGAAAAAATGATCGTTTTCTCAAAACATGTGATCTCCACGGAACAGGCTCCAATGATATGTCCGCAGGGCTTGAACCTGCATTGAATATGATCACTAAGTTTGATCATGGTGTTTTCATTAACCGTAAAAAATTGTTTAAAAGATCTTTCAGCATCGTTTATCGTATACAACGGTTTTGCAGGATTATGTTTGGTATAATGATGAAAATTCGCTTTCTCCGCATCTTCTTCCTGCAGCTTTGCACTATCGAGTAAAATCAATTTTGCTAATTCTTTGGTAGGCTCAGTCATGTAAATTTTACCTTTAAATCCGTTTTTTACAAGAAGAGGAATATAACCGCAATGATCAAGATGAGCATGCGTAAGAATGACAATATCTATTTCAGCAATATTGATATTTAATGATTCCCAGTTTTGTTCACGCAAAGATTTAATACCCTGAAATAATCCACAATCTACTAATATAGTAAGTTCCGAGGTCTTTAATAAATGCTTGGATCCGGTAACTGTTCCGGCTCCTCCAAGAGATTTTAGAATAATAGTATCCATTTTTTTATTTTTATAAATCTGTTGCGCACCGGCCTATTTTGGTTCTGACACTTGAATAATCTCCTGAATGCGCAATAGGTTTTTATGAATTAATACTGAAAAATTTTAGCGTATTTTGATCTCTTTTACTTCTTTTTTATCCAGATTAGATTTATTAATGGTAATATTTAATAGTCCTCCTTTATAATTGGCTTTTATATGGCCCAAACTAATACTATCGGGTAAACGGAAACTGCGGACAAATGAGGAAGCTGAAAATTCTTTTCTAACATAATTTTCTTTTTCTTCTTTTTTCTCTGCACTGGTTGCAGCACTAATGATCAATGTTCCGTCCTCAACGGCTACTTTGAAATCTTTTTTCTTAAATCCCGGAGCTGAAACTTTTAGCTTATAAACGCCGTTTTTATCAATAATATTAACTGTTGGTTCCTCTTTAACCGACTGATTAACAAGATCATCATTTTTCCAAAAATCTTCTATCAGAGATTCTAATGATTGAGATCCATTTGTTGGATTGATTTTTTCTAAAGTTTTCATAATACAATTATTTTAAAGTTTATACACCAAAGGTATAATGGAAATAATTTTTAAATCATGACTACCGTTGCGTTTTGAAATGATGCTAATCACTTTTTTCCCAGGCATCAAGAATTTTAATTACTGATGAAATGTTCAATGTTGAATCTGTAATGGTAATGTATTTCAATCCGGCATCCTGAATTATTGATACATCCACAGGAGCCTGTTCCTGGAATCTGAATATAAAATATCTGATCCCAAAGGATATAAGTTTCAAAATAAGACTGTTTGAAACCGGGTTTTCCTGATCAATGATTATGGCAGTATCTTTTGCTTCTGCAAAATGAACGGTAGCTTCACTTAAAGGATCTACTATAATCGTAATTTTATGTTTTTTACGATTAGCCAAAGCCAGAATCTTTTTATCTTCCTGGCTGATATTGTAAACTATGACTTTCATACTGTCGGTTCAATCTTCAAATGTATTGAACAGCATAGAACTTACAAATGCATGAAATCATTATAAAAAGTGATAGTGATTAGTTTTTAAGCTTTTGAAGTCTTAAAACATCAAGTATGGTAATCTTTCCGGCACTTCGGTCTATTAAATTTTCTTCTTTAAAATCACTGAGAATTCTGCTTACCGTTTCAATAGCCATTCCAGCCATAGAAGCTAGGTTTTCTCTTGAAATTTCAAAATTTTGAGTTTTAGGATGTTTTGTATGGAGTTTAAGTAAGACTTCTGCCATTCTTTTTCTCACAGAAAAATACGCAAGCTGCAATAGCTGCTCTTCGTGGGTAATAACATTCTGGGCAAGAATTTTGATGAATTTTTCCGCTATGTCGGGATATTTATATAATAATTGATCAATAACTTCTCTGGGAACTGAGCATAAGGTAGCATCCTCCAATACTTCAGCTGTCTCTTTATATTCTTTTCCTGCAAATAATGAAGTGATTCCAAAATATTCTTCCGGACTGTAGACTCCTGTCATGAGTTCTTTCCCGTCTTCTGTCATTTTTGTTGTTTTCACTGAGCCTGATATAATAAGATAAACAGCGTTTGCAGTATCACCTTCGTAATATATAATCTGCTTCTTTTTAAAAGATTTGACTTTTCGTTCATCAAAAGCTTTCTTTAATTCATCAAGTCCGTGCGAACCATGAAATAAATTGGTCATTTGAGTAAGAATATTGCTGTAAAGGCTTTTCTGACGTTCCTTCTTTTTCAATCGGCTTTCAATAGCACTGAGAAGTTCTATATCATCAAATGGTTTGGTTAGATAGTCATCCGCACCCATTTCTATTCCTTTTCGGACTTCTACCCGATCCGTTTTTGCCGTTATAAAAATAAAAGGGATAAGTGCAGTATCTTCTCTTTTGCTTAAAAGATGTAATACTCCATACCCGTCAAGCTCCGGCATCATAATATCACATAATATCACATCCGGTATGTGTTTAATGGCCAGATCTACTCCCTGTTTACCATTAGAAGCCTGAAATACTTCATAACTGGCAAGCTGAAGAATCTCCGAAGTGCTTTCGCGGATATCGTCATTATCTTCGATAATCAATAGGCGTGTTTTTTCCATTGGAACTAAGTTGGAGTATTGTTAGCTAAATTTTTATGAAATGATAAGGTAAATTCGGTACCCTTGCCAGATTGACTCTCGAAATGGATCTTACCATCCATGAGATTTACATACCGCTGTACAATATTGAGACCCAAACCGGTCCCAGGAATATTCCCTATGTTATGAGCTCTAAAAAATGGCTGAAAAAGACCGGATTGGTCTTCCTCGGGTATTCCTATTCCATTATCTTTTACTGAAAACACATACTTATCTTCATTTATCTCTGTAGAGAATTCAATCAATGTATGCTCTCCCGAATATTTTATAGCATTGCTTATTAAATTCATTAAACAATTTCTTAATAAATTTTGATCCAGATTTACATCACCTTCTGATCCTGTATGCTGATAAATAATAATTTGATCTTCTTTGGTGATAAGTTGCATTTCTTCCGTAAGTTCTTCTGAGAATTTTACAATATCAAATAAGCCATAATGAGGTTTTACAATCCCGGTATCCAATTTTTCTAAAGAAAGAAAATCATTGAGAATGGAATTCAAACTGGCAATTGCATTTTTTATCTTATGAAGATGTTTTAATATCTGGATATTGTCTGAAGTTTGAAGATATTTTTCAATAAGTACGGCAGAAAGCTGCATAGAACTTAAAGGGGTTCGAAACTCGTGCGATGCCATTGATACGAACCGACTTTTCATTTTGTTAAGATTTTTTTCTTTTGCCAGCGATACATTGGCTTCCTCTTTTGCCATTTCCAATTCACGAAGCATCTTTTTAAGAGATTTTGTACGGTTTTCAACTAATTCCTCCAGTTCGCTAGCATATCTTTTAAGAGATTCTTCCGCTTCTTTTTCTTTAGAAAGATCATGGATAAAACCTGTGTAAATCACCCTATCCTGATATTGCACTTCACTTACAGCAAGCCTGAAGGGAAATTGTGTCCCATCTTTTCTCAAGCCCCTAACTTCCCTTCCTTTGCCTATTATTTTTTTTTCGCCGGTATTTTGATAATTAAGCAGATAACCATCGTGTCTGCTTTTATCGGGTTCCGGCATCAGTACTGAAATATTTTTACCTACCAACTCTTCTTCTTTATACCCAAATATTTTTAGCGCAGAGGGATTCAGACTTTCTATTCTCCCCCTGTTATCAATGGTTATAATCCCATCAATCGCTGTTTCTATAATAGCATGCAAAAGTTTAGCACTTTCCATAATCCATATCTTAAACTATTATTTAAAGGTATGAATTTTAGTATACTAAAGGTATCTGAATATGAAAAATGTTAAAATATTAAATTATTACTAATTATTATCAACAAACAAGATTAAAAAAAATGAAATCTAAATTAAAAAAACAGCTGATCAGTTTCCGGAATGATTAGTAGTGGAATTTCTAACCCGGCGGCCTGTCTTGCAGCATGGCTGCTCTTTGTAAATCTTTCGAGAAAATCCCGGTGATCATGACCCATTGCCAAGATATCAATATCTTTATTTTTTAATATATCTAAACCGTAATCTATATTTTCGCTGTAAATACAGTTATAACAAACTTTACCATCCAGAGCCTTTAAAAACACTTCTTTTTTATGCTCATAAGCAGCATCCTGAATCACATCATTATTGCTTTGAATAATATGGGTAATTAAAAGTTCGGCATCAAAGTATTGGGCAAATTTAATTAATGATTGAGCAATTTTTATATCTTTTTTCTTCAGATCTGTTGCAAAAGCAATCTTATTTATTTCCTTATATTTATGGTTTTGAGGAATTAACAGAAGCGGATGTTGTGTATTTTCAATCATTTTAAGACTGTTGCTTCCAAAAATAAACCGGGCAAGCATCCCGGCTCCCTGCATCCCCATTACAATAAGCAATGTTTTATTATTGGCTGCTGTATTATTTATTAACTGCACAGCATCACCTCCCTCACAAGAATAATATATCGACGGATGATAAGGGAAAGTCTCATCTCCCCATAAAGCTTTCTCTTTATCTTCAAGTACTTTTACCAATTTTTTCATCTCTTTACTGTTTTCATCCTGTAAAGCAGGATATTCATATAAAGCCCACGCAGTCTGCCCAAGCATAGGGCTTTCAACCGGCAATGCAAAGGCATGGCACAAATCAATATTACACTTTAGAGCATTAGCCAGATGAAGTGCATACAACGCTGCATTTTTTGCCGGCTTTGAATAGTCTGTAGGTACTACAATCGTTCTCATAAATCTATTATTTATTTTGGTTAATTTTATTTTCGAGTGAATCATCAAAATGATAAATGTCTTTATATAGTACAGGTTTTCCATCTTTTATTAAGCAAGTCAGATAAGTAATAATGATAGGAACCGGTTGCTTTAAAACAAAATCTTTTCTTTGGTAGTCGGCCATCGCTTTTTCTAAAATGGGAATCTTATGTTCAGAGTGGTCATATTTTAATAGGAGAGATGCGAGTTCTTTAGCATTTTCAACACGGATACACCCATGGCTCAAAGCTCTTTCATCTTTATTAAACAATTGTTTTTGAGAAGTATCATGGAGATATACTCCATAAGAGTTGTCAAATCTAAAAACCACTGCTCCCAGTGCATTATCACATCCGGATGATTGTCTTACACTATATCTATAAGGGTTTTGACGGATCTCTTTTAATTTTGAAGAAGTTATTTCGACTTCATGGCCTTGCTTATCGTAAACTGCATAATGATGATCTTCCAAATACCCACTGTTTTTTAAAATTTTTGGTAGCATTTCTTTGATGAATATGCTTTGGGGAACTTTCCAGTCAGGGGCTGTTGTAAAATAATTAATACTGCTTTCCAAAACCGGAGTTCTGGTAGCCGGTTTCCCTATAATTACTTTGAAATCAAATACACTGTCTTTCTGGTGAAATTCTAATGTATAGGAAGGTATATTGACTAATACATATGCTTGATCTCTTGTATTGATCCATCGCAGGCGTTCCATATTGATAACAATCTTTTCAATTTCCGTTTGAGGAGCCAGGCAATCGTTTTCTTCATAGAGTCCATTCAAATAATTTTGAAGATCTGTGTATGCTTTAATCTCAGGCTGAACATCAAGGATTGCTTTAAGAAAATCTGTTTGCTTTTTTGCATATATCAATGTATCCTCTGAGCGAAATCCATTAATGTCGTTGGCATCAATATATGCCGAATTATATGAAGGGTTGTATTTTCCAAAATGCAGATTATTAATAAACGTTATTAAAGCATCAGTCATCAGAATATCGAACACAGCCTTCTCTTTTTGATTTACTTCTACAGGAGAACCTCTCAATTTTCTTAATTTCTGAAGAGAAATAGCTTCCCAATGATAATCAGACAAAGAAAGTCCGAACCGGTAAGAATACTCCAGTAACAACATTGCTGCTTCAGGTTGATCTGACTTCTGCATAACATGTACCCAAGCATATTCAGAATCATTTTTGGTATAAAACTGAATGACAGATTTTGGGTAATGCAGCGTAGAGAGATTCACATTGTCTTTAAGAAGTATGGCTATCTCAGTATTCGTTTTTGCATTCTGACCAAATACAATAGTACTGCAAACAGTACAGAAAAAAATAATCGCGAAGTTCATAAAAGTTTTCATGAGTAATCATTTAGCAGTGTAAATTTCCAAATTACGGTCTTGCTAAATAATGACTACCGTCACTAAAAATCATGATAAAGCTATAATTTAATTTAAGTTTCATCGGGACTCCCTAAACACTTAATATAAAAGGATCAATCTAAATTGGTTTAAAGTCAATAATTGATTTAGCGCTTATAAAGGGCTGAACTAAAGAACTGACCAGCATCATTTTTCCCAGTGATGCGTATCATATAATTTCCTATGCAGTTTCAGGACCTTTGATAGGAATTAATATAAAACATGATCATGAAAAAATTATACTATCATAAAGTGATTCTTTTTACAGCATTGGTATGTACAGTACTCCTCAATTCCTGCAGCTCCACTCATATAGCAAGCAGTTGGCGGGATCCGGATAAACAGATTCACCCTACAGATTGGAAAAAAGTATTGGTGATGGCACTATTAAGAAATGAAACCAATCGCCGCAGTGCCGAAGATGAAATGGCGGAATACCTCGATGGAAAAGGCATTACCTCTTACAGTTATCTGGATGAAAATTTTAACAGAAAAGATGAACAGGCTTTACGGAGTAGAATAAAAAAAGACGGTTTTGACGCTGCGATAACGATGCGTTTGATTGATGTGGATAAAGAAAAAGTGTATACTCCCCAGCAATACTATATGTACCCAATGTACTATAATGATTTCATCACCTATTATTACAGAAACTGGATGTATTACAATATTCCCGGCAATTATACCATCACCAAAAAATTCATTATTGAAACTATAATTTATTCTATTAAGGATGATAAAATAATATGGTCAGGAATTACAGAAACGTATGATCCGAAGGGAGTAAAAAGACTAACGAACGAAATTGCCCGGGCTCTTCGTAATAAAATGCAGCAGGAGGGATTTATTGAAAAATAACGAATACAAAACCTATAGTAAATCATCATGATCAATGCAAAAGATAAAGGGCTGGTTGTTTAGCAATATTCCTGTAAAGAATTTAACTTTTTAAGTAGAAAATATCAGTAAAAAATACAATACAAAACCAATTTGATAAAAAATCAACCTTAAAATTTGGTTTAATTATATACGATTTCCAAGCTCTTGGAAAAAAACTGATGCTGAAGTTGCAAAAGAAGTATTAGATACTTTTAAATCAAACTACTCTATTCCCGATGACAATATCAAGATAAAAGTTGAAGACGGATGGGTTACTTTGGAAGGAGAATTACCTTGGCATTATCAAAAAGAAGAGGCAGCAAGTGTAGTAAAATATCTTAGCGGTGTAAAGGGTCTGATCAATAAAATTAAAATCAAATCAGAGGCAGATGATTCAATACAAAAAAAAGATATTGAAGACGCACTGAAAAGAAGTTCAATCTATGATAATGAAATTAAAGTATCTGTGTTAGGAACAACAGTAACTTTAACCGGAAGTGCAAATTCTTTGTATCAAAAAGAAGAAGCAGGCCGTATTGCCTGGAAAACTCCCGGCATATGGAACGTAAAAAATGAACTGGAAGTTAATTATGAGTATGATTTTTATTAATCTCCGATTAACCTCTGACCTGTGGAAGATCATATGGTTTTCCACAGGTTTTTATTCGCACATAGGGATCAATTTTAATTCTTTTGCATCACTGTGATACCATTAACCAGATTATTAAGAAAATAATAAATATAAATTCAATCTGCAAATCCGAAATTATGAAAAATTTAGAAAATAAAGTAGCCATTATAACAGGCGGCTCCGGAAGCATTGGAAAAATTACAGCTAAACTATTTTTAGAAGAAGGGGCAAAAGTAATGCTTGTCGACCTCTCTGAAAAAGCATTACAAGAAGCTGCCTACGAATTAAATAGTGAACATATAAGATATGCAGTTGCTGATGTTTCAAAAGCTGCTGAAGTTGAACACTACGTGAGTGAAACCGTAAAACTGTTTGGAAAAATAGATGTATTTTTCAACAATGCCGGTATTGAAGGAGTTGTGAAGCCAATTGAAAATTATCCTGAAGACGTTTTTGATACAGTCATATCCGTCAATATTAAAGGTGTATGGCTGGGAAATAAGTATGTTTTACCTCAGATGAACAATGGTGGAAGCATCATTATGACTTCATCTGTTGCCGGAATATTGGGATTTCCAGGGCTAAGCACCTATGTCACCAGTAAACATGCTGTAGTAGGCATTATGAGGGCCACAGCTCTTGAGGCAGCTTCACGAAAAATCAGAGTGAATACGGTTCACCCATCTCCCGTAAATAACAGAATGATGCGCTCTATAGAAGAAAATTCTGCTCCGGGACACGGCGATGATGCAAAAAAACAATTTGAAGCGGCAATACCATTAGGACGTTATGCTGAACCTATTGAAATAGCACAGCTGGTTTTATTTCTTGCCGGTGACGACAGTCAGTTCATTACAGGAACAACTCAGATCATTGATGGTGGAATGTCTACTGAATAATATAGGCATTTTTTACAATACTAAGAAAACTAATTAGTTATGAAAATACAAATAGGAATAACTGACAATCATCGACAGGCAGTTGCTGATGAACTGATAAAAATACTGGCAGATGAAAACGTTTTGCATATGAAAACAAAAAATGCCCAATGGAATATTGAAGGAGCTGATTTTTATGATAAACATACCTTTTTTGAAACCCAATCCGAACAACTGCAAAAAATAATAAACAATACCGCAGAAAGAATCCGCTCTATCGGGCATCTTGTACCGGCAACTTTACAATCATACCTCAACTTAACTCATCTTACCGAACAAGAAGGAGATAAAAACTACAGCCAGACTTTAATTGCAGAATTGTTGAAAGATCATGAAAGTCTTATCACCAAACTTCGTGAACATGTCAAGTGCTGTACAGATGATTTCCATGATATAGCAACGGGCCATTTTATTATTGGTCTCATAGAAACACATCAAAAAATGGCCTGGTATTTACGTTCTTATTTATTATGATGAAGTAATAATTAAAAATATAGCCACGATTGAAATATCTAATTTTAATAAAAAATATAATATCATGAAGCATCAATCGTTTCAGCAATTATAATTCACATTATCTTTGTAAATTCCAATGAAAATTTGTCTATTGCTTTTCAATTTCTTTATATAAACGATCTACATTTTCTTTTGTAAAAAGTCCTGTTCCTTCGGCCATTGTAGTGGCAGATCCACAAGCAATTCCCATGGAAAGGACTTCTTTATAATCACCTCCTTTCATCAAAACAGAAACCATTCCGGCAACCATGCTGTCTCCGGCACCAACCGTGCTTTTCACTTCTACATGAGGTGCCTTTATCTGGATTTTTTCAGTTGATGAAAATAAAACGGCTCCCTGAGAACCTAATGAGACTACCACAATCTCAGCTTTACCCTGCGAAATGATAAGTTGGGCGGCTTGATCTACATCACTTTCTTCCAGCTTGTCTTTTCCAACTAAAACCGCAAGCTCCCCTATATTGGGTTTTAATAAAAATACACCCTCTTCTACAGCTGTTTTCAGAGCTTCTCCTGAAGTGTCAATAATTACCTTACTCCCCTTTGACTTACACATATTAACAATCTGTTTTATAACATCCGGATCGGTTTCTGCCGGTAAACTGCCACTGATTACTACAAAATCAGGAAACGGATTTACTACCTCAACACTACTTAAAATTTCGTCTTGTATTTCTTCTGTTAACAGTTCTCCTGGAAATCCAAACCTATACTGCTTGTTATTAGAAGTATCTAAAACAGTAAAATTTTCCCGGGTTTCTGCAGCAATATGGAAAGGTAATATATTGAGTTGTTCGGCTTGAAGTAACTCTTCCAGCAATCTGCCGGTTCTTCCACCGGAAGTAAAAAAAGTATCTGATGAGATTCCCAATCTTTTTAACGCTCTGGATACATTTACTCCACCTCCTCCTGCCTCATATTTAGGGGAATTACAATGTAATTTTTTTTCAGGAATGATGTTTTCAACACTGCTGCTCTTGTCTACCGACGGATTCAATGTGATTGTTAAAATAGTTTTGTCCATTTTATTAAACTTTTTTATACTACTCAATTATTCAAAACAGTATCGTTATCAAATTATTACTGTCCTCTTATTAAAAAAAATAATATTGCCTATATTAATTCAAATTTCAACAATAAGGAACAGACTGCCAAATATTTGACCTGATCAACATCATGTTTCATAGTGATGCCGGTCATCTTATCTTCTGTAAAGTTTCGGGAACTTTGAAATATAAATTTATAATCAAATGAAAACAAATGCAGAATTACAAAAAGATGTTCAGGATGCCATTCAATGGGAACCTCTGCTGCATTCAGCAGAAATTGGTGTTATTGTAAAAAACGGAATTGTTTCCCTTACAGGTACTGTGGACAGTTATGCAAAAAAACTGCAGGCTGAACATGCTGCAAAAAATGTTTTTGGGGTAAAGGTTTTAGTAGAAGATATCGAAGTAAAATTACCCGATCCCCGGTCAAAAACTGATATCGAAATTGCCGGTGAAATTATAGCTGCTTTTAATGCAAACTCATTTATTCCACAAGAAAAAATAACAGTAAAAGTAGAAAGCGGCTGGGTAGATCTGGATGGTGAAGTGTCCTGGGAGTACATAAGGGATATTACAGAAAATGCTGTAAAGTATCTTCCCGGCGTTAAAGGCATTTATAATAACATTATTGTCAACCCGGAAATACGGAACACTGTTGAAAAGAGCGATATTGAAAAAGCCCTTGGCAGAAGCTCAATTGATAATAGTGAAATCAATGTATCAGTATCAGGAAGAACGGCCACATTAACAGGGACGGTACATACCTGGCATCAAAAGGAAGAAGCAGGACGCATTGTCTGGAAAACACTTGGTATACAAGATGTAAAAAATGAGTTAACAGTGGATTATGAGTACGATTTATAATTTATAAAGGCCTTATATATCCTAAACATTGTGGACGATCAATTTTTATCTATCAGCTAAAACTACTTTACAATAAAATAGTCCCATTGCATATAAAATATTCATAAACACAACATCATGGAAATCTATTTAAAAAAAAGCCTCAGTATTGTAGGTAATATAGCTTTATTCTCCGGCCGCTTTTTTAAAGAAATTTTCAAACCGGGTTTTGAGTTTAAAGAGTTTACCCGACAGTGTTTTGTTGTTGGTTATCAGTCATTAGCATTGGTAACCATAACAGGTTTCATCATGGGCCTGGTACTTACCATACAATCGCGCCCGGCTATGGCAAGGTTCGGAGCCGAGTCTATGATCCCCGGTATGGTTTCGCTATCATTAATAAGAGAGATTGCACCTGTCATTACGGCTTTGATTTGTGCTGGAAGGGTTTCATCAGGAATTGGAGCTGAATTAGGCTCTATGAAAGTAACGGAACAAATTGATGCCATGGAAGTTTCAGCGATCAACCCTTATCGGTATCTGGTGGTGACCAGAACCCTTGCTACGACATTAATGATTCCTATTTTAGTCCTATATGCTGATCTGATCGGAATCATGGGTGGTTTTATCGGGATCAATATGCACGGCGAAAGTAATATAGCGCATTATTTTTCTAACATATTTGAATCCCTGGAATACACAGATATTTTACCGGCTATCATTAAAACCTTTTTTTTCGGTTTTTTTATCGGGATTATTGGCTGTTATGAAGGGTTTAATGCTTCGGGGGGTACAAAAAGCGTGGGAAAAGCTGCAAATTCAGCCGTAGTTTTAGCCTCGCTGATGATTTTTATCATTGATTTGGTAGCAGTGCAGGTAACTGATCTATTTTTTGAATTATAATGGAAAATAATAAAAATTTACCTATCAGATATGACCAGTCAACAACCGGCACATCATTGATAAAATTTAAAAATGTTTACAAATCTTATGGCAGTAATAAGGTGTTGAACGGCATCAGTTTTACCGTTAAAAGAGGAGAAAATCTGATTATATTGGGAAAGTCAGGCTCAGGTAAGTCCGTTGCTGTTAAATGCCTTGTCGGTCTCACTAAAGTGGATAAAGGGGAAATATTTATATCAGGAAAGGATATAACAAAATTGAATGAGGAAGAGCTTAACCGGATCAGGATGAAAATTGGGTTTCTATTTCAAAATGGAGCTTTATATGACTCTATGACAGTCCGGGAGAATTTGATTTTTACATTACAGCACAATCATAAAAACCTTACTGAACAGGAAATTGAATCTGCTGTTAAAGAAGCATTACAAAACGTAGGTCTGGAAGGAGCTATTGACCAATTGCCGGCAGAACTGTCCGGAGGAATGAGAAAGAGAATAGGACTGGCAAGAGCATTAATCATTAAACCTGAAATTATAATTTATGATGAGCCAACCGGAGGTTTAGATACGATCACAGCCCGTGAAATTATCGAACTCATCCGAAATATCAAAATAAAATACAATACCTCATCCATTATCATAACCCATGATTTAACCTGTGCAAAATATACCGGTGACAGAATTATCGTCCTGAAGGACGGCCTAATTAAAGCTGAAGGCAACTATAAAGACATAGAAAATAATGCCGATGATTGGGTAAAATCTTTTTTTGAAAAATAAATAAAGCAGTCATGAGCAACGAGTCGTCAAACAATTGGAAATTGGGAGTTTTTGTAGCAGCAGGTATCCTTCTTTTCATAACAGCCATTTACTTTATTGGGGTCAACAGAAATCTGTTTGGCTCTAATTTCGTTCTGCGTTCAGAGTTTAAGAATGTCAGCGGATTAAAGCAGGGAAGTAATGTCCGTCTTTCAGGTATTAACATAGGAACAGTTAATAAAATAGATTTTATTTCAGATTCATTGGTTCTTGTAAAGTTAGTCATCAGAAAGGATGTTCAGAAATATATAAAAACTGACGCGGTTGCCAGTATAGCATCAGATGGATTAATGGGTGATAAAATTCTTATTATTTCGCCCGGCACCACCTCCACTACCATAGTGAAGGATAATGATGTGATTGCTTCTTATAAAACCATTGAAATAGATGATCTGTTCTCAAGTATAAAACAAAGTACAGACAACGCTAAAACAATTACTGATGAGCTGGTTAAATTCAGTAGTAAAATGAATAATAAGAATAGCTTGTTGACAAAAATAATGATCAATAAAGATTTTGCGTCGAGCATTGACAGAACCATAGAAAATTTACAGATAAGCTCTCGGGAACTGGCAAAATTCACCCCCTTACTGAATAATAAAAACGGAACTATTGCAAAAATATTTACCGATAAGAAATGGTCAGATAATATTGAAAGCAGCATTTCTAATTTACAGAACAGCTCTCGTGAAATCAGTATTTTCACTACAAAACTTAATGATAAAAATAATGTGCTTTCTCAGTTATCTTCCAGTGATACTTTAGCTATTTCAATAGAAAAGACAGTCCGCAATCTTGAAAAAAGCTCGGATGATTTAATAGAGTTTACTTCAAAAATAAACAATGATGAGAATGTTTTATCGAAGCTCACCAACAATCCTAAACTTGGAAACTCAGTTGACTCCACTATTATCAATATTGAGAAAGGCGTCGGTGAACTGAGAGAACTTGAAGCCGCCGCCAGGAATAATTTTTTATTAAGAGGCTATTTTAATAAAAAGAAAAAAGAAACCGGAAAACAAAAAAGATAATTAATCTTAATCCATTCAAAAGTGTGATTCATTTATTCTTCGCCATGCTAAGCTACCACAAGATCCGCAGAAAATAAACCTGGTCAGATATTTTTCATTTTAGGCTTGATTTCTTTGACATACATCATCAGACTTTCTTCAATACAATCGAAAGCTTCTTTCTTATTTTTAAAACCAAATACCTGTACAGCTTTTCCCTCCAATTTTTTATATTCTTCAAAAAAATTCTGAATCTCATTAACTGTATAAGCTGGCAGGTCTTCAATATCATGGATATGCAGGAGAGAAGAATCATTTTCAGCCACCGCTATTATTTTATGGTCTTTTTTATCTTCGTCCGTCATCTCCATTATTCCTATTACCCTTGCATTAACCAGAGTAAGCGGAACAAGACTTTCCGAACATAACACCAAAATATCTAACGGATCTCCGTCACTGTAGTAAGTCTGTGGTATTATCCCATAATTGGCAGGATAATACATGGAGGATAAAAGAATTCTATCCAATCTTATTAATCCTGAAGGCTTATCGATTTCGTATTTTGTGCGGCTACCAGTGGGGATTTCAATAACTGCCGTAACTATTTGTGGCAGATGCCCTCCTGGTGAAACGTCATGCCATGGGTGTTGGTTTCCTATCATTACCTTAGCCTTAATTGTTTTTAATTTATTATTGTAAATTTCAAGAATATAGTATTATAAAAAAATGATGATCGTCACTATGCCTTTGCTTTTCTTATCCTTTTTACATATTTATAGATCTCAAACCATAAAACAGAAACCGCTGCAATGAAAACAGCCATCCCCAATTCGTTTATATGGAGCGCTGTTACTTTAAAGAATAGAGAAATAGGTTTTACATATAATATGACTAAAAGCATCACCACGACTAAGGCAGAAATACCCATAAGTAAAGGATTACGGTTTCTGAAACTTTCCAGCATACTATAAAAGAATGATCTGTTAACAAAACTCAGCAATATATTGGCAAAAATTAATGTACTGAACACCATCGCCCTCGTCTTTTCTTCGTTACCACCGTGCTGAACTGTAAACTGATACACAAACAGAACTCCCAGGGTGATCACCACCCCCTGCACAATACTGATTCCCAATTCATTAAAACTTAAAAAAGTATCTCCCATCGCTCTTGGAGGCTGTTTCATTGTATTTCTTTCCATAGGTTCATTTTCATATACAATAGAACAGGTCGGTCCCATGACAAGCTCCAGGAAAATAACATGAACCGGAGTGAATATATGTGGGAATATCCATCCCAAAAACAGAGGTAAAGAAACCGTCAGTATTATAGGAATATGAATGGAAATAATATATTGAATCGCCTTTTTAATATTGGTATAAATTCTTCTTCCTGCGGCAATTCCAACAAT
This sequence comes from Chryseobacterium daeguense DSM 19388, assembly GCF_000430825.1. Taxonomy (GTDB): domain Bacteria; phylum Bacteroidota; class Bacteroidia; order Flavobacteriales; family Weeksellaceae; genus Chryseobacterium; species Chryseobacterium daeguense. The sequence goes on along the minus strand of NZ_AUMT01000012.1, from coordinate 68,250 downwards.
AAGTTTTTCTAAATCATCATTCGTAATAACCAATGCAGCAGCAGATTTGGCAATTTCAGTTCCTTTATTCCCCATTGCTACGCCAATATGGGCAGCTTTTAACGCAGGACCATCGTTCACACCATCTCCAAGCATCGCTACCACTTCGCCATTCTTTTTCAGAGCGTTCACTACCGCGAGCTTTGCATCGGGAAACATTCTGGTAAACAGAACTGTGTTCTCTGAGATCTGCATCAGCTCTTCTTCAAAACGTCCTATAATATCACTGCCATTGATTGCCGGAGCATCATTTTTAATTCCTGCCTGAAGTGCAATTGCATTCGTTGTATCTGCATTATCGCCTGTAATGACTTTCACCTTGATCCCTGCATCATAAATACTTTGAAATACCTCTTTTATTCCTTTTTTGGGAGGATCATAAAAGACGGTCAGTCCTAAAAATTCAAATTCAAAATCCTGCTGTTTCTTTGGAAAGCTGTTTCCTTCAAAATGAGACTTAGCAACTCCCAATACACGATAACCTTGCTGTCCAAATGTTTTTACAATATTTCTTATCTTACTTTTTTCCGTCTCTGAAAGCCTGGAAACACTAAGAATAGCTTCGGGAGCTCCTTTCGCTGCAATAATTCTGTCTTTATTTGTGTTTTCAAAAAGATGGGTCATCATTGGAGGCTTCCCTTCAAGCGGATATTCGTGAAACATTTGATATTCTTTTCTTGCATCACTCTTTTGAGTTTCCTCATACGTTTTGTGTAAAGTTATTTCCATAGGGTCAAAAGGGACTGGCTCACTACTCCACATTGCATAATCAATCAGTTCTTTCAATTCGTCAGACTCAAATTCCTTTTCTTCATAAATCTTATCGGAAAGGTAATTATATAAATGTTGAAGTTTCATCGAATTCTCAGTAATGGTACCTGTTTTATCGGTACAGATAACCGTGGTACTTCCCAGGGTTTCTACAATACTGCTCCGCTTAATAATAATTCCTTCACGCATAAGCTTCCACGCTCCCAAGGCCATAAAAGTTGTAAATGCCACAGGAATTTCTTCTGGCAATACAGACATGGCTAGCGTTAATCCACTAAGCAGGCTCGTTACAAGATCTCCGGTTTTGATATAACTGAATATACAGACTATCAAAAAAATAACGATCCCGACAGCTGCCATCCATTTTACAAACTTCCGGATTTGAATCTGCAATGGCGAAATTTCTTCTTTTATATTCAGTATTGATTCTCCAATTTTACCAACACGTGTTTCTTTTCCTATCTTTTGTACTTTAAAAACGGCCAATCCTGAAACTGTAACTGTTCCGCTGTATACAAGATTATCCTCTGAGATGCTGTCCTTGAAAACCGAAAAGCTTTCTCCTGTAAGCGAGGATTCATTAACGGAAAAATCATTACTATGCAAAATCTTTCCATCAGCATTTATAATTCTACCCTCCTCGGTGATGCATAAATCACCTACCACAATCTCATGGGTCGGAATTTCTACAGCCTCTGAGTTTCTGATAACCGTACTTAAAGGTTCGTTGAGTTTTTCAAGTTCTTCCAACGCTTTTTTACTGCGGTTATCCTGATAAAAGGATATTGCAGTCACCGCCACAATTGCCACAAACATAAAAGCAGCCTCGCCATAATCTCCCACAATCACATAAATGAGGGAAATAATGATAAGCAAAATTAGCATGGGTTCTTTTAAAATACCAATAAGCAAATCAAACCATGTATTCTTACGGATATCCTCCAGGCGATTATATCCATATTGCAGTCTGGAAGCTTCCACTTCATCGTTTGTAAGACCTCTAAGACCTTCAGGTAAGTTGTAAGACATATCAAATTAAATCGGTTATCTAAAAATAAACAATTATTTATATACAAATTGAGTTTCCATGCCTGACCTGGATCAGGTTTTATCGTGATACTGATCATAGAATATTCTGGAATGTTTCTGGAATTTTGAATGATCAATTAAGATACAATGAAAACAAATGCCGAACTACAAAAGAATGTTCAGGATGCCATTAAATGGGAACCATTACTACACTCAGCAGAAATCGGAGTCACTGCAAAAGACGGTGTGGTTTCTCTTACAGGAGAAGTTGATCACTATGCTAAAAAAATAGAGGCAGAAAATGCTGCAAAAAAAGTTGTTGGAGTAAAAGTCTTAATAGAGAATATCATCGTAAAATCTCCGGATTCCTTATCAAAAACTGATAATGAGATTGCCCATGAAATTTTAGAAGCTTTTAAATCCAATGCATTTATTCCGGAGAATATGATCAAAGTAATTGTTGAAAACGGGCAGGTAACTTTAGAGGGTGAAGTGCAATGGGACTATGAAAGAGAAATTACAAAAAATGCAATACATTATCTTCCCGGTGTAAAGGCGATCATCAATCATATTAAAATCAAATCAGAAATAATAGACGCTATCAAACAAATGGATATTGAAAATGCTATGAAAATGAACTGGGTTGTATACAATAGTGATATTCATATAAAGGTAACTGGTACTACAGTGACATTAACAGGTACAGTAAATTCATGGCATCAAAAAGATGAAGCTGAACGTATTGCATGGAAAACTCCAGGGATACAACATGTAGATAACGGGCTATTTGTAGATTATGAATATTCAAAAAATAGTTGATCATCTGAAATGTAAGGCTTCAATTCAATCGGTGTACCGCAACATTGAAAAATTGCAACGAAAACTACTTTTAACAAAGAGCAAAGTAGCGATTAAATTTAACATTTCATTGTAAAAATATAAGGAAAATAATCTCTAAAATCCCAAGCACATGTGTTTTTCAGCAATTTCAAGTTTCTCAGCGGGTATAGGCCTAACGGCAATTGGTATAGCATGTGTAATAAAAACACGCCACTCTTCACAGCACCTTTTTGCATGCATTCCGCTCATTTTTGGAGTCCAACAACTAACAGAAGGAATATTATGGCTCACCCTTCCCCATCCGGAATATATCAATATACAAAAGACCACAACCTTCATATTTCTATTTTTCGCAGAAATTCTATGGCCCATTTGGGTACCCATTTCTCTCTTAATGCTTGAGGAAAATGAGACACGAAAGAAAATACAGAAGATATTATTGGGCGCAGGAATCATCGTAAGCATTTATTTGGCTTATTGTCTTTTATCATACCAGGTGGAAGCAAAAATCATTGGCCATCATATCACTTACATCCAAGACTATCCTGCTTCGCTGAGAAATTACAGTATGATATTGTATGGCTTGGCAACGATTATTCCTCCATTTTTTTCTCACGTAAAAAGAATGCACTTTTTTGGTATAGCCATTTTGGTTTCTTATATAATTTCAGCAATCTTTTACAATCATTATATACTCTCCGTTTGGTGCTTTTTCGCTGCAATCATAAGTCTGTCTATACATACAATAGTGACAGTAAAAACAAATGATAAACAAAGAGAACATCATGAAATATACTTTAAATAAAAATAATTTTAAATTTTGAAAAGATCAACAATGGAAACAAGCTATATCAGCAAAAAAAAAATCGGGAAAGGTGAAGAAATACTTGGTCAGGATATTAGAGATGGTATTTTTAATTTATTACGAATGGATTTCCCCGGCTTTTCAAAAGATCATTATATTTCTTTAATTGAATTGAATACCTATAGACGTCTTTATTTAACTTCTTTAATATCACAGGAAAAAGGTGAACTGGCCATCATAGACTTGGATGTGGTGGATGCCATTAAAAATAACTCCATTCTGTCAGAAAATATACAAGATGAAATTGAATCAGAATTAACTATTGGAGAAAAAGTTGCAGATAAAGTAGCACTGTTTGGAGGCAGCTGGGCATTTATTATTGTTTTTTTTTCATTTATATTACTATGGATGATGATTAATGTTTGGCTATTAACTAATTCATTTGATCCGTTTCCGTTTATTTTACTCAATCTCATTCTTTCCTGTTTAGCGGCCATTCAGGCTCCGATTATTATGATGAGTCAAAACAGACAAGAACAAAAAGATAGACTAAGAGGAGAACACGACTATAAAATCAATTTAAAAGCTGAATTAGAAATTAAATTGCTAAGTGAAAAAATAGACCATCTATTGGTAAACCAAAATAAAAAACTCTTGGAAATACAAGATGTACAAACTGACTATCTGGAGGATCTTATGAAGGAAATGAAGAGAAAAGATTAAAGGCTATCATTTAATTCTTAATTTAAAACCATTCTAACCAAAACATTTTATAATTTTGATTGAGTGAAAAAGTTAATTTCAATATTGCTTCTATGTTTGTATTTGGTTTCAACAACCGAACTGTATCAGCTGTTGAAAATCCCAGATTTAATAGAACATTATTGGGAGCATAAAGCTTTGAATCCGGAAATGTCTCTCACAGCATTTCTGAAAACGCATTATGATCATCCTGTAAAAGACAAAGATTACCGCAAAGATCAAAAATTACCGTTTATTATTCATTCTGCACCTCTTGCATTGGTTTTTACAATTAATCAAGGGTTCAGTTTTGAGCAAGCAATTCATAACTTCAGTCCATTAACATTTAATAAAATTCCTTCAAAAGATGAAGATCTTTGCTATAAAGGTTTTCTGGCTTCAGTTTGGGAACCCCCTAAATTTTCTTTTTCATAGTTTGGCAATTGATTTATAATCTTTAAATCAATATCATCATCTTTTTTATTATCATTAATCTTTAAAATAATGAAAACAATATTTTCAGCCCTATTGTTGGCTGTATTTGCTGTTGGTATTCATGCCCAAAACCGTTTTGAGAGCGCTAAAAAACATGCAGCAGAAAATAAAGAACTTATCTTGCTCAATTTTTCCGGTTCGGATTGGTGTATTCCGTGCATTAAGCTTCATAAAAATATTATCGAAACAGAAGATTTCAAAAAACTGGAAACCGAAAATGTAATTGTTTATATCAATGCAGATTTTCCAAGAAACAAAAAGAATCAGCTTTCTCCCGAATTGAAAAAAGAAAACAATTCACTCGCAAATCAGTATAATTCAAAAGGACTGTTTCCTTATACACTCTTATTGAATTCTGAAGGAAAAGTACTGAAAAGCTGGGAAGGTCTTCCTTCTGAAAACGCCTTGGCTTTCAGCAAAAAGATAAGAGAAATCAAAGAAAATCAAAAATAGCACGAGAATTATGTTAAAAGAATTCAAAAGACCTCAGAAATTAATGGGGAATGCTTTTGAAATTACCGTTGTTACTGATGATGAAAAGATAGCGCAACATCATATTGACGCTGCTATCGAAGAAATCCAGAGAATTGAAAAACTGCTGACAACTTTTAATGAAGAAAGCCAGACCAACCTCATCAACCAAAATGCAGGAATACAGTCTGTTGAAGTTGATTGGGAAGTTTTTGACCTTATCGAAAGAAGTCTGAGAATCAGCAATATCACAGACGGATATTTTGACATTTCATACGGCGGTATCGATAAAAGTTTCTGGAATTTCGACCAGGAAATGAAACAGCTTCCTGATCCTGAATTGATTAAAAAGCATTTAAAATTAGTCAATTATAAGAATATCCTGCTGAATCGCGAAAACCAGACCGTATTTCTGAAAGAAAAAGGAATGAGAATCGGGTTCGGAGGAATCGGAAAAGGTTATGCCGCTGAAATGGCAAAAAGACTTCTCCAGAAAAGAGGTGTTATATCGGGAATTGTAAATGCTTCCGGTGACCTGACAACTTGGGGAAATCAGGCTGACGGAAAACCCTGGACTATCGGAATTGCCGATCCGGAAAATGCAAAACAGCCATTTTCTTATATGAATATCACAGATATGGCCATTGCAACTTCAGGAAATTATGAAAAGTTTGTTCACATTAACGGTAAAAAATATTCTCATACCATCAACCCGAAAACCGGAATGCCGGTTTCGGGCGTAAAAAGTGTTACCATTTTTTGTCCGAACGCAGAAATTGCTGACGCAATGGCAACTCCCGTAAGTATTATGGGAATTGATTTTGCCCTCAATATGGTGAATCAGATCAACCATCTGGAATGTATCATCATTGATGACCAGGACAAAATTTATTCATCTCAAAACATTAATCTAAAATGAAATCTAAGATTCCATTTGTCCTTAAAAAACAAACTCAATTCAAATGAAAAATTTCATAAAAATAACAACAGCAATTTGCTTTTTAGTAACAATTGCTTCTGTACAATCCTGTACAATAGTAAAAGAATACGAAAAAAACAAATTAAACGATGCTGAAATGGTTCTCGGAAACAGAACAATAGAAAAAACAGAACTGAGCTTCCAGTCTTACAGGGAAGGCTCTTCGGGAGCCAATGCAGGAAAAGTGGGCGGCGGTTGCGGATGCAATTAAAAAAAGAGTAATTGTAGAATTTAATTGTGACCTAAAATGAAAAAATTGATAATAAGTATCGTTGCTCTTTTCGGAATTTTTAATATAAAAGCGCAGGAAAATACAAGCAGCGAACAGCCGAAAAAACTGACTTTTGATGAAGCCAATTTAGTTTCCAGCTATTATAAACAGGACGGAAACAATTCGGCAGTAACAGGAGGAACAGGCTCTGAAAAACTGACCGACGTTTCCAATACCATTGATGTAACAATGGTGAAATATGATAAAAAAGACAGAAAAAATAAATTCAACTTCAGTGTCGGGATCGATCATTATACATCGGCATCTTCCGATATGATTGATCTAAAAGCCAATTCATCAGCTTCCCATGCAGATAACAGAATTTATCCCGGATTAAGCTGGAGTCGTGAAAATGAAACCAAAGGCAGTACATTGATGGCAGGAGTTTCATTCTCCACAGAATTCGATTATCAGTCTTATGGGGCAAATATTGGCTTTTCTCAAAAAACAGCCAACAAAATGGGAGAATTTACAGCAAAATTTCAGGCTTATCTGGATCAGGTAAAATTGATTGCTCCGATAGAATTGCGCACTGCAGATAATGAAGGTACAAGTGGCAGGAATACATTTGCACTTTCTCTATCCTATTCTCAGATCATCAATCAGAATTTCCAAATAGAATTTTTAGCAGATGGTATTCAGCAGACGGGATATTTGAGTTTACCTTTTCACAGAGTTTATTTTACGGATCATTCGGTTCATCAGGAAGCGTTGCCGGATAAGCGTTTTAAAATTCCTTTGGGAGTAAGAGCGAATTATTTTCTTGGTGATAAAGTAATTTTAAAAGCATATTACCGCTATTATACTGATGATTGGGGACTAAAATCAAATACATTCAGTCTGGAAACTCCGGTGAAAATTTCTCCCTTTGTTTCGGTGAGTCCTTTTTACAGGTATTATTCTCAGACTGCTGCAAAATATTTTGCACCTTATCAAAAGCACACGGCTTTTGATGATTTTTACACCAGTAATTACGACCTATCGAAATTTGATAGTCATTTTTACGGAGCAGGAATCCGTTTCAGTCCGAAGAACGGTTTGTTTGGAATTGAGCGTCTCAATATGATCGAAATTCGATATGGTCATTACGCGAAGTCGATTGGAATGAAGTCTGACATTATTTCCTTGAATTTAAGGTTTAAATAAAATCATTTTGATTTATTAAATTAATGAAATTGCTCAAGCAAGACCTTATATTGTAGCGATCTGCTTTAAATATTTCGGTAATTTGATATTTGCCAGTATAAGACAAGCAAATTCAATTGAATACAAATAGTTCCATGTTTGAATGTTTCTAAATGCTTAAAAGTAAATTGTAAGAAGCATAGCGTAAGAAAATTATCAGATAAAAAATGAGTTTTGTAATTCTAGCTTAATTTAGCTCAAACGAACCAAATCATCTACAAAAGTGTTTCAAGATACGCTCGTCTTGGTCACACACAGCCAAATGGTGCCAACTAAAGACAGTTGGTGCCATTTTTTAAATGTAGTATTTGTAAATTTCTACGTCTTGAAATAATCAAACTCTGCATTACCTTATTACTCGCTTAAAAATGCTCGAATCGCAATTCTAATTTTGAATTCTTCTAATCTTTTTTCATATTCTTAAAGAGTATATAAATTTTGCCTCAAAAAAGATAGCAACTCCAAGTTTTTTTGTACAGCTAATGTGGTAGAAACATTTATCCAATTAACCGCAAAAAAGGTATTACTACAAAATGTAGTAATACCCCCAAAAAAAATATACATAATATTCAGACCATGTATTTCAGTTTATAAAATAATACTTTTAGTTAAGATTACAATATACAGACATTTACTTAAATTGTTTTCGCTTCTAATGTATTACTATTTCTGGATTGCTATTTATAATAACCAGAATTTAAGTTAGCCCTGATTTCTTTAAATACAGAAATTGTCATCTCTACATCTTCCAAAGTATGAACAGCAGTAGGAATCAATCGTAAAATGATCATTCCTTTCGGTACAACAGGATAAACCACCATAGAGCAAAACAGCTGGTGGGTTTCGCGTAAATCACTAACCAGCTCAGTCGCTTCTTCTATAGTTCCATAGAGATAAACTGGGGTTACCGGAGAATTTGTATTCCCAATATCAAAACCTGCTTCAGTTAAGCCTTTTTGTAAGCTGTGGGTTATTTCCCAAAGCTTTTCTCTAAGTTCTGGCATTGTACGCATTAATTCCAATCTTTTTAAAGCACCGAATACCATCGGCATTGGCAATGCTTTAGCAAATATTTGAGAACGCATATTATACTTCAGAAATGAGATTGTTTCTTTCGTACTGGCAATAAAAGCTCCAATACCGGCAAATGATTTTGCAAACGTTCCAAAATAAAAATCGATGCCATCTTGCACCTCTTGCTCTTCACCTGTGCCTGCTCCAGTCTTTCCTAAGCAACCAATACCATGGGCATCGTCTACCAATAAAGAAAAGTTAAACTTTTTCTTCAGGGCAACAATCTCTTTTAGTTTTCCCTGATCTCCACGCATTCCAAAAACACCTTCTGTTATCACCAATATGGCTCCTTTTGTTTCAGATACTATTTTTTTTGCGCGTTCCAATTGCTTCTCACAATTCTCTATATCATTGTGCTTAAAAACAAAATGTTTCCCCAAATGCAAACGTATTCCATCAATAATACAGGCGTGGGATTCAGCATCATAGACAATTACATCCTTTCGGTCTACCAAACTGTCAATAATTGATACCATTCCTTGATAACCGTAATTTAATAAAAAGGCATCTTCTTTCTGAACATAATCAGCTATTTTTTCTTCAAATTCTTCATGTAGTTTGGTATTTCCGCTCATCATCCTTGCTCCCATCGGATAGGCAAGACCATACTGCTTCGTTCCTTCAATATCTGCCAATCTTACTTCAGGATGATTAGCCAGACCTAAATAATTATTCAGACTCCAAACCAGTTTTTTCTTTCCATTAAAAAACATGGTATTACCAATCTCTCCTTCAAGCTTAGGATAGGCATAATATCCGTGTGCATAATGAGCATGATTTCCCAGAGGGCCAAGACGGGTTTTTATTTTATCTACTATATTCATTTCTTGAAAAAATGTTTTTATAATTATAATTACTTTGAATTAATAGTTTCAGATAGCTTTTTTAAGAGAGAAAATGGAGTTTGTGAATTTATCTTTTCCAAAACTGAGTTAAGATACCTTTTTCCAAAAACTTAAAAATCCATTGCAGGCAGAATCTACCAAGTCAAAGTTCCTTGGGATTTCGTCCCATTTACTCCAATACGTAACTAAGCGGGTTCCAACGGGAGTTTTATTTAATTGTTCTTTTACATAATCTGAATAAGAATGATATAATTCACTGTCAGGAAGTATTGCGTTATCAATCGGATGTGAGGTATCTATATTTTCAAAAAAGGAATTAAAAAAGTAGAAGGCTTCATAATCAGAAAAGCAAATTTCATTGATATTGGAATTGATGAATTTTACATTCTTGATATTATGCCTGTCTGCTATTTTCCTTGATATTTTAGTCAGGGAAGATCTCTGCTCCACTCCATAAAAAATCCTTCTGTAGAAGCAGCACCCACCAGACAAAACTTTCCGGCACCAGCACCAATATCAAGCACCTTCTTACCCGATTTTTCCGCCAGGTATTCTGCTGCCATTTTAGCAACGGCAACTGGAGTCCAGTGTTTTTCTGCTACTGCCTGTATATTCGGAGGATATATTTCATTAAAAACGGCATCCTTTACATCAATATTCTGTCTAAGCTGTTTAAAAATCATTTTGTTATTTCTATATAATCATTATACGTTAAAAATTCATCTGTTGAGATATTAGTTGAAAGAATAAAAAGCCAGCAGTTATAAGGATCTGTGTTAATATGCGAAGGCTTTATGGTTGCATTTTGATTTACTTCCATAATTTTACAATCACAGGGAGCTAAGAGCTGAAAAGTCTTATTAATTCCATAAACAGCTCCCCAAGGATCTTCTTTTCTTATGGTTTCTTGCGGGCTAAATTCAATCAGGTGAATTTCTCCTATCTCCTTTTGACCAAAATCTGTAATACCTATACAGAAATCATATAATCCTATTTTTCTTAACCACAAATGATTTTCAGTATAATAAAGGTTTTTGGGAAAAAGCATACGATGAGTTAATCTTATTTTTATGTACTAATCTATTTTTTAATAAATGGAATTTTAACAATGACAGCCTTGACAGGTTTATTTCTGATATTAATAAAAACTTCAGTTCCAGGCTTAGCATTTTCAACAGAGATATATCCCATCCCTATTCCTTTTTTGAGTGTAGGGGATAATGTTCCTGAGGTAACCGTTCCAATAATCTGATGATGATGATCCCAAATTTCATACCCGTGGCGCGGGATCCCTTTTTCTTCAATTTCAAAACCAACCAGCTTCTTAGTAACTCCTTTGTCTTTTTGAATTTTTAAGAATCCGCTATAAATAAAATCTTTGGTAAATTTTGTTATCCAGCCCAAACCAGCTTCCAATGGTGAAGTAGAATCATTAATGTCATTCCCGTAAAGACAGTACCCCATTTCAAGACGCAGTGTATCTCTTGCAGCCAGTCCAATCGGTTCAATACCTTCATCTTTTCCCGCGTCAAATATAGCCTCCCATAAATGAGCTGCATATTTATTTTCTACATAGATTTCAAATCCTGATTCTCCTGTATATCCTGTCGCTGAGATCAGAGCATTCGGAATATGGGCGAATTCACCAATGGTGAAAGTATAAGACTCCATGTCTCTTAGATTAATATCCGTCAAGCCCTGTAACACTTTTACTGATTTTGGTCCCTGAACGGCCAATAAAGAAACTGAATCTGAAATATTGGTTACTTCTGCTCCAAAAGAATTATGTCTTTTTATCCAATCCAGGTCTTTTTGTATGTTTGAAGCGTTAACAACAAGCAGGTAATCGTTTTTGCTTATTTTATAGACCAGCAAATCATCAATAAGTGCGCCGATATCATTGGGCATACAGCTGTATTGTACTTTTCCCGGATAAAGCTTTGATACATCGTTAGAAGTGATTTTTTGGATTAATTCCAAAGAACCTTTTCCCTGTATTGAAATCTCGCCCATATGAGAAACGTCAAAAACTCCAATACCACGTCTTACCATTTCATGCTCATGAGTGACTCCTTTGTACTGAACAGGCATTTCATATCCGGCATATTCCACCATTTTCCCTCCAAGAGCATGATGCATCGCATTAAATGCTGTTTTCTTTAGTTTTTTAGTTGTCATTTATTATAATCCTATTAAACATGTATATGTGTCAGGTCTCAACAGCCATTCTATATCAAAAAGATTCTCAATTTTCATTTTAATCATCCACCCTTCTCCATAAGGGTCAGAGTTTACCAGTTCAGGATTTGTTTCTAATTTGGGATTAATTTCCAGTATCTTTCCGGCAATTGGCAGGAAAAGGTCCGATACAGTCTTTACAGCTTCAACTGTTCCAAATATCCCATGCTGTTTTAAAACTTCCCCAAGGGTTTCTATTTCAACATACACTATATCTCCTAATTCACGCTGGGCAAAATCAGTAATTCCGATATAGGCCATATCATTTTCTAATCTAACCCACTCGTGATCTTCAGTATACAAGAGATTTTTAGGGATCTTCATTATTATCGTTCTTTTATTAATTTATATTCTTATTCTATGAGTTAATCTCATTTTGGATCAATGGAGCTCCGCTCAGAATTTCTTCATCCGCAAAAGACTCAAAAGACTTAAAGTTTTGTACAAACTGCACAGCAAGATGCTGTGCTTTTTCATCATATTCTGACTGGTCATTCCACGTATTTTTAGGATATAAAATTTCAGATGGGACTCCTTCACATTCTACAGGAATTTGAAGTCCAAATACAGCATCACATACAAAATCCACATTTTCGAGTTTATTTTCGAGTACTGCGGATATCATGGCTCTGGTATAGGCTAATTGTATACGTTCTCCTTTACCATAAGCTCCTCCGGACCAACCGGTATTAATAAGCCATACCTTGATATTATTTTCTTTTAATTTTTTTCCTAACAGTTCTGCATATTGTGTGGGATGAAGCGGTAAAAAAGGTTTTCCAAAACATGCTGAAAATGTTGTCTGGGGTTCTGTAATTCCAGCTTCGGTTCCCGCTACTTTCGCAGTGTAGCCAGAAATAAAATGATACATAGCCTGCCCTACTGACAATTTTGATATGGGAGGAAGAACTCCAAAAGCATCACAGGTTAAAAAGAAAATATTATTAGGAGTTTTTCCGATGGAAGGATGCACTGCATTATTGATAAAGTCGATAGGATAAGCTGCTCTGGTATTTTCTGTAACTGAGACGTTATCATAGTCAACAATATCGGTTCCCTCAAAAAAGCGCACGTTCTCAAGCAAAGTTCCGGAGCGGATTGCTGAAAATATTTGCGGTTCTTTTTTCTGGCTCAGGCCTATACATTTAGCATAGCATCCACCTTCAAAATTAAAGACACTTTCATCATCCCACCCATGTTCATCATCACCGATTAACTTTCTTGAAGAATCTGCTGAGAGCGTGGTTTTTCCTGTTCCGGAAAGACCAAAAAACACAGACGTATCACCATTAATTCCAATATTAGCGGAACAGTGCATGGAGAGTACATTTTTTTCAAACGGCAGGATATAGTTCAATACCGTAAAAATTCCTTTCTTGATTTCTCCGGTATACCCACTACCCCCAATAAGGATTGTTTTCTTAGTGAAATTGATAATCGTGAAATTATGCTGACGGGTTTTATGAATTTCAGGAATTGCTTTAAACTCGGGAGCATTAAGGATCAGCCATTCATGCTGAAAGGTTTCCAGTTCCTTTTCTGTAAGTCTTAAAAAAAGATTATTAACAAATAAATTTGACCATGCAGTCTCCGTGATAACTTTTATGTTCAGCCTGTATTCAGGTTTTGCACAAGCATAGGCATCCCTGACATAAATATCTCTATCTGAAAGATGGGCTATAACACTGTCATACAAACTTTCAAAATCTTCAGGGGAAAAAGGATGGTTAACATCGCCCCACCAAATGGAGTCTTTGGTTTTATCGTCCATTACAATATACTTATCCTTCGGAGAGCGTCCTGTGAATTCACCAGTATCACAAGCCAAAGCTCCTGACCTTGTGATAATGCCCTGGCCTTTTTTTAATGTCTGAGATATCAGTTGAGGCTCGGATAAATTCCAATAGACTTCTTTATTGGGGATAATCCCAATATTTCTTAGAGATTCTAAATATTCCATAAGTCAATTAAGGGTTGAATGCCCACAAAAGTAGCTGAATTATAAGAATGAATAAATGACGTACACCTTTTCTAAACTTGATTTAAGTCAAATTTATATTGTCTTAAAATTGCTTAATTTAGTAAACCATGATTTCAAAGTTTATTTTTAATAGTCAATATCTTTTTGAGGAACTTTCTCTATATGATAAGGAAATGCTTCAAAAGGTGATGCAGATTAAAAACTACCGTAAAAATGAAGCCATATTTACTGAAGGGACTATTCCTAATGGGATATTTTTTTTAAAAGAGGGTAAGGTAAAAAAGTATAAGGTGGATAATGACGGCAGGGAACAGATTATTTACATCTATAATGCTGGAGAATTTTTTGGATATTCAGCGATATTAAGCAATGATTCCTATGGAGATACAACCCAGGCCATAGAAAATTCTGCTGTTGCTTTTATCCCCAAAGAGGATTTTTTGAATATTCTTGATCAGTCGAAAGTATTTTCAACATTGCTTCTCAAAAGCCTTAGCCATGAATTCAGTGTAATGGCTAATCTCATGACCGTTTTATCCCAACGAACAGTCAGGGAGCGTGTGGCGCTCAGCCTGTTAATCCTTCATAAAAAATATAGATTAAATGGTTCGGAAGATAAGGTATATATCACTCTTTCCAGGACAGATCTTGCCAATATGGTAGGAACAGCCAATGAAACATTAGCCCGTATACTTCATGATTTCCGGGAGGATCATCTTATCACAATGGAAGGAAGAAAAATACAATTGACAGATTTGGAAAGCCTGATCCGTATTGCTAATATTAATAGATAATTTTTTTTGTGTTCTATGGCTTCTGATAGCCTGCAAGAAATAATTTTGTCTTTCAAAAATTCATAGCTTACAATTAACCTAAAGGAATTATTCATGTTTAGACACAAAGGGAAAAGACGAACATATTCGCATAATTTAAAACTGGCTTCTATTTTATCCTGTGTTGCAGGGTTAGTGAATATCACAGGGGTTCTCTCTGCAAGCACCCTAACCACCAATGTTACGGGACACTTTGCTTATTTCTCGGAACAACTATTTATAAAAAATTATAAAATGGCCTTTATGTATTTGTTGTACATTTTATTTTTCTTACTGGGATCCTTTGTTTCAGGAGCTATTATGGAATGGGCTTCAAAACATAAATCCCATACTTCCTATATGGTTCCTTTGTCTATTGAGATTGTGATCATGCTTGTCATTGGTTTTTCACCTGAATTATTACCTGATGGTTCTTCTTTAGCTCTACTATTTTCTTCAGCTTTACTTTTTGCCATGGGTCTGCAAAATGCTCTTGTTACCCGTGTTTCGCAGTCTGTAGTAAGGACCACCCATCTCACAGGGCTCTTTACAGATCTGGGAATCGAATTGTCTCAGCAGCTTTTCCATAGGGAAAAAGAAAAAAGAATACAATTAAATAAAAGCATTTTTTTAAAGCTTATGATCATCAGTTGTTTCTTTTTTGGGGGAATACTTGGGGCACTCACCTATCAACATTTTAACTTAAGAACTCTTCTTATTCCCGCAAGTCTACTATTATTTGCCTTATGGTATGATGGGTTATTATTCCGGTACTATCACCTGAAAAGAAAATTGAGATAGTTTTATTTTTTCTTGTTTTAAATATTTTGAAAATATAATCAACGACAGGTTAAGCTACTTTATTTTCATGTCCAACAGGAACAAAAATATAAGCTATGACATTTTCCAGAGTAGGGAAAAAGTTACCGGATCTCCAAAATCAAATGGAGGAGCTAAAAGATAATCCTTAAGTCTGAAAAAACTCCTTTAAAACTTTTTGAATATCATGAAAAATTTAACAATAAGGATGAAATTCCTACATTAGATCAATTGAAAGAAGCCCTAGGTGATACTTATAACCTATGGCAAAGCCTTGAGAAATTCACTCATCAACATGACCACAATTCGAAGTCAGAATGGCATTTTTACGGCGAAAAATTTTGATGGAGTCTGCGAGTTAAAGATAGAAACCGGGTTATAATATATCTTTTGCCAAGAGAAAAATTCTTTAAAGCAGCATTTCAGACAGTATAAAAACTGAACTTATAGCTGCAAAAGTGTATGCAGAGGGACGTGGTATAAGGATTGAGGTCAGAGATCAATTGCATTGTAAAGATATTGAAAAACTAATTGAAATAAGATTGCTCACTGAAATCTTGTTCCAAAAAAAGACTATAAAGGGATGACCACCCATTACAGTCTTTTTTACCAAGCAGTAAAATCATTATAGTTGTAATCGCAAAGACTTTGCAACATCTACCCAGAATCGCGATCAGATTATTTTCTTCTGTAATCTTATGACATCAATAACAATGGCTTTACCCTTTGCCTGACCACCGATCAACTAGCTCGCCTGTGCAAGGTTTTTAACTAGGTTGAAGCGTACCACTACTTTTGTTATATAAAGCTTTTTTAAATACTATCAATGCGGCAGCTTGTCTCTGAAATATCCGTACACCCAAGTTCCGAAAACAGCACTCACCAAAGTAATAATAACCGCAAAAGCTCCTGTTCCAATCTGTGCAAAAAGAGGTCCCGGACAAGCTCCTGTAATGGCCCAGCCAAATCCGAAGATTAAACCTCCGTAAATTTGTCCTTTGTTAAAAGTTTTAGGAGCAATTGAAATTTTTTCTCCGTAAATGGTTTTTATTTTGAAATTTTTAATCAGCCAGACAGAAATCATTCCCGTTAGAACTGCACTTCCAATCACTCCGTACATATGAAATGATTGAAAACGGAACATTTCCTGAATTCTGAACCAGCTGATAATCTCAGCTTTTACAAACACGATCCCGAATAAAACACCAACTATTAAATATTTCAAATTGTGATACCATTTGTGCTGAAGATGGCTTTCGTTGGTACAAATGGTATCCTGGTGACGTATATCTGTTTCTTTTTTCATTATTAAATATATTTAGAGTGAAAGAATGATTGGAAAAATCACATTTGCCATTAAAAAACCGCCGACCATAAAGCAAATGGTCGCTACTAAAGAAGGCCATTGAAGATTGGAAAGTCCCATTATCGCGTGTCCGCTGGTGCAACCTCCCGCATATCTTGTTCCGAAGCCAACCAAAAATCCACCGACAACCATCATAATGAATCCTTTTAACGTCAATAAACTTTCAAAATTCATCAGTTGTGTCGGGACAAGATTGCTGTAATCCGTGATCCCATAGGTTGCCAATTCTGCTTTAAGGTTTGGATTGACTGTAATTCCTCCAAGAATCATCAGCAAATGAATGGCAATCATTCCTCCGAAGAAAATTCCTAAAACGAAGAATAAATTCCAGGATTCTTTTTTCCAGTCGTATTTGAAAAAACTCACGTTTGCCGGAATACAGGCTGCGCAAATATGTCGCAATGACGAACTGATTCCGAAAGATTTATTGCCTAAAATCAGCAAAGTCGGAACAGTAAGACCAATCAGAGGACCTGCGATATACCATGGCCAGGGTTCTTTTATGATATCTAACATTAATTTAATTATTTAATTCAAAATTACTTCAAAACTTTACTTTGACAAACGAAATTGCTTTTGGGAACATCAGTTTGTGCGATTGCATTAAATCCACCTTCAATTTCGGTAAAATTTCTGTAGCCTCTTGCCAGAAGAATGCTCGCCGCCATCATACTTCGGTACCCGCCTGCACAGTGAAGATAAAAATGTTCGGTCGGTTCAATATGGTTAATCCACTCATTGATGTAAGCTAAAGGCTTATTATAGGCTTCATCGACGTGTTCTGCTTCGTACTCACTTTCTTTTCGTACATCAATGATTGTAAGGTCTTTATCTTTAATCTCATTTTCAAATTGGTTTGCAGAGATTCTGTTAACGATATCAATTACCTTTCCGCTGTTTTTCCAGGCTTCAAAACCACCTTTCAGAAAACCCAAAACATTGTCAAACCCTACTCTGCTGAGTCTTGTGACCGTTTCCTCTTCATTATTTTCATCGGTAATTAATAAAATCGGTTGTTTTACATCTACAATCAAAGCACCGACCCAAGGTGCAAAATCTCCGCCTAACCCAACATTAATCGATTGAGGAATAAAACCTTTAGCAAAATTTTCATTATTTCTGACATCCAAAATCAAAGCTCCTGAATGTTCTGCCATTTCTTCAAATTCTTCAGGAGAAAGAGCGTGAAGACCTTTAGATAAAACCTCATTAAAGCTCTCATAGCCTTTTTTATTCATCGCTACATTCATCCCGAAATAAGAAGGTGGAGGAAGAAGCCCTTCTGTAACAGCTTTTATAAAGCTTTCTTTGTCTTTTTGATTCAATGCATAATTTGTTTTCTTTTGATTACCCAACGTATCAACCGTTTCTTTCTGCATATTTTTTCCGCAGGCAGAACCGGCTCCGTGCGCAGGATAAACGATAATTTCATCATCCAAAGGCAGAATTTTTTGGTATAAACTATCGTAAAGAAGCCCAGCAAGTTCTTCCTTGGTCATATTTACCGCTTTCTGAGCCAGATCCGGGCGACCGACATCGCCGAGAAACAGAGTATCTCCACTGAAAAGTGCTTTTTCTTTTCCGTTTTCATCGATTAACAAAAAGGAAGAACTTTCCATTGTGTGTCCCGGTGTGTGCAGAACTTTTATTTTGATTTTTCCGATTTCAAAGATCTGTCCGTCTTGAGCAATGATGGCTTCAAACTCGGGCTTTGCCGTTGGTCCATAAACGATTGGCGCATTTGTTTTTTTACTTAAATCAACGTGGCCACTCACAAAATCTGCGTGAAAATGGGTTTCAAAAATGTATTTTAATTTTACATTGTCTTTTTCCAGTCTCTCGATGTAAGGTTGAGTTTCTCTTAAAGGATCAATGATCACCGCTTCACCTTTTGAAACAATATAATAAGCTCCCTGAGCGAGACATCCTGTATAGATCTGTTCTATTTTCATTTTAATATTTTTTATTTAATTTTAATTTGATACAAATTTCCGGGTTTGAACTCTGTTCTACAGCTACTTTTGTTACATAAGAGTTTTAATTAATTATCTCCTATTTTGAAACACCGAATGATTGCTGCCCGACTTGAACGGAGCTCTTTTTGTGAGGAGGAACGACGAGCAAAAAAGCGGGAGTGGAAGGCGGATAAAGCTGCCCCAATAATATTAGAAGAAAAGTTCTTTAATAATAATGTAAATTCCCATCACCAGAATAAACCATCCGAATGCAGGTTTCAGTTTTTTGCCATCAATTTTCTTTGATAATTGCGAGCCAATGATAATTCCAACGATGGCAATTGCGGTGATGGTTGATAATAAATTCCATTCGATCTTGACGTGATTCATTGATGAAAAAAATCCGATCAGAGAATTTAAAGAAATAATGACCAAAGAAGTTCCAATGGCAGTTTTCATTGGCGTTTTGAGAAGATTGACCAAGGCAGGAATAATCATAAATCCGCCTCCTGCTCCTACCAAACCTGTCAGAATACCGACTACAGAACCTTCAGCTACTGCCAAAGGTGTATTGTTTTTTTCTGAATTTATCGTTTTTAGTACAACACTTCTCTGAATCATCTTATAGGAAGCGGTAATCATTAATCCTGCAAATAGTAACAGAAGAAAAATGTCTTTGGTCACAATGAAACTTCCAAAAGTGAAAACTTCATCAGGAATAAGAGGCAAAAGGTAATTTCTTGTCAGAAAAATAGAAATGATGGAAGGAAAACCGAAAACTAAAGCTGTTTTAAAATTAACCAATCCTTTTTTGAAATAAGAAGCCGAGCCAACCAAACTACTGATTCCCACAATGAAAAGTGAATATTCTGTTGCCAGAAAAGCCTCAATTCCGAAGAGATAAACCAAAACAGGAACGGTAAGAATACTTCCGCCACCGCCAATCAATCCTAAAGAAATACCGATAAAAACCGATGCTACATATCCAAAGATTTCCATTTTTCAACTTTTATAAAGCAAAAATGGATATATCCGGGGAGCCGTACAGCTACTTTTGTTACATAGGGAAATTTATATGGGATCCAAGAGTGTAATTTTGTTTCTTCCCAATTTCAATTTACCGGAATCTTCCAGCTGTTTCAGAAGTCTTGACACCACTACTCTGGCTGTTCCGAGTTCATTGGCAAGCTGTTCGTGTGTGATTACGATGGTTTTAGATTGGGAGTTTTCAGATTTTTTATAGAGCAGATCAAGTAATCTTTCATCTACTTTTTTGAAAGCGATCGCATTGATAATATCGAGCAATTCTTCAAAACGCTTGTGATACAGCCTGAAAATATAATCCAGCCATTCCGGATATTCTTTGATGAATAATGTAACTTTATCCATTGGTAAAAACAAGATCTCAGAATCTTCCTCCACTTCGGCCTTTACAATACTTTTCTCATTGTGCATCCCACCAAGAAACGACATAATGCAACTTTCACCTGCTTTAATGTAGTATAGTAAAATTTCTCTGCCGTCTTCTTCTGTCCTTATTACTTTTAACAATCCTTTCATTACAATCGGAATGGAGCGTATGGACGCATTTTCATCCAGAATAATATCTCCTTCGTGATATGTTTTCAGGATACCGTTTTGATAAAGCATATCAGTTAATTCCTTAGAAGAACTGAATTCGGAAGAAATTATATTTGGGTTCATTATGTGAAAATATTCTACGAATTTACATTAATTTATAAATTTTCAATTTTACATCAATTAATTTTCTTATCAATTAAATATATCGTAATATTGCAATATTAAATTAACATGGGAGCTACAAAGACGGATCACTTTACAGATCAACAAAATAAAATAGCAGTGATAGCAAAAGCATTGGGACATCCTGCCAGAGTTGCTATTATAGAATACCTGCTCAAGGTAAATACGTGTATCACGGGAGACATCGTCAATGAATTACCCTTGGCACAACCCACCATATCCCAGCATTTGAAAGAACTAAAAAATGCCGGTTTGATAAAAGGTAACATTGAGGGAAATTCAGTATGCTACTGTATCGATGAAAATACTTTCGAGATCATGAAGGATTACTTTTCAAAGATCATTAATACCGTTACTGATCAAAAATGTTGTTGATGCATTTTTTACTTTTAAATATTGCATTAGTAAAATATATTTTTAGACTTTCAAATCGTATCCATTAAATTAAAAATAATTAAAACAAAATACTATGACACTAGGACAAATAAAAGAGATCTTGCCAACATTGGAGAATGTAGAGTTTCAATTGGAAGACGGGACTATTGTGCCTGAGCATTTCCACGTGACGGAGGTCGGACAAATTAATAAAAAATTCATTGATTGTGGCGGAGTGATCCGTGAGGAATCAGTGGTCAATTTCCAGTTATGGAATGCGGACGACTACGAGCACAGGTTAAAACCCGGAAAACTGCTTAATATTATCAAACTTTCTGAAGAAAATTTAGGGATTGAAAATAATGAGATCGAAGTGGAATATCAAAGCAATACAATTGGCAAATATGATCTGGAATTCAATGGGAAAGTTTTTGTTCTGAAAAGTAAGACCACTGCTTGTCTTGCTCAGGATGCTTGCGGAATTCCTTCGGAAAAACTGAAGAAGAATCTGGCAGAATTGCCTGTTAATAATACTAATACGTGCAAACCTGGAGGAGACTGTTGCTAAATCAATTTCTTTATGGAAGCATTCGACAAAAGATTGCATTGGGAAAACATTTACCAGAACAAACCTTTAGAAACAGTAAGCTGGTATCAGCCTGATCCCGAGACCTCTTTAAAATTCATCTGTCAGCTCGATTTAGCCAAGTCCGCTAAGATCATTGATGTTGGCGGAGGGGACAGTTTTCTTGTGGATCATTTGCTTGAGTTAGGGTATGAAGATATTACAGTGCTCGACATTTCCCATACAGCAATAGAACGGGCAAAAGCAAGACTAGGAAGCAAAGCCGACAAAGTACAATGGATCACCGAAGATATTTTGGATTTCAGACCAACAGAGCAATACGATTTTTGGCACGACAGGGCGGCCTTTCATTTTTTGACCGAAGAAAATGATGTGAATCATTATATAGAAATTACAGGAAATGCGATCTCCAGAAATGGAATGATGGTAATCGGTACCTTTTCGAAGCTGGGACCAAAAAAATGCAGCGGTATCGATATTAAACAATATTCAGAACAGACAATGACAGATCGGTTTGAGAAATATTTTGAAGGGATCGAGTGTTTTTCTGTTGATCATAAGACACCTTTTGAAACCATTCAGAATTTTGTATTCTGCAGCTTCAAAAGAAGAAACACCATTTCTGATAATGCTAAAGCTTAATCTTACTGACAATAGCAAAACCATCATTTTGATCCGTATGGAACTGCTACACGGAAGCGGAACCGACTGGGCGATGCTTTTCGGAAGTATTCTTTTGCTGATCAAAGGTGCAAGTTGTCGGTCACTCGATAAAAAACTGATCCCAAATGGAAAATAAGGTCAACACAAAAGAGATCATTCTTCTTTTTCTCAAACTGGGCATTATAGGATTTGGCGGTCCTGCCGCTCACATCGCAATGATGCAGAACGAAGTGGTGGTCAAAAGGAAATGGATGGACGAACAGCATTTTCTTGATCTCTTAGGAGCTGTCAACCTTATCCCCGGCCCCAACAGTACCGAAATGGCAATACACATCGGCTATGACAAAGGCGGATGGAAAGGTCTGCTAGCAGCCGGCTTGTGCTTTATTTTTCCCGCCGTTTTGATCACAGGAATATTCGCTTTTTTATATCATCAATATGGACAGCTGCCCCAAGTTCAACCGTTCATTTACGGTATTAAGCCTGCGATCATTGCGGTAATCATCGGCGCAGTGTATCCATTGGCAAAGAAGTCGATCAAATCTACATTCCTTGCTTTGGTCGGTATGGCTGTATTATTAGGTTCCTTATCAGGAATCAGCGAGATTTATCTAATGTTTGGTGCTGGGCTACTGGCCATAGTTGTATTCTCGTTTCAGAACACGAATAATGGTAACACTATGCAGGGCTTTGTTCCTTTATTATTTTTCAAGGTCGGTCAAAGTAATTTTCTTTCAGAAACAAATGTCAAATTGTTCTGGATTTTCCTGAAAATCGGTTCAATACTGTATGGAAGCGGATATGTTCTTTTTGCTTTCCTCGATACAGAATTGGTTGCAAAAGGCTTGATCACCAGACAGCAATTAATGGATGCGATCGCGGTGGGTCAGTTCACACCGGGACCTGTCTTTTCTTCTGTAACCTTTATCGGTTATCAGATCAATGGATTATCGGGTGCCATCTTTTCTACCATTGCCATATTCCTTCCGTCATTTATTTTCGTTGCATTGCTCAATCCACTAATGAAACGGATACGCGGATATAAAAGCTTATCGGCTTTTCTTGATGCCGTCAATGTAGCTTCTGTAGCGATCATAATTGCCGTCTGCTTTACAATGGGTAAAGAAGCCGTTACGGATTGGCGCACGATCACTATTGCATTGATCAGTGCTTTTGTTATTTTCAAATATCAAAAGATCAATAGTGCGTTTATCGTTTTAGGAGGTGCATTATTAGGCTATATTTTGATGAGTATTTAGTATGCTTACCATTAAAAAGAAGTCCGTTTATCGATACTAATAAAATAAATAAAAATGAACCAGACCATTTCAAAGATTATAGAATCAATTTCTATAGACTCTATTACCGAAGAAAGAAAAACTGTTTTGCAGCCATTAGCAGATTACATCCAAAGTAAATCGAAAGCAAATCAGACAGTCAGACTGAATTTTATCTGTACCCACAACAGCCGAAGAAGTCACCTGTCCCAGATCTGGGCGCAGACCATGGCTTTCCATTTTGGTATTAAGAGCGTGTATTGTTATTCTGGAGGTACAGAAGCGACCGCAATGTTTCCAAAAGTGGCTGAAACATTGGAAAATCAAGGATTTCAGATTCAGATGCTGATTGACAATGCAAATCCTGTCTATGCAGTAAAGTATGCAGAAAATGAAGCTCCTATCATCTGCTTTTCAAAAAAATACAGCAACGATTTTAATCCCAAAAAAGAATTTGGTGCGATTATGACGTGCAACAATGCCGATGAAGGTTGCCCTTTAGTGATTGGAGGAGAAGGTAGATTTCCTATCAAATACGATGACCCCAAATCTTCAGACAACACACCGGAACAGATGCAGATCTATACTGAGAGAAGTTTGCAAATCGCCACAGAGATGTTTTATGTTTTTTCGCAGATAGACAAATAGAATGGAAATAATACCAACAGACAAGAAGCATTTTCCAGACATAGCGGAAATATACAGGCAAGGACTTGAAATAGGCAATGCCACATTTGAAACCACTGTTCCGACTTGGGAGGATTGGGACAAAGGTAAACTAAAACACAGTCGATTGGTTGCTATAATTGACAACACGGTTGTTGGCTGGGCTGCACTCTCGGCAGTGAGTGACCGATGTGTCTATGGTGGTGTGGCAGAATTGAGCATCTACATTTCCAATAATCATAAAGGAAAAGGCATTGGAAAAGCCTTAATGCAAAAACTGATAGAAGAAAGTGAAAGGAACGGCATATGGACATTGCAAAGCGGTATGTTTCCTGAGAATGAAGCAACAGTGGCTCTTCATCAAAGTTCGGGCTTCAGAATGATAGGCTATCGTGAAAAAATCGGAAAGCTAAGAGATATTTGGCGTGACACCATCATTATGGAAAGAAGAAGTAAAACAACAGGAATAAATTAAAACAGTATGCAACCAAAATTAAAATTTCTCGACAGATACTTAACACTTTGGATATTTCTTGCCATGGCAGTCGGAGTAGGCTTAGGATATATATTTCCCGAAATAACAAACATTACCAATTCGCTTTCTGTAGGAGCAACCAACATTCCTCTGGCAATTGGATTGATCTTGATGATGTACCCTCCCCTCGCAAAAGTAGATTACTCTTTATTGCCTATTGCATTTAAAGACAAAAAGGTAATCACTATATCACTTCTGTTAAACTGGATCATCGGTCCCATATTGATGTTTATACTGGCCATTATTTTCTTAAGAAGTGAGCCGGACTATATGATAGGATTGATACTCATCGGTTTGGCAAGATGTATTGCAATGGTCATCGTGTGGAACGATCTGGCAAAAGGAAACAGAGAATATGCCGCCTTACTGATCGCCTTAAATAGTATTTTTCAGATATTCACCTACAGTTTTTTTGTCTGGTTATTCATCAATGTTTTACCTGGAAAATTAGGATTGGCCAATTTCAATGTAAGTGTATCAATGAAAGATGTAACCGAGAGCGTTCTCATCTATTTGGGCATTCCATTTCTGGCTGGGTTCTTAAGCCGATATTTCTTAGTTAAATCAAAAGGTTTGGATTGGTACAACAGAAAATTTGTACCAGCAATCTCTCCTATAACTTTGTATGCGTTATTATTTACCATTGTTTTAATGTTCAGTCTGAAAGGTGAAAAAATAGTAGAATTACCGATGGACGTTGTAAAAGTTGCGATACCACTCGTGGTGTACTTTGTTCTGATGTTCTTTGTCAGCTTCTTTATCAATAGATCGATGAAAGTACCTTACGACAAAAATGCTTCCATTGCATTTACAGCCACAGGAAACAATTTTGAACTGGCAATCGCAGTTGCGATCTCTGTTTTCGGCATCAACTCTGCGCAGGCCTTTGTCGGGGTTATCGGCCCCTTGGTAGAAGTTCCGGTTCTAATTTTGCTGATAAGAGCAAGTCTATGGTTAAAGAAAAAGTATTATGTATAATAATAGAAATTGAGATAACAGAAAAAGTTGGCTTATAACAAGACACTTTTTTGAATATGGCATTCAATTATGAAATTATCCATAACTACATTTTCTCAAGTAACATCGTTTTAATTTAGCAGTGAATAGTTAAACTTTTTAAAAGACACAGCTACAATAATATGTTCTAAATAACATAATGGTTTTTAATAAATAAACATTCACTCTCATTTTAGAATAAACCTTATCGGTAAAACTAAATTTTAAATTAGAAATACATAGATTTTTTTCTCCGATAAAGGCGATATGATATTGTTAAAAAGGCTTAATGTTGCAATCCTGATAATTGTGAAATTCTCTCTAAATCTTCTATCAAATGTTTTGATATTTCTTCGGTTTTTGGTACAAGACAGGCAAAGCCAACTAAAAGCTAACTATTCCAAACTCACCTATTTTTAATGTTCGAAATTAAATTGAAATAAAGTTTTTTAATTTTTCAATTCAAAAAAAACTAATTGATAAAAATGAGCTTTGTAATTCTTGTTTAATTTGGCTCAATCGAACCAAATCATCGATAAAAGTGTTTGAAGATACGCTCGTCTTGGTCACAAACAGCCAAACGGCGCCATTCTTAGACAAATGGTGCCGTTTTTAATTATTCATTCTTAATCAATACTAATACTCAATTTTCTATTGTTAACAAACAACTAGTTGTGAACAAAAAGTAAACGAGGTTCATCACAATACTGTAAGTATATTCATGATGATTAAAAGCAAATCAAAAAAGTCTCATACAATATAAAATGTTCCGTTCCACAGGGTACATCTATCTTACTTTTAAGATAAACTATATTATTTTTCCTTCTAAATACTTTATAAATTGAGAAGGAGGTATGGAAGTTATTTGCTTAAATACAAGAGAAAACTAGCTAAGTGATGAAAAACCGGATTCTTCGGCTAAAGTAGCAATTTTATACTTTCTGTATTTCGGGCTGCTTTTTAATTTCCTGATAATATAATTAATTCTTAAAGTGTTGATGTAATTATTAAAATCATTTTTTTTATATGTGTTTATGATATAAGAAAGATATTTTCCGTTGGTTTCGCAATACGTTGCTAAATATGAAAGTGAAATACTATTATCAGTATATAATTCTGAATTTTCAAATTTTTGCAATAATGTTAAGATTTTACTTTCCTTTTCATTAGACATCATGGGTTTATCAGCATTTACCGTTTTATCTTTACTTCCTGTAGTCTCTTTTTGGCTAAGAAGCTCTTTCTCTTTGTCTAAATTCTTGATAATTTGTTTAAAGTGTTCAAATTTTAATTTCTTCATTTTCTTATATCTTAAGAAAAGCAATCCCCCTATGATGAACAAGAAACGATAAAAATGAAATCATCAATGAAAGTGTTTGAAGAAACACTCGTCAAGGTCACAAGACCGGTATTTGAAGTTTTATTCTTCGCAGATTTTTAATTTTTTAATTTTAAAACATTTGTTTCAAAATATTTTTATACATTTGCAACGTTATGGCAAGATTAGTAGAGTTTGACGAAAAAGAAGCAATAGAGAAAGCAATGAAAGTTTTCTGGAAAAAAGGTTATGCCTCAACATCTATGCGTGATTTAACAGATGCTATGCAAATCAATAGCAGCAGTCTTTACAATACGATTGGTGATAAAAAACAGCTATTTATCAAGTGTATCAAAAATTATACTCAGTTTCGGATTCAATCAATTGAAGAGCGTTACAAGCATTGGGGTTCTCCTTTTGAGGCACTTGAAAATTTCATCAGAGATGCCGCAAATATTATTACGACCGAACCGAATACCTGTTTGTGTCTGAAAACGACTTTTGAAACCGAAGGCGGAAACGCGGAAATTAATACGATAATAAACTCTTACGATCATTTCAACCACCAATTTATTAAAAACCTGATAGAAAAAGCCCAGCATCTAAATGAAATGCCAAAAAACGGAAATCCTGAAATGATTTCAGATTATCTAATGAGTGTAGTCAGCGGTTGGTACAATTCTTTTGTTTTGCATCAAAATCCTGATAAAATTTTAGATATGGCAGAATTCGTGATTCGACAATTAAAACGATAAAAAATTTTTTAACCAATTTTGAAACAAATATTTCAAAATAAAATCTAAGTATTAACAATTTAAATTCAAAAAAGAATGTCATTATTAGAAAATTTGAAGTGGCGTTACACCACAAAAAAATTTGGTCTCCAAGAAGTAGAGCGGGGAAAAGTGGATAAAATCATCGAAGCTGTTAATCTCTCTGCATCGTCAGGCGGGCTGCAGCCTTACAGAGTATTTGTAATCCAAAATAAAGAAATACAAAAAAAATTGCGGGCAGATTCTTTCAATGCTCAAATTGAGGAGGCGTCGCATCTTTTAGTGTTTGCTTCATTTCAAAAAATCACGAAAGAACACATTGATGATTACATCAACCTCATTATAAAAGAAAGAGGAACACCCATTTCTGAACTGGAAGGTTTAAAAACAGCATTAGAAAGCTGGCATCT
The DNA here is from genome assembly GCF_000430825.1 of Chryseobacterium daeguense DSM 19388. GTDB lineage: Bacteria > Bacteroidota > Bacteroidia > Flavobacteriales > Weeksellaceae > Chryseobacterium > Chryseobacterium daeguense. The sequence goes on along the minus strand of NZ_AUMT01000012.1, from coordinate 40,171 downwards.
TGATCAATCTGCAGAACAAAGTTCAGTTTGGGCTGCAAAACAAGCATATATAGGATTGGGAACGGCATTAATCGCAGCAGCTGAACAAAAGGTTGATGCAACACCAATGGAAGGTTTCGACCCGCAAAATGTTGATGAAGTCCTAAAACTCAAAGAAAAAGGACTGAAAACAGCGGTGATGCTGGCTTTAGGTTATAGAGATGCTGAAAATGACTGGAATACAAATCTCAAAAAAGTACGTTTACCGATAAATGAATTTGCCGTAGAAGTGAAATAAATTTTTTTATCTATTTCTAAAACAAATGTTTCAAAATAAATCTTAACTATAATTTAAAAATTATGACTCAATTGAACGGAAAAATCGCCCTCATAACGGGCGGTACAAAAGGAATCGGAAAAGCAATTGCCGACGAATTACATAATGCTGGTGCAACGGTTATCGTAACAGCGAGAAATAAGCCGGAAGAAAATACGAACGGATATCATTTCATTCCAAGTGATTTGACTCTACCTGAAAGTGCCGAAATTATCGCAAAAGAAATTTTGGAGAAATTTGGAAAAATAGACATTATTGTAAATAATGCAGGAGCCAATTTAAGTAAAGGCGGAAGTTTTAGCTCACTTTCCGATGAGGATTGGATCAATGATTTCCAATTGAATCTACTATCAGTAGTACGCGTCAATAAAGCATTATTACCTTCCATGATTGAACAGAAAAACGGTGTCATCATCAATATTTCTACATACGCGGCTCAACAACCAGTTTGGGAAATAACAATGACCTACTCTGCTGCCAAAGCTGCATTAAATGCTTATACAAAAGCATTGGCAAACGAGGTCGGACCGAAAGGAATCCGTGTAAATGCAGTTTCACCGGGCGTAGTAAAAACGCCGCTGATGCAGGATTTTATTGAAGGTTTTGCTAAATCTTCAAATATTACGACAGAAGAAGCATTTGAAAATATGGTAAGTAAAATTTGGGGCGCCATCCCTTTGGGAAGAATGGCTGAACCAAAAGAAATTGCAAATCTGGTTACATTTTTGGTCTCTCCGGAAGCACAATATATAACCGGTGCGAATTATTTGGTTGATGGTGGGGTGAGTCCGGTTGTATAAACGCAAAAATCCTTTCCAATTACGGAAAGGATTTTTCTTTTAAAACAGAAATCATGATAATTAGGTTTTCTAATTTCTCATTTACCTTTATTTTATTTCTACAGGAACTGAGATTTTATCCCAATCCATTGTGAATCCATTATTGTTTATTTTATAAACTAAATTTTCCTGTGTTGCTGGTAAAGCTTTTGTTTTTACATCTACACGTAAAGCATCTTTTGCCTGTTCGTATTTGTAAGCGCCCCATTGTTTGGCTTCTTTGTTAAAAATGGCAGTCCATGTTCCGCTTTCTTTAGGGATTAAGAAAAAGCTATATTTACCTTTAGGAAGTTTTTTACCCTGAACGGTAATATCTTTATCCGTTTCGAAGGTAGTCGCTTCATTGGCACCTGCACGCCAAACTTTATCATACGCTTCCAAACCACCCCAGATTGTACGTCCTTTCACGGAAGGACTGCTGTAGGCAATTGTAATATTTGCATCTTTAATTTTTCCTGTTGCAGTAGCCGGAGGGCTCGCAGGTTTTTTAGTTTCCTGTGCAAAAGCATTTACTGAAATCGTTATTGCAGCCAAAACCATGGTAGCAGATTTAATCATTGTTTTCATACTATTTTTATTTATTTGTTCTTGTTTTGTTCGTTTACGAATTTACGGCTTTCGGCTTATAAAATAGCAACCCGACTGCAGAAAATATAATAACTGCCGCGGCTCCAATTACATTGAGCCAAAGGAACGAAACGATATCAAACTTATAAACGGCAATAACCGCAATTTCTGATAAAATAGCAGCAATAAATACATTGGAACCAGTGATTTTTTTATAGTAAAAAGCAACAAGAAAAATCCCCAATATCGGGCCGTAGAAAAGAGAGCCCAATACATTAACCGCTTCAATAAGAGACCCCATCTGAGTCGCAAACATCGCAACACCAATTGAGAAAATACCCCATGCTAAAGTATGCAAGCGGCTGTACTTCAATTCGGTAGCATCATCTGGAATTTCTTTTCTGAATATCAAATGAACATCTTTTAATGAGCAGGCGGCAAGAGAATTCAACGCTGCCGAAATGGAGCCCCAGCTGGCCAGAAAAATAACGGCAAACAATAAGCCGATCATCCCGACGGGCAGTGTATTTTTCACGAAATAAAGGAAAATATAATTCGTATCTGTTTTTTCCGCATTATAGTTTGAATTGTTGATAGCCTCTTCTACTCTTCCATGGAGTTTTTTAACCTCGGTTTGTGTATTTTTAAAATCCTCAATTGTTTTATTAAGTTGAGGAGATTGAATTTCTTTCAGCTTTAGAATTTCTTTCGATTCTGCATTGAATTTTATTTGTAAATCCTGATGTTCTTTTTCAAAAACTGCAGCCTGTTCAGGTTTTGTTTCCTTTAAATGCTGATAAGATCTTTCGTTAAAATAAATAGGAGCCGGCTTCAGAGAAAAGAAAGCGAAAAGCAGAGCACCAATCAGGAGAATAGCAAACTGCATCGGAATTTTAACCAGTCCGTTCAATAGCAAACCCATTTTTGCATTGGTATTGTCTTTAGCAGTAATATACCTTCCAACCTGACTCTGGTCTGTACCGAAGTAAGAAAGTGCCAGAAAAAAACCGCCAATTAAGCCACTCCAGATATTGTATTTATCTTTCCAGTCAAATTCTGTGGTGATTACATTAAGCTTTCCTGATTTCCCCGCAAGATAAAGCGCATCCGTAAAACCAATTCCATTCGGCATATTTTGAATCAAAAGATATCCTGCAAAAGCCATTGTTCCCAAAATAATAAGAAACTGTAATTTTTGGGTGTGAGCGATCGCTTTGGCACCACCAACATAAGTGTAAATCAACAAAATTCCACCCGTTAAAACATTGGTTACATAAATATTCCAGTTTAAAACGCTTGATAAGATGATACTCGGAGCGTAAATGCTGATTCCTGTTGACAAGCCTCTGGAAAAAAGGAAAAGCAGTGAAGTGAGAACCCTTGTTTTTTTATCAAAACGGTTTTCCAGATATTCATAGGCCGTATAAACATTCAAACGCTGAAAAATCGGGATGAAAGTAATACAGATCACAATCATCGCCAATGGCAAACCAAAATAATACTGAACGAAACGCATTCCGTCTGTATACGCCTGTCCCGGTGCCGAAAGAAACGTAATAGCACTGGCCTGCGTAGCCATAATACCGAGAAGCACAATATACCACGGCATTTTATTATCTGCCTTCAGGTATGAAGCGTTGCTTTTTTGTCCACGACCGATAAATACGCCGTAAACAACCACTGCAACCAGTGTGAAAATGAGAACTGTCCAATCTATATTGCTCATGCCCAATATTTAGTAAACCAATAATAAAATGCGATCTGAAATATTAATGCAACGGCTAATAATACGTACCAGATGTTCCAGTTTTTAAGTTGATTGTTCATCAGTTTTTCTGTGCAGATAAAAAGTTAAAGAATAAACGTGCCGCCCCAACATTTCCCGCAGGCAGCTGTCTGAAAAATGCCAACGGTGTATAAATAAAATTACCTTTCCCGTATTTGGCATATAAAGTTGATCCCTGCAGGGGCTCTTCCCCTGTATCGTGCATTTCAAAAAGCGGTTCATAGGCTGCATCCCATTGATCAGGAAAATAGGCACCGCGCTCCTGTACCCAGCCTTTAAAATCGTCCGCAGTAATTTTGTTTGGAAAGTTCAGGAGTTTATGATTTGGATTTAAAAATGTAACCTCAGCATTTTCTTCGGTAACCCTCTTATTGGCGATACTGAAACTGTACATTCCCAATTGGTTAACGGTTGTATCCTGATTCGTGTTATACTGCATCACCAGATTACCTCCGGATTTTACATAAGACCATAAAAAAGGCATCCATCGACCCAGCTTTTTCTCTGTGTTATTGGCACGAACACCCAATACGATGGCATCATATTGCGATAGCTTGTTCTGACTGATATTTCCGTCAGATTCATTTAAATTACCATAAAAATCTTCGTCTTTCAGGACATCTACCTGAATACCTGCAATGCGCAGAAACTCAGGAATGAAATCACCCGCACCTTGTACATAACCCACTTTTTTAACCTTCACCTGAATATCACCTTTCATCACAATTACCGTTGCAGGTGCAAAATATTGTAAAAAAGGCAAATGCGGATACTGAATTAATACCTGTTTTTTATTGTAAGCTAGTCCATCTGCAATAAAATTAGCATCCAATTGCAAACGATTTGAATTAATAGAGGCAAGTTTAGCCTTTGGAATAATATAATCAACAGTAAAATCTTTCCCATTGATCGACTTTAATTCGCCGCCACCCAATTTTTCTCCGTTATACATTAAGTTTATTTTACCATTACTGAACTTTTTGCTGGAATTAACTTTAACATTTAAACTCAAATGTAAATCTTCATTTTCTTTAACTAAATAAAGAAGCTGTGTAAATTTCAATTCCAAGGCAGGAACGATGCGCAGGGCTTCGACCACATCACCACGCACAGGATCTAATTTTTTGAATGATAAAGGAAGTTTAACCTGAAACTTTTCCGAAGCGATTTTTAAATCAAGCAAAACATTCAGGGGTGATTCTGTCTCCGGCAAACCGACTAAAGTATCATTCGGAACAGAGAAAATTGCCGCGTTCGTGGCTGGTTTTGCTAACCAATACGGTTCTGTGAACGCTGCATCTGCAGGAATCTGAATGTCATGCTGAATGGTAATTAAGGAATCTTTTGAGAGTTTTCTGTTGAAGCTTTCTGACTGACCTAACCACTTTACATTTTCCAGAACGACAGGATTTTCAGCTCTTGAAATCAGATTTAATCTGAAATTATAGTTGTTCCCGGCAACAGCTTCAGCCTGATTGGTCACTACTTCACCCATAAATCCGGCACAGCTTAAAATGATATTATCAAGTGATTTAAGTTTATCCATTTTCAGGTCTGAATCTTGCAGTGCCATGATTTTTTTTCTTAAAGCAAGCAAAGCGGGCAAACTCAAGTCAGGTTTATTAAAATTGAAAGTGGAAATAATTTTATCTAATTCCTGATCAATATGAACATTTCCTTTTGCAGTCCACGTTTTAACTACTCCATCAAAAAGCGTTGATTTTGCAGGATCACCGGCAACGTGACTAAAATATTCAGTTTTGATCCCAGCTACAGACTGCGTTCCTGCACCCTGGCTTTTATGTAAACTTCTGCTTAATCCTGCCAGTTCACCATACCCCATCCCCAACTGAGCATCATATTGCCCAACGGTAACTTTCAATTGATTTTCAGCTGTCGTATTGATCCCACCGAAGCGGAACGTATTCCATAACATTCGTTTTGGCTGCCATGTATTTACATATTTCAGTTGATCCGGGAAAGCTGTTTTATCGCCCGCCAGCTTAAAAGCTTTTTCTGCTACCACAGCCGAAGCGGCATGTTGTCCGTGCCCTGCCGCAGCAGTAGGTGGAAAACGACAAATGATCACATCAGGACGGAATTTACGGATGACCCAAACGACATCAGCAACAATGCTGTCTTCATTCCATTGTTTAAAGGTATCGGTCGTATTTTTAGAGAATCCGAAATCAATCGCGCGGGTAAAAAACTGCTGGGCACCGTCTAATTTTCTTGCCTCCAAAAGCTCATGTGTTCTGATTAAACCCAATGCAGCACCCTGCTCTGTACCCAATAAATTTTGACCGCCGTCACCTCTTGTTAGTGATAAATAGGCCGTTTCTACATTTTGATCGTTGATTAGCCAGGAGAGTAATCCTGTGTTTTCATCATCGGGATGAGCCGCCAGATATAAAACTTTAGGAATATTTTTAAGGGTTTTGATTTCACGGTAAATTTCAGATGATTTTGAAGGTCGAACCTGTTGAGCCGAACAAAAAACCGTGTAAAAGCTAAGAATAAATACAGTGATTACTTTTTTGAACATTTGAATTTGCTTTGCGGGACAAATATAAGTAAATCGTTTTTCTTTCAATATTAAAAGAAAAAGCACTTAGCAACTCTAAACATTCTATTAAATTCTTCGTAAAATCTTATGTGAAGGTAAAAATAATCAAAGCAAAATAAAGATTAAACCAACTATTGTCGCATTCTCGATTATATTTTCCGCCGGGTTTATCAGAAAGACCAAAGCCTTTTAATATAATACCGAAAAAGAGATCCTGTAAAAAGAATCTCTCTATTTGTGCGTAATTATGTTCTCTGGTCTTTTATTAACTTATCTTTCAGATTGAGAATATTCTGCTTTAGGATACGTAATGTAGCCGTTTTCCCCACCCGAATAATATGTATCTCTGTCGCTTTCTGACAGAGGCCAATTATTTTGAAAACGTTCCACCAGATCGGGATTTGCAATAAAAGGCTCCCCAAAAGACACCAAATCTGCTTTACCTTCATTTAGAATTGCATTGCCACTTTCTTTTGAAAAACCTAAGTTAGCCAAGATTCTTCCACTGTAATTATTGCGGAAATGAGAGAAATAATCTTCCTGCAATGCTTCTACAGGCGTGCCCGATAAGTCTTCCGATGGTCCTACGATATGTACAAAAGCTAAATTGTAGTGCTCCAGTTTATTCAGGATATATTTGAATAAATCAATAGTTTCATCGTCGGGCGTCACGATTCCGACATTACTTAGCATGACAGGAGAAAATTTTATCGCAACACGCGTACTGTCCCAAACTTCTATGATGGCATCTAATATTTCAAAGACAATTCGGGAACGGTTTTCAATACTTCCACCATATTCATCAGTTCGTTTATTGGTGGCTGTACTAAGAAATTGAGGGATAAGCATTCCGACTATTGCATGTACCTCCATGCCGTCAAAACCTGCATCTTTTGCATTTTGAGCAGCTTTTTTATAATCCTGAATGGTTTTTTTGATATCAGCAACCGTCATTTCACGAGGGGTTACGGTATTTTTAAAACCTTCCGGAGTGAAAGATTGCGACTGTATATTAACTGCTGACGGCCCTACAGGAAGCTCTCCGTTCTGCAGATCAGGATGCGCGCCTGCACCAATATGTCCTAATTGCGAAAAAATCAGTCCTCCGTTATCATGAACAGCTTTGGTTACAGCTTTCCATCCTTCTACCTGCTCTTGGGTATAAATCCCCGGAACATTAATAAAACCTATAGATTGTGGATTTACCCAGGTACCTTCTGATAAGATGAGCCCGGCAGAAGCACGTTGTGCGTAATATTCCGCCATCACCGCTGTAGTTACCAAGCCGGGATTAGAAGCTCTTGCACGAGTGAGTGAAGCCATTACGACTCTGTTTTTCAGTTTTAAATCTCCTAGCTGATATTCCTCTAAAAGCGGCTGTGATGTATTTTTCATTGTTGTTTATTTTAAATTTTACCCTAACAAAGTTCAGCCAATAACAATAAAATAACAATATAGGAGAAATTAATGCTATAGGGATAAATTTATCCCTATGTATCTTTTGGGTATTATGAGTATTTTTGTTCTAAATTTCAATCTTATGTACGAAAAAAAGATTCCTCTTACGATTGACTGCGGCCTTCACCTGACCAGAGAAATACTCAACGGGAAATGGAAGCCGGCGTTACTCAATGCTATTTATATGGATGTGAAACGGCCGAGTGAAATTTTGAGAATACTGCCGGACGCCACACGCCGTGTTTTGAATGTACAGCTGAAAGAGCTTGAAGAGCACGGAATGATAGAAAAAAAAGTTTATCCCCAATTACCTCCTAAGGTAGAATATTCACTTACCGAGATTGGCAGGTCACTGATGCCTATTATTGATGCTATGAATGTCTGGGGAGATAAAAATCGGGATTTTTTAGAAAAAGTCATCGCTAAAAATCCAAAAATTAAGGAAATATCAAAGTCTCCCTGTGATCTTATTCCGGTAAAAACAACAAAAAAGGAAAGGATATAAAAAACTGAATAACTTTCATTTTAATCTTTATTTCCAATATAAAATTCTAGTATTGATGAGATAAGTGACATATTCGGTCAGAATTAAAGCTCATCAATCGGTTGAAGATTATTATACCTGAAAATAGAATATAATTAACAAGATCCATCAAAAATTAATAATCCGATTTTTGAAAATTGCCCTTAAATAAAGGTATAACTCAAAGTTTAATCAATGTTGACTTAATATCATTATGAAAAAAAACTTACACTTTACAGCATTAATCAATTATTATCATTCTGAAAAAGGCGGGCTCGTTTCTCCCATCTCATCTGGTTTTCGGTCGACATTTACATTTCCTTATGAATCGAAATCTTACACGGGATCTCACATGTTTGAAGATACAGAACTTATCTTTCCCGGAGATTCTGCTACGGTAAATATTAGTTTAATTGATGCTGAACCTTTTCTTGAAAAACTGTACGAAGGAATGGATTTTGAGATTTCAGACAGTTCAAAAGTCATTGGTAACGGAGTTGTTACTGCTGTTTTGTTCTGAAAAAACAGCGGATAAATTTATTTTTTACATAAAAAAGAGGCCCGGATAATCCAAACCTCTTTTAAATAATACATTACCGTAGTAACTGAGTTTTAACAATCTTAGCTGTTGAGATACCAGGTGAAACTATATATGAATCAACATCAGGCACCTGCTTCCCGGTCAGTAAAAACCTCAACGCTGCCTTTCTTTTCGATGAGCTGAAGCGGATATAATTCAGGATTGTATGCTCCGTTTAAAACTTCATTCAAAGCATGTTTTTTTGATGTTCCAAAGGTTACCACCAGTATATTTTCAGCTTTATTAATGATCGGCGCAGTAAGTGTGATCCTGAACATTTCCTGAGATTTCAGATAATAGGCATCTACCCATTTTTCTTTCTCATGCAAGATCTTTTCACCCGGGAATAAAGAAGCCGTATGACCATCATCACCCATTCCTAAAAGAATAAAATCAAAAATACCGTCACTGCCCAATACATTTCTGATTTGCGCCTCATATTCCTGAGCATAATCCTGAGGCTCGGTTCCGGTTTTATACATCTGAAAAATCTGATCTTTATTTACGGGAACATTATTGAAGAGTGTTTCAAAAGTCATTTTAGCATTACTTTTTTCATCTTCAAGGGGTACCCATCTTTCGTCTACCCAGAAAAAATACACTTTATTCCACTCTATTTTATCTGCATATTCTTTATTCGCCAATAAACTGAAAATGGCTTTCGGAGAAGATCCGCCACTTAATGCAACAACAAATTTGCCGTGCTTTTGGATAGATTTTTCTGAAAGTTCTACAAACCTATCGGCTGCCTTTTTATATAAGCTATCCAGTGTATCAAATATTGTAATATTCATTTTATTTATTATTAAGTTTAAACCCATTCATGACCCTGTCTTTCTACCAGCGCATTGCTGTCATCAGGGCCCCAGCTTCCGGCTTCATAGTTCGGAAAAGAGAAATCGCTATTTTTTTCCCAGGTTTCCTGAATGGTTTTGACAACATCCCAAGCTTCCTCTACCTGATCCGAACGCATAAATAACGTAAGATCACCCACAAGCGCCTCCAATAAAAGTGTCTCATAAGCTTCTGGAGTATCAGTTTGGCAGGCAAAATTATCAAAGATCATTTCTACCGGCTTCAATTCTAATGAAAGGCCTGGTTTTTTTGACATAAACTGTAATCTGATATCCATCTGCGGCTGAATATTAATAATTAACCGATTAGCCGACAGAAGCGATGTACTTTCCGAAAACGTAGAATGCGGAAGAGGCTTAAACTGAATTGTAATATAAGAATGCTTTTCCTTCATTTTTTTCCCTGTACGAACATAGAAAGGAACATTTTCCCATCTTTCGTTATCGAGATAAAACTTGATGGCTGCAAAGGTTTCCGTATTGGAATCAGAAGCAATACCTTCTTCCTGACGATAGCCGCTTACCTTTACACCATTTACTTTTCCTCTTCCATATTGGCCTCTCACGGCATAATGATCTACTTTATCAGGAGAAATTCTTCGGATTGATTTTAAAACATCCACTTTACGGTCTCTAATCTCTCCAGACTCCAGTGAAATCGGCGGCTCCATGGCAACCATGCAGAGAATTTGTAAAAGGTGATTCTGAATCATATCACGCAGAGCACCCGTCTGCTCGTAAAAACTTGCTCTGGTCTCAACTCCCACTTCTTCTGCAACAGTAATCTGAACAGATTCTATATGCCTGTGGTTCCACAAAGGCTCGAAAATTGAATTTCCGAATCTGAATGCTAAAATATTTTGAACCGTTTCCTTTCCAAGATAATGATCTATACGATAAATCTGCTCTTCCTTAAAGGTTTCAGAAAGAAGATTATTAAGCTCAATGGCAGACTCTTTATTATATCCAAAAGGTTTTTCAATAATAATCCGGTCTTTTGCCGAATCTGAAGCTATTGAGGTATTCTTAATATGATTTGAAATAACCGATACAAAGTTCGGCGCAATGGACAAATAGAAAAGCCTGTTGCCGCGCATGCCGTAAACGTGATCAAAATTTTCCAGCTTATGAAATAAATTCTGATAAGACTTTTCCTCATCCAGCTGATGCTGAAAATAAGTGATATGCGCCTGAAAACCAGCCCAGTCTTCCGGTGTCACAGTCCTTCTTGAAAAGGTCTCCATATTTTCTTTAATATACGACCTGAATTTTTCATCTGTATTTTCAGCCCTTCCTAAAGCTAAAATATTAAAGCCTTTAGGCATTCTGCCATCGACATATAAATTATAAAATGCAGGAAAAAGCTTTCTTTTTGCCAGATCTCCTGTTGCTCCAAAAATGATGATAGTAGTTGGATGCAGGATTGTATTGTCACTCATCCGATTAGTTATTTAAGTTTTGCCATTGGGTGTGAAAAATTCCTTCTCTGTCAGTTCTTTGATACGTATGTGCTCCAAAATAATCACGCTGAGCCTGGATAAGATTAACAGGTAAAGTATCTGTAGTGTACGCATCAAAATATCCCAGCGCGGACTGGATTGCCAAGCTCGGAATACCATTTGAAACTGCAAAAGCGGCTGTTTTTCTTAAAGAGCCGATTTTAGAATTTACAAGTTCAGAGATTTCATTATTCAATAAAATATTTGACAGGTCCGGGTTTTGAGTATATGCCGAATAGAATTTTTCCAGTAAAACAGAACGGATGATACACCCTCCCCTCCAGATTTTCACAACATCTTTTAAAGGAATTTCAAACTGATATTCTTTAGACGCTTTTACCAATAATGCCAAACCTTGTGCATAGCTGATTAACGTAGCCAAATACAATGCTTCACCCACCTCTTTGATGAATAATTCAGTATTTTCCGGTGCTGTTATTTGGTTTTTGGGATATAATTGGGATGCTTCTGTTCTTTCTTCTTTATAAGCTGATAAAATCCTGGAAGTGACTGCGATATCAATTGTGGGAATAGAGACACCAATTTCCATTGCCTGCTCAGAAGTCCATTTTCCTGTTCCTTTCGCTCCTGCTTTATCTAAAATCTGATCGATAAGAAAACCGTCTGTAAGCTCATCTTTCTGCTGAAAAATATCTCTTGTGATTTCTATAAGGAAGGAATTCATTTCGCCTTCATTCCATTTTTTGAAAACTTCGTAAAGCTGTTCATTGTTCAGATTTGCTCCTTTTCTTAAAAGATCGTAGGCCTCGCTGATCAGCTGCATAATCGCATATTCAATTCCGTTGTGCACCATCTTCACATAATTTCCGGCAGAACCTTTCCCCATATAAGCAGTGCAGGCTTCTCCATTAACTTTTGCTGCGATCAGTTCCAACATAGGCTGAACGGTCTTAAATGCTTCCAGATCTCCTCCGGGCATGATACTGGGTCCTCTTCTTGCCCCCTGCTCACCTCCGGAAACCCCCATTCCCATGAAGTGAAGGTTTTGAGAAGCTAAAGCAGCAATACGTCTTTCGGTATCTTTGAAATAAGAATTTCCGGCATCAATTACGATATCTTTTGGACTCAAAAGCGGTGTTATACTTTCCAGAACAGCATCTACCGGTGCTCCGGCAGGAACCATTAGAATAATCTTGCGTGGAGTCTCCAGTAAGGATGTGAATTCTTCCAAAGAAGCTGTTCCCTTAACCTCTGTTCCCGAAGTGGCACCTTCATGAAGTGCATTTACTTTTTCATTATCCAGATCGAATCCCGCTACACTAAAACCGTTATCAGCAATATTGTAAAGCAGATTTCTTCCCATTACACCGAGCCCGATAACTCCGTAATTATACTTTTCCATTCTTACTTAAGATTATTTATTTTTTTACTGACCAAATTTACGGAAATGCAGATCAGTAAAAAAATTATGTGAAACTTTCTTTCAATCATTACAGTAGTTGCTATCAACTGAAAATAATCCCGTCTTTGTCTCAAAAGCCAAATGGCGCCACCTTTCTCAAAGCAGCGCCATTTTTAATTGGTTCTGTAATCAAACATCGCAGAAGTAAATTACAGATTTTTCTTTATCAATCCAATGCCAGGCGAATGGCCTGCTCAACAGGTGAATAGACACTATCATTTGAAATGTTTAATTCACCTTTTAAAAACAATGGTGGCTGCGCCATAAATCTGGGGACTGCTCCTTTGTGAGACTGGGCTGAATGCACCAGAAAAGGGTGGCATAAATATACAGTTCCTGCCTTGCCTATCGCAAATATTTTTTTTCTTTCCGGCAGATTATCAGATTCATTAGCAATTTGTAAAAATGAGAGACCTTCATCCCCTTTATCAGCCAAAAGTCGCGCAATATCCATATGAGAACCCTCATAAATGACCGTGGGTGCATCATTTTCACTTACATCTGAATACAATGCCAGCATCAGTAAAGCTCTTCCTTTTGATTTAATGTTTACACGCCATTCAAAATAATTATTCGGATCTTTCCCCGGAAAACCTGCATCTACATGCTTTCCTGTATCATTCGACTGACTGGCTGATGGAAATCTTACAGGAAATGCTCCAACGCTCTGGCAGGGAACCCATCTGTCTTTTCCCACTAACTGATTATAAATTGAATGTAATTTTGCTGTGTTCAGCGATTTGACAAAAGGTGGCTGAGAGTGCATCCCCAACCAGATGACCGGTTCTGTCCAGGTTTCCGGGTTTGACCTGTCAAAAGGGATTTCCTTCCATAAAATATCCAATACCTCATCCGCAATTTCCTGTGAAAATGCATGATCAATACGAATAAAACCATTTTGTACAAAATGTTCTATTTCAGTTATATTTAAAAAATCTGACATAAAAAATTGAGTTTAAAACTAATGAAAAGACACCAACTACAGCTGGTCTCATTAGTTATGTTAAAAGTATATGAAGAACAACGCCAATAAATTGTATTAGCGAAATGCTTAAGAACTAAGCGCAAAGGGTTTTATAACATTACTGTCATTGTCATATTGCAAAAATAAAAAAAATCTACATAATGATCAATTGAGAGTGAACAACATTGCCCGTAAAAAGGACAGATGGCATTTCAAAAAAAGCAGACCATCAGCACTTATTACATTGATTCAAATATTCCAAAAATTTTATAAAAAAGAGGTGGTGTAGTAACATTACCTCTTTTAATATGTTGAAAACTTCTTTCAGCATTCAATTTAAATTTTGTGAAACATTTACAGTTAAAATCTTGCAAGCACTTTTAATTCCCGCTGTCTCCTTCCACACTTTTTGGCAAATACTTATTGATTTTCCTCTGCTTCCTGAACTGCAGAACAGAGCCTATGATAAACAATATAAGAATGAAAAGAATGGTTTTTCCAATTAACGGATCTTTCGGGCCATTGGCTAAAGGATGCCCGACAGGAATACGGGTAAATGTTTCATTAACGGTAGGAAGTAATGACAGAAAAAAGCTGAATGACAAAAAGAAGTTTTCAAAAAAACGGGAGCGGTTATTTCCCTGTTTCCTCGAATAAAGAAAATATGCAGCCAGGATCAGCACTACAATGATCAGAGAGAGAATATGGCCGGGATTGATACCTTTAACACTGGATAGGCCCAAAGCAGTTAAAGAAGTAACCAAAGTACAATAAAAATAGATTTTTCCGGACAGCCCGCTAAGATCTATTTTTCCATTTTTTATTAATGATATAAAAGCTGCAATGATGGCTGCAATGCCTATAACGGTATGAAAAATACCTAATTGTGATAAACCCATAACTTTAATTTTAAAAATTTGATTAATTAAATTGACATTGCAAAAATGCAATTCAAAAAAGAAAATGGGTTTGGCGATAAGGTCAATTACTTGGTAATATGGTTCAATATTTTAATGCCTGAAGAAGAAATCCGCAGATTGGTTTGTAAAATAGCGGAATATAGCAGGTATCAAGCTATTCAGCTCATCCTTTTTTGTTTTCTAACCGGTAATTTGTTGGTGAAATATTGTATTTGCTATGGAAGCTTTTGGTAAAATTAGCCGGGTCATTGAATCCGCAGTCAAAGGCAATATCAGAAATCCTTTCTTCTGAAATTACAAGCAATTCCGCGGCTCTTTCCAGTCTTCTGTTTTTAATATAATTTCCCGGAGAATCATGGTATATTTTTTTAAATTCTCTTTTAAATGAAGATACGCTTAGGTTAGTTTTTTCTGCAAGCTCCTGTACACCGGCCTGCGAAAACAGATGAGCTTCTATAATTTGTTTGAAAGTATATCTGGCCGGGGAAAATAACTGCGACAGTATCACCTGTATTGTTTCTGCATCCTGGGTCTGTGATAATAAAAGAACAATTTCCTGTAGCTTGAGGATTAAAATCTCTTCGCTCGTCAATGACGGATTTTCAAAATAAAATAAAAGCCCTTCAATATATTTTTGTATCAAAAAATCATTATTAATCACACTTCTGCATTGGTTGGTCACCTTATTATTTGTCCGAAAAATAAATGGAACTTCCCTGTCATAAACTGTTTTTAATACATCTGGATGAAAAGTGACAATTACAATTTCAGTTTCGATGTCCGGATTGATATCAAGAATCTTCTTTTTGGAATCGATGCAGTTCAACAGGAGTGAGTGTCGGTTAGGAATTTCCAAATGGTCATCTTCAGACTGATACTTCATAGAACCTTTCAGCATATATAAAAAGCAGGCCTGTTCTGCTTCCGGGAAAGCAAACTCAAAAGGTGATTTTAAATCTATTTTCTGAATAAATGTTTTTCCAAATAGATCAATTCTTTTATAATCTGTAACCATTTTTAAAATATCGTATTTCTTTTTTATAGAAGCATTTATTTCTTGTTTAGAACTCTCCTGTCAGCAAATCAAAATCAGCCGGTATTCACCGTCATTTTCCCGAGGTGCCCGGTGAACACACGGTAAAACCTTCTGTTTCGGATGATCTACTGCCAATTTCCAAAGGTTTCCTATTCCCAGATTAACGGGCCGGGCTCCGGGCTTTGGCTGGTAATGCAGATCAAAATAATTATCCTTTAAAAAAGTTTCAAAATCATCATTCAGTCCGTTATGCAACTCTTTTAGTCTTTCTCTGATCTGCGGAACCAGGATGTTCTGGATGCTCTGGTCATTTGGCAGAATATCACTTGCGGCACCAAAATATGTACATAAAAAGGTATCTGTTTCAACAGGTGAGCGATCGACGTGATAAGAATAAACATCTGTTGAAATAAAATCAAATTCTTCATCCCTTTCATAATTTTTCAGCAGATTAACTGAAGGCTGCGCCCCGAAATCAGACAGCAACTCTACATCATTGATGATTATTTGCCGGGCTGTGTTACCCTCTTCAGTTAAATTCAGTGCAAGAAGATCATCAATGGAAACTTCTGTAATATTTTCCTTCAAAGGAAGCTTTGATACAATTTCCTTAAAATCACCGGACAGGTTTCTTTGCCAGAAAATTGCATTCACATCCCCATGAAAGCGGGTTCCTGTAAGTTCCGAAAAAGAAGAAACAACTTCTATTTGCGGGCTGTCAGATAATGTGTTGTTCATAATTTAGGAATAATAAAGCTTCCTCAGACTGTAAAATTAAGCATTTTGAAAATACATTAATAAAATGTAAATCCCAAATTCTTCTATACTTAACCTATTTTGATTTAATTTTAAAAAACATGCAGTATTCCTCATAAAAAACACCTAAAGTTTCAAAATAGCCAGTATTAATCAGGTTTTTATTAAGTATTATTCATACAATAGTGAATTCTATTCCAAATTATTTCTCTTTTATGACTAAACTTTAATTTTTTATATTAAGTTAACTTATTTTTTCATATAAAACCTCACAATTAACAGTATTAACACACTATAAAACAATACTTTACATTTAAATGGTGCACTTTTGGAAATAATCTGATTACTAATTTTAAAAAAACATAGGAATGAAAAAGTTATTTTTCTCAATTATCACATTAAGTGTTATTAGCATTACAATTAACGCACAGGTAGGTATTAATACTACCAAACCGGCAGCTACTCTGGATATAGTAGCTAAAAATCAACGAGGATCCTCCCCTACTGCAGACGGACTTCTGATTCCGAGGGTAGACAGACAGAGAGCTCAAAGTATGAAGAGCGTAGAAACATCCACCCTTATTTACATCAATGATATTTCTACCGGGTCTCAAACCGGTACTGCAACAAATATTGATAGTACAGGATATTATTATTTTAATGGTACAGCATGGGTAAAACTTACCGGAGCAGGCGGCTCAAACACAAACATCTATAATTCTGACAGTACCCTTACAGGAAACAGGATAGTAACACAGAATGATAAATCCTTAAAATTTAATTCTACTATTACCAATGCTTTTTCTGTAGATGATAAAACATTTTCCGTAGATGCAGCAAATAACCGCGTTGGGATAGGAACGACTACTCCGGCAGCAACCTTGGACCTTAAAGGAAATATGATTTTAGGCCAGGCTGCTGCTACGAATCAAACTTCAACCTACTCTACTGTTGTAAGAGACAATGTTACAGGTGAGCTGAAAGTCTCGCAATCATCGACAGGAAATACATTCCCTATCAGCTATATAACATTTGAGCTAAAAAATGCTTATGGAGACTGGGTGAAAGACTATAACACCAAAATAAACTCAAGCGATTACACCGTAGCCGTAATCGGAAGCACATTTATAGACCCTACAGACCCAAAAGGAACTTTTCTTAAAGGCGAGCAGGAAGGCTTTAGCCCACTTAATCTCTCCGCTTTTTCTTCTGGAGGAACGTGGCATATAACCGCAGACTACTTCGGGTCAAAACCTACTTCCAGAAGAAACGGAAACTGGACTATAAGATGCCTTGTCATCAGTAAAAGCCTTATCCAGACTATTCCAACTGTGAATGAAGATATGGGCGGCAGTAACACAAAAACAGCAGCTAATCCGCCATCCGGATTATAATATTTTTAGAGATTTTAATTACAGACGAAGCCGGCGGAATGCCGGTTTTGTTTTTTGTTTTTTGTTCTTAAGCAAAGTTTAATATTTTAATTATCTTTGCCGTTCGAATATTTAATACGCACACAATGAAAAAAATTTTTGTCTATAATTTATATGACATTCTAAACCCCTCAAAGAAAAGATCTTTAGTTTTTAAATCTTTAATTCAAATAATTTAAAATAAAAATTAGGTGAATACTGATTTATTTAAACAGATTTAACAATATTTTAAATTAACATTCATTTTTGAAAAGCCCTCAATCCTTTCTGCTGAATTTCAGTGAATTACTGTAGATCAGCCGGATGAAAAATTATAAATACATTTCTCCACAGAATGTATAAAAATCTTATAATCAATTGTTTGAACATTGGTTTCAATTAATAATGATATGCATAGCATCAGGCTTTCAGTAAAGATGGATATTAAAAAAAAGTATTACTTTTGCTTAAAAGAATAAAAATTGTTTATTCGCTTTTTATTCCTAAATTAGGTACACCAATTTTATGAAACATTAAAAATCATCGCATGAAAAAAATAATTCTACTTTTTACGTGTATGTTCGGTATCTCGGTTTTCTCACAGATTAAAGTGTTGAAAAACGAAGCCTTGGTGGAAATTGGTAAAGATAATTCTGTCGGCTTATATAAAAAAGATGAGAACTATACCGTTAATTATCAGGATCTTAACACAGCCAACCTCAATACCTTCAGATCATTTTCTTTTCAGAACATGAACGGGGATGTTTCCGGCCTGTATGATCTTATTACCGGCGGATTAGCCAATACTCCGGAGAGCAACATTGTTCTGGAACTTCCCAATGATATTATCGAGCTTCATTATGAAAAAAACTTCGGACAGCCGACTGTTCAGTTTATCCAATATATTAATAAGAATAAAAAATACGTTGGTAAATCACAATTCTTAAACAAAAAGCAGGTAGATAAAATCTTTGGTAAATTGAACGGAAAATCTGCCCTGTACGGCAAACCAGCCACCATGAACAATGTAAATTCAGCCAAATCCGGAACAAATACAGCCTCAACAGCTGCTCCGGCTTCCAGCAATAAAACAAAAAAATCAAGGAAATAATTTCAATTTTTAAAATATTAAATCAGCTCATTCATCCGAATGAGTTTTTTTATTTTTATTTTTGCAAAAAGATCATTACGAATTATGTCTCTTCAAATAAATAATTTAACCAAAAAATTCGGTGACCAAACCGCGCTGAATTCTATAAACATAACCATTGATAAGAACGAAATCATAGGGCTTCTGGGGCCTAACGGAGCGGGAAAATCCACTTTGATGAAGTCGATTGTCGGTGCTTTGAAAATAGATGAAGGTGAAATAATTTTTAACGGAAAAAATATTACGGAAAACGAGATAGAAAGCAAAAAAAACATTGGCTTCCTGCCTGAAAATAATCCGCTTTATCTGGAGATGTATGTAAAAGAATATTTACAATTCGTAGCTAATATTCATAAAATTCCGGAAACAAGAGTAGATGAGGTTATTGAACTTGTAGGAATTACTCCTGAAAAATCAAAGAAAATAGGGCAGCTTTCCAAAGGATACAAACAAAGAGTCGGTCTTGCACAGGCCATTATTCACCAGCCGGATTTACTAATTCTTGATGAACCTACGAATGGTCTTGACCCCAATCAAATCATTGAAATCCGTAATGTGGTAAAAGAAATCGGGCAGCAAAAAACGGTTTTACTTTCCACCCACATCATGCAGGAGGTGGAAGCACTCTGTTCACGTGTGATTCTGATCCATAAAGGAAATATTCTTCAGGACGGCCCAATTGATGAATTTAAAGGAAAATTCAGCAGTCTGGAAGAAGCCTTTGCCCACTATACCCAGACTGAAGTGGAAACTGATCATTAATGCCTTAAATTTGATGAACATACATCACAATAAACATTAAAACAATGATTAAAAAATAGTATTAGCGGGATTTTTGGTTGTTAATTTCTCCCTGGCTTTTGCCGGAAACCTTGAAAAAAAAACTGTTTTACAATCGAATGATGGTAAAGAGCTTTATCAAAAAGTTCCAAAAACTGTTATTATTAAAACAAAGAAGTTTAAAATAAGAATTGATCAGCAGCCTAACGGCAAATATCTTTATCAATCCTGGGCTGCCAATGCTAAAATAACTTCAAAACCCAGCATGATCATTAGTGACGGAGAACTTATTCCTGACGGTACAGGAGGAAACTATTATTATGAATTTAATAACAAAGGGTACAATTACCAAATCTGGAGAAACTACCTTACAGAAACAAAAATGCCTCCCTATACGCTTATGGTAAGTGATCCAAACGGAAAAACCATTGTAAATCAGGACGGAAATATCGTTAAAAATTAAAAAATATAACTCTCGCTTTGAAAGCGGGAGTTTTTTATGTTCCGAAAGGTTTCAGATAGAAGCTGCTTTCATTAAAGCTGTCTTTTGCGGCGTTGTATCCTATCTTGAAAATTTGTTCCAGCCTGTCTTTTCTTCTTTCAAAAGTTCCGTATGTAGATAATTCCTGTGATGAAATGAACCAGTCGCAATATTCAAACTTTATTTTTTCGATTCTGTAGGAAAGAAGGTCGTAGGAGCGAGAAACTATAGCTTTGATGGATTTCAGATCATCGATTTTGATATCATGCGGCGGAGAAACAAAAACTCCTATCAGCTTTTCACAATCATCCCTGATAATATCTGCAGGAAAATTATTGAGAACTCCCCCATCACAATACATTTCGTCACCAATGATGTACGGAGTGGTAATTCCCGGAATGGAACAGGAAGCAATAATGGCGTCCACTACTTTGAAATCTTTATCAAATATTTTTTCTGTTCCGCGAACGAGCTCTGTAGCAACAATTTTTACTTCTTTGTCCAGATCACCCAGTTTCATATCACCAAAAATAGGATGAAGATAGTTCCTGAAGATCACGGAAGAAACCAATCCCGGCTGATTAAACGCAAAATGCTTCCAGTTGAAGAAATAAACCGAATTAAAAAACTCTAAAATTTCCTCAGGAGTTTTCCCCATAGCGTACAGGCATCCTACAATAGAACCCGCGCTGCAACAGGACAAAACATCAATTTCAATATTCTTTTCCCTCAAGAATTTTAAAACTCCTGCATGTGCAATACCCTTGGTACCGCCTCCCGATAAAACTAGGCCTACTTTTTCAAAATTCATAGAATAAAATTAATAAATCAGGTTGACAAAACCGGATTAATTTTTCTTAAATAATTTATTTTAACAAGTACAAAGATTACTTCTTATCATACAACTTAAGCACCTTCAAAAAATCTTCATCATCTGCCATATAATCGATTGACTGAGAAATGTCCGCATATCTGCCCATTTTTTCTTTTAGCAGAGCTTTAGCCCCGGGTAACTTAAAATGTATTTCCGTGATGCTTTTGCTCTGATTATCTTTAAGGTAATCGGTTTCAGAAGTTTTATAGGTGTAAATTCTCCCGGAATAGGAATTGAGTCGGTACCAGGTTGTTTTCTTTCCCGTAAACATCACTTGAAGAAGCCCCAGATCTTTGGAAAGAATTGCTTTTGAATCTACAAATTTCCGTATGTTTTTTTTATTATCCGTAATTTCCATATACTGGATATCTTTCTCATAGACTTTCGTTTTTTTACCGGCATTTAAAACAGTCATCTGACGGATGTAAGTATCGGGAGAAAACTCTTCATCTGTATAAATTCCGAGATTCAGCACCCTGGATTTTATAGTATCCGTAGAGTTTTTAAGAATATATTTTACCGGAAAATAAGTTTCCTGAAGCGGATTCTCCTTTTGAGAAAACAACAATCCAAAACATAAAACCAGCAGAAATGAGGTAATTTTTTTCATAGTTAACAGTTAAAAAAAGCCCAGAAAAATCCGGGCTTTATGTATGGGTGTAAATCAATATTTAGTTATTAATATACTTTTCAAAAATTCTTGAGAAATCTTTTTGGTTATATTTATCAAAACTGGTGGTATTCCAGGCAAAAATATACTCATTGATTGCTCTTAATTCCTGACTTTTCGAAACGTTTTCCTGCTTTCCGGAAGCTACAGACGTGATGGCTTTCTGTATGCTGTCATTAGAAAAATTCAACAAAGAGTGGTTGTGATGAACTTCCTGCTGAATCGCCAAAAGAGCCTTATAAAGGTCTTTCAACTGATCTACCTGACCTTTTGCAACACTTATGATTAAAGGAACATTCCCGATATTAAATGAAATTTCAACGTCCAGGTCAATAGTTCCGGCAGTCTGCAACGCTATATTAGAAAAAGGAAACTGATAATATTCATATCTTCTCAATACTCTTTTCTTATCCAAAGCGCTTGCCCCGTCAATATGGATCAATGCTCTGTTTGTAAAGCAGTATTCATCTCTTTTAGATTTAATTAGAAAGAAAATTTTCTCATTATCTTCCGATAAGATATAATCATCAGAATCTACCTTATCATAATCCTGAGAAGGAATAATCTTACCGATATCACCTAGTCCTAATGCTTCCGCAGCTAATTTTTTAAACATCCCTGTATTTTTTATTGTTATTAAATATGAATAACTTCTCCGTAAGCTGCAGCAGCTGCTTCCATAATTGCCTCAGAAACAGTTGGGTGTGGGTGGATAGACTTGATGATCTCATGACCTGTAGTCTCCAGTTTTCTGGCAACAACAGCTTCAGCAACCATATCCGTAACGCCTTCTCCGATCATGTGGCAGCCTAACCATTCACCATATTTAGCATCAAAAATAACTTTGATGAAACCGTCCGTATTTCCGTTTGCAGTAGCTTTTCCACTTGCAGAAAGAGGGAATTTACCAACTTTGATTTCGTACCCTTTTTCTTTAGCCTGCTTTTCTGTAAGACCTACAGACGCTACTTCAGGGTGGCAGTAAGTACATCCGGGGATATTGCCGTAGTCAATTTTTTCTACATGCATTCCCTTGATTTTTTCAACACAAGTGATTCCTTCCGCAGAAGCAACGTGTGCCAACGCCTGAGTAGGAATCAAATCTCCGATTGCGTAATATCCCGGAACTGAAGTTTCGTACCATTCGTTTACTAAAACTCTGCCTTTATCTGTTTGGATTCCAACTTCCTCAAGGCCAATATTTTCGATGTTTGCAGCAATTCCTACAGCAGATAATAAAATATCAGCTTCAAGGGTAATATTTCCTTTAGCAGTTTTTACCGTTGCCTTTACACCTTCACCAGATGTATCAACGCTTTCTACAGAAGCATTGGTCATGATTTCGATCCCTGATTTTTTCAGAGACTTCTCAAGGTGTTTAGAGATTTCCTCATCTTCTACAGGAACGATATTCGGCATAAATTCCACAACCGTTACTTTTGTACCCATTGTATTATAGAAATCAGCAAATTCTACCCCGATCGCTCCGGAACCTACTACAATCATAGATTTTGGCTGCTCAGGAAGAGATAATGCCTGTCTGTACCCGATTACTTTTTTACCATCCTGTGGTAAGTTCGGTAATTCTCTTGAACGGGCTCCTGTAGCGATAATGATGTGAGTTCCTGTATATTCAGTTACTTTTCCGTCTTTATCTGTAACAGAAACCTTTTTACCTTTTTGTACTTTTGCAGTTCCTAAAATGACGTCAATTTTATTCTTTTTCATTAAGAATTCAATTCCTTTGCTCATTTTATTAGCTACACCACGGCTTCTCTGAATTACGTTCGGAAACTCGAAAGAGGCTTCCACTTTGTTTAAACCATAATCTTCAGCGTGATTAATATAATGAAAAACCTGAGCAGATTTCAATAAAGCTTTCGTTGGAATACATCCCCAGTTAAGACAGATACCTCCCAAATTTTCTTTTTCGATAATTGCAGTTTTGAAACCCAATTGTGCAGCTCTGATAGCTGTAACATATCCACCAGGACCACTTCCGATGACAATAATATCGTAATTCATTAGTTTAAAATTTTTATGCGAATTTAAGGAAAAATATTGGATGTATAACCTTTCCTTGTAATGATCTGCGGATACTTTTTTAAGATTAATCTTATTTAATTTCCAATAAAAAAGAGAACACAAAAATGTGCTCTCCTGATACCAATAATTTACCGGTGAAATCGTTACAGCTTTCTAAGCAGCTGCTTTTCGGCCTGATATTTTTTATTTAATGCTCTTATCTGATCCTGCTTCATTTTTTTGCTTAGAAGCGGGTGATTCAGAATCATTTTCTTTTCTGTATTGTATTTTTTGTCGAGCTCACGGGCTTTACTGCTAACCATTTCCCCTTTAGACGGGTGCGGCGGTGCAGGCGGGCGTGGTGGAAGCTTCTGAGCAAACGCATTTGCCGACAAGCCAAATAACAATAGTGTTGAAATAAAAAACTTTTTCATGACATTTACTTTTTTGAATGAATTATAATTCATTTCAGTTCAGGTAAATATTTGCATATATCATACCACAATTTTTTAAAGCTTTCTTAAAATTTACTTTGCATACGAAACCCTCCATACAATGCCGCTCACATCATCTGCAACAAGGATGGATCCGTCCGCAATCTGCAAAACACCCACCGGCCTGCCATAAACATCTCCTTTTTCTTTATCAGCAATAAAACCTGTAAGAAATGGCTGGTAAGGCCCGCTTGCCTCCCCCCTTTTTAAAAGGTACAAACGCTACCTGATAACCCGCTAGCTGAGATCTGTTCCATGAGCCATGTTGCCCGATGAATGCTCCGTTTTTATATTTCTCCGGAAATTGGCTTCCCGTGTAAAAAGTTAATCCCAATGAAGCCGTATGACTTCCCAATGGCACATCAGGAACAATAGTTTTCGCAACAAGATCTGGCTTTTCCCCTTTCCTGCGTGGGTCTTCATTTTTCCCGAAGTAAGCGTAAGGCCAGCCATAAAATGCTCCTTTTTTAACACTGGTAAGATAATCCGGAACCAGCTTGTCGCCCAGCTCATCTCTTTCGTTGACCACAGTCCAGAGTTCACCTGTAGCCGGATTCCAGCTCATCCCGACCGGATTTCGAAGGCCCGCAGCATAGATTATCTCTCCGGTACCGTCCGGGTTTACCTCCAGGATATTGGCTCTTCTTACCTCATTTTCCATTCCATTTTCCCCTACATTGCTGCCCGAGCCAACGGAAATATATATTTTCGACTGATCTTTATTTGTAATTAAATTTCTCGTCCAGTGGTTGTTATAGCCACCCGCAGGAAGATTCACGATTTTTTTACCGGGGCTTGTCATTTTGGTATCGCCTGCTTTGTAAGGATACACCCAAAGTCCGTCTGTATTGGCGACATAAAATTTATCTTTAATGATAAGCATTCCGAACGGCTGGTTCAGATTTTCCATAAATACGGAGGAAGATTCCGGGACACCATTTTTGTCAGCATCCCTGTACATCATGATTTTATTGGCGGATTGGCCTCCAACTTCGGCTTTGCTTTTCCCGGTAATATCATTTTTTACTTTTTCAGTGGCTGACCGTTCAGAATTGGAAAGTACTACAAAAACATCTCCGTTTGGAGCCTGAATCATGTTTCGCGGGCTTTTAATCTTTTCCGCAAAACGTGTTACCGTAAAGCCTTCCGGTGCCTTCGGGCTCTTATCAGCAGGCCATCCGATCACATTACTGAATTTGTTTTTAGCATTTTTCTCATCCGGTGGCGGAAGCTTTAAAGTATTGGTTTGGGTGGCGACTTCTGCAGTTTTAGAAAGTTCCTGCTTTTTGTGGTCTTTACAGCTGAAAATAAGCAGAGCAGCCGCAGGTAAAAGGTAATTTTTCATATGTAAAAGTGATGATTGGTTTTCTCGATTTCACCATTAAATTACAAAAATTATTCCTTTAAAATATTTTTATAAAAATCAAATATTACAAATTATTTACATCAATAATCAATTAACCTCAATATTTTGTTTTAAAGGAAGGTTTTTTGAAGAATTTCCTACAAAAATTCTGTACGTTCCTTTTTCTACAATCCAGTTCATTTTTTCGTCTAAAAACTGTAATTCTTTCACCGGAACTTCAATGGAAATCTTTTTGGATTCTCCCGGCTTTAACTCTACTTTTTGAAATCCTTTCAGCTCAATAATGGGCCTTGAAACCGAGGCCAGTAAATCCCTGATATATAATTGAACCACTTCACTTCCTGCTCTTGAGCCAGTATTTTTTACGTTAATTTTTGCGACAATAGTATCGTTTTCAGAATATTTTGACTGATTTAATTGTAAATCAGAAATTTCAAAAGTCGTATAACTTAGTCCAAATCCAAAAGGATATAGCGGTTCACCGCTCAAATCGTGATAATCATTTCCCCGCCCTGTTGGATGATGGTTGTACGTCAAAGGCAATTGCCCTTCCTCAAAAGGAAATGTAACCGGCAATTTTCCAGATGGATTTTCTGCTCCGAAAAGTACTTTTGCCACTGCATTTCCGCCTTCTTCTCCCGGATACCAGACATCGAGAATTGCCCCTACTTTATCTTTCCAATCGGTAGTCTTAATTGCAGAACCACCCACCAAAACTACCGTTACCGGCTTATTAAGCTTTGAAACTTCCTGAATAAACTTTTCCTGATTTCCTGGAAGGCTCAGCGAAGACCTGTCCTGAAATTCACCTTCATGAATTCCGGCTGTAACGATGATGTAATCTGCATTTTGAGCCAGTTTTAAAGCTTCATTAAAATCTTTCTGGTTATCATTCAAACCATAATTCCAGATCAGTTCAATATTTGCTTCGCCCCTGTTTTCGTGGAATTCAACAATAATATCAGACTTCTGATCTTTCACAAAATCCACCTCAACGGTTTTGGTTGAATAACTTAATTTTTCCCAATTGTCGATTAACAGTTTTCCGTTTATATACAATCTGAAGCCGTCATTTCCACGAAGCCCGACCTGATATTTTCCGGAATCCGGAGCTTCCAGTTTTCCTGTCCAGCGAATACTGTAATTATCGGGCTGCAGCTTTTCAGGATTTGGAGAATACAGTGTCCATTTAAAGTTTAATTGTTCGTCTTGCTTTTCAAACGAAGGATTTCCTTTTAGATCAGCATTGGGAAAGTAATTTCCTTTTAAACCTTTATTATTTTCTGAAGATAAAAATTCGGTTGGAACTGTTGTAAAACGCTTTAAATTCCAATCAATTCCTTTTGAATAATTTACTTCAATATTTTTATTTTTAGTGAAATTTTTAATTCCATCCAGAATACTTACCTTCTTATTTCCCGGCCCGGAATAACCGCCTAATCTTGCATCAACAGCATCCCTGCCAACCACCAAAATCTTTTTATAATTTTCAGAAACCGGAAGCGTTTGATTAGTATTTTGAAGCAAAACAAAAGATTCCACCGCCGTTTTTTCAGCTAAAGGCTTGTGATTTATTTTCTTTAATTCATTCATATCTTTTTTAGAAACGTAGGGATTTTCAAACAAGCCTAATTCAAATTTTGCCCGTAAAACTCTTGCCACTGCATCATCAATTCTTTCCTTTGAAATTCTTCCATCCAGAAACGGGGGAATAAACAGTTTATAATGTTGATATTCTGTCTGAAAAATCACATCAAGACCAGCATTGATCGCCTGTGCAGAAGCATCGTCATAATCTTTAGCTGTAAAATGGAGAACATTCGCACCACCAACTGCGCTTGCATCGCTGATCACAAAACCTTTGAAATCCCAATCATTCTTTAATTTTTCTGTTAAGAGCCAATGATTCGCTGTGGAAGGCCTTCCGTCCAACAAATTATAAGAAGTCATCACAGAACGGCTTTTCCCCTGTTGAAAGGCTTTTTGAAAAGGAATTAAATGCGTTTCCTCCAAATATCTTTTGCTCCAGTGAATAGAATATGAATCCCGGCCGCCTTCACCCACATTCGCCAGGAAATGTTTCGGAGTCGTGATAATTCCCTGATTTTCAAAGGAAGTGACAAAATTCACCCCCATTACCGAAGTCAAAAACGGATCTTCACCATAGGTTTCTTCGGTTCTTCCCCAACGAACATCGCTCGCTAAATTCACAACGGGTGTAAGAATCTGACGTATTCCTCTCAGCTTAGATTCCTTCGCAATCGCTGTTGAAACTTCTTTCATCAATTCAGGATTGAAAGTTGCAGATAAACCGATTGCCTGCGGAAATGACGTTGCACCCTCCCGCATTAATCCGTGTAAAGCTTCATCAAAAGGGATAATAGGAATGCCCAATCTGGATTCTTCAACGAAATATTTTTGAATGGCATTGATTTTTTTTGCGAGCCTTTCCGCATCTTCACTGGCATTGTATTTCAACATCTGTCCCGCAGCTCCGCCACCCTGATTTCCCGCACTCACCTGCAATCCGAAAATTCCGTGAGAATACTTACCTTTCGGAACATTATCCAAATCTCCGGGAATCATGAAACACTGCCAGAATTTTTCTTCCGGCGTCATGCGTTTCAATAAATCCTGAACTCTTGCTTCAACAGGCTGTTTCGGGTCTTTATATAATGGCTTTTGTCCAAAAACCGATACAAAACCCAACAGCGAAATCCCGACTGCTATAAATCTCAACTTCATTATTGAGTTATTTGAATTACAGTTGAATATTTTAGCTGATTTTTGTTTTTCGGCAAATTAATTTCAATAGAATTTCCTGTTTTCTTCCATTGAATTTTACCTGATAATCCTAGAATTTTTAATGCTTTTGGGTTAAACCTTTCAGGAATTTTAAAATTTAACACGGAAGGAGCCTCATAAGATTTCTTTTCATCTAAGTGAAAAATATTTATTGTTTTTCCGTCTTTGCTTTGAGTGTAATAAAAATCTCCGTCATGATAAGGCTCAACACTTCTTGTTGCAAAAACTGCGGACTGATTTTTATCCATCCAGGCCGAAATTTCTTTCAACCTTTCGTAAACAACAGCGTCATAATCTCCATTGGGCCCGGGAGCAATATTCATCAGATAATTCCCTCCTCTTGATATGATTTTTACTAAAGTTTCAACAATCTTTTGAGAAGATTTATAATTATCATTCGGAACATAAGAAAAAGAATCTCCCATTGTGATGCAGCTCTCCCACGGAATCGGAAGCGCGTGCTCAGGAACAGCCTGCTCCGGCGTTACATAATTCTCCCATTTCCCTGAAACAGTGCGGTCTACAATGATAATTCCGGGCTGATTTTTTCTGGCCATATTCCCGATTTTATCCATATCGATATCCTGCTCAACCTTGATGGTTCTCTGCCATTCTACTTTAGGGTCAATAGTATTGAACGGGCGAACCCAGCCGCCATCCAGCCAGAGAATATCTATTTTACCGTAGTTTGATGTGATTTCGTTCAGCTGATTAAATGTAAAATTTTTGAAGCTGTTCCATTTTTCAGGATATTTTTTGGGATCATAATTTACATTTCTGTCTTTTGGCGGAAAATAAGACCACCAATAATCATCGGAATGCCAATCAGGTTTTGAGAAATAAGCCCCGATTTTAAAGCCTTCTTTTCGGAATGTATTGAAAATTTCTTTCGTAACATCCGCTTTCGGATTTTTAGAAAAAGGAGTTTTTGAAGATGTAATTTTGTAATCAGACTGCTTAGTATCAAACATTGCAAAGCCGTCATGATGCTTAGTTGTGAAAACCACATATTTCATTCCTGCTTTTTTCACTGCATCTGCCCATTTCTTTGGATTAAATTGTACAGGATTAAAAGTAGTTTGAAGATTTTCATAGTTCTTCACATATTCATAGTAAGATTTTCCGTGTTCCGGTTTTCTTTGTGTCCAGGATTCATCTTCCGGGCAAAGGCTCCAGCTTTCTACAATTCCCCACTGGCTGTAGGTTCCCCAATGCATAAAAAGCCCGAATTTTAAATCCTGCCAGTTTTCAAGATTCTGAATGACAAGCGGATCCGTAGGTTTTTGATAACCCTCTGAAACATTGTGAGCCTGAGAAAAACAGGTAACAGATGTTAATAATGATGAGAAAAATAAGGCTTTTGCTTTTTGTCTGATTAGCATTGAAGTTAATTTTCGCTAATTTAATATTTAACCACAAATTCCAATCACAAAAGACCTAATTTTTTATTGATTTACGTATGTTTATTGGATTATATTAATTTTTTAAATGCAAGTTCAATGGTAGGATAAAAAAATTGAAAACCATTTTTAACCAATTTTTCAGGATAAACGTTTCTGCTTTTTAATAATAATTCTGTCTCTGTCTTTAGGAAAACTGATGCGATTTCCAACTGCCACACAGGAGCATTTAATCCAAATGGAATTTTCATTTCTGCCCTGAGCTTTTTCATGAAATCTTTGTTTGACAGAGGATTTGGGGCGGTTACGTTAATGGCTCCATCCATATTTTCGTTATCAATAATGTATTCTATAATTCTGCAAAAATCGTCAATATGTATCCAGCTTATGTTTTGATTTCCCCTTCCCTGCTTGCCTCCCAAGCCTAGCTTTGTAATTAGTTTTAATTTTGGAAAAGCTCCTCCGTTGTTTCCTAACACGATTGAAGTCCGTAAAGCTACTTTTCGTACATTTTCTGTTTTTGCTTTAAAAAATTCTTTTTCCCAGCTTTTACAGATGTTCATTGAAAAATCATCGCCTATTATTCCGTGTTCTTCTGTATTCAGCCTTGTTTCTGAGTGAATATAAATGGTTGCTGAGCTCGCATTCATCCATATTTTAGGCTTATTTATACAAGTATCAATTGCCTGCTGAAGAACTTTTGTACTATCAATTCTGGAAGAATAAATTTCTTTTTTATTTTTCTCCGTGTACCTGCAGTCAACAGATTTTCCTGTGAGATTGATGAGAACATCTGCGTTTTCGAGCAAATTTTTCCAGTCACCTATGGTATTTGCATCCCAGTGGATTTCATTTTCACGTTTTGGATTTCTTGTTAAAATATAAACCTCGTTTCCTTTTCCGTTAAAATATTTTTCTAAATTTTTTCCCAGAAATCCGGTTCCGGCGGCGATTATTATTTTCATTTTTTAAGTGTTTTAGAGTTGAATTATTTAAGCAAGATATTTCTTTGTCTTCACTTCAATTTCAGAACCTTCTGCGAGCATTACGGATAATGGTTTTTGATGATTTAAATATTCAAAGTCATTTCCGTAGATTTTTTGGAAATCTATCTCAAGCTGATGATTTTTCACAAGATAATAACCCCATTTTGGGTGGCAGACTTCATATTCAGATGTTTTATTTTCTTTTTTTGAGAACCCGTAATAATGCTCGGTAATGAATTCAAATTCGGAATTGTCTTCCATTTTTAAAAGTTCATTTTCTGCAGTAATCTCGATGGAATGCCAGTTTTTGTCTTTCCATGAATATTTTATCATGAGTTCTTTATTTTTTTCCGTAATTGAATTCTTCATCTGCATGGTTTTATAATTTTCTTTATACACCGAATTGGCGACAAAGCTTAAAGCTGGTTTCGGAACAATTTCCCTGATGAAGACCACTCCTCTTTTCCAATAATTTCCTTCTTTCTTCTTTACGTAAAATCTTAAATTGACTTCTTCAAAATTTCTGTGAAAAGGAATGGGAAGGCCTAGTAATTTAGTATTTAAAAACATAAAACCCACAAGACTCACATAACATTTACCCTGATAAAAATCGAGTTCGGTTCCTTTTGGAAGGTATTTGATTAGAATTTCCGGATTTATTTCGTAATTGATGATGGCTAATTTTCGCCATTCTGCTTTTAAGAAGTTCATTATTCTATTGATGACTAAAGTTAATAATTTTATTAGTTTTGAGATCCTTCGACTTCGCTCAGGATGACATTTCTAATACTAAGTGTTTTAACGCTCGCTTCGCTCGCGCTTGGATATTTTCTCTGCAGTTGATTTAATCAATTGATTTCGTTCCAAAAGAAATTTTTTCATATAATTTTTAAGAAATACTGCATTAAAAAATTTCCCGATAATTCCGAATGGAGATTGAAATTCAAAAATATCGATCATTAGTGTGTTTTTGCCCTTTTGTTTAAAAATATGCTGATGTTTCATTGATTTGAAAGCGCCTTTTTGCATAACGTCAATAAATTCATAAGGTTTTTCCATGCTGATAATCTTTGTTGTTAAAGTCTGATAGACGCCCAGATGTTTTGCTTTCCAGGTTACAGTTTCATTCTCTTCAATAAGCCCCGAAATCCTTCCTGCAATCGCTTTTTCATTTGTTTTAGATGTAGATTTTTGGTGTAAGTCTATGTCTCTTGACAAATCGAAAACAGTTTGAGTATCTGCTCTAATGAAAGTTTCTAAAATAATCCTGGTCATATTAACATTAATAAGGTTAATACTAAGATCCTGTATATCATCCAGCTTAGCGTAGGAAGAAAATTCAGCTGTAAAATCCTGCATCGTCTCAGGTGTTCCAGGAACATGATGAAAACTACAATTCCAAAGTATAGGATATTGAAATTCAAGCTTCCATTAAGAAATAGTGCAGGGATTAAAAGGATGGTCCCGATCAGGGAAACTGTCATCATATTGCCAAGATAATTCCACATTTTTTCCTTTACATATGATTTTAAAAACAGAGTCTGCCAGGCAATCTGACCTAAACAAACAGCAAATTCCCTTGCGAAATTCTGCCCTGAAAACAGTCCCAATTTTGACGTAAACAGACTTAAAATAAAGGATGAAAAAAATATTACAAAAGTAATGTAAAACAGTCGGTATTTTAAGTTGAAGTCCGGTGTACAGGAATTGTCTATGTTTTGATAATCTTTTGCAGACGGAATAATCTGTTTTCTGTTATAAGAAACAAAATAATACAGCTTTTTGAAAAACCAATACAAAGGCTTTATTCTGGCTATTTTTTCCAATGTAGGAAATGAATTCCCTATAATTAAAAGTAAGCTATCCAAACCGTAAATCACTTTATTTTTTTCGTTATCAACTAAAGCGATTTCATTTTTTGCCCTTTGAAAATCGATAATATTTTTATTGCTTGCAGTCAGTTCTGTAAAAGCTTCTCTTCCGTTAGTATCAAGCATTCCTGCTTTAATGAAGCCTTTTGAATAGATTTTGCACATTGGGCATTCATTGTCGTAGATGAGGGTGTGGTTTTTAAGTGTTTTCATTATTTTGTTTTTTTAATTCATTTAATTTATCGTAGTCATTATCGCAAATCAAATAGTAAATAATTGCTAAAACGGGTGTTCCGAAAAGTCCAAAACAAAGAATCGAGCTCCAAAATTCATGTAAATATTCATTTGAAAATCTTGAGTTCCCGGGAATTAACATGGCAATAAAACTTATCATGAAAACCATGCTGATGAAATAGTAAATTTTGAATAAATTACTCTTTACATACTGTTTTGAGAAAAATTTTACATTCGAACTGATGATATGATTGATCGCGAGTAAAAAGTAAACAACAATACAAATACCTTTCTGAAAGACAACCATATCTAAAAATAAAGCGATAAAAAATGCAATAGTAAGACCTGTCTGGATATAGTAATCCCTGATAATAAATTTTTCCATGATAATTTTTTTATAGTTAATTTTTTGAATGTAATCCGAAATATAAAATCAGAAATAAATGAATGATTAAATTTTTCATAATTATGGTATTTTCAATAATTTTTGAAAGTTAGATTTAAATAAAAAAGGATTTGAGGTCCTTTCTATTTTAATAAGTTGGTAATTTTACCTACCAGCCAGTGATCATCACTCTTTATAGCAAGATCCATGATATTGTTGATTTTCCCTGTTACCGAGCTGAAATCTTCCATTAAACTGATAAACTCTTTTGCTCCTTCAGAATCTTTGTCTTCAATATTTTTCAGTTCTTCCAGGAATGAAATTACAGGTTCTATTTCTCTTTTTCTGCGCTCTTTTGTAATTTGTTTAAACAAAAACCACACATCTTTTTCTGCTACAAAATATTCTTTTCTTTCTCCCTTTACAAACTCTTTTTTCACAATTCCCCAATCCATCAAAGCTCTCAGGTTCATATTGGCATTTCCTCTGGAAATTTCCAATTGTTCCATCACTTCATCCGTAGAAAGGGGTTTTCCGTTGGCAAGAAGCAAGGCATGAACCTGCGCCATCGTACGGTTGATTCCCCAATTGGTTGCAAATGTTCCCCAGGTCTGAATATATTTTTCTTTGGCTTCTGAAAGTTTCATGTATCAATCTTTTTCTATTACAAATGTGATTATAATTTTTGAACTTTCAATAATTTTTGAAAATAATTATTTGAAAATTTATATTTTAAATGTAAACAATTGATTACCAATATTAAAAAATAACTTTATTTATTTTTAGTCTCATCATTTTCAAGTAATTTATACAGTCTTTTCTTTTCTTTTTCAGATATAGACTTCGTGATGACTACAATTACACCATTCCTTGCATTTTCTCCTGAAAACAATGATACAGCTTTATCGCCTTTCAAAACAGTTACAGCTTCTATTTTTTTTGGGTCTAGAGTTCTGAATGTTTCAATATCGGAAATCTTCCCGTCTATAACTACCATTGGATTCTTTTCCGCCTGAGCCGAACCACGAATACTGATCGACATATCCACCTGCCCGGAATTTGGCTTTCCTGAAATAGAATTGATCTTCACTCCCGCAGCCGAACCGTTAAGGGAATTCACGAACACCTTGCTGCCGGTTTTATTTCCCTGGTCCGAAGCGGCAATTGCTTTTTTCAGATTCATTTTTTCTTTATTATAAGCAAGGATTTCGGGCTCTTTCGCAGGTGCTTTTGAAGCAAAAACACTAGGATAATTCACATCAGCAGTATCTGCTACTCCACTCAAACCGGAAATTTTCACTTTTGATGAAGAAGCCGTAGATTCGGAAATCATTGCTGTTTTTTTCCTTTGAGCACCCAGCAATACTACCTCTTCAAGGCTTTGCCTGCCCAAGGTATCTGCAGTTCTCCCGGAATTTATCACCATATCGTCATGCTGTGGTGCCTGAGGAGCTGCAGTCTCAAAAACAGGGGAAGATAAAGGTGGTGAAGCCAGCGTCGGAGCCTGTTGGAATGCCATTTTTGAAGGCTCAGGCGGTAAAATATCTTTTTGAATATTGGCTTTCACAGTACTGTCGATCTCTTGAATACTTTCCGGAGCGGAGACAGCTGTGCTTTTTGGTATTTCATTTTGTACAATAGCAGATTTTGCAATTGGGGTTTCATCTTTATCATTAAAATAAAAAATTCCAAAACCTATCAGTAAAGAAGCAGCAATACCGTAAGAAATCCACATCGGGAATACCTTTTTCTTTTCTTTTTTCTGATCCAATTTTTCTTCAACACTGCTCCATACTTTTTCAAACCCCGGAAAAGTCGCAGGTTCCTCTGTTTTTGAGGCGTCGCTGAATGTTTTATCTATATCGTGATTGTTTTCCATTTCTTAAAGTTTAAATGTTTTGATTTACCAGAAGCTCCTGAAGTTTTTTTCTTGCAAAATTGAGCTGTGATTTTGATGTACCTTCACTGATGGAAAGCATCACCGCGATCTCTTTATGAGGATATCCTTCAATGGCAAAAAGATTGAAAATTGCCCTGCAGCCTTCCGGCAGAAAGTTTAACAGGCTTAAAATATCTTTTTCAAACGAAATATTTTCCAGTGTGGAATCTGAGGCATGGATATGGTTTTCATCTAAAGAAATATGCAATGCTTTATTGGCTCTTAATTTCTGCAGGCATTCATTAACAGCTATTTTCCTTGCCCAGGCCTCGAAAATATCAGGATTCTGAAGCTGATTCAGTTTGGTGAAAATTTTATAAAAGCTGTCTGCCAAAACTTCCTCAATATCTTCATCATTTTTCAGATAACGCCGGCAGACGGAATACAGCTTTCCCGCCATTATTTCGTAGACCTTCCGCTGTGCGTTGCGGTCGTTCCTCTGACATTCTAATAGTAGCTCTTTTTGCATAAATAAGGCTTTATATAAGTATAGATGCAGAAAGTATCAAACAGGTTGGAACCATTGTAAAACTTTTTTTAAAAATAGTGAAAAGATAGAGAAGATGGGGCAAAAAGGCTAAAAAGCAAATTTGCCAATTGCGGATCATCATTGCGTAATTTTTTTCAACTAATTTTTAACGCAAACGGCCAATTTGCCTTTTATCAAATAAAAACAAAATTCCATTTAACTTTTCAGCTTGTAACAAATCTTTATTACAAACGACTATTCTTTTAAATACCTTATTTAGTAATGAAAAATAGAAAATTGGTGTCATTACTTTTTGTTTTGTCTGCAGGAAGTATGATGTTTGCTCAGGATGATTTAATCAACAAATTAAAAAACAATCAATCCCAAAATGCTAATTTCCAGTTTACCACACTGAAAGATGTGGGTGCAACTTCAGTGAAAAACCAGGGTTCTTCAGGTACGTGCTGGAGCTATTCGGGGAATTCTTTCCTTGAATCTGAAATGCAGAGAATGGGCAAAAAGCCGGTAGATCTGGCAGAAATTTTCACTGCAAGAAATTCTTATCATGACAAAGCAAAATTATATGTTCTAAATAATGGTGCTATCAACTGGGGAGACGGAGGCGAGCTTCATGATGTGATCAATATGTATAAAAAATACGGTGCAGTTCCTCAGGAAGTGTACACTGGTTTGAAAGAAGGGCAGACTTTGAATAACTTCAAGGAAATGCAGGACAAATTAAAGCCGGTTTTAGACAGCCTTGTTCAGGCTTCTCAAAAAGGAAAGCTGACGGATAACTGGATGACTGCCGTAGATTCTATCCTTGATCAATATTTAGGAAAAGTTCCTTCAAACTTTACTTATCAGGGAAAAAATTATACTCCTCATACCTTTGCAAAGGAAGTTGTAGGGATTACTCCTGAAGATTATGTAGAAATTTCTTCATATAAAGATTATCCTTATTATCAAAAATTCGTAGTTCCTATTCCTGATAACTGGAGCCACGATTCTGACTGGAACGTTCCAATGAAAGACTTAACGGCTATCATCGACAATGCTGTAAATAAAGGATATTCCGTAGGCTGGGCAACAGATGTTTCTGAGCCTTATTTCTCCTATAAAAACGGTGTGGCGTATGTTCCGGACATGGATCTTGATCAGATTACCAAAGAAAACACAGGCACATTGTTCACCGAGCCTAAAAAAGACAAAACCATTACTGAAGATATGCGCCAGAAAGCACTTAACAACCTTTCTACAACGGATGATCACGGTATGCATATCGTAGGCCTCGCAAAAGACCAGACCGGAAAAGAATATTATATGGTGAAAAACTCATGGGGTGTAACCAATGATTTCGAAGGTTACCTATATGCAACAAAACCTTACATCGAGTACAAATCAACTGCGATTCTGGTTCATAAAGATGCCCTGCCGAAAAGCATCAAAAAACAATTGAAGCCAACAAAAAACATTGGCTTATAAAAAGATCACTTTTTGCCTTTTAATGGCATTAGATATTTAAATCTGTTAAAAAGACCGTTTTCAATTTTGGAAACGGTTTTATTTTTTGTTTTAACCGCATAATTTTTTTACCATTAACCAAATTAAAACCGGCTTTCAGAAATTCTGAAAGCCGGTTTCGTTTAAAAATTTAAATAGGTAAATCAAGATATGTATAAAATGTCAACAGTGAATTTTGTTTCGCAAGTGAATAGTAATAGTCAATTCAGAAAAGTTGTAAAATCCAATTGACAGCGAAACAAATTCACCATTAACAATTAATTCTTAGTATAAAGTCGCTAAGCTTTCCGCTGAAAAGTCTAAAATCTCTTCTGTATTTCCTTCTTTTATCTTTTTCGCCCAAAGCGGATCCTGAAGCAATGCACGACCAACTGCAACAAGATCAAAATCTCCTCTTTCGAGTCTTCTTGTAACTTCATTTAAGTCTGTTTTTTCAGTTCCCTGCCCGGCAAAAGTACCCATGACATCACCTTCCAGGCCTACTGAACCCACTGTAATTGTTGGCTGACCCGTGATTTTTTTTGCCCATCCTGCAAAATTCAAATCAGACCCTTCAAATTCAGGTTCCCAGAAACGGCGCTGCGAACAATGGAAAATATCAACACCTGCTTCTTTAAGCGGTAATAACCAGTCTTCCATTTCTGCCGGTGTATTGGCTAATTTTGTTTTATAATCCTGCTGTTTCCACTGGGAAAGACGCAGAATAATAGTGAAATCCTCACCTACTGCAGCTCTGATGGCCTTTACAACATCCACTGCAAAACGGCTTCTTTCTTTAATATTTTTACCGCCATATTCATCTGTTCTGGTATTGGTAACTTCCCAGAAAAACTGGTCGATCAGGTATCCGTGCGCTCCATGAATTTCAGCGACATCAAAACCCAGGTCTTTCGCTGATTTTGCTGATGCAGCAAACTGCGCAATGGTATCCTGAATATCTTCTAAAGTCATCGTGGAAGCTTTTTCCGTATCAATCAGAGGATAATCTGCGGAGCTTCTTGTATCCCCTACGTGCCAGATCTGCGGTCCCATTTTTCCTCTTTTTTCATGAACGGCATCAATGACGTTTTTCCAGCCATTCAGTGCTTCTGTTCCGTAAAAATCAGGAATATTCTGCATGTTTTTTGAAGCCGGCCTGTTGATAACGGTTCCTTCGGAGATGATTAACCCTACTTCAGATTCTGCTCTTCTGGCATAATAATCTGCAATAGCCTGAGTCGGGACACCATTGTCCGACTGAACTCTCGTCATAGGAGCCATTACGATTCTATTTTTTAGATGTAAATTCTTGTATTGAAACGTTTTAAATAATGATTCTGTGCTCATTTTTAAATGTATTTTTATAATTGTTACACAAAGTAACTAATAATAGTTCATATTTGTATCTTTTATGAAAAAAAGTGGTAACTTCGCGGTAACTTACATTAGTAACATAAAAGTAACGATGAATTTTTGCAATGAATAGTATTTTTTAACCACAAAAGATTATTACATGTAAGTTTTTAAGTTCATTTATAAATCGCAAATAAGACATAAGTTTTAAAAATCTCAGGTTTTTACTTTTGTTGTTTAATTTTAATTAGTTTTAAATAAGTGTCATGAAAAAAAGCGAATTAATGGAATACAGCTGTCCTCTTGGTAAAGCGATGTCAGCCTTAGGAAGCAAATGGAAGCCTATTATTGTATTGGTAATTAAAGACCGAAAATTGCGTTTCGGAGAGCTTGCTGTAAGAATAAATGTGATCTCCAGAAAGGTTTTAACCGACCAATTGCGCGAAATGGAGTCTGATGGATTGGTGATCCGTGAAGAGTTTAAGGAAATCCCTCCAAGAGTAGAATATTCATTAACGGAAAAAGGGTTGGCGCTGTTGCCGATTTTATACCAATTGGAAGAATGGGAAACGAAATATCATGTGTATGATCCTGAAAAAGCAAAGGATTGTAAGACGCTTTTGGAAGAGAAGAAAGTGAAAAAGGCTGCTATGTGATTGTATTTTTTATTCTTAATATAAAAATTAAATCAAAAATTAATTTTAAAAGAAAAATATAATATCTATGCTAATTAATTAAAACTAAATATTTAAAATATTGATTTTCAAAATATCCTGCTTTGTAATTTTTATGTTATTTCATACTTTTGAGAAAAACAACAATGAATGAAAAAAGCAACCTTTGAAGACAAGGAAAAGGCAGTTGATATTTTATGTCAGGCTTTTATTGATGTTCTTATCCCCAATTCTATAAATTTTGTCGTTAAAAGTTCAGGAAACAGATATGAAAGGCTAAAGGCCTTAATGGAATTTCAATTTGATTTGTCAATACTGAATGGAAGCGTATTTTTAAGTGACGATCAAAAAGGATGTATTTTATACTTAGACAAATTTAATTTCAGTTTTCAAAAAATTTGGCTGGAATTAAAGTTATTATTTAAATGTGTAGGTATTGAAAATACTTTTAAAATTTTAAAACGAGAAAAACTCTTAAAAAAATTCCATCCAAAAGAAAAATTTATTCACCTATGGTTAATGGCTGTAGTTCCGAATCAACAAGGAAATGGAATTGGATCAAAATTATTAAAAGAGTCTATGAACCATTATGAGCATGAACTCATATATGTGGAAACAACTACTCTGGAAAATAGGAATTTTTATAAGCAAAATGGTTTTACAATTTTCCATGAGACTTTCGAATTAGACTATCCTCTTTATTTTTTGAAATATGTTTAATACGGAAATTTGTATCAGTACATTTATTCATATTGTAATTTTTGTACTATTAATAATTATTGTTTCTGTTCAATTAATTTTAGTTTGGAAACGTAGAGACAGAATTTTTTATCTAAAATTTTTAGGATTAGTTATTGCAGGATTACTATATAATATTGTTGAAGGGTGAACTTGCAACTATTTTTGAGACAAAATTTATATACTCTTTATGCTACATTTTTAGATTGATTAGACATTAAATTTTGATACTCTCTTATGGTTAAATTTCCTAAAGCTGAATGCCTTCTCTGGGTGTTGTAAAATGTTTCTATATATTCAAACACAGAGTTTTTGGCGTGGTCTCTAGTTTCATATTTATTTTGATAGACAAGTTCGGTTTTCAGAGTTTTGAAAAAACTCTCCGCTACAGCATTATCATAGCAATTTCCCTTTCCACTCATACTTCGGGTAATATTTTTCCCGACTATTGACGTAAATTCTGTGCACGCATACT